>PAUJ01000033.1 GCA_002713705.1 Flavobacteriaceae bacterium
TAATTGAGTTACTTCGGATTCATTATCAACACCGACCTGAAGGACGCCACTGTAATTGTCTTGTGCAAGACCGACGCTTGCAATCATTAACGCTACTGCGCTTAAAAATACTTTCTTCATAATTTTTGATTGATTTAGTTAAAATGTTAATTGTTAAAAATTGGTTTATATAAAATTTGTATTCAGAATTTAATAATCACAAAAAGCGCTTATTAAATAAAAATTGGATTTAATAATTAAATATTAAATGCCTTGCAATACATAAATTGTCAATTTTTCACAATGGAGGGATAGTGTTGTGAAAATTATATTTAAAGCAGAAATTAGCTTTTAAAACAATACAAATTTATAGGTAAAATTCTTACAAAACAACTGTGGAGGGATTCCTACAAATCATTATTTAATATTTGTAAGAAATTACTTATTGATTGTTTTATGAAACTAAGATTATCTTATAAAAAAAATCGTTCAACTACAGCTAAACGACCTTTTATTATAAATGTTAAAGTTTTGTTAAATTTATTTTAACATAATCATTTCTCTATATTTGGACAGTGGCCAAAGCTCATCATCTACTAATAATTCTAACTTATCACAATGATATCTTATCGAATCAAAATAGGGCTTAACCTTATTACAATAAGCTTCTGCACAGCGTTCAGTGGAATTAATTTTATTAGCTTTTTTTCGTTCTTCAATCATGTCAGTTATTCCCATATTGATTTTCTCGATATGCTCAGAAATTTTTTCAATCAATTTTAATTGCTCAACGGATAATCTTTTAAAGTCATTACCATAAATTTCTTTTAAGCCNTGTACATTTTTAATTAAAATATTTTGATACTTAATTGCTGTTGGAATCACATGATTTCTTGCTATATCTCCAAGTACTCTACCTTCTATTTGAATCCGCATAGAATACTCTTCAACTTTTATTTCGTAACGAGCTTCAATTTCTACTCTGCTCATGATATTTAGTTCTTCGTATAAGGCTATTGTTTTTTCGGATACTTTTGCTTTTAATGCCTCTGGAGTACTTCTATGATTACTAAGACCTCTCTTTTTCGCTTCTACTTCCCAAGCTTTTCCATAGCCATCCCCTTCAAATCTGATACGCTTAGAATCTTTAACATACTCTCTAAGTACATTAAAAATTGCATCGTCTTTTTTCATTTTCTTTTCATCAATAAGAAGATCCACGCTTTTCTTAAATTCGATTAATTGTTTTGCAACAATAGAATTTAATACGGTCATTGGAGTGGCACAATTCGCAGTTGATCCAACAGCTCTAAACTCAAATTTATTACCCGTAAAAGCAAATGGAGATGTTCTGTTACGATCTGTATTGTCTAATAATATTTCAGGAATTTTTCCTACTACATTTAATTTAAGATCAGTCTTTTCTTCTGGAGATAATTTACCATTAGTAACTTTCTCCAATTCATCTAATGCTTTTGTAAGCTGAGTTCCAATAAATACAGAAATAATAGCCGGCGGTGCTTCATTAGCTCCTAAACGATGATCATTGTTAGCACTTGCAATAGAAGAACGCATTAATTCTTCATAATCATTTACAGCCTTAATCGTATTTATAAAGTAGGTTAGAAACTGAAGATTACGTTTTGGAGTTTTACCAGGACTTAATAAATTAACCCCAGTATTGGTACTTAAGGACCAATTATTATGTTTTCCACTTCCATTTATTCCTTTAAATGGTTTTTCATGAAACAATACTTTAAAGTGATGCCTTTCTGCAACTTTTTCCATAATATCCATTAATAAGGAGTTATGATCTACTGCAAGATTGGCTTCTTCAAAAATTGGAGCTAATTCAAATTGATTTGGAGCAACTTCATTATGGCGTGTTTTAACAGGAATACCTAATAACATACATTCAGTTTCTAGGTCACGCATGAAATCTAGTGCTCTCGTTGGAATAGAACCGAAATAATGATCGTCTAATTGTTGACCTTTTGCAACTTCATGACCTAACAAGGTTCTACCGGTTAAAGTAATATCTGGTCTAGAGGATGCCATTGCCTTGTCGATAAGAAAATATTCTTGTTCCCAACCTAAAGTTGCTATTGTTTTAGTAACATTTTTATCAAAATACTTGGCTACTTTTGTTGCAGCAGAATCCAATACTTGTAATGACCTTAATAATGGTGTTTTGTTGTCTAATGCTTCTCCAGTATAGGAAACAAAAACTGTCGGTATACAAAGTGTAGTACCGTATATAAAAGCAGGTGAAGTTGGATCCCAAGCTGTATAACCTCTTGCTTCAAAAGTATTTCTAATTCCACCATTTGGAAAACTAGATGCATCTGGTTCTTGTTGGACTAATTGTCCACCTCCAAATTTTTCAATTGCTTGACCGTCTTCTGTAGTTTCAAAAAACGCATCATGCTTTTCTGCAGTAGAACCTGTTAAAGGCTGAAACCAATGGGTATAATGTGTTGCTCCTTTTGTAATTGCCCATTCTTTCATGCCGGTAGAAATATGATCGGCAATACTTCTGTTAATTTTTGAACCGTTAACCGTGGCATCAATAACACTATTGTAAGAATCTTTTGATAAAAACTGACGCATTGCCAATTCATTAAAAACGTTTTTTCCGAAAATTGCAGAGCGCCTTGCTGGTTCTTCTACTGGAATGGGTTTTCTATTTAATGTTTCATTGACTGCTCTAAATCTAAGGGTGGACATATTAATGTAATTTTAGTTAATGTTCTTAAAAGTACAAAAATAGTATTTTAAACCAAATACCCCCCTATTTTATTAAATATATTTTAAAAAAACATACAATTACAAATAACAACCCCTATTTTATTACTATAAAACTAAAAAAACTTAAAATATAAATTTTATCAATCGAAACTTAGGAAGATTAAGCCCATAAAAATGGTATATCCTACAAATAAAATAATTCCTTTATACCTACTTAGTATAAATCGTTTAGGCAGGTGTGCAAATATGTATATGGCAGCAGAAAAACATATCATCCAAATAATATCGAATAAAACTAAAGGCAAACTAGATGCTGATACATCAATAGGATGTATGATAGCTGTAATTCCTAAAACAGATGCAATATTAAAAATATTCGAACCAATAATATTACCTATTAATAATTCTTTTTCATGCTTTAAAGCAGCCATCACAGATGCCGCTAGCTCAGGCACACTAGTGCCAATTGCAATCATGGTCACTGCAATTATTCGATTACTCACTTCGAAATAAAGAGCAAGGTTAACCGCTCCTTCAATTAAGAATTCGCTTCCACCCCACAAGGCAGTTCCTCCAATTAATACCCAACTAACTATTTTAAAATTAGAAGTTGTATTCACATCAATATCAATAGAATCTTTCGCAATTTTAATTTTTCTGTTTTTTTGAGCTTTTCTAATTAAGATAAATAAATAGACCGCTAACGCAAGTATTAATATAATTCCTTCCGCTCTACCTATACCATATCCAAATTTTACAACAAAATACAATGCCAAAGAAAACAACATCATTACAGGCCAATTAAATTTATAAAAATCTCTATCTAAAAACAATGGAGAGATAATAGCTGTAACTCCTAATACCAATCCAATATTTGCAATATTAGAACCTATCACATTTCCTAAAGCAATAGAAGGGTATCCATCTAAAGCTGCTTGAACACTTACAAATAATTCTGGTGCAGAAGTAGCAAACGAGACTACTGTTAACCCAATTACCATTCTCGATAAATGAAATTTTAATGATATCGCTACAGACGAACGAACCAAAAATTCACCTCCTATTACCAACAATGTCAATCCTAACAGGATAAAAACAATATTCATATACATTTATATTAAGTAGCGAAGATACTATTTAAAACACATTTTAAGAATTCAAAAAATACTATTCAATAAAAAATAAAACTCAACAAAATGAAAAAAAATTCCATTTTATATGATTAGAATGAAAATTATTTTATTTGTATTTTTGAAAAATGGAAAAGATTTTGTTTAAATCACTTGCTAAAATAAATAAAACACTATTACCTAGTTTTACTAAACAACGACTGGATTTAGCCAAAGCAAAGAAATGGCAATTACTGCTATTTGCTTATCGCCTTTGGGTAACAAAAAAAGTTTTGGATTTTAAATAATAAAAAATACAACCTATGATTAAGAATTTAATGCCACTATTAATAACGATACTCCTATTTGGATGTAAACAAAATGAAGGGAAATTAAATAGTTCCGATACGGAGACTTCGATTGAGAAATCAATAACTTTAAATGATTCTATTTCATCAAATAAAAAATATAATAAAGATGAAATTATTCAAATTGATAAGTTAATGTACCAAAAAACAGATTCAACATTAATTACTGGAGAGCTTTTACTTTTTTACGAAACCGGAGAAATTCAACAACTGCAAACCTTTAAAGATGGAATATTGAATGGACCGCGAAAAGGATGGCATATAAATGGTCAATTAAGACAAGAAGGAGCATTCGAAGATGGAAAAATAATAGGATTCAGAAGGGTTTGGTATGACACTGGTAAATTAAGAGATGAGGGATATTATAAAAATGGAAAATTAGAGGGAATCCGAAAAGGATGGTGGGANAACGGTCAATTAAAACATGAATACACATATAATCAAAACAAATTTGATGGCCCTTATAGGAAATATACAAAAGAGGGGGAATTAGTGGAAGAAAAAATATATAAAGACGGTAGAGTTATTAACTAATATTTTTTTAGATTTAGAAACTAAATAAAAAAAGATTTACATTTATGTAAGTCTTTTTTTATTTAGCAAACGAGACAAGTTAAAAGCCAAAGTTCAAACCAAAAGAGTACATTCTATTNCCTCATCAATCCCTTACTGTCAAGGAATTTGGCAAAAATAAAAAGCGGAGAATCAGTTGGTATTAACTAATTCTCCGCTGGAGTGACCACGGCAAGATTGACTATATCCTTCTTGACAAAGCTCCGCTTTGAAAATTAAAAACCCATACTCAAAAATTCAAGCGAGCCTGATTTTAGGTACGGGTTTTTAATTTATTCGTGACCACGGCAAGATTCAAACTTGCAACCTCCTGAGCCGTAATCAGGTGCGCTATTCAGTTGCGCCACGTGGCCTTTAATGGGCTGCAAATATATATTATATTGTTGATAATCTAATTAAAAAACTGAAAATCTTCAACTGAATTTTAAATAATTTCTGCACTTAAATCTGCTTGCAGNAATTTAGAACAAAGAGCTTCTAAATCTTTGTATGCACCTGTTTTAACGATACACTTTCCTTTATAATGAACAATAATCGAGCATTGCTCTGCCTGCTCTAAGGTATGACCACATACATAAATTAATGTCTCTACCACATGATCAAAAGTATTTACATCATCATTAAACAAAACAATTTGATGTTCGTTAGCTTCTTTTTCTAAGACATCTGTATTTTCCTGTATTTTCTCTTTTGTTCCCATAAAAAATAAACTGCTTTTTACTTTCTAAATTTGGCTGCAATCCAATTATTTCGCTCTTTATTTTGAACGAAAGTTAAGCCTAAATTATTACAAGTTTCGGTAATTANTTCTAAATCTTCTTTATAAAAGCCACTTAAGTATAAAGTTCCATTATCTTCCAAGCCATTAAAATAGATCTCCATATCCTGCAACAAAATGTTTCTATTAATGTTCGCAATTATTACTTCATACTTTTTTTCTTTAAAAAAAGAAGCATCTCCTTGATAAACAAGAATGTTTTTACAAAGATTTCGTTCTATATTTTCGATAGAATTTTTATAACACCATTCATCTATATCGACAGCATCTATTTTGGCAGCTCCTTTCATTTCTGATAAAATCGCTAAGACAGCAGTACCACAACCCATATCTATAACAGATTTTTCTTTAAAATCATTTTCTAAAATAAATTGAAGCATCATAAAAGTAGTCTCGTGGTGTCCTGTACCAAATGACATTTTGGGTTCGATGATGATTTCATATTTAACATTAAAT
Source organism: Flavobacteriaceae bacterium (assembly GCA_002713705.1). GTDB lineage: Bacteria > Bacteroidota > Bacteroidia > Flavobacteriales > Flavobacteriaceae > Marifrigoribacter. Next base: position 6,012 of record PAUJ01000033.1, read on the forward strand.
GGGGGATGAAATGGAGCTCTCAACGCACATTCTCCATTTACTTCAATTGGATTAAAATTCTTTTCCCATTCAGCATTCCAGTTTACTTGAGGTATTTCAACGACCTTATAACTTATTTCAAATTCTAATGAATTTAAAGCCTGAATATCATCAATTAAAGATGGATTTAATTCTTTCTTTTGAATATATGCTTTCAGCCCAGTTTCAGTTTCTGTAAAACTTTCAAATCCCAATTCTCCNAATTGAGCTACTAAAATTTCNGAAGTGGGCTGTAAAGGAAACATTGTAAAATGATATTCTATATATATTTGAGACATTTTAAAATGCGTTTACTATTGCTATAAAATTATCAGCATTTAATGCTGCTCCACCAATTAAACCACCATCAACATCGTTCTTACCAAATATCTCTTTCGCATTTTCAGGTTTTACACTCCCACCATAAAGAATTGAAACATCTTCAGAAATTGTTGAATTATAATTTTCTTTAACTAGATTGCGAATAAAAGCATGCATTTCTTGGGCTTGTTCGGGACTTGCAGTTTGACCTGTACCAATCGCCCAAACAGGTTCATATGCCAATACTATAGATTTCCAGTTTTCATTTTTTATATGAAACAACGCGTTTTTAATTTGACTTTCAACAACCATAAAGTGTTTACCAATACTTCTGTCTTCCCATTTTTCTCCAAAACAAAAAATGATTTGCATGTCCTCATCTAATGCCTTATTAACTTTTTGCTTTAACAAATTATCATCTTCACTAAAAAACTCTCTACGCTCACTATGCCCAAGTATAACCGTATTTACACCAACACTTTTTAGCATTGTTGCTGAAATTTCACCCGTATAGGCTCCATGGTTTGCAAAATGCATGTTTTGTGCGGCCACTTTAATACTTGAATCTTTTAAACGTTTAGATGCTTCTAATAAGTTCACAAAAGTTGGTGCAATTATCACATCAGCATTAGCTGTTTTTTCTTTTTTAATTAATTCAGAAATCAATGTATTTGTTGCTGCCAAATCATTGTTCATTTTCCAATTTCCTGCTACTATTTTTTTTCTCATACTTTATAACCCTCATCTAATCAGGGCANGTGTTTAATTAAAAATTAATTATTCAATACTTTACTAATTCTTTTATCATCAGCTTTAATCGCCTTGTATAAGGTTATTTTTCCTTCGGGATTTACCACCATATATCTTGGAATCCAATCTAAATTTAAACTAGAACAAAAATCACCTTTCCAACCAGATGCAATGTAATAATGCTCTCCTTCAATATTTAATGCTTTTATTGATTTTTGCCACTTTTCAGTCGATTTATCTAAAGAAAGGAATAAAAAGACCGTGTTTTTGTCGTTTTTTTGTATTTTTTTAACTTTTGAAATTCCTTTTACACAGTCACTACACCATCCTGCCCAAATATCGATTAATATGTTTTTACCCTTATGTAAATCTAAAATTTCAGAAAAAGTAATTTCAACTTCTTTATTAGTCAACAGCNCATCATTTAATGCTTTTGCACTAAATGAAATTTCTTGTGCGTTTAATGAACATANAGAAAAAAATAGGATGATTAAAAATAAAATTTTCTTTATAAAGTTATCTTGTGTGTTATATTTTAATAGGTATGAGTTCAATTATAGTTTTTATAAATTTTTCAATTTCTAATTTTCGGATCTAACCATCCATAAATGACATCTACAAAAATATTAATTAGTATAAATAACGATGCAATAACAATAACAGCTCCCATGATAACGGGTAAATCTAATGTATTTAATGCATCAACAATTTCCTTCCCTAAACCATTCCATCCAAAGATATACTCTACAAAAACTGCACCTGCTAACATAGATGCAAACCATCCAGAAATAGCAGTTATAACTGGATTCATTGCGTTTTTTAAAGCATGTTTTCTAATTATTGAAAACTCACTTAACCCTTTCGCTTTTGCTGTTCGAATGTAATCGGTACTCAAAACCTCTAATAATGAATTTCGCATTAACTGACTTACAACTGCTAAAGGTCTAATTCCTAAAACTACCGCCGGTAATATTAGATTCTTCCATTGGATAAATGTTCCATTACCAAAATCATCAACTTCATATAAACTTCCTGTCATATTTAATCCGGTATAGTTATGAAGCAAAAAACCAAAAAACCAAGCAAATAATATAGCACTAAAAAAAGAAGGAACACTCATTCCAAAAGTACTTATCAACTGAATTAATTTATCGATCCAGCTATCTTTATACATTGCCGAGATAACTCCTAAGGACATTCCTAAAAACATAGCAATAAAAATAGATGAAATTGCAAGTACAATTGTATTAGGTAACGTTTCTAAAATTACAGTACTTACTTTTTTTCCATTTTTCTGAAATGATTCTCTTAAATAAGGTGCTTTTAAAACCATATTTATTTCTCCAATACTAAATAACTTAAACCCTAAATATTTTTTATCGGAAAAGTAGCTATGATCCTCTTTGCTTAAACTATGAAATGATATGGGCGAAAGATCATTTAAATAATATGCATATTGCTTACTAAGAGGTTGATCAAACCCATATTTCTTTTTTACAATTGCAACTTGTTCTGCTGTTTCATTTTGCCCTAACATCATTCTAGCTGGATCACCAGGAAGAATATTAAACAATAAGAAAACAACCGTAACTACCCCAAAAAGAGTAAAAAATGCATATCCTATTTTTTGTAGCAAATAACTAATCATTATTATATCGTAGCTTATTAATATTTTATAATCAAAATATTATACTTTGTAGCTTAAAAGGTTTTCGATATTTAGCAAATTAGCTAATGATATCTTTGTACTTAAATACAAATATAATAATCTATAGCTATCAAATGAGCTTCAGATTGTTTCTTTTCAAATACTCACTAAGTTGTTTAGTTATAACAATTCTATAAGCAGAATCGATTAGTGTAATGATTAAATTTTAAATATTAAAGCTAACCACAGCACATAGGCCTTTTATGAAATTTATAAAATTAGCTAAAATTAATTAATCTAAAATTTAAACGGTTTTAGCAGGTTTTAATTTAAGATGTACTGTTAATGAAATTCGGTTTTGCTAATATCCATTGAGGAGTATTGTAACTGAACTCAAAAAAAATCATTAACATTTTCACTCCAAGAACTTAAATTTTGGTTAAAAGCAAAAGCACTGCGAAACATGCGAGACATGTCATTCACACTACTCACGTCCCAAGAACCTATATCTTGATTGAAATTACTAAATGCAAACATCCGATCCATATTAAGTACATTACTCACATCCCAACAATTTAAAAGTTGATTAAAAACAGAAGCACTAAACATAGACTCCATATTTCTGACGTTGCTTACATCCCATTTTTCAATAGGTTGATTAAAAGCATTAGCATTACTAAACATATATTTCATAGAAGTCACTCTACTTACGTCCCAATTACCAATAGATTGATTAAAAGTATTTGCATTACTAAACATATAACTCATGTCTGTTACATTGCTCACATCCCAATCAAAAATGGGTTCGTTAAACAAAGTTGCCTTAAAAAAAAGTCTCTTCATAGTAGTTACCTGAGAGGTGTTCCAATTAGAAATATGTCCGTATTTAACCTTTGCTTTTTCAGCATTTTGAATCCACTCATTAACAGCATTAATTATTGATTCATTATTAAATTCAACAAGAATCTTTTTATTGGGGATTTTGTTTTGTTCCATGATTTAAACTAGTCTTTCCAATAAATATAGTTACTTTATTAGAATTATAGTAATAAAATTAGGTGTATTATGTTACACCTAATTTTAATATTGAACTAAGGTCTCAATGAGACAATTGCTAATTATTATTCGATAGTTTTAATTTTGAAACATCATTCCAATGTAATTTCTCAATAATAGTTCCATTGTGTAATTCAATTAAAGAAGGATTGCTTCGAACAACAGTTTTTAATGCAGTTTCATCACAAAAATAGAAATCAAAGTCTAACTGGTATTTTTTAGTTAATGCCTCAGTTACTTGTGGACTAGAAGCCGAAAGCCCAATAACTTTATAACCATTTCTTATTGCTTTATCAGTTGCTTCTTTAATATTAGCAAAACCTTCTGTTTCAGAATTACTAATACTGTAAGCAATCACAACAATTAAATTATCTTCTTGCAAAAAATCAGCAGAAAAATCTTCTCCGTCACGTTCCATAGTAAAATCGTGTATTGGTGGCTCGTAACCTTCTTGAATCATGACGGTTTCTACAGTATATTCTCCTTTTTCTTTTGGAAAATCTCCATTAGTGACGATTACTTTTTCAACGCCATTATGAGTAAAAGTCCATCGATATTCAAAAATTGGCTGAGCAGCATTTGAGGGGTAAGACATACCTTCCAAAATATTAGATCCAATTTTGTAGGGTCTAAAATCTACTACCGGTAAATGCTGCAGCACATAATACCCAAAAACCATACATGCAATAAAAGTAAGATAAACTATTATTTTTTGAAGATTTGTAGTGAAAATTGGTTGAATGAAATTTCTTCCAAAATATATAATTAGCAATAAAACTAACAATACAATATCTTTAGAAAAAGATTCCCAAGGAGTTAATTTAATAGCATCCCCAAAACAACCACAATCGGTAACTTTATTATAAAAAGCAGAATAAAAGGTTAGGAATGTAAAAAAGACAATCATTAATAACGAACTCCAAATAGTGAACTTTTTAGCGTAGCCCAGAAGTAGCATAGTTCCTAACATCACTTCAAAAATCACAACAAAAATAGCAATCAATAAAGCAAATGGTATAAATATTTCTAGATCAAGAACCTCTGGAGCAAAATAATCTTTTAACTTAAATGAAAATCCAACAGGATCATTCAATTTAATTAATCCACTAACAATAAATAAAACACCAACTAATATTCTGGAAAGGTTTACAATTCGTTTCATAGGTCTATATTATTTTAAACGCGTCATTTTTTATCTAAAAGTATCAATGCAAAAATAGCATAATTAATCATGTCTTGGTAGTTAGCGTCTATACCTTCAGATACTAGTGTTTTTCCCTTATTATCTTCTATCTGCTTTACTCTAAGCAATTTTTGTAATATTAAATCGGTGAGGGAACTCACTCTCATATCTCTCCAAGCTTCTCCATAATCATGGTTTTTATCCATCATTAATTGTTTGGTGATTTTGATATGCTTATCGTATTCACTAACTGCCTCCTTCATCTTTAAATCAGGTTGTTCAACAATACCTAATTCTAATTGCACCAATGCCATAATGGAATAATTAATAACACCAATAAATTCACTTACTTGACCCTCATCTATTTTTTGCACTTCATTCTTTTGCAATCCTCGTATTCGTTGCGTTTTAATAAATATTTGATCGGTTAAAGAAGGCAATCTAAGTATTCGCCAAGCACTTCCATAATCTTTCATTTTATTGATAAACAAGTTTCTACAAGTTTCTACAATTTTATCGTATTGTTTTGAAGTATCTGCCATTAGGTCTGTAATATTTTCCGTAAATTTCGCTTAAATAAATCAATTTAAAAAATTGAAAACAATTAATTGTAAAGGAAACCTTATCGATTTATCAACACCCAAAGTAATGGGCGTTATGAATTTAACACCAGATTCTTTTTATGATGGTGGAAAACTGACCTCTAAGAAAGAAATTCTTCTTCAAGCTAATAAAATGCTAAAAGAAGGAGCTACATTTTTAGATTTAGGAGCATACAGTTCTAGGCCTGGAGCACAGTTTGTTTCAGAAAAAGAGGAGATACATCGACTACTCCCTGTAATTAAAATTTTATTAGATGAATTTCCCGAAACCCTCTTGTCGATTGACACCTTTAGGAGTAATGTTGCAAATGAAAGCATTTATGCCGGTGCATCATTAATCAATGATATTTCTGCAGGGACATTAGATGATCATATGTTTAAAATAATTGCTCAACATCAGGTTCCATATGTGATGATGCATATGCGAGGAACTCCAGAAACAATGATGCAAAACACCGATTACAGGGACCTAACAAAAGAAGTTATTTATTATTTTTCTAAAAGAATTGCCAAAGCACGATCTTTTGGAATTAATGATTTAATTGTAGATCCTGGTTTTGGTTTCTCTAAAACGTTAGATCAAAACTATGAACTTTTCAATGATTTGGAACTATTTAGGCATTTAAATGTTCCTTTGCTGATTGGTATTTCAAGAAAATCAATGATTCAGAAAAAAATTAAAACAACAGCAGCCGATTCATTAAATGGAACCACTGCACTACACGCCATAGCTATCCAAAAAGGTGTTTCTATACTTAGAGTACACGATGTTAAAGAAGCTTTTGAAACGATTAATCTATTACAAAATTTGAAGTTTCATTAATAAAAAACTACATTTACAAAAAGCTGAATCTCATTGGAATTATTAGACATAAGAATCATTGATGTTATAGATATTGTACTAGTTGCATTTCTATTATATTACATCTACAAATTAATCAAAGGCACGGTGGCAATCAATATTTTTATTGGAATTGTAATCATTTATGCTATCTGGAAAGTAACAGAACTTTTAGAAATGGAAATGCTTAGTAAAATTCTAGGAGGGTTTTTAGGAGTAGGAATGGTTGCTTTAGTAGTTGTTTTTCAACAAGAAATTAGACGTTTTTTATTAATGCTAGGATCTGCCAATTTCAGTGCCCGTAAAAAATTTTTAAAACAATTTCGATCCACTTCAGATTCAAAGTTAGTTTCAACAATCGATGCAGTTACTCAAGCTTGTAAGAAAATGAGTAAATCAAAAACCGGAGCGTTAATTGTTTTTGAACGAAATAATAGTTTGGACTTTGTTAAAAGTACAGGTGACGAAATGTTGATTGAAATTAACCAACCCATTATTGAAAGTATTTTTTATAAAAACAGCCCTTTGCATGATGGAGCTACTTTAATCGAAGATAACGTTATTACTGCTACAAGAGTTGTACTTCCAGTAACCAATGACAATGATATTCCAGAACGTTTTGGATTGCGGCATAGAGCTGCCGTAAGTATTACTGAAAAAACAGATGCTGTTTGCATTACAGTTTCTGAAGAAAGCGGTCAAATATCCTATATTATGGATGGCAATTTTGTGCTTTTTGATGATATTGAAGAATTAAACGAATTGCTTGAAAGGGATTTATCGTCTTAACAAATATCAATTTTTAATTTTTCTAGCTAGCTTCTTTTTTTAAAAACTGCACTTCATACAGGTTTTTATAATACCCATTTCCTTTCTTGATTAATTCTTTATGGGTACCAATTTCAACAATTTTTCCTGCTTCCATTACAATAATTTGATCTGCTTTTTTAATGGTAGCCAAACGATGGGCAATAATTATTGAGGTCCTTCCTTTAGTGATTTTCTCTGTTGCGACCTGTATCATTTCTTCTGAATAAGAATCTACAGAAGAGGTAGCCTCATCTAATATTAAAATACTTGGATTACTCACATAAGCCCTTAAGAATGCTAATAACTGTCGCTGACCAGAAGACAACATCACTCCTCTTTCTTTAACATTATAATGATACCCGTTAGGCAAAGAACTAATAAATTTATGAATCCCAATTTTTTTCGCAGCATTGATAACTTGTTCTTCTGAAATACTAGTATCGTTTAGAGTTATGTTATTTAAAACAGAATTTGAAAATAAAAAAACATCTTGTAATACAACTGCAATATGACTTCTCAATGATTTTAGTGTATATGATTTGATAGACTTATTATCTACTAATATAGCACCGCTATTAATTTCATAAAAACGAGACAATAAATTAATAATAGTTGATTTTCCAGCTCCAGTTGCTCCAACTATTGCAACAGTTTCACCTGGCGCTACTTTAAATGATATGTCTTTTATTATTTCCTCTTCCTCTACATAACTAAACCGAACGTTTTTAAATTCGATAGATCCTTTGGTGCTCTCTAATAATAGCGTTCCTGAATCATCTATATTAGACTTGGTGTCCAAAACATCAAAAACTCTACGAGCTGCAACCATACCCATTTGTAAGGTATTAAATTTATCTGCTATTAAACGTAATGGTCTAAATAACATCTGAGATAACTCGATAAATGCCACAATAGCACCAAGTGTTATTACACCTCCTTCAGCTGCGTTAAGTCCACCGTACCAAACAACTAATCCAATTGCTACGGAAGATGCCATTTCTGCAATAGGAAAAAATATTGAATTGTACCAAACCGTTTTTATCCAAGCTTTTTTATGCTTTTCATTTATGGCTTTAAATTCATTGTATTCCTTTTTTTCTCGCGTAAAAATCTGAACAATCTTCATACCAGTAATACGTTCTTGAACAAAAGAATTTAAATTAGCAACCTGAGCACGAACTTCTTCAAAAGCTACTTTCATTGCCCTTTGAAAAACTCTTGTCGCGTACAATATTAAAGGTAAAATAGACATTACAATTAATGTTAATTGCCAACTTTTATAAAGCATAACGCCCAAGATTACAATCATTTTAAGCAAGTCACTTATAATCATAAATAATCCTTGACTAAAAATACTCGAGATGGTTTCTATATCGTTAACTGCTCTAGTTGTCAATCTACCTACCGCACTAGTATCGTAATATTTTAATTTAAAGCTTAACATTAAATCAAAAAGTTTTACCCGTATATCTCTAATCACACTTTGCCCTAACCAATTGGTGAAAAATATAAAAGTCAACATAAATATGACCTCTAATAGTAATATACCTATCATTAACGAAATATAAAAAACAAGATTTTCTAAATCCTTAGGAACAATAGATTCATCAATGGCTTTTTGCATTATTAATGGACGTAACACACCTAAAAACGACATCACCACTGCAGCAATAGCAACATATATAAATGTACCACGATAATTATTAGTGTGCCCCAATAATCTTTTAAAAAGTTTTAGATCAAATGCTTTTCCGGAATCTGCCATACTAATTCCCTGCTAGGACAGGGATCTTATTTAAATTATTTTTTTATTCGTTCTGGATATAGAACTTTAGTTAAATAAAGTCCCTTTGCAGGAGCCGAAGACCCTGCTTTACTCCTATCCTTGCTTTTTAATATTTCATGAAAATTTAAAATAGATGTTTTTTCAAACCCTACATCTAACAAGGTACCTACAATTGCCCTTACCATATTCCTTAAAAAACGATCTGCTTTAATGGTAAAAATCAATTGTGAATTTTCAAATTTCCAATACGCTTCTTTCACATCACAATTATACGTTTTTACATCGGTATTAGAACGAGAAAAGCATTGAAAATCTTTATAAATCAGCAGCAAATTTGCAGCCACATTCATTAATTTAATGTTGGGTTGATGGTGGATACAATGCGCAAAATCATATGAAAAAGGATTTTTTTGTAAGGCAATAACATACTCATATTCTCTTTCTAAAGCATCAAAACGAGCATGAGCATCTTGTTTGACAGAAATTATATTTTGTATAGAAATGTCTTTTGGAAGAAAAGAATTTAATTTAAAAATTAAAATTGAAACTGAATCAATGGCTTTCGCATCAAAATGAGCAAACAATTGTTTTGCGTGAACTCCAGCATCAGTTCTTCCAGCTCCAAATACTTGAATTTTCTCTTGCAATAGTATTGATAAAGCATTCTCCACAACTTCTTGTATAGTTATAGCATCGGGTTGTATTTGCCAACCGTGATAGTTTTGCCCATTATATGCTAGTTCTATAAAATATCGCATTGAATCTTGTATTTTTGAAAAATCAAAGATACGCAAAGCGAATTCTTTCTAACTCAAGTTTAAGTGCTCTAAACAAATTATTTTAAAATTAAATATGAAAAAAATTTTATTGCTTTCTGACACACATAGTTATTTAGACGATACTATAATAAAGTATGTAAATTTAGTAGATGAAGTATGGCATGCTGGAGATATTGGAGATTTGAAAGTTACAGATGCTATTAAAAAGCTAAAGCCTTTAAAAGCTGTTTACGGAAACATAGATGATGCAGAAGCTCGTAGTGAATTTCCATTGCACAATCGTTTTTTATGTGAAAAAGTAGCTGTTTGGATCACACATATTGGAGGCTATCCCGGGAGATACAACCCTGGTATAAGAGAAGAAGTTATAAGCAATCCTCCAAATCTATTTATAACCGGACATTCCCATATTTTAAAAGTAATGAATGACAAAAAACTTGGATTTTTACACATGAATCCAGGGGCAGCTGGCACCCATGGATTTCATAAAGTAAGAACCATGTTGCGATTTGAAATCGATAAAGACAAAATACAAAACCTAGAGGTAATTGAAATACAACGGAAGTAAAAAACAAAAACCCTAAAAGATGGCATTCTTTTAGGGTTTTGCACTAATATACTAAGATATGCGGTTTAGCGCAACCGATCCACAGATTTTACGAGGTCTTCATCCTTTTTTATGGCCTTATTGGCCATGACTAAAAAAACGATAGAAATGATAGGAAGTAAAACCCCAATACCCTTCTCTGAAACTAATGTCTCTCCGGATAGCGTTAGTGATCTGTAAACGAAAACTCCCAGTAATAAAAAATTTAATATGATGCTTAAACGGTTAATTACAAATTGTAATTGTCGTTTTTTAAAATTTAATATGGATAACAATGTCAATAAAATTGATCCAAAAATAAGACCTACAACAACTGGCTCATTATTACTAATAATAATGAAACCACTTTCGGACTTAATTATTGGAAACCATAAATAAAGTCCCCCAATAACTAAAGCAGAAATTAATAAATAAACAGTTTGTATTCTTTGTAACATCTATTTGTCGTGATTCTGACTACAAAAATACACTATCTTTTTATAAATATTAAATGCAATTAAAAATTATTGTTGTATAATTGCAACATCAATACGTAACCTATTCAATAGAGGTTACTTAGTCTTCGATAAAATTTTCAAAAAAAAATTACATTCAGTAATACTCAATAGTATCAAATAAATCATATAAATTTTTAAATGTTTGAAATTTCAGAATTAAAAGCAAAGTTATTGCCTGAACTCCAGGATATTGCTAAAGCCTCAGGAGTACCAAAATTCCGTAGCTTAAAAAAATTAGACTTGGTGTATAAAATATTAGACCACCAAGCCGCAAATCCTTCCGCAGTAAAAGCTGTAAAAGAAGCGGTAATTGCTCCAAAACAAGAAAGTCCAATAAAGAAGGAAACTTCTGTAAATACAGGAGAGCAAAAACCGAGAACAACTCCAAAAAGAGTAATTCGACCGCGCACTCCAAGAAATGATAATCGCAATCAAAAAAATCAACCTCAAAAACAGAATCATCCACAGCAGCATAAAACTACTGAAGACGATAAGCGCGAAAAAAATCAACCTCAAAAACAACATCAGCCACAGCAGCATAAAACTACTGAGAATGATAAGCGTCAAAAAAATCAAGTTCAGAAACCAAATCAAAATCAGCAAAATAAGACTACTGATGATGACAAACGTGAAAAAACAGAGCAAAAACCTAGACATAATAATCAGAATAATAAAAGAGAAAATAATAAATCTAATCAGCACAGAGGTAAGGACGGCAATAAAGACAATCGAAATAGGTACCGCCAACCCGACTTTGAATTTGATGGCATTATAGAAAGTGAAGGTGTTTTAGACATTATGCAAGATGGTTATGGTTTCTTGCGTTCTAGTGATTATAATTATTTATCATCTCCTGACGATATTTATGTTTCACAATCTCAAATACGTTTATTTGGATTAAAAACTGGAGATACCGTTTTAGGACAGGTAAGACCTCCAAAAGAAGGCGAAAAATATTTTCCACTTATTAAAGTGAATAAAATTAATGGACAAAGCCCTGATGTAGTTCGTGATAGAGTTTCATTTGAGCATTTAACACCACTATTTCCACAAGAAAAATTCAATTTAGCAGATAGACAATCTAGTATTTCTACTCGAATAATTGATATGTTTGCTCCAATTGGAAAAGGACAACGTGGAATGATTGTTTCTCAGCCAAAAACAGGAAAAACAATGTTATTAAAGGATGTTGCCAATGCCATAGCTGCAAATCATCCCGAGGTTTATCAAATTATACTTTTAATAGACGAACGGCCTGAAGAGGTTACAGACATGCAACGTAATGTTCGTGGCGAAGTCGTAGCCTCAACTTTTGATAAAGAAGCAACAGAACACGTTAGAATAGCGAATCTTGTGTTAGAAAAAGCAAAACGATTGGTAGAATGTGGTCATGATGTAGTAATTCTATTAGATTCAATCACCCGTTTAGCGAGAGCATACAATACTGTTCAACCTGCAAGTGGAAAAATACTCAGTGGTGGAGTTGATGCTAATGCATTGCATAAACCGAAACGATTCTTTGGGGCTGCACGAAATATTGAAGACGGTGGTTCATTAAGTATTATTGCAACGGCTCTTACAGAAACAGGTTCTAAAATGGATGAAGTAATTTTCGAGGAATTTAAAGGAACTGGTAATATGGAACTACAATTGGATAGAAAAATATCTAATCGTAGAATTTTCCCTGCAATTGACCTTACTTCTTCTAGTACTCGTAGGGACGATTTACTTCTAGGTGAAAATGTAATCCAACGTATGTGGGTATTACGTAAATACCTTGCCGACATGAACCCTGTTGAAGCTATGGAGTTTATTAACGACCGAATTAAAAACACTAGAAATAATGAAGAATTTTTAATTTCTATGAATAGTTAAGTATACAAATTTTAAAATTGTTAAAAAGTCCTGTTATAATTTATAACAGGACTTTTTTGTACAACTAATTAGATCTAGTAAATATATTATCCTATACGGTCTCATTAGTAAAAATAATAACAGATAGTACATTTCTTTATAAAGCAATAGAAACTCAATTTAGAATCTTTTAATAAAATATACACTTACCTATTTCATAGTTAAGAGTAGTTCTTGACAAAATGTTTTTACACTGGTAAATAGTCAAAAAAAATCCCTTCCGTTTTCACGGAAGGGATTTTATATTTAATAGAGTCTGCTAGACGCTTACTCTTTGATCAAACGTTTTACAACACTTGATTGTTCTCCTGTAATATANACCATATATACNCCAGTTGCNTAAGCAGAAACATCGATCATTTTCTCACTTTGCATGTTTTGCAAATTGATTTGTGATACTAATTTTCCGTTAAGGTCATAAATCATAGCAGTTTCTAATGCAATATTAGAGCTGTTAGAGATAGTTACTTGCTCATTAGCTGGGTTTGGATATATAGAGATAGCGTTGTTTAATTCGTTATCGTCAGTTCCAAGTAATGTAAGGTCTAATTCAAAAGTACAAGTAGTAGAATTACCGTAATCATCAGTAGCAGTTAAAGTTATATCCCAAACTCCTACTCCTAATACTGTTCCTGGTGCTGGATCTTGAGTTAAACCAAGGTCATCAGCACAATTATCTGTAACCTCCATACCGTCGAAGTAATCAGCTACAGTATGAGTTCCATCAGGGTCTACCATTACAGATTGATCATCTGGACACGTAAATTCTGGTCCCATTGTATCAACAACTACAACTTCACCTGAACAGCTACTAGTATTACCACTAGCATCAGANGCGAATACCGTTACAACAATAGGAGCTCCTATGTCATCACAAGTAAACATTTCATAATCTGCAACTATCACATCGATACCACAAGCGTCAAAACCTTCNCTTAAGAAATNCATANGGATCTACCATAGCTTCTCCATTTTCATCTAAAGTTATTNTAANNTCAGAANTTGTTGGTGCGATAGCAAAGTTGATTTCGAAATCATCGATTCCAGCATTCCATCCCCAAGCTCCAGCATCATCATATGTCCAACGTACTTGGAAATTAGCATTTGCTAAAGGNGTACCATCGATAACTCCAGAATTTAATGGTTCTAACTGATCTACATCATAAGTTATAATATTTACCCAGTTTGCACCATCATAAACATCTACCTTAANNGTTTCACCAGCTCCTAANTCATTAAAAGTATAGTCATAGTTCATATTTACATAATCAACACCTTCCATATTCCANACTGGTGTTAATAAAGATGCTNTATTTGTCTCACCATTTCCAGCTGCATCGTCATCAAAGATAGCTGCATTGGAATCAAATGGTATAGTTCCNCCAGCTGNTCCAGCACCAGGTGCTCCAAATGTCCATTCCCAAACTCCTATTTCAGTCTCTAAAGACCATCCAGATGGTAATGAATCAAAATTTTCTGATACAGTTGTTGCTCCGTCTCCAGGACCACAAACTAANACAGGTGCAGTTACGTCGAAAACTTCAACTACTGCAGTACAACTAGTTGTATTACCTGAAGGATCTGTTACATATACTGTTACTTCAGATTCTCCTAAGTTAGAACAATCAAAAGTAAAGTTTGCTGGATCCTCAGTTCCACATATTCCAAATAAGCTATAAACAGCTACACCTGCTCCAGGTGCACCCCAAGCAATTCCATCTTCTGTATTAAGAGCGTTTTCGCCGTCAGCTACAGTTGAAACTTCCCAAGCAGTTACTCCTCCTGTAGAAGAAGTTGCTAGTGTTCCAACCCAATAAGTACCTGCTGCTAATTCTCCTACAGTAGGTACTAAACCTACCGTACTAACATCAAAACCAAAGTTCGCTCCAACCACATTTTGTGAAACTGGTGCTAAATCTTCAGAAAATAATACTTCACCTGGCTGTCCGCCTTCATCTGCATAATAAACAACTAATACATTGTCGATAGTAGCTCCTGGATCGTGGAAAAGATTTAATTCAAAAGCAGTTACAGTAAAAGAACCATCTAATACAACTTGATTAGCTACCCAGAATGGTGCTCCATTATTAAATAATCCATTTTCGAAACCATTTGATGCAACACTTATATCACATACTGAACTAGATCCTGAAGTTACTACTACACCACAAGCATCAGAAGCATTATCTATAAGAGAGCTAGCAGGTATAGTTACCGTTCCATCTTCTCCTAATGTAATTTCAGTTGGTGGTTGTTGTGGAGTTTCAACAGAAATAACTAAATCGTTAACTCCTGCTCCCCATCCCCAGGCTCCATTTGGCCCATCATCATAACTAAATGCAAAATTAATTGATTGTCCAGCAAATCCAAGAAAATCATAATCTCCACTTGCTACTGGATCAGTATCTTCATTATAAAAATTAAATGGTATTGTGTCTCCATTTTCATCGACAACCCAAAAACCTAATTGTTCTCCTGCTCCTACTGTTTGTAAAGCATAATTAAAAGATGCAGTAATTGATAACGCATCTGCTGGCATATCATATAAAGGAGATACTAAGATAGCAAAGTTTGTTTCACCTATACCAGCTGCATCGTCATCAAAGACAGCTGCATTGGTTGCAAATGCTGGACTACCAGGTATTGGCATA
>PAUJ01000006.1 GCA_002713705.1 Flavobacteriaceae bacterium
AAAATGAAGAGAAATACAATTCCTATTATTAATTTGACAGCTATTTTTCTGTTCATTTTTTCTAATTATTGCCAACTTGTTATATCATTAGTTTTATGCACGTTTATCGGCTAATATTATCTGATAACAATTGGTTTTGTTGTTTTTTATCGGTTTCAGATAAAGCTATAAAAACCGTATCTAAAGGACTCTGTATTTGTAATAAATCCTTCTTTGCTACATGAGTGTAAATCATCGTAGTTTCTGGTTTGCTATGCCCTAGTAAATCTTGAACATAACGCAATCCAACTCCATTTTCAATTAAATGCGTTGCATAACTATGCCGCAATGTGTGCGGTGTTACATGTTTGCCAATATTAGCACGTTTACAAGATTGTTTTAAAAAATTACGAATACTCCCAGCTGTATATTTTTTATAATTTGGGCCTTCAATAAAATAGTTTCTGGGCCTATAAGTCATATAATAATTCTTGTATGAAGGTATGAAACTTTCTGCTAATACCACAACACGATCTTTCCTTCCTTTGGCATTTTTAATATGCAATTGCCGTCGGTCTACATCAATATCTTTCAATTCTAAATTTATCACCTCACTTATTCGCAAACCTGCCGAATATAACATGGCTAGGATTGTTCTGTGCTTTAGGTTTTTAGTGGCTCGCAATAAATCAACAACTTCTTCTTTACTTAAAACTGTGGGTAAATACCTAGAGCTAGAGGGTCTTGGTAGTTCTTCCACTTCCAATTTAGTATCTGGTAAAAAACGACCAAAATGTTTTATAGCACTTACCAGTTGTCGGTGAGTACTTATAGCATATTTTTTATAAACGACTTGTTGTTCGACAAATAACCGTATATCGGTATTATTGATTTCATCCAACGATTTATCTCCAATAAATTCTACAAAATCTGCTACAAAAGTAAAATACACCCTTATGGTATTTTCACTCAAACGCAAGCCACGTAAGTAACATACGAATGATCTAATAAGCTCTTTTTTTTCATCACTAATCNTTCTNGGTNTTCGTTTTGTNGAAGCTTTCTTTTTAGTTTTAANNGANNTTTTTAAATGNGAATAATCAACATAAATACCTCGTTNANTTAATTGAGTATATAATTGATGNAGGNTTAATTTATTTTTTGAAACATAAAANNTNTTTCTNNNAGNACTCCAAGCAATCTCTTTAATGCTTTTAATAAGTTCTTTTAATNGNGTNTNAAACTNAAANNCAANTNCAAAACAAGNATGACCCNGATGTTCAAATTCAGTTAATTTAACATGATAAAGATTCTTACCCATAAACAGATGTTTATTAATAATTATAAANAANAACAAATAATTAATAGGGGAGGAANNCTAAAGATAATTAAAATTATAATATANCCATNAATTANAAATCAATAATGCTTCGNTATATAATNCTTCATAATAGNNATATCNTCTTTNGAAGTTAAATCTGGCACATGCTCTGCAAATGGAATTCCTTTTATANAAGAACTGGACTCATGTATCATATTTAAGACNGCNGTAGGGAGTTCTTTTTCCTCTCNGATGGGATCGATGGGGCAATTTTTTAAAAAAGAATAAATTTCAGTCCCCGTAAATTTAAATACATTCATACTAACCCTAAATTTACCTTTTGCATNTTTATAATTACTCACTTTGTNCTTAGAAGGCTTTTCAATAATAGCTTCCAAATGAGAATTNTNATCGACCAAGGTNAATGCAAAACGTTCTATTTTTTCCATCGGAAAGANNAAAGCATCCCGATCATAATTAATAAAGGCATTGGCGTCTTTACAAGTTAATAAAGCTTNTAATGCTGCTACTGAATATAGATTATCGCTATTGCATACCGTAAATGCTTCATGTTGTAATTCTGGAAATTGCGTTAAGGCTTGAAAAAGGGCATCTGCGGTTCCAAAAGGTTTTACTCTGTCTTTTGGTACGTATTGCGTGGCATAAGAAATAGATAGCCCATTAAAAGANTTGTTTTTTTGTTTTTCACCATAATAGGCTTTAAACAAGNCACTTTTTTCACTAATAATGATAANTATATTTTCATAGCCTGCTTNTTCAGCATTTAATAGTAAGAAGTCTAGAATAGGTCGGTTGTTTTTTCCAAAACCTAGTAACGCTTTACTTCTGGTATTGGCATTGATCACCTCTTCTTCGGAAAGGTTTTCGGTACCCAAAGATTTCTTCATCCTGGAGGAAGCTCCTGCTGCTAATATCACTAAGTTTTTAGCCATCTATTATCATTTCAGTTCCTTTTGCTACACAAACTGGATAGGCATCTTTTGCTCCAGCTTTTTTAATGGCAATACTTATTTTNTCTTGTAAATGAATAGGGCATAANGCTANAATACATCCGCCGCCNCCAGAGCCAATAATTTTTGCTCCATAGGCACCTGCATCNANCGCTGCATCAACCATAGCATCTATTTTTGGAACNGTTAGTTTTAAATCATCCCGCAATATGCGGTGATGNTGATTTATTAAGTCGCCAATTAGCGGGTAATTGAGTGTTGTTTCTTTTAATGCCCTAAGCGCTTTTTGAGTAATGATATGATTTTGTATGGCAGCATAGAAATAAGGTTTTAACTCATCTGGCAATAACGCTTTATAGTTGTTATGGTCTTTTATGCTTGCTTTTTCTAGTACAAATTTAGCTTCTTTATCCTGGATGATTTGTATCGCTTTGATAGCATTTGTTTTTGAACTTTTTAATAAACCAATGGTATCTTTTGCAATTCCAGATTCACCCAATACCATTCCATTTAATTTTTCACCAATAAGCTCATAATTAAAACGATTTCCTGTTTCTATAAAAACAATGTTACCAATACCAATGGTATATTGATCCATTTTTCCGCCTGGCGAATGGTGTTCTAATACCTCGGCTTCGTAGGCCAATTGAGAAATAAATTCAGGAGTAATTTCTCGATCGCAACCAAAGGTTTTTAATAAAAAATGAACCCACGCAACTACAATTGCAGAAGAACTTGAAACTCCTGCGTTTACTGGAATATTGCCTTGAACGGTTATGGAGTAGCCCATATTTGGAATACAGCCATATTTTCTAAGTCTTCGCAATGTGGAAGCAAAAAAATCACCGGCTCGAAGGTTCTCAAAATTTTCATATATAGAAAAGCTTCTTTTGGAGTTAATATCGGGTAAGTTGAAAATAAATTCCTTTTTCGTATTGGGTTCTCCAATAAGAATAATCTGTCTATTTATAGCACAAGCAATTACCGGAAGTCCCAAATAATCTTGGTGGTCACCGAACAGACAAATTCTAGCTGGAGCTAAAACGTGTATGGTTTTTGGGTAATTTTTAGCTATTGCCATTAAATTAATCTATATCAAATGCTAATTAGTAGGTATCCTTCATCCATTGGTAAGGCTTTCTTTTTACCCAATCTCCTCGGGTAAAATCTGGAAAATCTTGCGGTTCTCCATTGTTTGCGATAGAAACTTCAGACAATGGAGTAATGGCACTCCAAGCTGCAGCATCATAAGCATCTAAGGGTGGTGCTATATTTTGTTTTGCAGATTCTACAAATGCATTAATCACAAAAAAGTCCATTCCTCCGTGACCAGCACCTTCGGCATGCGTTCCAAATTTTTTCCAAAGTGGATGGTCATATGCTTCTAACCATTTAGTTGCATCATCCCACCGATGTGGTTTTTCAGCTTCCCCTTCAATATAAATACGATTGCCATCTACTTCCCATAAGCCTTCACTTCCTTGAACTCTAAAACCGAGTGAATAGGGGCGGGGGGAGTTACAGTCGTGCGTTACAATGATGGTTTCTCCATTAGCAGTATCAATTGTTGAGGTGATGATATCTCCTTGTTTAAATTTAAGTTTTGTATTTGGATGGTCTTTTCCGCCAACATCTTTAATGTATTTATTCAACCCAACACCTTTTGTAGCGTGAGAAGTCATCGATACAAAACGGTTACCTCTATTAATATCACACATTACCGCAATAGGTCCAATTCCNTGAGTAGGGTACACATCGGCATTTCGTAAAAGAGAATGTTGGGTACGCCAGGCAGATTCCGATATTCCTTTTTCACCAAATTCAGCTCCTTTTCCGTAAGCTGTTTTACCGTCATTAAATTTTACAAATCGCAAGTCATGTTGATACCCACATCTAAAATGTAGTAATTCTCCATATACATTTTGTTTTACCATGTTCAATACCGCTAAAATATCCCTTCGGTAGCATACATTTTCCAAAATCATTAAATGAGAACCTGTCTCTTCATGGACATTTACAAGGTCCCAGCATTCTTCCATGGTATTGGCAGCAGATACTTCCAGTCCCGTATACTTTCCTGCTTTCATAGAATCCTTAGCCATTTTTGTATGCCATAACCAAGGAGTTGAAATGATGACAGTATCAATGTCTTTAAGTGCTAAAAGATTTCTATAATCATAATCGTATTTTCCAAAAACCTTTGCTTTTTTTTGTNCTTTTCCTATAATTAAATCTTGAGCAATAGAAATTCTTTTTGNATCGATATCACAAATGGCNATAATGTTACAATCATCTCTAGATAATAAATTATTTAAGTGATTGGTGCCTCTTANACCAACACCGATGAGTCCAATATTCAATTTTTCTTTTTTGGTATTCGTAGTTCCAAATGTTAACTGTGGTGCTAAAGCAATTCCTACTCCTAAAGCAGCAGTTTTCTTTACAAAATTTCTTCGTGTACTCATCGTTTGTAGTTTTTTGTTTTTATGAAAGTTCACATTGATAAATTTAAAATAATTATAACAAAATGGTAGGTTTTAAAGTTAAAATATGACCAAGTAAAGTCAAGCAAAGTATTTCAGTTCCTCTTCAGTTATNGTTGCATTTTGTGAAGTTAAATAAAATAAGTTTATTTATAGCTACGCGAGTCTTTTTATCACAAAATATAATAAAATAATACAAGGCTTTTTCTGATCGATAATGTTTAATTTGCCACTAATAATTTTAAAATTAGGCAATGAAGTATTTACAAAAACACTGGAGCTCTATATTATTTGTTGTTTTTATTATTTTGATGATCATACCAGCAACTAGAATGCCAATACAAGTGGTTCTACTAAAAACAATTTNNTTAAGTCCTACAGAAATTAAAAAAGAAGATAGAACTGTTTTAATAAACTATGATTGGAAGTTATCAGNCCTCAANTCNAATACNNTAAACCTAANTGAATCAAAAGGGAAAGTGATNTTAATAAANTTTTGGGCAACNTGGTGTCCNCCNTGTGTTGCTGAAATNCCTGANTTTCAAGAATTATTCGATGTTTATAAAAATAAAATTGATTTTTATTTTGTTACTTCTGATCAAACCGAAAAAATTAATTTATTCCTAGANAAAAAAGGNNATGATTTANCANTTTTTAGACCCTTAGAAGAACCNCCTAATNTNCTAGGATATNNGTCNTTACCAACTACTTATTTAATATCAAAAAAAGGNGAAATCNTCATGCGAAAAGTAGGAGCTGCTAGTTGGAATAGTGATAAAGTTCATCAAACTATCAATGATTTATTAACGGAATAATTAATNACCTATTTTATTTAAATTTTCAACTAATTTCATAGCTTNTTCCATAAATGTANTGTTTTAGCATTTTTATTATTGACTTAGTTAAAATCAATAATAAAACAGAAACTTAAGATNAATTGTTCTAGCTAGTANTGTTTGAAATGCTATTTGCTAAAATCATTACATTTGTAACCGTTTAAAAATAAATTATAAATAACATGAGTGTACCAGAAAAAATATTTTTGTCAGATATAGAAATTGCACAAGCTAATTCTATGGAGCATATNAGAGATATAGCTNGTAAACTTCANATCACTGANGACNATTTAGAAATGTATGGTAAGTATAAAGCAAAGCTTCCTATAGAGTTAATAGATGAAGNTAAAGTTGCANAAAGTAATTTAATTTTGGTTACTGCTTTAACACCAACTCCNGCAGGAGAAGGTAAAACAACAGTTTCTATNGGATTAACGGAAGGCNTAAATAAAATAGGNAAAAAAGCCATCGTNGTNNTAAGAGANCCNTCTTTNGGNCCTGTATTNGGNATTAAAGGTGGNGCAGCTGGTGGTGGGTATTCTCAAGTAGTACCAATGGAAGATATTAANCTTCATTTTACAGGAGACTTTTCAGCTATTGAAAAAGCTAATAATTTATTATCTGCACTGCTTGATAATAACNTTCAATCTCGAACTAGAAGNTTAGGAATAGANCCTAGAACCATTGCTTGGAAACGCGTAATGGATATGAANGATAGNNCTTTACGTGATATNACAATTGGCTTGGGTGGCACTGCTAATGGTATTCC
The DNA here is from genome assembly GCA_002713705.1 of Flavobacteriaceae bacterium. GTDB lineage: Bacteria > Bacteroidota > Bacteroidia > Flavobacteriales > Flavobacteriaceae > Marifrigoribacter. Next base: position 6,360 of record PAUJ01000006.1, read on the forward strand.
AAGACAGGATGGGTTTAATATTACTCCAGCTTCTGAAGTGATGGCAATACTTTGCATGGCAAAAGATTTTTCAGATTTAAANAATCGATTGGGTAATATTTATGTAGGCCAAACTTTTGATAGACAGCCTGTTTATGCNAGAGATTTAAAAGCAGAAAATGCAATGGCGATTTTATTAAAAGATGCCATTAATCCTAATTTAGTTCAAACTTTAGAAGGAAATCCAGCAATTATTCATGGAGGTCCTTTTGCAAATATNGCACAAGGAACNAATACTATTCTTGCCACTAAAATGGGAATGACCTTNTNTGATTACGTAGTTACAGAAGCAGGGTTTGGAGCAGATTTAGGCGCTGAAAAATTCTTGGATATTAAATGTGTATCGGGAGGTTTAAAACCTAAAGCAGTGGTATTAGTTGCTACAATTAGAGCATTACGTCATCATGGAGGTGCAACCAAAGAACAGTACAATGATGCCAATGTATCGCGTGTTGAAAAAGGTTTTGTTAACCTTGAAAAGCATATCGAGAACATGAANAAATTTGGATTGAATCCTGTAGTCGCNATTAACTCCTTTTTTACGGATAGTGATGANGAAGTTNCCTTNGTTAAAGANAAATGTANGGCTATGGGTGTAANTGCAATAGTTTCTAAAGGATTTNCTGATGGAGGATTAGGAACGAAAGAACTAGCGACTGCTGTGGTAAATGAAATCGAAAATGGAAATAATAAATTCAAACAATTATACGATTGGAATGCNCCCGTAAAAGAAAAAATAGAAACTATTGCTAAAGAAATTTATGGGGCAGATGGAGTAGAATATTCTAAAAAAGCGTTGATANAACTTNGTAAAATNGAAAATTTAGGATTGGATAANTTAGCAATTTGTATGGCNAAAACACAAAAATCTTTTTCTGATAATGANAGGCTAACGGGTCGTCCAACAGGATTTAAGGTAACGGTAAGAGAATTTGAATTTGCCTCAGGAGCAGGCTTTATCATTCCAATATTAGGGAACATGATGCGAATGCCTGGATTACCAGCGATACCAGCATCTGAGGGAATGTNAATTGATAATAATGGNAAAATNTCTGGCTTATCTTAAAATTAAATTTCGCTAATAAAAACACACAATTTTGTTNAATAACTTCTGGAACTTTTCTATNGATGTAATTTTGTTAATAAAATCACTATAANTAATAATAAACAANGCTTTTAAATAATAAATGAACATAACATTTGTTATTTTTGCAATCTAAAAAATCAACTCCGAATGATTCGGGAAAATAGCATACTATGAATTTACACGAATATCAAGGAAAAGAAATGTTAAACAGTTTTGGTGTTGAAATACAACGAGGAATTGTTGCGCAAACTCCTGCTGAAGCTATAGCTGCAGCAAAAANATTAACAGAAGATACTGGTACTGGATGGCACGTTATAAAAGCACAAATTCACGCGGGTGGACGTGGAAAAGGTGGTGGTGTTAAACTAGCTAAAAACTTAGATGAGGTTTCTCAAATTGCAGGTGAAATAATTGGAATGCATTTAATAACACCACAAACAAGTGCNGAAGGTAAATTAGTAAGNCAAGTATTAGTTACTGAAGATGTATATTACCCTGGTGNATCTGAGCCAAGTGAATTTTACATTAGTGTACTTATGAATAGAGCNACAGGTAGNAATATGATNATGTATTCTACTGAAGGAGGTATGGATATTGAAGCNGTTGCTGAAAANACACCACATCTTATTTTTAANGAAGAAATTGATCCTACCATGGGATTACTTCCATTTCAAGCAAGAAAAATAGCTTTCAATTTAGGTTTAAGTGGAAAGGCTTTNAAAGAAATGACAAAATTTGTGTCTGCTCTGTATACGGCTTATGTAGCATCTGACTCTTCTTTATTTGAAATTAACCCTGTTTTAAAAACAAGTGACGATCGTGTTATTGCTGTAGATGCTAAAGTATCTATAGATGACAATGCACTGTTTCGCCATAAAGACTATGAAGCTCTGAGAGATATAAGAGAAGAGAATCCAGTTGAGGTAGAGGCGAAAGCTGTTGGATTAAGTTATGTAGACCTAGATGGTAATGTAGGTTGCATGGTAAATGGAGCCGGATTGGCAATGGCTACTATGGATTTAATNAAGCAAGCTGGTGGNGAACCTGCTAACTTTCTAGATGTTGGAGGTACTGCTGATGCNGAACGTGTAGAAATTGCATTTAATTTGATTTTAAAAGATCCAAGTGTAAAAGCAATATTAGTTAATATATTTGGAGGCATCGTTCGTTGTGATCGAGTTGCTCAAGGAATTATAGATGCCTATAAAAGTATAGGGACTATTAATATACCAATCATTGTTCGTTTAGANGGGACAAATGCAGATATTGCTAAAANATTAATNGANGAAAGTGGNTTNGATGTNCACAGTGTTATTGAATTTCAAGAAGCTGCTGATAAAGTTCAAGAATTATTAGCATAGTTTTAATTAACTACATCATAAAATAATTTAGAAAGCCACGTATTGCTGAATCGGTACGTGGATTTTTATGAAAATTAGTTTCCTCTTTGTTTTTCTGAAATATTTAAGGAAGCTCCTAAGGAATTTTTTAAGTCTTTTAATTCCTTTTCTGTTAAATCACGCCATTCTCCTATTCCTAAATTCTTCAAATGAATATTCATTATTCTTAAGCGTTTCAAACTAACTACTTCATATCCCAAATGTTCACACATTCGGCGTATTTGTCGGTTTAAACCTTGAATTAAAGTAATTTTAAATACATAACGGCCTACTTTTTCAACAACACATTTTTTAGTAACGGTATCTAAAATTGGAACGCCAGTACTCATTCTTTTTAAAAACTCATCTGTAATTCTGCGATCAACTTTAACGATGTATTCTTTTTCATGTTCATTTCCTGCTCTTAAAATTTTATTCACGATATCACCATCATTGGTCATTAACAATAAACCCTCACTCGGTTTATCTAATCTTCCAATGTGGAAAATACGTTCTTTATGCTTAATGAAGTCAACTACATTACCTTCAATTCTTTTATCTGTAGTACAAGTGATTCCAACAGGTTTGTTTAATGCGATGTAAACAAGTTCCTCGTTTTTTATAATAGGTTGATTATTAATTTTAATGGTATCGGTTGGCATAGCACGATCTCCTAGCTTAGCAATTTTATCATTTACGGAAACAAGTCCTTGTTCTATATGTTTATCTGCTTGCCGCCTAGAACAAAAACCACTATCACTAATTGCCTTATTTAATCTTTTAGAATCTGGATGATGAGCCATGGTTTATTTTTTTAAAACTTCTAATTCTTTTTGGAAACGTTTAATAGCGTCTCTCATTTTTGCAGCTGCCATAAAATCTAATTCTTTTGCAGCTTTCTCCATAGCCTTTCTAGTTGCTCTAATTTTCTTTTCAAGCTGAGGTTTTGTTAAATATTCATTTTCAGATTCTGTAGCTAAATTATCAAAATGATCAAAGGTATAAGCATCTTTCTTTGATTTTGTTAGTGCATTTACTAATGATTTTTTAATAGCTGTAGGTGTAATATTATGTTCGGTATTATAAGCTATTTGTTTTTTACGGCGATAATCTGTAGCATCCATAGTAACTTGCATACTTTTTGTGATTTTATCAGCATATAAAATAGCTTTTCCATTTAAATTACGTGCTGCCCTTCCTACCGTTTGTGTTAATGATCTTGCTGAACGTAAAAAACCTTCTTTATCAGCATCTAAGATGGCGACTAAGGATACCTCAGGTAAATCTAGTCCTTCTCTTAATAAATTAACACCCACCAACACGTCAAATATACCCAAACGCAAGTCTTGCATAATTTCAACACGTTCTAAGGTATCTACATCACTATGTATATACCTGCATCGTATATCAATTCTTGACATATACTTGGTAAGTTCTTCCGCCATTCTTTTGGTAAGGGTTGTAACCAAAACCCGTTCATCCTTTTCAACTTTTAATTGGATTTCTTCTAATAAATCATCTATCTGGTTCAAGCTTGGACGAACTTCAATTGGTGGGTCTAATAGACCTGTTGGTCGTATTATTTGTTCTACATATACACCACCGCTTTTCTCTAATTCATAATCTGCTGGGGTTGCACTTATATAGATTACTTGATTTTGCATACTTACATATTCATCAAATTTTAAAGGGCGATTGTCCATAGCAGCAGGTAATCTAAAACCATATTCAACCAAGTTTTCTTTCCTAGATCGATCTCCGCCATACATAGCAGATACTTGTGGAATGGACACATGACTTTCATCGACAATCATTAAATAATCGTCTGGAAAAAAATCGATAAGGCAAAATGGTCTAGTACCTGGTAATCGTTTGTCAAGATACCTTGAATAATTTTCTATCCCACTACAATAGCCTAATTCTCGAATCATTTCCAAATCAAAATTGGTACGTTCTTCTAATCTTTTTGCNTCTAGATGTTTNCCNATTTCTCTAAAATAAGCAAGTTGTTTTGTTAAGTCNTCTTGAATATCAATGATAGCTTCTTGCAATATATCTGGAGATGTTACAAACATATTNGCNGGATANATNTTTAGGGATTCATATTTTTCAANGACCTCNTTGGTTTGAGCATCAAACACTTCAATTTCNTCAATTTCATCNCCAAAAAAATGAATTCTAAAAGCATCATCTGCATAACTTGGATANACATCNACGGTATCTCCTTTAATTCGAAAATTTCCATGTTGGAAATCAGCTTCCGTTCTTGANTACAAACTTTGGACTAAATTNTGAAGTAATTTAGTGCGAGAAATAATTTGTCCTTTTTGAAGCTTTATAATATTTTTTTGAAATTCAGTAGGGTTACCAATACCATACAGACAAGAAACTGAAGCAATGACTATAATATCACGCCTTCCTGAAAGTAAGGAAGAAGTNGTACTCAATCGCATTTTTTCAATCTCTTCATTTATAGAGAGGTCTTTTTCAATATACAAGCCCGATGATGGTATATAAGCTTCTGGCTGATAATAATCATAATAAGAAACAAAATATTCTACAGCATTTTCAGGAAAAAACAGTTTAAACTCAGAGTATAATTGTGCAGCTAGTGTTTTATTATGAGCTAGTATTAGTGTTGGTTTTTCAACTTGTTCAATAACATTTGCAATGGAAAAAGTTTTACCACTACCGGTTACTCCTAAAAGTGTCTGGTGCANTTCTCCAGAATTAATTCCTGCAACCAATTGCTTTATAGCTTGAGGTTGATCTCCAGTTGGTTTGAAATCGGAAACAATATTAAATTTCATAGAAAATGCTAATAAATTACAAAACTACGGAATTGGTATTCTATAAATATATATTTATNAGAAACAATTTTTATGCTTTATGCTCCTTATTAAAGTATACCAAATAATAATACATTTGNTTTTCTTCATCCCAACCTTTTTCTACAAATTTATCTGCGCTATNTGAATTTATAAAATCTAATTTTATTTGAATNTTGGTATCTAAATTAATTATATTTTTNATCTTTTTACGAGCAGCAGTTACCGCAGTATTTGCAATGGGAAATTCCGTCAAGTCTTCTATTTTNTATTTTGGAGCTTGTTCCGTTTTATAATGTTTAAATTCGGGCACCAAGTCTGGATTGTTAATTACTTCATTGATAAACTGAGATTCTTGAAAAGCATCATTTTTTGCAAAATGATTAACTGCNCGATTCATAAAAAGCACTTCTTCTTTTTTGTCTTCAGCTGGAAGTACTACATCCTTAGCAAAATCCTGACAAAATTTTAAATATTTTTTNGTATGAAAGTTATCATCTTCTAGGGCATTAACTCCTAAAAAGGATTCCAACCAATAACGAGTGTCATAACGNTTGCTATCAATTGATAAAATTTTATAACCGTCTTCTTTTTTTATATTAAAAATTAAACANCCTTTATCTAGCTTATTGAGATTCACACCATGNTCTAGCTTTATATCTAACTGATTTTTATTTTCTGAAAACTGAAGAAAATCTTGNTTGATTTCTGATTTAAAAATTCCAATAGCATCTACTTTTTCATTATCAATTTGGANATTCTCAAAGTGAACNATATAAACTTCACCAGCTTTGATATGAGGATGAAGTGATTGATCATATAAATATTTGGTAATTATTTTACTTTGCTCATGGATNNTATTTGGTTCATCAAATATTTTAGTTGTAATTGAAAATAATTCGTGAAACTCTAAATCTGATTCGTGTGTAAATTGAAAATAATTTTCTTCTTTTTCTCTAAATGGTTTCAGAAAATATTCTTTTAATAAAGGAGTTAATTCATCATCTGCTTTATAAANATTATCAGAAAGGAAAATAGGTTCATTATTAATTTTATTTCCAACTCTATGAATAGACAGGGAGTTAATGTGTGCACCGAATAAGTTGATCATTTAGTTTTTTGGTATTTAAATAGTATTGTTTANGTTTCTAGTTCCAATTTTCATTAAAATCTAAATCACCATAATCCTCAGGATCTAAGTCATCATCATAATCTTCATTATCATCNTCATCTCCTTCAGCTTTAAATTCTTTATCTGGAGCTTCATCTGGTAAAATACCATGTGCAAACATTAAATTTGGATATGTTTGTTCAGGATCGGGATCAGCAACATCGGCTAATTCTACCAAAAACATCCACATACTTAAAAAATCATAAACGTATATAAGTCTTGGCTGTTCTTTATGAGTAACATCATCTAGTGATGTTTCATTCATAATTCGAATACTGTCCATTCCTTCGCTTAAATCAAATAAAGCAATTTCTTCACCTTGTTCCCATTGTTCATTACTAACATAAAAAGAAGCCATTTCGTTTCCTTCAAAACCAAATGCTTGGGTAATGCTATTATGAAATTCTTCTAAGGTGTTTTCTGAATTAATTTCAATATCTCGAAAAACATCTTCTTTTGCATCCAATATAACTCTAAAACGATATATCATAAATTATAAATTATTTGACAAATATAGTTAAATCAATTCCCTTGAAGCAAACAGAAGTGTCATGAATAATGAATATTTTTTTAGGTTTTTAGCTAGTTTTGGAGCTGGTTACTAATTTAATTTTTTTCCTTTTGGAATGGTTGTTTTTAATATTAAATAAAATTGCAATCCAAATAGTAATGCTGATAACACTAAGTGTAAGGGTTGCGTTGCAAAAGGAAAGTTTAAATAATACATAAGAATTCCAGTGATTACTTCAAGGCCTAACACTAACATGATGTAATTTATCAAGGGTTCATTTAGCTGTAGTTTTTTATTGATTATATACAAGCTCGAATTGATTAAAATAACCAGTATGGATAATGTTCGATGTATATAAAATTGTAGGTTAGGATTTTCTAACCATAACTGTTTTTTATAACCAAAATTCAATACCTGTTCATCTATAAATTGCCGCACCTGTGTACCTAAAAATACTTGAATAAAAGTTAGTAAAACAGCACTTATTAAAACATATTTAAATACTGGAGGAAAGGTAATGACTTTTTGACGCTGGGAATGATAAATGGCATATAACAATAATGCAATAATGATGAATGAGCCCATCATATGTATTGTTATTTTATAGGGTGATAAATTAGAGTCAACTACCGTTTTACCCAGCCATGCTTCAAATCCCATCCCAAGTATGACTAGTATGCTGGTGATGGTTAGATGTCTGTTAGGTTTCCTTAATCTTAGTGATATAATTAATAGTATTAAAATAGGAATGCCTGCAAAAGCGGTCAATAACCTATTAATATACTCAATCCAAGTATGGCTTACATCGAAGGAATTATAACTATGTTGTGTGTTGATTTTCCAATTGCTTAAGTCTAATTTTAAAGCGGATGTAAAATTCTCTTTTGCGTAATAAAAAACATCTTCATATTGAATTACGTGGCCTGATTTGTATTGATGTTTAGGTTGAAATTGAATTTCAGATATTTCAGTAGGGGGTATGTAGTATCCAAAACACTTTGGCCAATCAGGACAGCCCATTCCTGAGCCAGTCATTCTAACTACTGCTCCCGCAATAATTATAAAATAGATGCAAATCAATGATATTTTAGCGAGCTTATTAAATCGTTTTAGCATATTCTTTTTTTGTTAACACATACCATTGAAGAGTTTTTTTTCCTGGAATGTTTTCTTCACCAGGATAATAATCAATTTTGTCTAACTTAAAACCCACTTTTAGTAAAACATTTTTAGAAGCACTATTTTCTGGTTCTGCAAAACCAAAAATTCGTTCAAGCTTTAGTTTTTCAAAAGCAAATTTTAAGGACATTTTTGAGGTTTCAGTAGCAATACCTTGACCCCAATAATCAGGTAAAAATCGATACCCTAAATCAGATTCGCCTCCCATTTCTGGCAGGTACTTAATTCCCGTAAAACCAATTAATTTGTTTTCGGGTTTATATAGTACGGCGAGTCTTCCATAACCGTATTTCTTATAATCTTTAAGGACAATGTTTTGCAAAATATCTCTGGCTTGTTCTACTGATTTTACCAAAGTATCTCCTGTGTATTTTTGAACAATTGGATTTGAATTCAATGCATAAAGTGCCTGTTCGTCTCCTAATTGAAAAGGACGAATTAACAAGCGCTCAGATTCTAATACNNCNGCTAACATTTCANTNGGTTTTTAANCCTAATTCTTTTCCTTTTTGAAGCATAAAAACTTTGGCAGCTTCATATTCATTNNGAATTTTACCTTCTAAAATTGCTTCTTTGATTGCATCTTTTATGATTCCAATCTCACGAGAAGGTTTTANNTGNAANGTTTTTATAATTTCTTCNCCTGAAATTGGTGGTTGAAAATTCCTGATATGATCTCGTTCTTCAACTTCAANAATTTTATTCCTAACTTTTTTAAAATTTTGATGNTATTTTTTAAATTTCACAGGGTTTTTTGTAGTAATATCTGCCTCACATAAAGTCATTAAATCTTCAATGTAATCACCGGCATCAAAAACCAATCTTCNGATGGCACTATCTGTTACATCCGAAGCTATTGCAATAGGTCGAGAACTCATAAATACCATTTTTTGAACAAATTTCATCTTTTCATTCAAGGGCATTTTTAATCTTTTAAACAATTTATAGACCATTTTAGAACCTACAAATTCGTGAGCATGAAAAGTCCAACCTACTTTTTCATCAAACTTTTTAGTAGGAGCTTTTCCAATATCATGTAAAAGAGCTGCCCATCGTAACCAAATGTTGTCTGTGTTTTTAGCAATATTGTCAACTACTTCTAAAGTATGCCAAAAATTATCTTTATGGCGTTGACCTTCAATAGTATCGACGCCTTTTAAATTTGATAATTCGGGTAATATATGATGCAGCAAATCTACTTTGTTTAAAATTGCAAAACCAATAGAAGGTTTTGGAGAAGCTACTATTTTATGAAGTTCATCTACAACCCGTTCTGTAGAAATTATTTTAATTCGCTCCGCATTTTTNAGGATAGATTCAAATGATTTTTCTTCAATTTTAAATTGAAGCTGAGTAGCAAATCGAATTGCTCGTAACATTCTTAAAGGGTCGTCACTAAATGTAATGTCTGGATCTAAAGGGGTACGTATAATCTTATTTTTTAAATCCTCTATACCATTAAAAGGATCTAAAAGTTCACCATAAGAATTGTCATTTAAACTAATAGCCATAGCATTAATGGTAAAATCTCTGCGGTTTTGATCATCCTCTAGCGTTCCTTCTTCTACAGCAGGATTTCTGCTATCTTCTTTATAAGACTCTTTCCTTGCACCCACAAATTCTAATTCAACCTGATCCGCTTTTAGCATTGCTGTTCCATAGTTTTTAAAAACGGATACAGTAGGTTTTGTAGCTAATAGGCTGGATACTTTTTGTGCTAAATCGATTCCACTACCAATAGCTACAATATCAATATCTTTAGCATTACCTCGTTCCATGATATAATCACGCACATAACCACCAATGACATAACTATCAATTTTTAATAGTGATGATGCTTTTGAAACCATCTTAAAAATTGGATTGTCTAAAGCTTTTATGTGATTTGAATTTGACACTAAANGTTGTTTTATTGAAATAGATAAATTATTTTCGAATTACTGTTACAGAACCAGTTGTAGTAATTTTTATAATTGATGACGGTTTGTTAGAGTTTCCTTTCTGGCCCAAATTAACTACATGACCTACCCCTTCTAATATTTTTTTATTTATTTCTTGAAAATTATTAGGAGCTGCTTTACCACTTAAGTTTGCAGAAGTNGAAACAATAGGTTTTTTGAACTTTTTAATTAATTGACCAACAAAACCATCTCTAACAACTCTAATTGCGATGGAATTATCNTCTGCAATTAAATTTTCGGCNACATGCAANGGGCGATCATAAATAATAGTAGTGGGAGTGACTGCATACTTAATAATATCATAAGTCACCTCNGGAATTTCCTCAATATATTGATTGAGCATTTTAAAATCNTTCACTAAACAAATCATAGATTTNTTGTTNGCTCTTTTTTTTAACTGAAATATTNTTTCNACTGCTTCATAATTNGTTGCGTCACATCCTATTCCCCAAACGGTATCGGTTGGGTAAAGAATAATACCTCCTTTTTTAAGAANATTTAGGCAATTNTTTATTTCAGTTTGCATATTAAAAGTCGGTTTCTAATTCTCTGTAAAAATAACTCTTTATATTTTATTTTTGGCGTTNAGGATTATGATTTGTATCAATAAAGATAAGTTTANGGTTATTTTTTTAATATCGCATCAATAGTTTAATCACAACTAATANCCCAAATACTAATTGTTGGATTNATATTTTTCTATTGGTATTNTTGAATNCATTAAGTTAAATATGATTTCTTGTTTGAAAAAATCANAACTGAATTTGGGAATCNAAGACAAAACTTAAATATTTTTCTTTTTGATATTCAAATTNCCATTTTGGATNNTGATAAAACTCTTTNGAATTTTTATTNATCAAATTGAAGATGTTATTTATNTTTTTATAATTATAAAAAATACTATTTTCTTGAAAGTCCATAACTTCAGAGAAGGATTGTTCAATTAANAATGGAATTTTATATGCAAATGCTAAATTGTAACTNCCNGANATTTTNTANTTTAAGTAAAGNTNATAGTATGGGANATTNGGATGAATTAATGGCAGAATAAAGTCTGACTGCATTATATAATCATGNAATAATTCATTAGAAATGTAATTGTCAAAAAATATAAAACTTGAAAATGATGGATGTGATTTTAAATTATTTATAAATTTTNTTGCTTTTANATTATTATAGTTTCCTAAAAAAATAATTTTAATATCCTTTGTGATTTTCCATNTTTTTAAAATAGTATAATCTCTTTTATTAAAATCAAANCCNCCAGGNATCGTAATCCATATNTCTTTTTTGGGTTTNACCAAGCTTCTTTTAATTTCTGGAAAGAAAATTGGNTAGTAAGATGCAATNTTGTTGGTTGTTAATTTTTCTTTTTGAACATTGTCTTTTATAAAATCATTTAATNCTAAATATTTTTTTAANCGCTTAGATATTTTTTTTTGATAATCTTNTTTAATNANTTTATNNGCATTGTGAATNGTTCCNATACACTCTATTTTTGTAGGTAAAAAATAAATNAGNTTTAATATATTTCTTTCTGCNCTATTAAAAATAACTTTTGAGAAATTNTTATCTNTAAGATATTTTCGGATTTTATACCAAGCNTAATATTTTTTTATTTTACTANTTAAATCTAAATATATAATTTTTGAAAGATCAGGGAAATCTTTAATTCTTGGTTCTAAATCAGCATGACAAAANAAAGTNACTTTATGATTTTTATGTTTTAAAAATTGAATTTGACTATATAAACATTCATCATGCATTGCTCCAACTTCAATTAATGCTATTTTTATCATTATNTAATGNTATTTTAATATTAAATCATTTAATAATATTCTGNTTTTTTATTATTNTATCAACTGTGTTTGATTAGTTAGGATGNTTTATTTTACAACATGGTTAACTCAGAAATAATAAATTTTATTTTTCTTTTAGTGATTTTGATAATGGTGCGCCCGATAAAAGAATTACAAANAGCTTCCAATATTTTGGTTTAAATATGGATGTAAAAAAGTATCTTTTGATATAATAAAGATTCAATATTTTCCAATGCCACCATCCATAATGTTTTTTTGTATAATAGAGCAATGAAATTTTTTGTTCTATTTTAATTTCAATACTTTTTTTAATACTNGCACTCTTNTAATGAATATATTTTAGCGAGGGAATCAGGTAGGTGTATTTATGTTTTTGTTTTAATAAACGTCTCGAAATATCAGATTCTTCATAAAATAAAAATAGGTTGGTATCAAAACCTCCAATGTCATGAAAGTCACNAGAACCAATAAACATAAACGATCCTTGAACATAATGTACTTTGGTAGGTTCTGTATATTCTATTTTTCTGTTAAGATAAGTTTTAGGGAATAATGTTTCTAGTAATGGACGCCTTAAAATTTCGCGTTGTAAGGAAGAAAAATGGTCTATAGTTACCCTGAAGTTTTTGTGTTCATCTAACATCTGTGGCGAGCACAATCCNGCATCTGACTCTGTTTCCATAAAATCCTTTAAATGCTTTAGACAATTATCACTCACNTGCAAGGTATCATTATTNATAAAAGCATAGTATTTAGTTGGAGANGCATNNGCTACCCCAAGCATATTTCCGCCACCAAACCCGGTATTTANNGTACTTCTAATTAANTTTAAATTATTTTTATTAAGCNTGTTTAAATTTGATTTTAAAGATAAGTAATCTTCTTCTTTTGANGCATTATCGACAACAATGATTTCAAATTTAATAGTATTANTATGCGTATCTAACAAAGAGACTACCGCCTCATANGTATATTTAGAAGTATTGTANTTAATAATAATGCAACTGACGTCTAACATATTAGTTTAAAATTATTTGCCATCTTTGAGCAATTGATTCTTCACGATAANATTTTGCCTTTTCTTTAGCTTTNTCAGACATGTTTTTATCAAAATAATTAATTTTAATCCTCTCTGAAATAACAGTGGTAATNTCACCTTCATCACATAAAAAACCTACNTCTTTTGTAATAATTTCTTTGGGACCAGNATGATTAGTTGCAATTGGTATAACACCTTGTGCCATAGATTCTATAATAGCTAAGCCAAAGAGTTCTTCCCACTTACTATTTCGTTTTGAATTTAAAACTAAGTATTCTTGTGAACTTAATAGTTGCACAAGTTTCTGCTTATTAGAAGTGAAGGGTAGGAACTCAATAGTATCATATTGTTCAGCTNTAGATTTTACAAGTTNTTTTNCTTTTCCNTCACCAATAATAGTTAGTTTAGCTTTGTTTTGCTTAGAAAAAAAATCAAGTACTTCCTCAAGTCCTTTTTGGGNCACTAATCGTCCAAAATAAATAAAACTAAGCGGTTTTTTATTTGTTGTAAATTCAGTTTCAAACACAGAATCNAATGCATGGTAAACAACACTTATTTTCTTATTATGTAAGTTATAATTAGTTAATAATTGATTNTTACTTTGCTTAGTTACCGTAAAGATATGTTTGCATTTTTCTTCAAGAAATTGACGCCAGATTTTATAAGTTTTTGAAGTATTGTTTTTTTGTTTGGGATGAAAACTTTTATCCCAATGTGTCCATGAGGTATGATAAAAAACCTGATGATTCTTTAAAATAACTAAGATTNAAGTAAGTTTTGAGTCAAANGGGGCTATCCCTAAAACTATTTTTTTGTTTTTACTACATAANAGGTTGAAAATAAAACCAAAATTGATGAGTTGTTTCTTGAATAATGTTCCATTTAAGGAGAAAATCGATTTAAATAAATTACTAAACACTGAAAACTCTCTNTATTTAAGAGCTATGTCATTATTTNTAAGCAAATGATTTAATGCTGTGTAATGACTGTTAGCACCATTTTTATGTAAAANATAAATAGTGTTTGATTGAATTATCATTAAATTGAGTAATTAAAAGTACTTGAATCTATTAACATTAATTATTGAACCTTTATATTTGCGAAACTACAATATTCGGTATGAATATCTAAATTTTAATTTAAAGNTAATATACTATATTTTTACTTTTTATCAATATAAATGAAATATAAAGAGCATAAAGTTTTTTGTGAAGATCAAGATNTTGCTTCTATTAAAATAATAGCAGATGTGGTAAGAAACTTTGNCGATTTTTATGNAGGAGAAGGAGAACGAAATACCATTAAAAATGTGACGATTCAAGATCTTGATTTAAATATAAAATCTTTTAAAGTTCCACATTTAATAAATAGAATTGCCTATTCTTTTTTNAGAAAATCAAAAGCTAATCGTTCTTTTGAATATGCGAATGATTTAATTAATAANGGTATAANAACCCCAAAGCCATTTGCTTATTTTGAATATAGTGATTTAAAATTATTGCATAAAAGTTTTTATGTAAGCGAGCAAATAAGNTATGACTTAACATATAGAGAGTTAACGACAGACTTAAATTATNCTGANTACGATACCATATTACGAGAATTTACACGTTTCACCTTCGATCTTCATGAAAAAGGAGTCAATTTTTTAGATCATTCACCAGGAAATACATTGATTAAAAAAGATNAAAATACGGGTAAGTATNACTTTTATTTAGTTGATTTAAATCGCATGANTTTTCATACTATGAGTTTTGAAGATCGCATGAATAATTTTTCAAAACTTACTTCTAGAAAAGATATGGTAGCGCTAATGTCNAACGAATATGCAAAGTTGGTAAGTGAAAGTGAGGAGGAGATTTTTAATAAAATGTGGTCATTAACAGAAAAATTTCAAAAAAAATACCANAGAAAAAATGCTATTAAAAGAAANGTTTTTTTTTGGAAAAAGAGATATAGGAATTTTTAATTTATTTCTGATGCCAAAGTTTGTATAGTTTTTGATATTTTAAAAAAGTTACAATAAATGATTGCTTAGAAATCCTATAGCCATTTTTNCCATCAAGTATACCCAGCCTTAAAAAATAGGATTTAAAAAAAGCCCAGGAGGGTCTGAAAATTATTTTAAAGTAGGTAGATTTTATTCCTAATTTAAAATATGCTTTTGATGCAATGCTCGAAAAATTCTCAACTTTTTCCTTNTGTTCGTCATAATCTCTATAAATCCAATGGTAAAGATCTCCAGCCAATACTCCNTTCTTTTTACCATTTTTTAATNGATAGCTATCATGCGGATTGATACCTTTCCATTCTCCGCTTCCTTTTTTAAATAATCTNAGTTTTTTATCTGGATACCAATCTGAATGTTTTATCCATTGTCCACAATAATTATTTAACCTACTTGTATAAAATCCATCATGATCCCAATGTGTTTTTATCTCTAAAATAGATNCTTTAAGTTCGTCAGATAATGCTTCATCACCATCTAATGATAGGATATAATTNTGTTTAGCTTGTTGTATGGCAAAATTCTTTTGTTCAATATAACCTTCAAACTTATGNTGGATAAANCTTACGTTATAGTTTNGACAAATTTCTTTAGTTTTATCGGTAGAGAAAGAATCAACTACAATAATCTCATCACAAACATCAACTAAAGACGCTAANCATTTTTCAAGATGTTCTTCTTCATTATAAGTAATTATTACTCCTGATAAAGGAAAAAATTTATGTTGAGTAAATAATTTATTGAAATTAGTAGATGTTGTTTTTACATTCTTATTNGCTAAATTATTATCGATAAACAATGATAATTTAGATTTGAAATACGAAGGTTTTAAATTTNGATACAACGCTATTGAATTATCTTTTAATTGTTTTTTAGTTTTTTCTTCAATTAAGTNAGGTTGATAATCNANTAAATGTACAGAGTCATGAAGCTTTCCATCTTCAAAAGTAGACCACATTTGTTTTTCTATCCAAGGTGAAAAAATAATAAAGGAAGGTTTGTTTAGTGCTTTAGCCATATTAATTGCGCCACCATCATTACCAATAATTAAATCACAAGAATCCATGATAATAATAAACTCTCTTAAGTCTTTCCCTAATAAATTAAAAAAGATATTTTTTTTAGTTTNTTCTGNACAATTCTCATATACTTTTTGTGCTAATTCTAACTGATTTGGAATNTAATTAAAAAGAATATTAGCATTAATTTTTTTTGAAACAATATCAACAANCTTAGACATATATNCTAAGGGATATGTTTTATTAGCACTACTCCCAATAATTGATATCATCACTGTCTTTTTTGCTNGATCTANGTGATGATGATTAAATAATTCCGATGCCTTTTTTCTTTCGTTATCTGTAACAACAAGACGAGGTNCAACATCAAATTCAATTTCTAAATTTAAAGGGTCTAATAGAGAAAGTCTTCTTTCTATTACTAATCCAATACTAGATTTTGGCTCGTCNGANACTGGTACATTATGAGTATATAAAAATGTTCTGCCAAATTTTTTATAAGANATTTTTGTAGTTGCATTTGAAAAAAGAACTGTCAGCCAACTTTCTAATTTTGAATAAGCATCAATAATAAGGTCNTATTTTTCTTTCCGAACATCAAAAATTAATTTAAAGAACGCTATTTTACTTTTACGGTGTTTCTTTTCGAATAATATAAAATTATTAATACTGTTATTGCCTTGTAAAACAGGAAGTGTGCTTTTGTATACCATATAATCTATTTGGGCGTTGGGATACGCTTTTCTTAGATTATTGCATAACAATGTGCTCACCAACACATCACCAATCATTTTTTGCTGTATTACAAGTATTTTCATCAATTAAATAAGGATCTTTTACCGATTAGAAAGATAAAACATTTTTTATTTTTTAAGCTAATTTAAACGGCAACATCATAGGTTCTAAGTGCATCATTTAAAGAAGTTTTTTTATTGGTGCTTTCTTTTCTTTTACCAATAATTAAAGCACAAGGGACTTGAAAATCTCCAGCTGGAAACGTTTTAGTATAGCTTCCAGGTATAACTACTGATCGTGCTGGTATCATACCTTTAGTTTCAATNGGGTTTGACTGGGTAACATCTATAATTTTAGTCGATGCTGTTAAAACAACATTAGCTCCTAATACTGCTTCTTTTTCTACTTTAACTCCTTCAACCACAATACAACGAGAACCTATAAAGGCATTGTCTTCAATTATTACTGGTGCAGCTTGAAGTGGTTCTANAACTCCTCCAATACCAACGCCACCACTTAAATGAACATTTTTACCAATCTGNGCACAACTCCCTACTGTTGCCCAAGTATCTACCATCGTTCCCTCATCAACATAAGCGCCAATGTTTACATAGCTTGGCATTAAAATAACTCCTTTAGAAATATAAGCTCCATATCTTGCTACTGCGTGAGGAACTACTCGAATTCCTTTTTCTTGATAACCCNTTTTTAANGGAATTTTATCATGNTATTCAAATATACCTGCTTCTAAAACTTCCATTTTTTGAATAGGAAAATATAAAACTACCGCTTTTTTTACCCATTCGTTTACTTGCCAGNCAGAATTTATAGGTTCTGCACACCGAAGTTTGCCTTCATCTAATAAGCTAATAACCTCACGAATTGCATTAATGTGNNNGTAATCAGTNAGTAANGACCTNTCGTTCCANACTTTTTCTATAATTTTTTGTAATTGTATCATATTTATTTAATAATTTAACAAAGATAGAAGTCACTTTTAATTAATCCCTTATTTTTGTNTAAAATATGGCACGTTTATTAGCAATNGATTACGGAACTAAAAGAACTGGAATTGCAGTCACTGATGAGTTGCAATTAATAGCNTCAGGATTGACNACTGTTCCAACAGAAAAGTTGATTNCTTTTTTNAAAAANTATTTTATTGACGAGAATGTGGAGCTTGTTATTATTGGNGAGCCAAAACAAAAAGATGGNACNCANTCAANAGTTGANGNGGAAATTAAAAAGTTNATTCAGAAGTTTTCAGAATTNTTTTCTNCAATAAAAATGGATAGGATGGATGAAAGNTTTACCAGTAAAATNGCATTTNAAACAATGATAGATAGTGGATTAAATAAAAAACAACGTCAAAATAAAGCATTAATTGATGAGATTAGTGCTACNATTATTTTGCAAGATTATTTATATAATAAAAAATGATATTACCAATNATTGCCTACGGAGATCCTGTTTTAAGAAAAACAGGAAAAGAGATTACTAAGGACTANCCAAATTTAGATGTATTNTTAGAAAATATGTTTGAAACTATGTANGANGCAAGAGGAATTGGATTAGCTGCNCCTCAAGTTGGTNTTNCAATTCGNATTTTTATNGTGGATGCCACTCCTTTTGAAGAAGATGAAGAACTAACAGAAAAGGAAAGAGCATTCTTAAGTACCTTCAAAGAAGTCTTTATCAATNCAAAAATAATTACCGAAACNGGAGATGAATGGGCNTTTAGTGAAGGTTGTTTGAGTATNCCNGATATTAGAGAGGATGTTTTTCGAAATGACACTATAAAAATTGAATACCTAGATNAAAATTTCAAAAAACATATAAAGGAATTTGATGGAATAGTTGCACGAATTATTCAACACGAATATGATCATATAGAAGGTNTTTTATTTACAGATAAACTTTCTTCATTAAAAAAACGATTAATTAAGAGCAAGCTTTCAAATATNTCTAAAGGAAAAATAAAAGTAGATTATCGCATGCGTTTTCCTGANATGAAAAAGAAACGCTAACACATTTGGAAAAGTAATATTAACCAAAGATATTTGCTGACCTATTTAAAATATATATAACATTATTAAATTATGACCTTAGAAAAAATATTAACTATTTCAGGTAAACCGGGACTTTATCAACTCGAAAATCAAACAAGAAGCGGATTTTTAGCCACATCATTAGTCGATGGTAAAAAAATTAGTGTTAATGCTAAACAAAATGTAAGTATCCTTTCTGAAATTGCAATATATACTTTAACAGAAGAATTACCTTTAAGTGAAGTTTTTANTAAGATTTNTAATAAAGAAAACGGAGGAGAAGCTATTAGTCATAAATCNACAAGGGATGAATTAGAAGAGTACTTTTTCGGAATTTTACCTGATTATGATGAAGATAGGGTATACCCAAGTGATATAAAAAAAGTGGTACAGTGGTATAANCTTCTCACTAAACATGGAGTTACCAATTTTAAAAAAGAGTCAACTGAAGCTTCNGAAGCAAACAGCGAAGAAGAATAATTATGAATCACAGAAAGGAACAGCTTCTCGCCATAAATNGATTACTTACTATAATGGATGAGTTGAGAAACCAGTGTCCTTGGGATAAAAAGCAAACGCTACAATCTTTACGTCATTTAACCATAGAAGAGACCTATGAATTAGGTGATGCTATATTAGATAATAATTTAGAAGAAGTGAAAAACGAATTNGGTGACTTATTGTTACACATTGTTTTTTACGCAAAAATTGGAAGTGAAACTAAAAACTTTGATATTGGAGATGTTGCTAATGCTATTTGTGATAAATTAATCTCTCGNCATCCTCATATCTATGGTGATGTAAAANTTACAAATGAAGAAGAAGTAAAACAGAATTGGGAGGCTTTAAAATTGAAAGAAGGAAAATCTAGTGTTTTGGAAGGAGTTCCTAAATCGCTCCCNTCNTTAGTAAAAGCAAGNCGAATTCAAGAGAAAGTTGCTGGTGTTGGTTTTGATTGGGAAAAACCAGAGCAAGTTTTTGAAAAAGTTCAAGAGGAATTAGAGGAATTACAACACGAAATTTCAGATAACAACNATGATAAAATGGAAGCGGAATTTGGNGATGTTTTNTTTTCTATGATCAATTACGCTCGCTTTCTNAAGATAAATCCTGAAAATGCTTTAGAACGAACCAATAAAAAATTTATTAAGCGATTTCAGTTTATTGAAAAAANGGCCAATGAGTTAAATAAATCTNTTAAAGATATGAGCTTAGCTGAAATGGATATATATTGGGAGCAAGCAAAAAAAAAATAATCTAAGAAAGGTGTTAAATTTAAATTCAACACCTTTTCTATAAAATTANTTATTTTTATTCTCCTTTACGGATACTTCTAATTTTTTTAAGTTTTTCAATCCAAGTTTCTAATTGCTCTTTTTGTCTATCGATGTTATTNTGAACTTCTTTCACTANAGGATTATCATCTTTAACATGTTTGAAAAATAATAAGTTATTTTCTAATTGCCTTATTTCATCTTTTACTTCAACTACTTTTTTAGATATAAAGAATTCTTCATTCTTTAGTTTTCTTTCATCTTCATCAGAAGCTATCAAGTTTAATTTATTTTCAAATTTGATGAGTTCCGTTTGTTTTTTATCTAAATCTAATCTTTCAAAAAGTTCATTTAATTTTTTATTAAATTTCTGTTCAATATTTCTTTTATTANAAGGGACTCTTCCAAGTTTTTTCCACGCTGCAATTTTACCAGTAATANTCGCAATATCTTTTTTATGATCCCCCTCTAAATTAATTTTTTCTAAAGTTTCTAAGAATGCTTTTTTAGCATCATAATTTGCAAATTCTTCTTTATTNGCCTCATCTTTTTGTGAATGTAAACGATCAAAATAATAGTTGCAAACTGCTTTAAATTCTTTCCAAATCTTATCACTATCCTTTCTTGGAACGTGACCAATGTCTTTCCAATCACTTTGAATNTTTTTCATTAATGGNGTTAATTTTTCAAAATCCTCACCATCTTTATTATCTTTAGCTATTTTTATTAATTCTCTNTTCTTAGCTAGATTATCAAATTGCTCTTTCTTTTGTCCTTTGTAAAAAGCNTTTTTCTCTTTATTAAAGTTTCTGGTTGCTTCTTTAAATAAATCCCAAANCTCTTTGTTTTTTGAACGTGGAACTTTTCCAGATTCAAAGAACTGATCTCTTAATTCTTGAACTTTTTTAATTGTGTTTTGCCAAGCTTGGTGTCCTTTGTTTTTAGCAGTCTCGGTTAAGNTATTAATTTCAATTATTAACGTTTTCTTTAAAGCAACATTTTCTTCCGCTTTCTTTTCTAATTCTTCTATATACTCATTACGTTTGTCATGAATTATTTTGGTGGCAGCACTAAATTTATCCCAAATATTATCACTAAATTCTTTTGCTACAGGTCCAATTTCTTCTTTCCACATTTTATGAAGCATTTGTAATTCACGAAATGCTAAATTATTGTCTTCTTCATTTGTAAGTTCTTCTGCTCTTCCAATTATTCTTAACTTTTGTTCAAGATTTTGTTTAAAATTACGATCTCTAAACTCTCTATCAAGGTGAAGNATGTTATAAAAATTTTCTACATGATGGTGATAATTATTCCATACCGTATTATTTTTATCACGAGGTATTGANCCTGCGTCAAACCANCTTTCTTGGATNTCTCTAAAACGTTTGTAAATNGNACTGGTGTTNTCTTTAGCGTTAAAAAGNCNCTTTAATTCTTCAATTAACTCTTCTCTTTTNAAAAGATTTGTTTTTTGATCATTAAGTAGATTTTTNTAATAATTACTTCGTTTATCTTTATAGTTATAATAAACAGTGTCAAATGCTTTTTTAATTGGTGTTGTGTAATAAAAATCTATAATATTTCCACCTTCCGCTAAAAATGTTTTTTTATTTAGTTCTAATTCATCATTAAATTTAGAATTAAATTCTGTTTTAATGATTTCAACAATTGACTTAATTTCTTGAACAGGCTTATTTTNAATAATCGCTTTTAACTCTGATATTAATTCCTCATCAGTTAATAGTGTATAATCTTTTTCTGGCTCTTCAACGNTAATTTCAATNTCATCTTTAGATAACTCTGCTGTTNTTTCTGTTTCAAGCTTATTANTTTTTTCTTTTTTAATTTCAGATGTTNNCTCTATCNNTTCTTTAGTTATAACTNCNTTTTTTTTCTTCTTTTTAGAAACAGGTACTTCTTCTTTAATTTCAGNTGTATTTTCTNTTTGTTCCTCTACTTTTTCTTTATCAGTCGTTTCAGAATCTTTATTATTTTGATTTTCTTCTTTCGACTCTCCTTTAACTGGATTTGTAATTTCTGAAATTTGTGTTTCCGAAATTTNATTTTCAATTTTAATTTCTTTTTCTGACATTTTTTTCAATGTTAAAGTTCATACACACTCAGATATGTTCTGAATGNTTAATTATTTTGTTAAGATACTAACTACTGATTAAATAGCAAAGAAAGGATTGGTTATTTAAGTGATTTTGAGAATTATTTATGATATCCAAATAGACCAAGCTTTTTTTGCNTGATATTCTAACATTTTTAATCCNTTACTTTTTCTAGCNCCACGTTCTTTACTTAATTTCATGAATTTNGTTTCTCGTGGATTATAAGTTAGGTCAAAAGCCAAATGATCTTTTGTTAAATATTCATATGGAATATCNGGANACTCTTCAATTTTTGGGAAGGTTCCAAGAGGTGTACAATTTACAATTAAATAGTTTTGTTTTATAANATCTCTATNTAAGTCGNTATATGTTATATTNTTTTCAGTTTTAGTTCTAGAAACTTGTGTGACCTCAAAATTCATTATTTGTAGNACATATTTAACAGCTTTACTTGCTCCACCAGTACCAAGAACTAGTGCTTTTTTTTCTTTTAATGGNAAAAANTCNATNANAGCTTTTGAAAAGCCGTAATGATCAGTATTATAGCCCTNAAGTGNACCGTCCTTATTTATTTTTATGGTATTTACTGCACCAATTTGGAGTGCTTCTTTATCNACTTTATCCAATAATTGAATGATGCTTTTTTTATANGGGATAGTGACATTCAAACCCTTTAAGTCAGGATTATTTTCTAATATTTCTGATATTTTACNTAGNACCGGTATGTCAAAGTTTTCATAACTATCATTTCTGTTTTCTTTTTCAAATTTAAAATTGAAAAATGTTTTAGAAAAAGAATATCCTATATTATNACCAATCAATCCNTATTTAGCCATTTGATGTTAGTTTTATTTTGTGATAGCCGTCTAAAANAAGTAAAATTAAAATTCCTATNCCAATATACATAATTGCGAACATTACTTCGGGAGTAAATTCTGAAGGGAAGTATCGTTGATAGCTTATAATTATTTCTCTTCCATTATCGTCATAAATGATAGTTCCTAAAGCNTCTTTTTCTAATACTTTAGTTTTCCATGGCCAAACTACTCCTANAGAACCAGCTATAAAACCAATAATTACAGAATTTGTTGGTTTTTTATAATATTTTAATAAATAAGACAATACATTAGAAAGCGATACCAAACCTACAATAGAACCTATTGAAAATACTATCAATACTTTTAATAAATGAAGTCTATTTTGGTTGTCNATAAAACTAAAGTCACCNAGNAAAATATCGAAAATNGTATCATATAATGCATTTACAGAATCGACTAAGAGTAAAACGTAATTTCCTAATAAAATTAATATAAATGAACCTGAAAGACCAGGTAATGTCATCCCAGAAACTCCAATAATACCACATAGAAAAACAAATAAAAGATTGTTNTTTTCTTTTGCAGGCTCTAAAAAACTGATACTAATACCAATACTAATCCCTACCAATAGGAATAAAATAAATTTTCGATTCCATTCACCGAAATCCTTNGCGATGTAATAAAGTGAACCAATGATCATTCCGAAGAANGTGCTCCAAACGTAAAGTTCGTAGTTTATCAACAGGTAATCGAGTACTTTAGAAATGCTAAAATAACTAATGATCATTCCTGAAAATAAAAGTCCTAAAAACTGAGCATTGGTATATTCTAAAAAAGATTTTAAACTTCTATTAAATAATAATAAAAAAGCTTTTCTATTAATTTTCTGNAGNGAATAAATAAATTCCTCATAGAATCCTGCGACAAAAGCTACTATNCCACCAGAAACTCCAGGAACTTTATTAGCACTGCCCATTGCAAGNCCTTTTAANACTAGCCAGATTTTGTCAGATATGTTACGTTCATTAGCCATTAATTGGTTTTTTATCAGCAAATAATTCTAATAANAGAATTGTTAAAAACCCAAAANTCATAAANAATATAGCAAAAACAAACTGTGATTCAATNTCATTATTTATTTTAGAATAGGTAAATGGACTTATGCTTTTTTCAAGTATAACATTATAACTTTCATAATTTTGAATGCTTTTTTGATAAACAGAAAGTGAACCTAAATCGGTAATTTCAGTAAGAGGAATNTCTTTTCCAGCTTTCTTTGAAAACACTAATAATGTTTGTTTCCATGGCCAAATTACATTTAAAGACCCAATAATAAAACCCGTAAGAACAGCTAATGTGGTATTTTCATAATTTTTAAAAAGCCATTTTAGTACCCTGCTAAAACTTAATAACCCTANAATGGCGCCCCCTATAAAAATAAAAATATTCTTAAAGTTANAATCGTGTATGGCATCACTTAGTGTTTTATACGCTCCTAGAATTAATAAGATAAAAGAACCAGATATGCCAGGGAGAATCATAGCGCAAATTGCAATAGCTCCAGCAATAAAAAGAAAATATGGATTGTTGCTATTAGCTAAAGGTGGAAGTGTAGTAATATANTAGGCGCTTAGACCTCCTATTATAAGAGCAGCACCGGTTTTTATATTCCAGNTTTTAATTTTTTTCCCAATGTATNCGATACTNGCTATAATTAGTCCAAAAAAGAAAGACCAAATTAAAATGGGTTGATTCTCGATTAAATACTTTGCCAGCTTCATAAAACTAATAAAGCTTATCGCGATACCTGTTAATAGNGCTATNATAAAATTTCCGTTTAACTGTTTCCAGAATTCAGATATACCTCTTTCTTTCAGTATTTTAAAAAGAGATAAATTAATATTGCTAATCGTTAAAATCAGCTCTTCATAAATTCCAGATATAAATGCAATTGTACCTCCTGAAACTCCTGGTACAGCGTCTGCAGCACCCATTGCNAGGCCTTTTGCACTTATAATGAGGTATTGTTTAAAATTACGTGTTGGCATTNATTTTTAAAACGATTTNTTAAAGTAATNTAATCAAAAATACACATTTTATAGAGAAGGATTTTTGTGTATTTTGATTAATTCTTGTACTTTTTTTAAATCATATACCCGAGGGAATAATTCTTCTATTATTATTAGATATTCTGGATCTAATTTTAGGGCATTTTTTAAATGAAANTCACCTTTACCATATTCTATATTATGATAAAATAAACCAGCTAATCGGTATTCAATTTCTGGATTCTCNGGATAGAATTCTAATGCTTGAAATANAGTATTAGTTGCAGTTTGATGTTCTCCTAATTTCAATAAAATATCATGACGANTTAACCAAGTGTTTAATTCGTAATTTCCTAATTCTAAAGATTTTCTAAACCCAACNTCAGCTTCTTCAAAAAGATTTAATCTAAAATTAATTTTTCCATATCGTTTCCAATACAAAACATTTTCACTATTTATATTTAGNGCTTTATTAATATAGTAAAGAGCTTTTTTATAATTTTTATTTCTAATATAATAATCNGTAATAGCAATCCAACCTTTATCAAGCAAAGCATCTTCTTCTACACATTTATTATAAAANTGAAGGGATAAATCAGTATTTCCTATTTTTTCATAACATTTACCAATACGCAATAATGCAAATGAAGTAGGATCATCTAAACCTAATGTAACTGTATAGCTTTCTATGGCTTCATTGTATCTTTTTAATTGTTCNAGTACTTTTCCTTTTTCTAAATATGCACCAATAAAAGTATCATCACTTATAATAGCGAAATCATAGGCAGCAAGTGCTTTTNTATATTCTTTTAAAATATAATATTGTTTTCCTACTTGATGCCAAGCAACTTCACAATATGGGTTTTTATTTAAAAANCTATTTAAATATTCTATTGCTTCTTCTGTTTGATCTAAATATTCAAAACAATATATAATATTATATAAAGCAGAAAAGTCTTCTTGATCTTCTGCTAANCATTGAATAAAATATTTTTTAGCATTTTCGAAATCTTCTAANAAAAGGTACTCCATACCAATTAATGACAGTACGTCAGATTGCTCCCTAGTTAAATTATGAGCAATTTCAAGCATTTCTATTGCTTCTANATGTTTATCTCTTCTTGATAGTATATTTGCTTTCTGTATATATACCTCNTCGTTGGATTGTTCTAATAAGAAAATGTTTTCTAAAAGNTCTTCAGCAACCTCTAATTTGTTTTCAAAAATGAACATTTCAACCTGAAACAATTTTAANTTGGTCGAAGTAGGATGCTGTTCNAAACCAAGTTTTGTNGCCTTTTTTGCTAATGCAATCTTTCCATTGTCTAAATAATAATGTATNATGTCTTCAAACTCATTGGAGTCGAAGAAAAACACATTGTTTGTTTTTAACATAGATTCGAAACGGGAAAGCGATATGTTGTTATACTCGTTCAAGTTCTATTACTCTAATGGGTTCATTGTTTCTTTCAAATTAAAGATACTAATGTAACCTAAATTTCAAATGTTGTGCCACTTTTGTTGTTAACGGACTTATTAACACCATATCGTCAACGNTAATTATTTGTTTTGTAGAGGAATATGTGGTAAAAAANAAATTAAATTGAATCTAAGACCTGTAATAACAACTGACATCCTTTTTTAATTTCTTCTTCAGTTATCGTTAAGGGTGGAGTAATTCGTATTGCTTTTGTTTCAAAAAGAAGCCAAAATAGCAGCAGACCCTTTTCTTTACATTTTAAAATAACATTAGAAGTAATTTCTGAGTTTTCAACTATTAAAGCAAGCATGAGTCCTTTACCTCGAATTTCTTTTATCAATGGATGTACTAATTCTTTTCGAAATAATATTTCTTTTTGAAGTGCCTCTTCTATTAAATTANTACNGGTAATTTCTTTTAAAGTTACCAGNGCAGCAGAAGCAATAACAGGGTGTCCTCCAAAAGTGGTAATATGCCCTAATTTAGGATTNTTAGATAATAATAACATTAATTCTTTAGAAGCAGTAAATGCACCGATTGGCATCCCACCCCCCATNCCNTTACCAATAACTAAAATATCTGGTNAAATATCATAATGTTCAAAACNAAATAATTTTCCAGTTCGTCCAAAACCTGGTTGTATTTCGTCTAAAATTAACAAAGCACCTACCTCACTGCAACGATTTTTTACTTTTTTNAAATAATTATTTTCTGGAACNATAAACCCTGCTCCACCTTGTATCGTTTCTAAAACTACTCCTGCGGTTTTTGATGTTATTTTTAAAATGTCTTTNTCATTATTAAACTCAATGGAGTTACAATCTGNTAGTAATGGNTGAAACATTTCTTTTCTTTCTTCAACNCCCATNATACTTAAAGCTCCCATAGTATTTCCATGATATGCATTTTTNGCATAAATAATTTCCTTTCTACCAGTAGCTCTTCTGGCTAATTTCATAGAACCTTCAATAGCTTCAGTTCCACTATTTGTTAAATAAGTAGTTGTTAAATTTTCTGGCAAAAATCNCGATAGAAGTTTGGTAAGTTCGACTGCAGGTTCTTGTATAAACTCTCCGTATACCATNACATGGAGATATTTATCTAACTGATTTTTCACTGCCGATATTATTTTTGGATGACAATGACCTAAACTAATTGCGGAAACTCCCGCTATAAAGTCTAAGTATTNCTTACCTTNTGTNTCATAAATATAACATCCNTTTGCATGAGATACTTCTAATGCTAATGGGTGAGGAGTGGTTTGAGCTTGGTATTTGTANAAATCGGTTTTCATTATTTCNTGCNAAGGCANGATTTNTCANTATTAAANGANAAAAATAAACANTAAATATNGCATTTTGGAATNAATTAATTATTTGAANAATTANNTGNNGAAATATNCTATNATAATTTCTAAAGCAATTAAGAATATANATTTACTAGCNTAGTTATGTTNAGGTTNATCNTGATTCAATTTTATATCACTTNTTAATTTNCTTCTTNTAAGGNNANNGNNTNTTTAGGNTTATTTTTAAAATGTTTTGGAGAGAGTTTTGANGCTTNTGGAATTTGAATTTCATTTTCTGATTCTTTATCAAAAAAATCATCTTCTACCTTAGGAAGAGGAATCCCNTTTATTTTGGATAGGATAGGAGCTGGTTTTCCCNTAAATAAATCGNTCATATTAANTAANCGTTCNTCACCATACCAATTAAAACCTGGAAGAATTCTTNCNTTTTCAGGAAATTGGGAGGGAGGATACAATTTNCCATTTACTTTTTTNTTGAACCTGANACCCCTTATTTGTTGATTTTTAAGATACATTTGAATNGAGCTACTTATGGTGTTGTTAATNCCAACTAATTCTTGTTCCTCATTTCTNGAGAAGAATATAACTTGTGTGTTTTTNTCAATATTTATAGTATCCAATTGNTTATTNGTAAACAATCCAATTAATCGTTCTCCCTTTACTTGATTNTACCCNGNACTATCTTTTTGAATGATAAATGCATTTTTAAAAACTTTTAANGTATCTAATTTACTNGTTTCAATATTCCTGAGTAAATAAATNGTGTCTCCTGTCATTTGGTTTTCACCATTCCACATTATTGGTTTGCNTAATAATTTAGTGATACCTGTTTTTTCATTTACATAGATAGAATCACATTTTCCGCTNATTGGTTCTTCTNCNGGTAATCCTTTTTTAAACAATCGAGCTTTATAATACCCTCTTAAAACNCGATTATCTGCTTTTCCAGTAATGCGTAACGTATCTGCATGAACATAAATAGAGTCATTATCTCTAACNGTAATAGCTAATGCTCTTTTGGTAATAAANACTGAATCTTGTTCTTTAAATATTTCTGCATANTGCCCGCTAATAAAACTATTGTTNAAGGTGTCTATTAAACGNATATTATTAGTTGCAGATGCAAAATTTTTATTTCTATCAAAATANATACTATCTCCATACATGGTTCTGTTTTCATAATCAACTCTCGAGTTTTTTACGAANTANCCAATGTCATTTCGGGTGTTATAATANCCCCTTTCACAATAAACNATACTACTTTCACCTTTTATNGTAGATTTACCATATAGATANGCNATTCCNGATTCTGAATAAAAATCTAATTGTTGAGAGTTTATCGTATATTTTGGATTATTGATAACAACATTAGATANAAATTGATATTTTTTTGAATCTGCAAAGTACCTNCCAANTTTACTGGTTAAAGTNCTNGCNGTATCTTTAACAGTNCCACCACTTCTNTAAAANGCTTGCTGTTTAATNCNATCAAAATATAAGGTATCAGTACTTAAAGAAGTTTTAGAATCATTAAAGGCAACATCTCCACTGGCAAATGCAAANTGAGTATTACCGTTATATTCCCCATATTTACTTCGCATNGAAATGGTATCACCTTGNGAAATATTTACNGAACCATATGCTTTTACAAAATTNTCTTTTGTATATACATAGGCTTGATCACACCACATTTCTACACCTTCATGAANNATATGNACTTGCCCAGAATTATCACGAGTATAAATTACNGCATCTGGGAATTCAGGTTTTTTTTCCCAATACCCAGATTTAATAGTAACTTGTTTTTTTTCTTCGNNAGTANTTTTTTCTTCTTGTGCAATTANATTGCTTCCGAAGAAAGTAANTAAAAATAAAAGAATGTAATTGTCAAGTTTCAAATAAAAATTCCTTTGTATATTGAATTAACGAAGATACTAAAGAATTGTTATTACCTATGAATNGTTTGTTTTCTATCTGGACCAACCGATANTATCTTAATGGGTATTTCTAATTCCTTTTCAAGAAAATCAATGTACTCATTTAACTCAGATGGTAATTGACTAACATCCGTCATTTTTGTNAAATCTTCTTTCCAACATTTAAATGTTGTATAAATTGGAGATACATTTTCTTCTTCGATATTATAAGGTAGGTGCNTNATNACCTNTCCNTTATAGTTATAAGCAGTACAAATTTTTAANTTTTTAAAACCACTTAATACATCACTTTTCATCATCATTAACTGTGTTACTCCGTTTATTTCACAAGTGTATTTTAAAGCGACTAANTCCAACCAACCACAACGTCTCTCTCTNCCGGTAACAGCNCCAAACTCGCGACCNACTTTAGCCATTTTNTCACCTACTTTGTCAAATAATTCAGTAGGGAAAGGTCCAGAACCNACTCTAGTGGTATATGCTTTGAAAATACCANAAACTTCGTTAATTTTTNTTGGAGCNACNCCTAGTCCTGTACATGCACCNGCNGCAGTNGTATTTGAAGANGTTACAAATGGATAAGTTCCAAAATCAATATCTAATAANGAACCTTGCGCTCCTTCTGCTAGAATGGTTTTTCCAGATTTCATCGCTTGATTCAAATACTCTTCACTATCGATAAAAGTTAATTNTTTCAATTTCTTNATGGCATCAAAAAATTCAACTTCCATTTCATCTAAATCATATTGTATCTCTACATCATAGAACCTAATCATAGCAACATGCTTNTCTGCTAAGGCTCTATACTTTTGTTTAAATGTTTCAAGTTCTAAATCACCAACTCGAATACCATTTCTACCGGTTTTATCCATATAAGTTGGGCCAATTCCTTTTAAAGTAGATCCGATTTTTGCTTTGCCTTTTAAAGCTTCTGAAGCTGCATCTAATAGTCGATGCGTNGGTAANATTAAATGTGCTTTTCTNGAAATAATTAGTGTTGAAATATAATCGATATTAAAAGGATCTAATGCTTCCAATTCTTTNACAAAAACAACAGGATCTATAACCACTCCATTTCCAATTACATTGATAGATTCTTTATGAAATATACCGGAAGGAATAGTTCTTAGAACATGTTTTATGCCATCNAANTCTAAGGTATGNCCTGCATTTGGACCTCCTTGGAATCGAGCTATAATATTATATTTTTTAGNAAGAACATCCACAATTTTCCCTTTTCCTTCATCGCCCCATTGTAATCCAAGTAATAAATCTACTGCCATATGTTATGCTTTTTCCTGTTTTGAGTCAGGAGTTTTTTTATTTCCGTAAAAATAAAGTGAATGATTAAATATTTCAACATTAAAAACCTCTTCAATTGTTTTTTTTATAGATTGGATTCTAGGATCACAAAACTCTATAACTTCTCCATTAGATAAAATAAGATGATCGTGTTGTTTATCAAAATAACATTTTTCATATTGTGCTTGATTTTGACCAAACTGATGCTTTCGAACCAAGCCGCATTCCAACAGTAATTCTATGGTATTATAAAGTGTAGCTCTACTGACTCTATAATTTTTATTTTTCATGTTTATATANAATGATTCAATATCAAAATGATCATTGTGGTCATAAANTTCTTGNAGTATAGCGTAGCGTTCAGGTGTTTTTCTATGTCCCTTTTCTCCTAAAAAGGCTGTAAAAACATTCTTNACTATTCCTTGATTACTTGGATTCATCTTAGCGTTCATATATCAACAAAAATACTCATTTATACTCTGGTAACTTTATCGATACCATTAATTTTTTTAATGTTTTTCACAAGGTTATCAAGAATNGTAATGTTTTTTACAACGAGTATAATATTTCCATTAAAAACACCNTCATCACTTTCAAAATGNACACTTATCATATTAATATTNTGAGTGTTTGAAATAATNCTTGTCACTTCATTNACTAGTCCAATGGTATCAATTCCCGAAATTAATAATTCAGTTTTAAAATCACTTTGACTGGAGTCTATCCATTTTGCACTAATAATACGGTAACTGAAATTACTTTGCAGTTGNAATGCATTTGGACAATTTTTTTTATGAATCTTAATTCCATCAGTAACAGTTATAAANCCAAACACCTTATCGCCAGGAATTGGATTGCAACAAACGGCAATTTTATAATCTAATTTATCATCATCTTTACCAAATACAAGCTGGTCGTATTTTGCAGTAATTTCTTCTTTATGTATGTCTTCTGGTTTNCTAGNCTTCCNAAGTTTATTTTTAAAGAAACTTACAATCATATTGTTTCTAGATGTTGCAAATTCTTTTATTTTTTTATTNTCTATAATTCCAGCACCAACTCTATAAAATAAGTCGAGNCTTGTTTTAATTTTAAAATAAACNACCAATTGATTGATTGTTTTNTCGTCTAAGGTGATTTTAAGCGATTTTAACTTTCTGGCTAAAATTACTTTTCCATCTTTCGCAATTTGTTTCTCTTCTTCTTTTAAAGAAGATNTTATTTTTGATAAAGCTCTACCAGAAGTAGCATAATCTAACCAATTTGAATTTGGTTTAACTTTATCNGAAGTAATAACTGCTACTTGATCACCACTTTTTAATTGATGACTTAATGAAACTAATTTNCCATTAACTCTTGTTCCTCTTGTATGTAAACCTATTTCAGTATGAACATTAAAGGCAAAGTCTAAAGCGGTAGAACCTTTNNNAAGAGAATATAAATCACCCATCGGTGAGA
Organism: Flavobacteriaceae bacterium; assembly: GCA_002713705.1. GTDB lineage: Bacteria > Bacteroidota > Bacteroidia > Flavobacteriales > Flavobacteriaceae > Marifrigoribacter. Next base: position 38,927 of record PAUJ01000006.1, read on the forward strand.
AAACAAAAATCTCTTTGGTNTATAANTTTAATTTAAACTCTTCNACAAAATCTAAAGCACTAATGTCATCATTTCCTANTGTTTCTTGTAGCTTATTGAGCCAAATATCTAAATCAACATCTCCTTTTTCTTTATTTTTATACTTATAATGAGCTGCAAATCCCTTTTCAGCAATCTCATTCATTCGTTCCGATCTAATTTGTACTTCAACCCATCGACCCTTTGGTCCCATTACAGTAATATGAAGCGCTTCATAACCGGTTGATTTTGGTGATGATATCCAGTCACGTAATCGAGTAGGGTTAGGACGAAAATGATCGGTAACAATTGAATAAATTTTCCAGGCAAGAAATTTTTCATTTTCTTCATTTCCTTTGTAAACAATCCGTACCGCAAACTTGTCATAGACTTCATCAAATGAAACATTTTGAACCATTATTTTTCTTCTAATTGAAAATATTGATTTTGGTCTTCCTTTTATTTCATATGCTAAGTTTTCTTTATCNAGAGAATCTTTAATCATACTTTTAAAAGAATTGATATAGCTGTCTTGTTGTTGTTTACTTTCTTTAATTTTACTAAAGAGATCATTGTATACTTCAGGTTCTGTATATTTTAAACTTAAATCTTCAAGTTCAGACTTTATTTTATACATTCCAATNCGGTGNGCTAATGGTGCATATATATATAGGGTTTCTGAAGCTATTTTNACTTGTTTATTAGGNGGCATAGCACCCATGGTTTGCATATTATGCAAACGGTCTGCAATTTTTATAATAATTACTCGNATATCTTCATTTAAAGTAAGTAACATTTTACGGAAATTTTCCGCTTGAAGTGAATTGTTTTTATCTGTAGACAGGTGAGATATTTTNGTNAGTCCGTCTACAATCCTAGCNACTNCTTCTCCAAACATCTGTTNGATATCTGNCAAGGNATAATCAGTATCTTCTACTACATCGTGAAGTAATGCTGCNGCAATTGAAGTAGAATCTAANCCAATTTCTGAAGCGACAATCTTTGCAACCGCTATGGGGTGAAAAATATAGGCTTCACCAGACTTTCTGCGNTGTTCTTTATGGGCATCAACCGCAATGTCAAAAGCATTACGTATCAATTTTTTATCTTCTTTGCTAAGAGTTCTATAGCTGATTTTAAGCAATTTTTTATATTGCTNTGCAATCTCTTTATTTTCTATTTCTATNGCCTCTTCTGTCATAAAATAAAAATACATAAATGATTGTAATAAACAATACAATACATTTTTATTTATCAGTANTTTTTTTTAATTNAANTAGAAAAANACTTTTGTTAAATNCANTTATTAAGTCATTATGTTANGGTAACGTTGTAACAATGTGGGGTGAGAGTAATGAGCAAAAACATATGCTGGGTGTGGAGTAAGATTACTTAAACTATTTTTAGATAATTTTTTTAATCCAGAGATTAATGGAGCACCTTTAAAACTNTTTTTCGCATAATTATCAGCTTGATATTCAAATTTTCTTGAAATAAANTTCATAAGCAATCCGGTAANTTCAGAAATTGGACTNTATAAAATTCCAAATGCTATTAATCCAATATGAAATGACGGAATAGTTACATTTAGTGCTTCAGATAATATAGGNCTTCCTACAAACAAAGATAACAACCAAAAAGTGAATCCCATTGTCAGAATACTTGCGATTAGATTAAAAACAATATGTTTTCTTTTATAATGNCCNACTTCATGAGCGAGTACTGCTACAATTTCATCTTCTTCCAAATCATTNATTAAAGTGTCATAAAGCGTTACTCTTTTTTCACTNCCAAAACCTGAAAAATAAGCATTNGCTTTTGTACTTCTTTTAGANCCATCTATCACAAATATCTTATCCAACTTGAAACCAACNTTTTGAGCATAATTTTCAATTTTTGTTTTTAATGTTCCTTCCTCAAGTGGTGTTTGTTTNTTNAAAAGTGGNACAATTAACCTTGCATAAAACATATTCATNAAAAAAGTAAACGCAGCGACCATTCCCCAAGCATATAACCAGAAATTACTTCCANNAGATTCATAAAACCAAATGATAATTGAAAGAATTAAACCTCCTAATAATGAAGATATTAGCCAACNTTTAGCCTTATCCANAAAAAATATTTTTAAAGTAGTTTTATTAAATTCAAATTTTTCTTCGATCACAAAAGTGTGAAAATAACTAAATGGGGTGCTTAAAATATCACTNGCAAGCATAATACCTCCAAAAAATATAAGTGCAATAATGATATTGTTATCTGAATAAGTACGTGCCCATTTATCTACAAAAGCAAAACCATCTAAAANGAAAAAAGCCAAAGTAGCAACTAAGGATACTAANGAAGTGATCGAACCAAATCGAGCATTAACTTTTTTATAAGCCTGTGATTTTTGATATTCTTTATGATTATAGACATCTTTTAACTCAATTGGGATAGAATCGTNATAATGACTAGAATTTAAANTNTCTAATATTTTATCAATAATGAAACTTAGTATCAATATAGTTATGATGATATAAAATAGGGTAGTGGCNGTCATATTATNTTTCTAATTTTTAAANATNTAAATTGAGTTTAATAGGTTCNTTAATTAAAATTTCGTTGTTTTTTTACTTCAAATAAAAGAATTCCAGTTGCNACGGAAACGTTCATGGAATCAATTTNACCTTGCATNGGNATGTGTATNTTTTTTTTGCTTTCATCTCTCCATTGATTNGATAANCCAGTAGATTCTGTTCCAACAACTATTGCAGTGCTTTCTATGAAATTACAGNTATAATAAACTTCGGATTCTTGTAAAATCGCACTGTAAATNGAAATATTTTTATTCTTTAAAAATGTGATGATNTCTGAAGTATTCCCNAGGGCTATCTTATTGGTAAAAACACATCCAATACTACTTCTAATTATATTTGGATTGTATANATCTGTTTTTGGATTTGCAATNATTACGGCATCNACATTTGCAGCATCAGCAGTTCTTAATATTGCACCAATATTACCAGGTTTTTCTGGAGCTTCAGCAACTAAAATCAATTGATTGTGATNTTTTAACTTTAANTTGCTTAAAGATAAATCTTTAGATTCAGAAATTGCAATGATTCCTTCTGTGGAAGTTCNATAAGCAATTTTTTTATAGANCTCAATAGANATTTCAATAAGATTGTTGACNTCTGTATTTAAGAAGTTTGATNCGTCGTTTTCTGAAATGATATCAGAACAAAAAAGCAANGTATTNATTTTGTAACCACCCTTTAAAGCTAATTTTATTTCGCGTTTTCCCTCAATAATAAATAAGCTGCTTTTTTTTCGCTCTTTTGCTTTNTCTTGAAGTAGNAATACTTTTTTTATAAGTGGATTCTGAAAGCTTGAAATGTTTTTTAACATAACACAAATATAACCTTTTTAGAGATTGACTAAGTTTTATTAAATGGAGATAATTTATACATTCTTTAGAATGTAAATTATTGCAATAAAAAATAAGAATTACGATATATAAATTTTTAGACAGGAGTTAAGTGATTTAAAAAAGGCAATTGGATTNNGGAATCACCTCTTTTCNTATTCCAAAGTTAAACTCAGAAATATATTTTATAACAAATTGATTCTGGAGGAAATTCAACAANAAAGAAGNTGTTTAAGAATTAATTTTTAACTTTTTCNTGCTTAGTAATTTTTGTGCTTTTCCCTACATTTATTTGTCTATTCAAAAATAAAATTTCAAAACCTATTAAAAATCNCCANCGTGATTGTTTTATGGTAGCAATTTGATCTATCAATAATTCAGGGAAAATATTTTCATCATTTGAATTTAAAAAATNAGANTTTCCATGAGTATATACAGTACCTAAAATAAAATTCACTCTTTTGTAACCAAAGTTAACACCTAAGCCATAGTGATAAAAATCAGTGCCTGTATTAACTCTATTTTCCGAATTACTTGCTAATTCTATGATGGACGTTTCAATATCGAAAGGAGAAAAATCNGTTGAAAAACTACCAAAGGCACTAATGATTGGATTNATATATATCTCTGCTCCCATACCAAAATTAACAATAGAACTTAATTTTTCTTCAAATTNATACCGATAAACCTCTTCATNNGTTATACTTTCTAAAGTTGGTATGTCAAGCCTATCATAGGTGTCAACTGCAGANTTCCAACTAATATTTAAATGTAATTTGTTCTTTTTAAATGGNATACCACCACCTAAAGAAATACCCATAGGAAATATTCTTTTAGCATTTACATCATCTAAATTATTTAANGAAAATATATCAACTCCATTGTTGGAACCAGAAAGTACTTCTTCATTATAAAAAGANCCTTCACTNTATACTTCTAAATATGGCAAATCAATGTTTAATCCAAATTCTATTGATTTAAAAACCCAAGCTGCACCAATTTTTAAAAATGCCCCATATGATTTTTGATCAAAACTAACTTTATATNTATGATTCGTTACTTGATCTAAATCATTAATTGAAGTGAATTGGTCACTATTTCCCGCTGAATAATTATAATAGGATGCAAATAATGAAGCACCTAAACTAAAATTAGAAGTAATTGATTTGGCCCACGAAAGACCAAACCAATTTTCTCTTAATCGATAATTTAAATTTGTNCTAGCAAAATATTTCGCTACTCCAGGTAGTTCATTATTGAATTCATTATCAACGATNCCAGTATTAAAACTGAGATCGANTTCGTATCTATTTCTTGAAATTAATGCGTAAGCAAATTGGTGGTTTTTTAAGAATTTTATTTTAAAAGTCCCAGAAACCATACTTGGTAATCCTTTAAAATCTGAACTTGAAAGTTCGGTTTTGTCAAACAAATAATTTTCAATTTTAACATCGATAAGTTCATATATTTTAGCATTTATAGCAAAAACAGGATCTTCTATTAAAGCTAGTCTTGCCGGATTATAATAGGTTGCTCCTAAATCGTCAACACTACCAGTAACATTACCATTTAATAATATAGACCTATTTCCAAAATTCTCATACTTATAGTTAGTTTGAGACTTTACTTGAATAACAAAACAAATAATTANTACAAATAATGAATATTTCATTTAAAATTAGTTATTACTATATTTTTTAGAATATCGTTTCCAAAGTTTAGTTTGATGAGTTTCTAGAGATATTTCTCTTCCATCNATANAAGNNAGGCTTAAAATGTTAGTACGCATGTCTAAAGCATCTCCTTCACAAATAAATAAAGTAGCACTTTTACCAGTTTCTAGTGTACCATAATTTGCGTCAATACCTAAAATTTTAGCTGCATTTTCTGTGATTAATTGTAACGCNTTTTCTTTACTTAAACCTTGCGCAGCAACTTGACCTGCATAAAAGGGTAAGTTTCTTGTATTCATTCCTTCCATTTGTCCACTTGTTTGTAAAGCTACTAAAATTCCTTCATCTACTAATAATTTNGCTAANTTATATGGTAAATCATAATCTTCATCATCCCTTTCAGGGGTACTATGAACCCTTTGNATTAAAACGGAAACATCATTCTTTTTNANGAAATCACTAATTTTATANGCTTCATAAGCTCCTACCAAAACAACATTGTTTATTCCATTATTTTTAAGAATAGTCACCGCATCAATCATTTCTTTTTCTCCCTGNGCATGCACAAANATTTTTTGATGACCATTAAATAAANCTTGCATTGCTTTAAAAGCTTCGTTAATTTTTTTNGGAGTTGNCTTTCCATAGGTTTTNCTATTTAAAATAAAGCTCTTTATATTTTCAATTTCTTCTTGGTAATTTTTNTTTGCCTTATATGCACTAGATTCTCCTAACCACCATCTGCCTCGAGCATAACTATTTGGCCAATTTATATGAACNCCATCATNTTCTTTAACTACTGCATCTTCCCAGTTCCAAGCATCTAATTGTACAATTGAAGAAGTACCNGAAATAGTACCACCTCTAGGAGTAATTTGTGCTATCAATACACCATTTGGTCGCAATGATTCAACCACTTTNCTTTCTGCATTATAAGCNATTAAAGACCTTACATTGGGNATNAATTCACCTAACTCATCTTGATCTCTAGTGGGTCTAACGGCATCAATTTCNACGAGNCCTAATGTTGTATTAGGAGCTATAAAACCNGGATATACATGTTTTCCNGTAGCATCGATAATAGTTCCTNTCAANGCTATTTTTGANNTAGTAGCATCAGCAACAGCNATTAANATACCATTTTCAAAGGTGATGATACTGTTNTTTATAANNCTACCATTACCTATATGGGCAGTTGCTCCTGATATNGTGATAATTTTATTTTGTANAGGAGCAGGTGTTTGCTGTGCANAAACAAACAAACTAAAACTAATAAATACTAGCGTTGTTATATNTTTAAATATTTTCATAATTGAATANTTTATTTTTAATTANAAACTTTCACAGGTTAAATGTCTCTTTTNCTTCCACATTGGNGTTCTCTTNTTTACTNCATTNTCTTTCTCATTTCGCATTAAGTTAACAAGTTTGTTTTTTTCTNTCTGAATTGCTTTGCGTTGTTGNTTGTCTTTTTTAATATCAAAATAAACTNCTCCTTCAATTAATGTTTTTTCAGCTTTAGNATAAANCGATAATGGATGATCACTCCACAANACTAAATCGGCATCTTTNCCTACTTTTACNCTTCCTACTTTATCATCTANGTGTAATAGTATAGCAGGGTTTANAGTGACCATTTTCCATGCATCNTCTTCAGACATTCCTCCATATTTTACAGATTTTGCTGCTTCTTGGTTTAATCTTCTAGACATTTCAGCATCATCACTATTAATCGCTACTATAACTCCTGCATTTGNCATAATTGAAGCGTTATAAGGTATTGCATCAATCACTTCATATTTATAAGACCACCAGTCACTAAAGGTNGAAGCNCCNACNCCGTGNTNTTNCATTTTGTCAGCCACNTTGTATCCTTCTAATATGTGAGTAAAAGTATTGACTCTAAAGTTAAAACGTTCNGCTACTTTCATCAACATGTTAATTTCACTTTGCACATAAGAATGNCAGGAAATAAANCGTTCATTGTTTAAAATCTCNACTAAAACTTCCATTTCTTCATCATAACGATATGTTTGTCCACTTTTCTTTTNNTGCTCATATTCTTGAGCTCTTGTAAAGTAATTTATNTANAATTGTTCTACACCCATTCTAGTTTGTGGAAAACGACTGTAGCTTTGCCAATTCGATTGTTTTACATTTTCACCCAAAGCAAATTTTATAAATTTTGGAGCGTCTTTATAAAGAAGCCCATCTGCATCAGATCCCCATTTAGGTTTTATAATAGCAGAACGTCCTCCAATTGGATTGGCAGAACCATGTAATATTTGTATGGTAGTAACNCCCCCTGCTAAATTTCGGTAGATATTTATATCTTCAGGATCCAANACGTCTTCTATAGTAACTTCCGCAGAAGAGTTTTGACCTCCTTCATTGATACTAGCTGCGGCAATATGCGAATGTTCATCGATTATTCCTGAAGTTAAATGTTTNCCAGTTGCATCAATAATTANAGCATTTTNAGCAGATAAATTAGTTCCTATTTTTTTAATTTTACCATTCTTCACTAAAACATCTGTTTCCNTTAAAATTCCATCTTCTTCATTTGTCCAAACCGTAGCGTTTGTAAAAAGAATGTTTTGTTGTTTTGGAAGCTCAGAAAAACCATAACCAACATTTGGATAGGTTAGAGGTACTATTTCAATTTTTTGTTCATCTTCTTTTTTATCTTCTTTTNCACCCTTATTTTCTTTAGGTNTTTTTTGCTTTGTAGCATAAAAAAGAGTTTCTTTTCCNTTAGGTAAAATTAGTAGTCCTGAAAAATCATCATTCTTTTTTTCAATAAGAGCCGTNGAACTATAAACATCTTTAGTNTCTTTATTTATAAACGTCAAGGTAAGCCAATTGTCTATATAATTTAATTTTGAAGCGTATGCTATAGTGTCAAATTTTACTTCCGATTTTAAGGTTTCTATTTTTCCAAATATNGAAATATNGAATTTTTTTTCAGAAGTTGATATCAAATAATCTCCACGGATATCTTTTTGNNTTAAAGAATTGATNCTATTTTTATTTCCTTGAACCCAGTTTTCATAAAGAATTGTTTTTTCATNAAANAACTCACCGGAGGTAATTAAAAAGTTCGCGTACCGTCCATTTTTTAAAGTTCCTATTTTATCGCTTTGCCCNAGCATTGCTGCTGGTATTGTAGTCAAAGATTCCAATGCTTTGGTTTTATCATAACCATATNTAATCGCTTTTTTTAGATTGGTATCGAACTCNGAGATAGTTTCTAACTTAAAAGTAGTTAGCGCAAATTCAATATTATTCTCAGACAATACTTTTAAATTAGTAGGTGCTTGATTCCAATAACGCATTTCTGCAATAGTGAGATGTTTTAATGAATAGGGGTCACTAACATCATAAGCTTTAGGGAAATTTATAGGAATAATATATTTTGNTTGAGTAGCTTTNATGCTTTCAATAGTTTCGTATTCATTTCCTCCACCTACAATGGTGTAATTAAGGTTGAATTCATCACTAATATCNGCTGCNTTAATATTTTTTCTTTTGTCTCCACTTTCTATAAATGAAGGTATNTTTTTGTTNGTAATTAAAGCTTCAAGTGATAAATCTTTATTGNTTGCATTTCCTTCTAAATACCATTTAGCATCATGTTGTAATTGCTTTAATAGGGCTATAGATCCCATATGTGAGGATGGATAGGATTGACTACTCGTTTGTGATTTTTNAAAAGAAAAGTATTGTCCTGAAGCATCATTGATGATTCTTTCTGAATTAGTTCCTTTATCATTTAATGTTACTAAAACACCAGTACCTCTAGCAATTCCATCCATAATATGAGAGTTTACAACTCCAAATCCAGCTTTTCTAAGTTCATCTGCTTTTTTNCTAGCATACANAAATTTATCGATGGCTTTATTTTCTGGCATGATATGATCGTTCCAATAAAAACCTTCTCTTTTGGNTGCGTATTGTTGAGATCGTTCTCTTTTTGCTTTTTTGGGTTTCGANACNCCAAAACCAGAATAGGGGTCAATAAAAGAAGGGTAAATATAGTTCCCGTTTAAATTGATAATGATAGTGTTNTCAGGAATGGTTACTGATTCTCCACTTTCAATTACTTTTCCATCTTGTATTAATAAGGTGCCGTTTTTTATTATTTCATTTGGAGTAATAAAAATTACAGCATTTGTAAAAGCTGTATAGTTATTGTTTTCTTGTTTTAATTCAGTATTGGTTGGAAAATAATCTTGGGCAATTAAATTTGTTATACTTATCAGAATTAGGCAAAAGAGTATTGTTTTTTTCATGGGTTTAATAGTTGATCAATAAGACTTAAAAATACAAATACTGTAGGATTAAAAAATAATATTAAGAGTTTTAACACAATTGGTGTCTAAAATGGNTGGTCTTCGTAATAATTAATAATTAAAGCGACCATATAACTATAACTCTTGATGCCGTTGGATTGATTATTTGCTTTTAAAAATTGATCCCAAAATAATTTCGAAATTACTTCAAAGGGATTTTCGTAGCTTTTCCAGAAATCCCGCATCTCTTTATAGCTTTTTAAAATTCCAGGACTAATCGTAGTCAATAATTCATGATAGGNATCTAAATCTCTTCTGGCGATTTCATTTACACAATAACGCAATGCAAAAATATAACCTGTATATTTAATAAATTCATCTTCNTTATTTATAGTCGCAAGTGCTGCTATAAAATTTGCTTCATTCTCTGCAGCATAACCTAATTGATGAGCTTGCTCGTGACAACTTACTACTGGGAATTTATGAAAATTAATAAGACTATTTACTTGTGCTTCCCCTGTAAAAGGATTGAAATANCCACTATAGCCCATATAAGTTAAGCCCAAACTCCAGATGCTATTTTTTAAGCTTAAAGGAGTATAATTAAGGTTGGGATATTTTTGAGAAAGGTTTTTATAGCCATTCAAGGTCTTTTCAAATAGTTGTTTATCNTCGTAAGGGGATTCAATTTTTATGGAATCATGAAACCCTATTTTTNGATGCATCTCATTCGATTTTTTAATCAATCGTTTAGTGGTAGCTATCAGTTCTTCTGTATTATATTCGGTATCTAGCGTAAGACTTTGATGCAATGGNACGCGATAATAATTTAATCCCCAAAGAAGATTAAATAATAAATANANAACAGATAAAGTTGAAAAAACATCTAAAATAAAATTTTTGGTATCTGTTTTTATTCGTTTTATGTTTTTATAACCCCATCGAATCAAAAATATCATTNTAAANAAATAAAAAATATCACCTACTGAAAAAGGAATCCATCCAAAAATAAATCGGGAAGTTTTTGAAATAAAAGGAAATATACCAGTACTATAAAAAGTTTCTATAAATNCAGGAACATATTTTAATAATTGNAAAACTAAAATCTGAATAGGGAGTAGGACTACTAAAACTAGTTTTATCTTCTTTTGCATAAATCAAACTTACAAATAATTCTTATTATAATTTTTACTCGTGTAAGTAAATTGTAATTTTACAAAAATCTTTTTAAATAGATCCTATACCATGAATNAAGCCATTAGAAATTTAGANCCAAATAGACTTTGGAATAATTTTGCAGATTTAAATGCAGTACCTCGTGCTTCCAAAAAGGAAGAACAAGTAATTGAGTTTATAAAGAATTTCGGAAAGANTTTAAGTTTAGAAACTTTTGAAGATGATGTGCGGAATATCATTATTCGCAAACCAGCAACAAGCGGAATGGAAAATCGGAAGGGAATTGTATTGCAGTCTCATATAGATATGGTACATCAAAAAAACAATGATACCGATTTTGATTTTNCTANTCAAGGAATTGAAATGTATGTAGAAGGTGATTGGGTNCNTGCAAANGGNACCACTNTAGGAGCCGATAATGGGTTGGGAGTAGCAACCATAATGNCGATTTTAGAAAGNGATACTATTGCGCATCCAGCAATCGATGCATTATTTACTNTCGATGAAGAAACNGGAATGACGGGTGCTTTAGGNTTAAAAGGTGGAATATTACAAGGAGAAATTTTATTAAATTTAGATACCGAAGAAGATGATGAAATAGGAGTGGGTTGTGCTGGTGGNGTCGATGTTACTGCATCTAAAAATTACCTTCCAATCCCAAGTTCTAATAATGCCAATGCATATAAAATAACAATTAAAGGACTGCAAGGTGGGCATAGTGGTATGGAAATTCAATTAGGATTAGGNAATGCTAATAAATTGATGAATCGNATATTATCTGAAGTGAATGACATTTGTTCTTTATCCTCTTTATTGGGAGGAAGTTTACGTAATGCNATTCCGAGAGAAAGTAATGCTATTGTAGTAGTAGCAATTAATAACGANATCGATTTTCTAGCTGGTTTTGAAAAAATGAAAAATGAAATTAAAAATGAATTTCATCANTTAGAGTCTGCTATTAATATTAGCGTTAAAAANGTAGCAGTTCCAGAAACGGTAATGAGTATCGAAGATCAAAATCAGTTTTTTAAAGCTGTCTATGCTACTCATAATGGTGTTTTTAGAATGAGTCCATCTATTGAAAANTTGGTAGAAACATCCAATAATATTGCTAAAATAGCNGTAAATAACGGAATCATTAAAATAGAATGTCTTACCCGTTCGTCGGTAGATTCATCTAAAGAGAATATGGTAAATACTTTATCGNCAGTATTTGANNTAGCTGGGTTTACTGTTAGTTTTTCCGGAGATTATCCGGGTTGGGCTCCTAATATGGATTCAGCTATTTTAAAAGTCGTNGCCACTTTATATGAAAAAATAAATGGAGAAAAAGCGAATATTGCAGCTTGTCACGCAGGATTAGAATGTGGTATCTTAGGAACAAATTATCCTGAGATGGATATGATTTCTTTTGGACCTACGATAAAAGGAGCACATTCTCCNGATGAAAGAGCTAGTATCTCTTCTACTCAAAAATTTTGGAAATTTATAAAAGAAATTTTAAAAGAAATACCTTTTAAGTAATTTAAAGACACAAACTATAAAAGTTATTAATTAATCGTCAAGTTTTAATTAATAAATAATACATCACCTTTTTATTATGATAAATTTTAATAGCTTAAAAACTCTATCTTAATTAATAATACNATATAAAAAATAAAGGAAGNTGTATTTTAAAATACACCTTCCTTTNTNACTTAAATANTTAATTTATAAAANTATTATTNAGCTTTTGANTGCTCAAGGGCCAAGTTATAAATAACTAAACCAAAACCAATTTTATTNATTGCATCGGCAATGTTATACCAAACATCCATGTCTAAGACATTAAGACCAAGCATGTCATACCATCCAGAAGTACCAGCCATGTAACCTATTGGGTATATTGCCCAACCTACTAGTACGAACCAACATANTACTTTGTGAGCACTTTGTATTGAACCACCTGCTTCTTTAGCTAATTTAGCTGCACCACCTAACCATATTTCATATACNATAGCGAAATAAGCAACACCAGAAACTAATCCCCATATTTGAGCATTATNTGAATCTGAAACTTCTCCAATGTATCCTGTTACAAGCATTACNACTGAAAGTAAGATCATTTTCCATAACATGGATTTTTTTGCACCTGCTACTTTTAGTATTAAATAAAATTCAACACACATTAATGGTACTGTAAGAATCCAATCAACATATCTAAAATCTGTTGGAGATTCTCCAGTAGTCATGTAATAATCTCTCATGTACCAATAATGAACTGCAGCGATAAATGTAATTAAACCAGAAACAAGTATGGAAGTTTTCCACTTTCGNTCAAAATCATTCATTGAGAAAAAGAAAAATGCAGATGCTGCCATCATGGCCATACATCCAATAAAAAAAGTGAAAGCAGTAGAATCCATTGTTCCTACTGTTTCAGGGGCAATTGCGATAAAATTTAGTAAATTTGTCATAATATATTTTGATTTGTTTATTCAAACATACAATTTTATAAATAAATAAAAAATTTTTGTTTATAAAAATATATTATTTTGTTTATTTAATTGTGTAATTAATTAAACATGGTTAATGTGAATTTAATATTTATTTATGTTAATTATTAATTATCTTACATATTTATNCTATGAAATATAAGGAAAAAGCAATTTTAATAACATTTTTTAGTCTTTGGCTTTCGGTCTATTTTAAAGGACCGACACAAGAAGTATTTGCTCTTTTTCTTATTTTTTCTTTGGGCATTATGCATGGAAGTAATGACTTGTTTTTAATTTCTAAATTTAAAACAACTTCCAAACCNTTAAAACTTGTTTTTTTCTTTAGTTCATATATTTTAACNGTTTTAGTGGCTAGTTTACTTTTTTATTACATTCCCATTTTTGCACTNACTGGATTTATAATTTTTAGTGCATTTCATTTTGGGGAACAACATTGGAATGAAGCCAAGACAAAAAATNTAAATTTTAACCGTTTGTTATTCCTTAACTATGGCTTGTCTGTTTTATTTTTACTTTTTGCTTTAAATAGTAATGCNACAANAGANATAATATCTGCACTCACAGGTTTATTAATCAATGAAATTTGGTTTAGCTGGATATTTTTTTTAAACATTACATTATTTNTAGTACAAGCTATAGTNATGACCTATAAATCTTATATTTCTTTGCAAGANNTATTGTTTGAGTTTTTTTTAATCATTGTCTTTGCTATTGTTTTTAAAACAGCTACACTTATTTGGGCATTTGCTATTTACTTTATNTTCTGGCATAGTATACCCTCAATTTTTGAACAGCAGTCCTTTTTATATGGCGAAGTTTCTTTTAAAACCTTTATTAAATANGTCAAGTCCTCTTTCCTAATCTGGCTAATTTCTATAAGTTCAATGCTTGTATTATTTATATGGTTAAAAGATGAAGCNATTTTATTACCCTTATTATTTGCCTTTTTGGGAGCAATTACATTTGCACATTCGCTAACAATTTCTAAAATGTTNAAANCTAAAAAACAACATTAAAAANATTTTTAATAATTATCCACTAGCTGGGCAGGTATTATTTTTTTAAAAACGTTTAACAAAAAATATATATTNNTAAACATTTTGTATATTTGCNTATATCTTTTAGTTATATTTCTATAAATTTNANAAAAAATAAAAATGTTTGNATTATTTAAAAAAAAATCACAAAAAGAAAAATTAAGAACTCAATATGAAAATCTTTTAAAGGAATCCTATAATTTATCCACTACCAATAGGAAGTTGAGNGATCAAAAAGCTTTNGAAGCTGAGGAGGTAATGAAGCAACTTGAAAAGTTAGTNTAATTGTATATTATTAATAATGACATCATCTAAAAAACCAGACAATGTAGTTTTTAATTCGGAAACTCAAAAATACGATGCTGCAATTAAACCGTATGCAACATCCNTGGGTGCACCAGTAATAATCCCAACAGATACTGTTGCTTGGAAGAATAGAAGTATTAATAAAATAAATCATAAAGTGACTGCTAAATTCTTAGAATTAAAAGCTGAATATGAAAATATGATACAAGAATTTGAATATAATAAACTCATTTATAATTCAAAATTTTCATTTGAGCCTATNATTGGTGAAGTTTATCATTTATATAAAAGAAAAAATAAAGAAACTTTTCTTTCACTTATTTCACCAGANCAATGTAACTTTAATTCGCTGGGTAGTTTTTATTTAAATGCAGATCAAATTTGGGAAAAAATTTAATATTAGTATGATTGANAAGCAACAATTAACNGAAATAGAATTAGATCGTATTATAGAGATGGCTTGGGAAGATCGCACACCATTTGAAGCAATTNTCTATCAGTTTGGACTTACAGAAAAAGAGGTCATAAAATTAATGCGAGGTAATCTTAAAGAATCTAGTTTTAAACGTTGGCGTAAACGTGTTAATAGNGGTGTTAGCCAAAAGCATTTAAAAAAACGTAACCCTGAAATTTCACGTTTTAANTGTTCACGACAAAAANCCATATCAGGAAATAGAATTAGTAAAAGGAATTATTAATGTNTTNTTAATGATCATAAANTTAAATATTAGCAAAAAAAAAGAGGCTTTNGTAAAGCCTCTTTTTTTATAAATTAGGATATCTTATTTTACAACNTCTACGAGTTCTAAGTTAAAAATTAAATCGCTTCCTGGAGGAATTAAATTAGGAATTCCCCTTTCACCATATGCTAAATGAGCTGGAATAAATAAAGTAATTTTATCGCCTACACCCATCATTAATAACCCTTCTCTAAAACCAGGAATCAGTTGAGCTTCTTTGCTATATTCAGTTTCAGTTGGAGCATATCCGCCACCGTCAGCTCTTCTGCGATCCCAAACGTTGTATTTTTTTGCAACTTCTGCTATGTTCGAATCGAATAAAGTACCATTTGTTAANTATCCAGCGTAGTTCATTTTAACTTTAGAGCCTTGAGCTGGTTTTACACNAGATCCTTTTTTATTAAAATATACTTTTATTCCAGAAGGCATTTCTTTTCCTTTTTCAAGATCAGTAGCTAAAACTTCAGCAGTTGTGTTAGCAANAACTAGTCTAGCAGCTTGTTCTTCTTNTTCTTTTTCTTCAGCAGCAGTCATNGCTTCATTAAATGATAATAGAGAAACATCACCTACTCTAATNATATTAAGTTCATTTATNATAACAGGGTCAACTGGTTTGTCACCAGGTTTTGAAGTTTCAACAACTCCTAAAGAATCAACGATATCTTGACCGATTACGATTTCTCCAAAAACAGAGTGTTTACCATCTAGCCAGGGTGTTTCTTTTAAGGTGATAAAAAATTGACTNCCNTTGGTTCCTGGTCCAGAATTNGCCATAGAAAGTATTCCTTTTTTACTATGTGTTAAATTATCTGAAAACTCATCAGGGAATGTATAGCCTGGGTTACCAGAACCATTGCCTAATGGGTCTCCACCTTGAATCATAAAATCTTTTATAATTCTATGAAAATTTAATCCNTTATAATATTTTTTTCCTTGNTATGCTGAATCTACCAACTCATTTNTTCCTTCTGCTAATTCTACGAAATTAGCAACGGTAAGNGGTGTTTCTTCATTATGNAATTTTGCTACAAATACTCCTTTGTTAGTATTAAATTCTGCATAAACCCCATCATTTAGATCTGGGTATTTATTTTCTTGACAAGATGCCAATCCTAAAGTAAGTATTAAGATTAAAAATGATAGTTTTTTCATAATTCTAGTAGTTTTNATTTATTTGATTTATTTTATTTAAAGTTACTGTNCATTGAACAGGAACATTGGTTCCTAGTTTATTGTCGATTCCATAATAGCCAAAAGCTTTATAGGAAGGGAATAGNAAAGTTACGGTTTCTCCTTGTTTCATTAATTTAAGCCCATCTCGTATTCCAGAAATTAATTCTTGATTGGTTTTATCTACNATACAATTTTGTATGCCAATTTCGTCTTTTGAAAGTACCGCAGTTCCATCTAGCTTTTTTATATCATAACTAAACGTTACATGATCTCCAAGTTCTGGTGTTTTAGTTTGTATGGTATCTTTTAAATTNTAATAATACCAAAAACCAGTTTCTGAAGAATGGTAAGGCTGGTCTTTATTAAANTCTAATAGTTGGGTTATTTGTAATTTTTCTTTTTCAAAAATAGCTTTATTTCTTTCTATTGATTTTGTTAAAAAAGACCCAGANTTACTTTGAATTGGTCTTCTTGCCTCAGGACTTTTACAGGAGAGCATAGCAAACAGGATACTTAAANAAATACATATACTACGACTCATTTAATTCTTTTTTATATAGGGGTAATATACTAATAAATTCTTCAATTGTTTCTGGTANTTTTTTTAAACTCCTACCACCAGCTGCATTGGTATGACCTCCTCCATTATAATGNTTTCTTGAAAATTCATTAACCGAAAAATCACCTTTACTTCTTAAAGATATTTTTACGATATCTTCTTTTTTATTTTCAATAAATATAATAGCAAAAATAACGCCAGACATCGATAAGGCATAGTTAACAAATCCTTCAGTATCTCCTTTTTTAAAGTTATTANTATTTAACTCATTTTGTGANATCGTAATATATGCAGTGCGAAATTGAGGGAGTATCACCATNTTATTTAAAGCAGTACCCAATAATTTAAGTCGATCTGGACTGTTAGTGTCGTATACATTTTGATGAATACTATCGTTTTCAGCTCCNGCTTCTATTAAATTTGCAATTACTCTATGCGTGGTAGCAGTAGTAGCGGAAAAACGAAAAGAACCCGTATCGGTCATGATTCCCACATACAATTGAGTTGCAATTTTNTTATTTAGTAATTGAATACCTTTTAGTTTTTCCATAAAATGAAAAATCATTTCTGAAGTAGAACACATTGCAACATCACTATANGTTACTATTGCATAATCATCGGGTTGTTGATGATGATCTATTAATATAAAATCAGCAGTTGCNCGTTCTAACTCAGTTNCTAAATTTCCGGTACGATTAAGTGCGTTAAAATCTAACGTAAATATGATTTCTGCTTGTTCAATAGCAGTTTTTGTATCCTCAAAATTTTGCTCATAATTAATAATGGTAGAAGCTTCAGGAATCCATTTTAAAAATTCGGGAAAATCATTGGGCATTACTACTTGTACTTGATGCCCTTTTTGCTTTAGAAAATTACAAAGTCCTAAACTAGAACCAATAGCATCGCCNTCAGGGTTTTTATGACCTATCACGACAATTTTTTTNGGGNTACTTAATAACTTGTTTATTATTGAAATGTCTTCCGAATTCATAGAATGCAAATATACAATTTAATAGTATTTTGNTACAGATATTGAACTATTTTAGAAAAGTATTAACACTATTTTTATAAAATTATTTTATGATTCAAGACTTTCTTCCTTGGAACTTAGTATATCTTTTATTTTTTCAAAAATATAAGGTATCATTTCTTTAGCTATAAGATATACAGCAAAATAATTTCGAGTTACTTTATTACCAAGAAGAAAAGAGCTTATTAATTTTTCTCCAGTTTCAAATTTAATATCTGGAAGGTTTTCGAAAAGTGTANTTTTTAAGGATTCTTTATTTTTAATGGAATNAGCAATTTTTATAATTGGATTATTTTTAAAAGATTGTTCTTGTTCTTTAATGGAAAACCTAAGATTTTTTCTTGCTAACTCTAAATCTTCATAAGATTTTATATCGTATNTTTTATTACTCATCGTGCTTCTCGATTATTTTTTTTTNAGTATTNAAAGCGGNNTTTATAATAACATTCTTTACNTTANTTTCAATGTTCTTTTTTATAAATATCATATAAATTAAAAATACTACAAAATATATACCGCCAACAGCAGCAAATCCTAATCCAGTGNTNTTATAATAATTTCCAATAAAATAAGCTATTGAAAAACTAAACATCATGCATATAACAACCAGAAATAATGATATAAAAAATGAATTTATAAGTTTTGCAGANACATTAGCTAATACACTTATNAATTCAAGTTTTAAAAGTTCTATTCTGTTTTCGATNTATTTTTTTACTGAATCAATCATAAAAGTTTTANATGTTTTTAGTTGTTGCTGATTTTTCTTTTGCTTCCTTTTCAAGATTTGCATATTTTAATAAANTATCTTTTTCGATGGTTTCTNCCTTATCTGATAAATGCGCATATTGATCTTTTATTTTTCCTTTAACATCNTAGAATAGATCCTTGAAATCACTTAAATCTTTATTTTCTAGATTTTTAATTTTTTTTGAAATATCTTTAAGTTTAGCATCTAAATCTTCTTTAAGATCCGAAGTTTTACNCACTATTTTTTTTCTAGTTTCTTCTCCAGATTCGGAAGTTAAAAGTATTCCTGCAAATGCNCCAACNATTGCTCCTAAAACTATTCCAGTTAAAAATTTTGATTCCTTNGACATATTAAATTATTTAAACNTATAGTAAATGTAACATTAATTTCGAATTTATAAAGAGAAAAGATTGTTAAACTATTTATTGATGTTTGTATTGTAATTGTTTTCAATTTCCATATTTTTGCAAAAATTTTAAAAAAAATGAGAACAGACAGAACGTTTACTATGTTAAAGCCTGATAGTGTTGAAAAAGGACATATTGGTGCAATACTTGAAAAAATTACAGCTTCAGGATTTAGAATTGTTGCTATGAAACTNACACAAATGACCTCAGACGATGCAAAAGCTTTTTATGCNGTGCATNGTGAGCGTCCATTTTTNGGAGAGNTAGTAGAATATATGACTCGNGGTCCTATTGTTGCCGCGATTCTTGAAAAAAACAATGCGATGGAAGATTTTCGTACCTTAATTGGTGCAACGAATCCTGCAGATGCTGCAGAAGGTACCATTAGAAAATTATATGCAGCCTCAATAGGTGAAAATGCTGTTCATGGAAGTGANAGTGATGAAAATGCAGCAATTGAGGGTGCTTTTCATTTTTCAGGTAGAGAAATGTTTTAGTAAATNTGTTACGGGATTAAAAAATGCCTTCACAAGAGTGAAGGCATTTTTTNTAATTTAGNATTTAGCTTTTGAAGGGAAAATATATANAATTGATTTTTAGCTCAATTTAATATCTTTATCGAAGTACCAACTTCGTTATTATTTGTTTTCCCATTTCTAGATTAATCATATCTATAATTTTTGTTTTTCCATAANTTAACTCTTCTCTTAAAACAGAAGAACTTAATTGTACATATAGTANNTCTCTATCTAATTTAATGGCGGTAGTATATTTAGAGATAGCGTTTCCCATNACCGAATGCCAAGCATCTTCAATAGATACTTTATCCAAACCTTTTTGTAATCTATTTGCATCGATAAAGTTTTTTAAAGCATCACTCATATTGCNATTATNNCCTATTCTTNTTTTNCTTTTTGCCATTTTATAATTTAAACATTTTATAAGATTGATGTATTTTTTTAATTACATTTTCTGTTCTATCTGAATGAGTATCACTAATAAATAACTGGCCAAAATCTTCATTTTTAACTAAAGATATTATTTGCGCTACACGAAGTTCATCTAACTTATCAAAAACATCATCCATTAATAATATTGGATTTACTTTGCTGTGTGCTTTTATAAAATCGAACTGAGCTAGTTTTAANGCTATTANATAAGATTTTTGTTGACCCTGTGATCCAAATTTTTTAATTGGATGGTCTCCAATTTCAAAATTAAGATCATCTTTATGAATACCATAATTACTGTATTGTGTTATTTTATCTTTTGCTGCATTCTCTTCCAATAACACTAACAATTCTTTTTCATTTAATTGGCTCTTATAAGAAAGTGTAACCGATTCCTTTGAGTTACTTATGGATTGGTATCGTTTTAAAAAAATAGGCATAAATTCTTCTAAAAACTCTTTTCGTTTTTCAAAAATTGTAGTTCCTAAATCATGTAATTGTAAATTATAAATATCTAATGTTTCTTGATTGTATGTATTATTAATTGCAAAATATTTTAAAAGTGAATTTCGCTGTGTTAATACCTTATTGTAATTTAATAGGGTTTGAAGGTAGTTAGAATCACCTTGTGAGATCACACCATCTATGAATTTTCTTCTAGTATCACTCCCTTCAATAATTAAATCTCTATCAGTAGGAGAAACGATTACTAAAGGTAAAAAACCTATATGCTCACTAAAT
Organism: Flavobacteriaceae bacterium; assembly: GCA_002713705.1. Classification (GTDB taxonomy): domain Bacteria; phylum Bacteroidota; class Bacteroidia; order Flavobacteriales; family Flavobacteriaceae; genus Marifrigoribacter. Next base: position 59,684 of record PAUJ01000006.1, read on the forward strand.
CTATCGTACAATTTTCCATTGCGTTTTATTACTTTTTTATGTCCTCTTTTAGCGCTAACAATAATTTTTTCCTCTCTATTTTTTTTGGTATAATTTCCTTCAATCACAAAAAAATCTTCTCCATGTTTAATATTTTGAACCGTTAAAGGATTAAAATAACTTTTTCCGAAGGAAAGATGATAAATTGCATCTAAAACATTCGTTTTACCAACCCCATTATTGCCGACTAAGCAGTTAATCTTTGTATCGAACTGAAAAGAAACCGTTTCAAAGTTTTTGTAATTGAGAAGTGATAGGTTTTCTAAAGTCATATTTAGTAGCTGTTTAGAAGTGTTTTAATGTTTGATTTTTAATTAAAGAAATAGTGTTTTTATTCGATTGCAAATTATTGAAAAATAATAAAAAGTTGTGCTTTTATTATGTAATAAAAATTATATTTTTGCAGAATAACAAAGTTAGATTATGGCAACATATAAGAAAAAAGGGAATAAACCTAAAAATCAAGCCGAGAAGATTTCTCAGATAGAACAAGAAAGTACAACGGCAGAAGTATTTAGTTCCTTAGATGAGGGGGCTTCAAGAACAGAAGCTTGGGTAGAAAAAAATCAAAAAGCAATTTTAATATTTGTTGGAGTTGTGGCAATAAGTGTTTTAGGGTATTTAGGATATCAAAATTTTATCCAAGAGCCTAAAGAGACTGAAGCAATGAACGAAATGTTTCAAGCTCAATCTTACTACGAACAAGCATTAATTGCTTCAAAAAAAGATTCACTTTTTAATTTATCTTTAAATGGAGGTAATGGTAAATTTGGATTTGTAGATATTATAGATAATTATAGCGGTACAAATGCTGCTAATTTAGCAACGTATTATTCAGGTATTGCCTATTTAAATACTGGTAAATACCAAGAAGCAATTCAGTATTTAGACAAGTTTAAAGCTGATGATGTTAATGTTGCTCCAATAGCAAAGGGAGCAATTGGTGATGCTTTTGCACAACTAGATCAACAACAAGAAGCTTTAAAATATTATGAAAATGCCGCTTCAATGAGTTCTAGTGACCTAACAGCACCTCGATTTTTATTGAAAGCAGGAATTACAGCCATTAATTTAGGAAATTCAGCTGTAGCATTAAAACATTTTAATACAATTATTGAAAACTATCCTAAATCTCCAGAATCAAAAAAAGCAATCTTATATCAAGGAAAAGCGGAAGCAATGCAGTAATAGATATGGCGACTGAAAATAATAACTTATCAGTTTACGATAAAGCAAGAATCCCAAACTCGAAGAATTTTCGATTTGGGATTCTTGTTTCTGAGTGGAATCCGTCTATTACAGAAGGTATGTTTCAAGGTGCTTTTGATACAATTATAGATTGTGGAGGTATTAAAGAAAACATCGTTCGGTGGAATGTGCCTGGTAGTTTCGAATTGGTTTATGGTGCTAAGAAAATGCAAAAAAGCTATGAAATGCTTGATGCTATAATTGCAATAGGAAGTGTTATAGAAGGTGAAACTAAACATTTTGATTACGTATGTGAGGCTACTTCTAATGGTATTATGCAATTAAACTTAAATAGTGATATTCCCGTAATCTTTTGTGTTTTAACCGATAAAACACTCCAGCAAGCAATTGACCGTAGTGGAGGAATTCATGGTAATAAAGGGATAGAATCTGCAATAGTAGCCATTAAAATGGCGCAGTTAAGAAAAGATGCTAAATTTTAATATTTAAGAATTATTTTTTAGATTTTAGATTTTCTATATTTGAATAATAGAACTATTATTTTCCCTATAAAAAATTTAATGCCTGAAAATCTAGAATTAGAATTAGCTTGGGATTTTGTTGAAAAAACAGATCGCTCTATTTTTTTAACAGGAAAAGCAGGTACGGGAAAAACCACTTTTTTACATTCCTTAAAATCCAATTCCTTAAAAAGATTAATTGTAGTAGCACCAACTGGTGTTGCAGCAATTAATGCAAAAGGTGTAACTATCCATTCATTTTTTCAAATGCCTTTTGGTCCTATTTTACCGGAGGGAGCTTCACTTCAAAAAAAAGAGACTTCATTTAAACACAAGTTTAGTAAAATAAAAATCAATATTATTAAATCACTAGATGTATTAATAATTGATGAAATAAGTATGGTTCGTGCAGATTTGTTAGATGGAATTGATCAAGTCTTACGACGTTATCGAAATCATGCTAAAGTATTTGGTGGCTTACAGGTTTTAATGATTGGTGATTTACAACAATTGGCTCCTGTTGTTAAAAATAACGAATGGGAGCTTTTAAAATCCTACTATAACACACCATATTTTTTCAGTAGCAAGGCTTTTATTGAAAGTGCTACTGTAAATATTGAATTAAAACATATTTATCGACAGGATAATCAGCGTTTTATTAAAATATTAAATGAGATAAGAAANAACAACCTTTCAGATGATTCGGTTNCGGAATTAAACAAAAGGTATTTACCAAATTTTACTCCAAAGCAAGACGAAGGGTATATTACTTTAACAACACACAATGGAANAGCAAATATTCTTAATGATAAAGAACTTAATAAGCTAANGGATAAAACACAAAATTATAAAGCTTTTATTCAAGGTAAATTTCAAGAAAATTCTTATCCAACTCATGAAAAATTAATTTTAAAAAAAGGAGCTCAGGTGATGTTNATAAAAAATGACAGCAATTCTGAAAAGCGATATTACAACGGAAAAATAGGAAAAATAATTACGCTAAATAANAAAGAAATTCGAGTCNATTGTCAAGGAGATTTGGAAGATATCATGGTAACACCAGAAACGTGGGAAAATGTAAATTATACATTAAATCCTGAAACCAAAGAAATTTCAGAAAATTCCNTTGGCTCTTTTTCACAAATGCCNTTACGTTTAGCTTGGGCAATTACGATTCATAAAAGCCAGGGTTTAACTTTTGATAAAGCTATTATNGATGCCAATGCTGCTTTTGCNCATGGTCAAACTTATGTTGCATTAAGTCGATGTAGAACTCTNGGAGGTATTGTATTGAAAAATAGAATANCTGCAGAAAGCATCATCACAGATTNCCGGGTTACTTCATTTAATAATAACGTTACAGAAAANCCACCAAATCAGTTAGATTTAACTAATTCACAAAAAGTATTTCAATTAAANATGGTTGGTGAGCTAATGAACTATTATCAGTTTATGTTTCCNNTAAATAGATTGATAGAAATTTACAACCGCAATAAAAATAGTTTTCAAGGAATTATTATCAATCCATTAATNCAAATAAAGGAANTTGGAGTGCAACCGATTTTGGTAATCGCAAATAGTTTTAATAATCAATTGAACGATTTGTGTAAAGATGTTGTNTTACCCGAAAATAATACGGTTGTTTTAGATAGAATCCATAAAGCGATTACCTACTTTATAAATCATACTAAAGATAAAATTAAAACNCCTTTTGAAACCCTTACTTTTTCGACTGAGGATAAAGCACTCCAAAAAGATTTTGACAAAAATTTAAACACTATTGAAGAATACATCAACATCAAATTATATTGTTTATATGGGTTAAACGGCTCTTTTNCGATAAAAAAACTTTTAAAATTAAAAGCTGAAGCTGTTTTNTTAAAATCGGATCAGCCAAAAAAGCATAAAGAATTTAAGGCAGAAACAGAACATCCTAAATTATTTGAAATGCTTCGAAACCTAAGAGCTATTATTTCAAATTCGGATAATGTCCCTCATTTTCAGGTTTTCACTCAACATACTTTATATGAAATATGTAAACTTTTGCCATTAAATAAAAAGCAATTAAAAACCATTCATGGAATGGGGAAAATTAGAATTGAAAAATATGGAGATGAGATTCTAGAAATTATAAATGAATATGCAGATGAAAATAATATAATTGTTCAAGAAATATTAGTAGAAGAAAAGTCTAAAAAAGAGAACACAAAANTTACATCATTAAAAATGTTTAAAAAAGGATTATCCATAGCTGAGATAGCAACTCAACGTGAATTGGTAATAAGTACAATTGAATCTCATTTAGCATCTTACATTACAACTGGAGAAATAGATATGTATGACTTAATAACNGAAGAGCGGTTTTTAGAACTAAAAAAACAGATTGAAAATTTAAAGTTTGAAAANCTAACAGATTTAAAAAATAAACTAAAGAATACTTATTCTTATTTTGAATTGAGAATGGTTACAAATGAATTAAAAAACTAATCCNTTAAATTTACCTGACACNCATAAAATTGNTACATTTATTGTTAATATACGATTGTTAAANTACTTAAAAATTCNAACGAATTTAATTATATTTGATTTATGGGAATCCTGAAACCTCGTAAAAATAAAAAATTCGGATATGCACCCCGTTACTATAACAATGATGGAGCGGGNAGTCCTTTTCAAATGGAACACAGGTTTGATAAGTTTCGAACAACAATAGATAATGGAAATAATTTAAAAGCAAAGTTTAAAATGGCATTGGAGGATTTTAAGAGTAATTCCGATAAAAAAACCAATACAAGAGTGCTGCTAATTATTTCAATCTTAATTTTAATTTTTCTATNTATCATTGATTTTGANTTATCTATATTTTTCAATTAAAAAATGTTAGACATTATACAANTATTGCCGGATCATGTTGCCAACCAAATTGCAGCTGGAGAAGTAGTACANAGGCCTGCATCACTTGTAAAGGAATTGCTTGAAAATGCAATTGATGCAAAGGCAACATCTGTAAGTTTAGTGATTAAAGATGCCGGTAAAACATTAGTTCAAGTAATTGATAATGGAATAGGAATGAGTGTTACAGACGCTCGATTTTGTTTTGAAAGGCATGCAACTTCGAAAATAAAAGCTGCTGAAGATTTATTTAATATCAATACAAAAGGATTTAGGGGAGAAGCTTTAGCNTCTATTGCTGCAATTGCTCACGTAGAATTAAAGACCAAAAGAGCGCTTGATGAAATAGGCACTCATATTGTAATTGAAGGGAGTAAAGTAAATGCCCAAGATGCAGTTGTTGTGCCGGTAGGTACCTCTATTTCTGTTAAAAATTTATTTTATAATATTCCAGCTAGGCGAAATTTTTTAAAAACGAATACCGTAGAAACTAGACATGTAATTGATGAATTTCATAGAGTTGCCTTGGCACATCCACAAGTAGCATTTTCATTNATTAATAATGGAAGTACCGTTTTCAATTTACCAGCCTCCAATATGCGACAACGGATTGTCAATATCTTTGGTACAAAAACNAACGAAAAACTAGTTCCAGTTTCTGAAGAAACCGAAATTGTTAGTGTTGAAGGATTTGTGGTTAAACCTGAATTTGCAAAAAAAGGAAGAGGAGAACAATTTTTCTTTGTCAATAATAGATTTATAAAAAGTCCTTATTTACACCATGCAATAAATTCAGCTTTTGAAGGATTGATTAAAGAAGGTGGACAACCTGGATATTTTTTATTCTTACAAGTTGATACTACTTCCATTGATATTAATATTCATCCTACCAAAACAGAAATTAAATTTGATGATGAGCATGCTATTTATGCAATGTTAAGAGCATCGGTTAAACATAGTTTAGGTCAGTTTAGTATTGTACCTGTTTTGGATTTTAATAAGGATCCAGAAATGGATACTCCTTATGATTTTAGCAATAAAAATCCTATAGCTCCAACTATTGAAGTTGATAGAAATTTTAATCCTTTTGAAAAAGAACAAAGGAGAAGAAATGATTACGCAACTTTTAAAGAAAATAATAATTCGCAATTAAACTCATGGGAAGCCATGTATGTTGGTTTAAAAAGNAATGAAAATTCATTAAACCTAGAGTCTATAGAATTTGAAAGTGAAGAAGTAACCGGAAGTTTTTTTGAAAGTGAAGAAAAAACCCCGAGTGAGATTACGTTTCAGCTTCAAAATAAGTACATCATGAGCCCTATTAAAAGTGGAATTATGGTGATTCATCAAAATCTTGCTCATCAAAGAGTTTTGTACGAATCTATTTTAAAAAATATCACCNTAAAAGAAGCGATTAGTCAACAATTACTTTTTCCTTTGCGTTTAAATTTCACAAGTCAAGATGTTGAGGTTTTAAAAAATATTCAAGAACAGTTAGAGCATACTGGATTCGGATTTTCTGCTTTTGAAAAAGAAACTATTGAAATTAATGGAATACCAGTTTCTGTTAAGGAAAGTGAAATTAAGAATATCTTNGAATGCNTAGTAAATGATATTCGAACTGACATACCAGATGTAGGTTTTAGTCAAAACGATTTATTAGCAAAATCATTGGCAAAATCATTGGCGGTAAAAACAGGAAAANNAATGAAATTAGAAGAACAAGAACATTTAGTTCATCAACTTTTTGCTTGTAAGGAACCTACAATATCACCAAATAATAAACCAGTATTGATGATTTTAGATGCGTCGGATATTGATAAAAAATTTAATTAAATGGGAAGAATTTCTGAAACTATAAAAGCACTTATAATTATTAATGTAATTTTCTTTATTGGCTCTAGTTTTTTAGGTGATGTTGCTTATAAATTATTTGCATTATTTTATTTTGAAAACCCTAATTTTCAATATTGGCAACCGCTAACGCACATGTTTATGCATGGAGGGTTGATGCATATACTATTTAATATGTATGCATTATGGGCATTTGGTTCTCCATTGGAACAGATTTGGGGGCGTAAAAAATTTTTATTCTTCTATTTTTCTGCAGGTTTAGGTGCTGCTTTAATTCATACATTGGTAAATTTTTACCAAGTTCAAGACGGTATGAATGCTTTGCTAAATATAGGTATCAGTCAAACAGAAATTATGGATATGTTGAATACAGGTCAATATAATTCTGGAATTTTGGAATCTGTACCAGTAAATCGTATAGAAGCATTATACGCTAGTTTTAACATTCCAGCAGTAGGTGCATCTGGAGCTATTTATGGGGTTTTAGTTGCATTTGGTTTAATGTATCCAAATGCAGAATTAATGTTGATATTTTTACCAATTCCAATAAAAGCCAAGTATTTTATTCCTTTAATCATAATTGGAGATTTATTTTTTGGAATTACAGGAGCTTCCACAGGAGTTGCACATTTTGCTCATATTGGAGGAGCCTTATTTGGTTTTATTATGGCATATTATTGGAAAAAAAATAGTTTTGACTCACATCGTTGGAATTAAAATAATAGAATACTAACAAGAAAAAGCTTTTTAAAACTTGAATACCAACACTATTTTATATCAATTTAAGCAAGCATCTATCGTTTTAAAAATAATAGTTATCAATACATTGATTTTTTTGGCGGTTTATTTAGGGTCTTTCTTTTTTAAATTATCTCCATCTTCTTTTGTTTCTTGGTTTGTACTTCCAACTTCATTTGTTGAGATTATTTTACAGCCTTGGTCTATTATTACTTATGCATTTTTACATGCTGGTTTTTGGCATTTGTTTTGGAATATGTATTTGTTGTATTGGTTTGGTAATTATGTATTGAATTTATTTACGTCTAAACGTTTTTTAACAATCTATTTGCTCGGAGCTATATGTGGAGGTTTATTGTATGTTCTTTCTTATAATTTATTTCCGGTATTTAACAATATCAATAGTAACTTAATGGGAGCCTCTGCTGCTGTTCTAGCGATTGTAATATTTATCGCTACCTATACACCAAATACGATAGTTCGTGTTTTCATGTTTAAAGTGAAGTTATGGCAAATTGGTCTTGCAATGGTTTTATTAGATTTATTTCAATTACCTTCTTCAGGTAACGCTGGCGGATTAATTGCTCATATGGGTGGGGCTTTATTTGGATATGTTTATGCTAAACAATTAACAAAAGGGAATGATATAGGAATTTGGTTTGAAAGTTTAATAGATTCTGTGATTAATATATTTAAACCAAGACATAAAAAGCCCTTCAAAAAAGTTCATCGAACCAAACAAGCTACCGGTAAACCAGCTAAAAAGAAGCCGTCTAATGAACATCAAGCAAAGATTGATAGTGTTTTAGACAAAATAGGAAAAAGTGGATACGATAGTTTAACAAAGGCTGAAAAAGATTTTCTTTTTAAGGCAGGAAAAAATGATTGATGAGCAAAAAAATGGGGCTACTAAATAGAGTAATATATTGGATAAATATTATTGCTGCTTTGTTTCTTTTTGTTTCTTTTATTGCTCCATATCTTCCACCAAAAAAATTTCCAAACCTATCTTTATTAAGTCTCGCTGCTTCTCCATTAATAGTCATAAATATTTTTTTTATTGGATATTGGTCATTTAAGCTGAAGAAATTATTTTTACTTTCTTTGCTTATTATTGTCATTGCCTATTTCCATTTTGGATCCTTTTTAAAATTCTCTTCAAATGATAATCCTATAGAAATGACTCATGGATTAAATATACTTTCTTTTAATGTTCGTTTATTTAATTTTTACGAGAGTAAGGATGCTCAAAATAATATTCAAGAAACTTTCTCTTCTTTTCTAGAAAAAGAAAATCCCGATGTGCTTTTTTTACAAGAATATAATAAAGAAATGAAAATAGATTTCCCTGAGTTTCCTTACAATTATATTCATTTTAGAGGAAAAAATATATTAGGCCATGCTATTTTTTCTAAATATCCACTCATAAACACCTATTCTTTTGATTTTGANGATTCNTATAACAATGCGTTAAGTGCAGATCTCGTGAAAGATACTGATACTCTCCGAGTTTATAATTTACACTTGCAATCTCTTAGTATAAAACCGAGNGTGAGTTATTTACAAGAATTAAATAATGAAGTATTACGCAAAAGAATTTCAACACTTTTNATAAAACAACAAGAACAAGTTGAATTAATTGTGGAACATAAAANTAATTCAAGATATCCAGTAATTATTTCTGGAGATTTTAATAATACCCCTTTCTCTTATACATATCGTAANNTGTCTGAATCTATGAATGATGCTTTCGTTGANGCTGGAAATGGTATTGGGACTACTTTTTTATTTGAGTATTATCCTATGCGTATTGATTATATTTTAGCTTCAAAAGAATTGCAGATTTTAAGTTTTAGCACNATAAATAAAACTTTTTCCGATCACTATCCAATATCTGCAACTATTGCTTGGGATTGAATTTTTTAAAATNGATTTTCTGATTTTCTAAATAAATAANTGNATTTGGNCCCTCATTAAATAATAAGTCTAATATGGAAAGATTCGGTAAAAANTCATATTGCTTNGTTAGTACTTGAAAATAAGAGTCTAATTTAAAATCAATTTTTAGTTTAGGATTTACAAGATATCTTAAGTCTTGTTGANNTGGGTTTTTAAAATATTCTGTTGTAAAAGTATATTTNATTTTTAAATCTAATAGCTCAAAAATTAAGTCAAGTACTTCTAAATTNAAATGAAATAATGAATGTGTAGTTTTAAAAAAAATTGGTTTAAGCTCATCTTCATAAAATTCAAAATATGGAGAAGTTCTATAAGCAGATTCTAATGATTTCCAATGCTGTAATTGCCAAGGAAAACTATTTTCTATNATAGNACNCTTNGTTTTATTTTTCTTACCGTCTTTTCTATGTTTTACTGGAATATTAAGTAAAAGNATTCCGTTGCTATGAGCGATATATGTTCTGNTTCGATAACTTTGTTTTTGGTAATTATCGTCCATTTCAAAAACCACTTCTTTGGATTGAACCATNGCAGCCATTTGAACAATTGAAGGAAAATACGTTGGATGTACTATGATAGATTNCATATTATCTGTGATGTTAATGATCTGTATTAAGAAAAGAATNTTTTTTAATACAGATTATCANNTCTNNTTTTNTTAAGCTTTCTTTTTACGTTTCCTAATNAAATTGAAAATATACCAACCCNCTAANAATACAATAAAGTATTTAAAATAAGAAATAGGTTTACCTTCTCCACTAACTGTTGTGAACATNCNATCCCAACGAATTTTATTCATAATACCNTTAGCATTTGTATCCCAACTCATCCATATGAAAACNGGCTTGCCAACCACATGATTAAAAGGAACCAAGCCCCACATNCTTGCATCTTGTGAATTATCACGATTATCACCCATCATCCAATAATAATCTTGCAAGAAGGTATATTTTGTTATTTGTTTGNTATTTAGCATAACTTGAGTGCCAGAAAGAGATATTTTATTNTTTATACCAAATTCACTTCCTTCGTAAACTTCAATGATTCTTTTATATAAAGAAATATTTTCTACTGANATATNTATNGTAGTTCCAGCCTTAGGAATCGTAATAGGACCAAAATATTTTGTATTCCAATTGAACCTAGGATCTTGAGGANATACAGATTGATTCCAAACACCTTCTTCTTCAGTTAGTTTTTCAACTTCAATAACATTTGGATTGTTTTTTACCTTCTCGTANGCTTCATCTGTCATTTGGGCAATNTGTGTGATGATTTTATTTTCTCTATCAATATCTGAAATATAAATATCTGAAATATTAAAATGACTAGAAACAAAAGCNGAAGGTTGATTGGTGTACCTTCCTTTATTATCTGTTTTAACAAAAGAATTTTTAGAAATTATTTTATAGCGAAATTGCAGTTTTGCTCTATCNGGTAATACATTTTGCTCACCNTTAATATACACATATCCATCCTTAATCTGTAANTCATCACCAGGAACTCCTACACAACGTTTTACGTAATTAGATTTTTTATCTAAAGGTTTTACTTTAAATCCNTTGCCAGGTCTATTTATATCTATTAAAGTATCTGTAGGCCAACTAAAAACTACAATATCATTTCTTTTTATTTTCTGAAATCCCGGAAGTCTAAAATAAGGCAANTGAGGTTGGTCTAAATATGATTTTGTTCCAATAACAGGAATTGAATCATGTACCATCGGAAAAGAAATTGCAGTCATAGGCATTCTTGCACCATAATGAAATTTACTCACAAATAAGAAATCACCCACCAATAGTGTTTTTTCTAAAGATGAAGTTGGAATTGTAAAAGGCTGCATTNCATAGGTATGTACAATGGTAGCAGCAACAACTGCNAACAAAATTGAACTGATCCATTCTCCTGCTGCTGTTCTAGGTTTTAAGCTTCTATCACTTATATAGGTTACATCTTGAGTNTAATTNATATAATAAATATANAATCCAAAAGTACANACTNCTAAAAAGGTGTCTNTATTGCTATTTCTTCCAAAACTTCTTAGGGTTTCTACCCAAATTACAGGAAACATGATGAGGTTANCAATTGGAATAAAAAGTAATAAAGTCCACCAAGGTGNACGGTTTATTATTTTCATTAATACAATTGCATTATAAATAGGTATTGCAGCTTCCCAAGCTTTTCTTCCAGCNTTTATATAAAGTTTCCAAGTTCCTAAAAAGTGGATCACTTGNACTAATAGTATGAAAATTAATAAAGTAGTAAATGTTGTCATTTTAGTATGGTATTCGTTATTTTATTTGTAAAACATCTTTCATGGTAAATATNCCTTTTTTATCTGCAAGCCATTCTGCCGCAAGTATTGCTCCTAANGCAAAACCATCTCTAGAGTGCGCTTCGTGTTTAATTGAAATAGTGTCAATATTTGAATTATAATTNATAATATGGGTACCCTTAATATCATTTATTCGTTTGGCAGTAATGTTAATATTCTCCGCATCTGTTCCATTTAATTNCCAGTTTTTTTTATCTGAATTCCTTATAATTCCTTCTGCTAAAGTAACTGCGGTACCACTAGGGATATCTAGTTTTTGATTGTGATGAACCTCTTCTATAGAAACTTGATAATCTTTCCANGGTTCTATTAGGTTTGAAACATATTCATTTATATAAAAAAANAGATTGACACCAATACTGAAATTAGACGCATAGATAAAACTTCCGTTACGATTTTCACATAACTTTATCATTTTATCGTAATGAACTAGCCAACCTGTAGTTCCAGACACAATTGGGATGTCATTTTCTAAGCAAAATTTAATATTTGAAACTGCAGCTTGAGGAGTTGAAAATTCAATAGCTATATCAGCTTTTAATATTTCTTCTTTTGAAGAGTATTGATTTATCCTTGAAACAATGGTATGACCTTTTTTAATAGCTAGTTTTTCAACTATTTTCCCCATTTTTCCATAACCTAATAAAGCTATTTTCATTTTAAACGGTATTTTAATGATAAACTATAATTTGCGCTAGCATTGATTGGATTGATATTAAAAACAGGTTCAAAAGATAAATCATCATTCACATTAAATTGACTTAAATGGGCATCTACATTAGCATCTATAATGTTTAATAAATAGAATGCTACAGCAACAGCAATACTGGTATCTTTATTTCTTTTTGCGGTTTTTTGTGCATCAACCAATCTATCTGAAGAAATGATAGGAGAAGTTCCATTTCCCCAATACTCATCGTCTGTAAAACCTGCTAATCTTCTTTTATAAGCATCTCTAAAGTTATTATAATCTTTATTATTCTGCACATAAAAATAAATACTGATGCCGATCCCTGCATAAATTATAGGTATTTTCCAGTATTTTTTAGTGTAGGCTTGTCCTAAGCCTGGAAGAACAGCAGAGTAAAACGCAGCTTTTGCAGGAGCTAAAGGATTGTAATCGTTATTTTTAATAAGGGTATCCTCAACAATCAATACACTTTCCTGTTTAAAAAGAAGCGTGTCTGATTTCTGAGCAAACAAAGAAGTTACTGAAAATAAAAGAAAGATATAGAAAAGTTTATTTTTCACTTTTAAGCAAATTCAAGATTCTTTGAAAGTCTTTTTTATTTTTAAAAGAAATTGACAATTTTCCTTTTCCTCCACCTGTGTTTTTGATGTTTACATCACTATTTAGATATTCAGACAAGGTTATTTTTGCTGAATTTAAATAGGAGGGAAGTGTTGCTTTCTTATATGGGTTTTTTATTTCAGAACTATTTTTTAAGTTCCTAACTAAAGCTTCTGTTTCTCTAACTGAAAGATTTTCAGAAATTACTTTTTCATAGATGTCAAGCTGTTCACCAAGGTTGCTAATGTTAATGATGGCTCTTCCGTGACCCATCGCAATAAAACCATCTCGCATGCCCGTTTGAATAATTGGATCTAGTTTTAATAGGCGTAAATAATTTGCAATGGTAGAGCGGTTTTTACCTACACGATCACTTAATTGTTCTTGAGTAACTTTAATCTCTTCTATTAAACGTTGATAAGAAAGAGCAATTTCTATGGGATCTAAATCTTGACGTTGAATATTCTCAACCAAGGCCATTTCCAATGATTCTTGATCATTTGCAATTCTAATAAAAGCGGGGATACTTTCTTTTCCAATTAGTTTTGAGGCACGATATCTTCTTTCGCCACTAACTAGTTGAAATTTATTAAATCCTATTTTTCTTACTGTAATGGGTTGAATGACGCCTAATTCTTTAATGGAAGACGCTAATTCTCGAAGTGATTCTTCATTAAAGCTTGACCTAGGTTGAAAAGGGTTCATTTCAATAGTATGTAATTCTAAGGCTACAATACTCCCAACAACTTGATCCGCATTTTTATCATCAACTGATTTTATATCGTTACTAGGATCTTTTAATAATGCAGACAACCCTCTTCCAAGAACTTGTTTTTTAGTTGCTTTTGCCATTTAATCAATTTGGTTTTTTTCCATTAATTCTTGTGCCAAACTTAAATAATTATTTGCACCTTTACTTCCTGCATCGTAACTAATAATGCTTTCGCCATAGCTGGGTGCTTCTCCTAAACGAACGTTACGTTGAATGATTGTTTTAAAAACCATTTTATCAAAGTGTTTTTTTACTTCTTCAACTACTTGATTGGAAAGACGAAGTCTTGAATCGTACATAGTTAATAATAAACCTTCAATATCCAAGGAAGGATTGTGTATTTTTTGAATGCTCTTTATCGTATTTAATAACTTACCCAAACCTTCAAGTGCAAAGTACTCACATTGTATTGGGATAATTACAGAATCTGAAGCCGTTAATGCATTTAGTGTTAATAGACCTAAAGAAGGTGCACAATCTATGAGTATATAATCATATGATTTTTTTAAAGAATTTATTGCTTTTTTGAGCATGTACTCTCTTTCCTCTTTATCTACTAATTCAATTTCTATTGCAACTAAATCAATATGTGCGGGTATGATATCAACATTGGGTGATTTGGTAGCCAAAATTGCTTCTCGTGCAGTAATGGAATGTTCTAATAATCGATAAGTGCCATTTTTAACACTTTCAACATCAATTCCAAGTCCAGAAGAAGCGTTTGCCTGGGGATCTGCATCAATTAATAATACCTTTTTTTCAAGAACTCCTAAAGAAGCTGCAAGATTGATAGTAGTAGTCGTTTTCCCAACACCTCCCTTTTGGTTTGCAATAGCTATTATTTTTCCCATATATTTTGAGCAAATTTTAAATTTAAAAATACGACTAATTAGCCGGTTTTAAAGGGAATTTTGTTAACAGGTAATGAACAATATAATAAAGTGTTGAATTAGAACAATTCAAATATATATATTAATAAATTAAACTTAACTAAGAGTAAATGAAAGGAATATGATTACTCTTTTTTAATATTTTTTTATACTACCAAAATAGAATTTAATCGTTCTTTTTTGCCCGTATCATCATTTCTAACATATCCCACATTTCTTTCGGAACTTCTTCTAACAAATTCATCTGTCCAGCTCCTTTTAGCCATTCTCCTCCATCTATAGTGATAACTTCACCATTTACATATGAAGAAAAATCAGAGACCAAATAAGCTGCTAAATTTGCCAATTCTTGGTGTTTTCCAACTCTTTTTAGTGGAACTTTTTTTGCTAAATCAAATTTTTCTTTTAAATCACCAGGTAATAATCGATCCCAAGCTCCTTTAGTAGGAAAAGGACCCGGAGCAATTGCATTAAAACGCATTCCATATTTTGCCCACTCTACTGCTAATGAACGAGTCATTGCTAGTACTCCTGCTTTTGCAGTAGCACTAGGCACTACATAAGCTGAGCCTGTCCAGGCATAAGTTGTTACTATATTTAAAACCACTTTTTCAGTTTCTTTATTTTTTATCCAATATTTTCCAAAAGCTAAAGTGCAGTTTTTAGTTCCTTTTAAAACAATATCAATAATCGTATCAAAAGCATTAGCAGATAAACGTTCCGTTGGAGATATAAAATTACCCGCAGCATTGTTAAGCAACACATCTACTTTGCCAAAAGCTTCAACAGAAGCATTTAGCATAGCTTCAACTTCGTCATAATTTCGAACATCACATTGAACGGCAAGTACTTTTCCCCCTGTTTGTGATTCTAATTCTGTTTTTACAGCTTGAAGTTTTTCTATATTTCTAGAAGTAATTACCAAATTTGCTCCCAATTCTAAGAAATAGGCAGTCATCGCCTTTCCAAGACCGCTTCCGCCTCCGGTTACAACTATTGTCTTTCCTTTTAAAGCGTCATCACGCAGCATTTTTTTGGTATAATCCATAATTAGAGTTTGTTTTTTGTTTTATAATATATGCAATCAGTTATGCTACAGAGTCAATCAAAATTTCTAGTAAATCGATAGCAGCTTCACTAATTTTTGTTCCAGGACCATAAACAGCAACTGCACCTGCATCAAATAAAAATCGATAATCTTGTGAGGGTATAACACCACCCACGATAACCATAATATCTTCTCGAGCGTATTTTTTTAATTCTTCAATTACTTTTGGTACTAATGTTTTATGGCCTGCAGCAAGCGAAGAAACACCAATAATGTGTACATCGTTTTCAATAGCTTGTTGAGTAGCTTCTTCTGGGGTTTGAAATAATGGACCGATATCTACATCAAAACCTACATCTGCATAACCAGTAGCTATAACCTTTGCCCCTCTGTCATGACCATCTTGACCCATTTTTGCAATCATTATGCGAGGCCGTCGTCCTTCTAATTCTGCAAATTTATTGGCAAGTTCTCTTGCTTTTTCAAATGATTGATCATTTTTTATCTCTTTACTATACACGCCACTAAATGATTTAATTTGTGCTTTATGTCTTCCATACACTTTTTCTAAAGCATCACTAATTTCTCCTAAGGTAGCTCTTTCACGAGCAGCATTAATTGCTAAATCTAATAAATTTTTTTCACCTGATTGGGCAGATTTTGTTAATTTTAACAATGNACTTTTCACCTTNACAGAATCTCNTGTCAATTTAATNTTATTTAATCGTTCAATTTGAGATAGGCGAACTTTCTGATTGTCTACATCTAAAATCTGAAGAGGATCTTCTTTTTCTAAACGGTATTTATTTACTCCAACAATAATATCCTGACTGGAATCTATTCGTGCCTGTTTCCTNGCAGCAGCTTCTTCAATTCGTAATTTTGGNATACCAGCTTCAATTGCTTTTGTCATACCTCCTAAATCCTCTATTTCTTGAATCAATTCCCAAGCTTTTTTAGCTATTTCTTCTGTCTTTTTTTCAATAAATTNACTTCCCGCCCAAGGATCTACAGTTTTGGTGATTTGAGTTTCTTTTTGAAGGTATATTTGNGTATTTCTAGCAATTCTAGCTGAAAAATCTGTTGGTAAAGCAATAGCTTCATCNAGCGCATTGGTATGTAAAGATTGGGTGCCNCCAAATGCAGCAGCAGCAGCTTCAATACANGTTCTAGCCACNTTATTAAAAGGATCTTGTTCTGTTAAACTCCAACCACTTGTTTGACAATGCGTTCTTAAAGCTAAAGATTTTTNATTTTTTGGATTGAATTTATTGACCAATTTTGCCCAAAGTAATCGAGCTGCTCTCAATTTGGCAATTTCGGTAAAATGATCCATTCCAATTGCCCAGAAAAATGAAAGCCTNGGAGCAAAACTATCAATGTCCATNCCTGCAGCGATTCCTGTTCTAATATATTCTAAACCATCAGCTAAGGTATAAGCCAACTCAATTTCGCAAGTTGCACCTGCTTCTTGCATGTGGTATCCAGAAATAGAAATAGAATTAAATTTCGGCATGTTTTTAGAGGAATACTCAAAAATATCGCTGATAATTCTCATGGAAGGAGTCGGTGGATAGATATAGGTATTTCTNACCATAAATTCCTTTAAAATATCATTTTGTATGGTTCCTGAAAGAGCTTTAGTAGGAATACCTTGTTCTTCAGCAGCAACTATGAAAAATGCCATAATTGGTAAAACTGCACCATTCATAGTCATGGAAACACTCATTTTATCCAATGGAATCTGATCGAATAATATTTTTATATCTTCAACACTATCAATAGCAACTCCTGCTTTTCCTACATCTCCTTCCACTCGTTNATGGTCACTATCATATCCTCTATGCGTTGCTAGATCAAAAGCTACAGAAAGCCCCTTTTGTCCAGCTTCTAGGTTCCTTCTATAAAAAGNATTACTATCTTCCGCTGTAGAAAAGCCAGCGTATTGTCGAATCGTCCANGGTCTTCGAACATACATCGTTGAGTAGGGTCCCCTTAGATAAGGAGGAAATCCAGCAACAAAATTTTGATGTTTAAATTTTTTATATTTATTTTTTTGAACTGTTTCTGCATCTAAAAAATTAAGATGTTGTAAATTTTTTCTGTCCATGTTTATTTATTAAAATNTACATCGTATAAATATTGATAATACGTATCAAAAGCTATNAACATACCAAAATGATTNTCATCATAGCAATCAAAAACATTTAACCTGTAATTTTCTGCAAAAATGGAGGGACTCATCGAATTACTTTCTATTAAAGAAGTCATAGTTTTCTTTACTTCTTTATTTTTAATATTTTGAACCAAACAAGTTATAAATTCTGAATGGTAGTTAATATTACTTTTTGGATTTGTGGTATCCCATAGATCAGCGTTNTCTTTGAGTAATTTTAATAGTTTAATCGTNTGNGGACTTGCNANTTCTCTNTAATCGAAGTTTCCTTGTGCTCCTCTATATATATAATAACCTAGNCTCTCTTTATAATTTAAATAATCATAACCAATGTGTAAATCTTTNACATAAGTGGCTATGTCTTGTCTAAAACTATAATAGNCTTCATGAGCTAAATCATAATCTATACCTTTACAATTAATTGTTTCTGGGCTATCTACAAATTGATATTCAATCGGCTTTTTACAACTTANAATNGNTATTGCAATTGCNAAAANNATGCTANATTTTTTCATATAAAATTATTCAGTCTGTATTCTTTCTTGTTCATTTTTTTCAGAAAGGCGCCTTTCTAATACTGGTTCAATAAGTGTTTTCCTTATATTTTTTTTTATAAAGGGAAAGAGTTCTAAATTNTCTTTCATTTTATCATTTGGGTTTTGATGTACATTAGTACCTAATAATTCNATTTCTCCACTATCAAANAAAAGCTGTTCTTTNAGTGCACTATCTTTAATCTTTTTTTGGATAGTGCCTTTTTTTAATTGAGAAANAAATCCACCATTAGCTTCTATNTTTTTAAATAAAATNAAGGCTTTTTCNGAAAGTTGATNTGTTATATGTTCAATATAATACGATCCTTTAGCAGGGTTATTTGAGGATTCAAAATAACTTTCTTTTTTGAGTATTAAAAGTTGGTTCCTAGCTATTCTTTCACCAAATTCATTGCTTTTATGAAAAATCGAATCGTAAGCGTTATTGCACACCGTGTTAGCTCCTCCAATAATTGCACTCATGTTTTCGGTAGTAGTTCGAAGCATATTAATATTATAATCGTATATCGTTTTATTCCGATTAGAAGGAAAGGTTATTATATGGCATTCTTTTGAAAAATTATATTCGCTTGCAAGTAATGAATATAATTTTCTAAGCGCTCTAATTTTAGCGATTTCAAAAAAATAATTAGATCCCAAACTAAGTTTAAATGTGATTGAAAATTGTTTATTTTGAAAATGATTTAAGTATTCGTTAACTTGAGATAAACAATATGCTAATTGTTGAACCATAGTAGCGCCACTATTTTGAAACAAAGTGCCATCGATACTTATTATGTTTTCTGAAGGATTTTGTACTATTATTTTTCCTAAAGTGGAATAATCTTCTTTAAAGTTAGAAAACCAGTTTCCTGACTTAGCAAGATTTCCAATAATATCTATATTGTAAAAGATACTTGTTTTTTTCCTGGAAAAAAAGTGTTTTAAATTTAAGATAAATGATTCAGATAAAAATTTTAACTCAAAATATATAAGGGTATTTTTAAATGATATTTTATGAAAGACTTTCTCAATATTAAACTCATCATTAGCTGTTAAAATAACTGCTTCAGCACCTCTTTTAATTGAGTCTAAAATGAGATAGTTGGCGATTTTTTCATCATCAATAAATATTGATTGAGCAATATTCCAGTTCTTAGGAAATCCAGGTATTTCCTTAAATTCTACTTTAAAATCATCTTGATGATAAAATGGTTTTACATCAATTCCTTCCAGGTTTTTCCAGATAAGGGTTTCGTTATAATCAGCTCCGTTTAAATCTACTTGAATTTTTTGTATCCATTCTTTTGCGGAAATCTCATTAAATTCATCAAATAAATAATCACTCATTATTATTATCCTTTAAACTATTATTAATATTGGGTTTATTTTAAATTTTAAGTTTTTTTAGTAAATAAAAAAATAAATTTCGTCAAAATTTATGGTTTCTAATTATCCAATGGCAAGATAATACTAACTACCATAATATTTTTATATTAAGTCTTTTTTATAATGTTTGTTTTAAGAAACATTTAAAGTAAAATTTATACTATTTATAACTTTTATAAATTAATGTCAAATCTAAATTAACTATAACTGATGATTAAAATTATAATCAACTTTAAAATAAACAAAATGAAAAAATTATTTTTTTTAGTATTAACAGTATTAATGATTGCTTGTAGTAGTGATGATGA
Source organism: Flavobacteriaceae bacterium (assembly GCA_002713705.1). Taxonomy (GTDB): domain Bacteria; phylum Bacteroidota; class Bacteroidia; order Flavobacteriales; family Flavobacteriaceae; genus Marifrigoribacter. Next base: position 79,617 of record PAUJ01000006.1, read on the forward strand.
CAATACTTGTAATGTTTTAGATACTTCTCTTGCAGGAACTTGGGTTAGTACTAATGATATGATGATTCGGGTCCTGATATTGTTACATTAGTATTTAATGATAATGGAACAGGTAGTCTTGATGAAAGTAATAGTGATATTTCTCCGTTTGATTACACATCAAACGATTCACTAATAACTTTGTCAATTATAGGGATTGATATTATTACTCTAAATTATGAATTTGATACTTGTGATCAAGTAAGTGTTTATGAATCACCTGATCCTGGTGAGGAAGCAGATATATTAGTTTTTACTAGACAATAATAGTTGAATTGACATAAAGTATTAAGGGGTTATCGTTTTCGATAACCTTTTTTTANTACAATATTTTGTCTTNTTAANAAACGAAAAATCAAAATAATCATTTATTATTTTTGTTTTTTATACTGTCTTCGTGCTCTATAATAAAAATATCTTCATCGNCTTTTTTTAGATAGTATTTTTCTCTTGCAAATTTTTCAATTTCATTGCTATCTTTCATTTTTTCAATAAATACTTTATCATTTTTAATTTCCTCTTGATATACTTTTTTGTTGTTTTCAAGTTTCTTAATGTCATCATTTAATTCTTGATGTATAAAAAAAGAATTGGTGTCAAAAAAAAACATCCACACAAAAAAAAGAATAAGAATTAGTAAATATTTATTACCTAAAATTCGGATCCATTTTTTCTTTTTTATTTCGGTATGTTTTTTCAATTTTCGATTAATCTTTGATTGATGATTTTTCTTAANAAATTTACTGCAACTGTATTGTANCTATTGTTNGGGATAATGATATCTGCAAATTCCTTAGTAGGTTCTATAAACTGTTGNTGCATCGGTTTTAGNGTATTTTGATANCTATTTATTACTTCGTCTAAATCTCTACCACGTTCAGACATATCTCTTCGTAATCGTCTNATCAATCGCTCGTCACTATCTGCATGGACATATAATTTTACATCAAAAAGTTTTCGGATATCGGTGTGAGTGAGGATTAAAATACCTTCAACGATAATTACTTTTTTAGGGTACATGGTAATGGTTTCCTTAGTGCGATTATGTTCAACAAAAGAGTATATNGGCTGATCGATAGCATTCCCCTTTTTTAATTCCTTTAAGTGAGCTACTAATAAGTCAAAATCAATTGCTTTTGGATGATCAAAATTAATTTTAGTACGTTCGTCAAANAGTAAATGACTGGTGTCTTTATAATAAGAATCTTGTGAAATNACACAAACCTCACCTTCTGGAAGTTCTTGTATAATTTGATTTACAACAGTGGTTTTACCACTTCCGGTACCTCCAGCAATTCCAATTACAAGCATAAGATNNGTTTTCACAAAGGTAACTGAANTAGGCTTTTTTACCTAAAATAATATTGTAATTTAAACNTCTGGTCATTTGTTAGNGTTCTTATTNAATAAAAATACGTTTAGGNTGAAGCTTAGTTCTTTTAATTGACGGTCAATAGGTGTTTAATTCTCAGAATGATAACGTATTATCTCGATAACATAATGTTCTTGTTTTTTTATTTAAAATTTATAATAGATTAATATCTTGTATATTTGACAAAAATAAAAAATGANTACATCTTTGGTCATCTATAAATTCATTTATGCCATTTAAATCATTAGGCTTATCTAAAGCCTTATTAGACGCCGTTAATAAGCAAGGCTATACTTCGCCCTCACCAATTCAACAAAAAGCAATTCCATTAATTTTAGAAAGAAAAGATATTTTAGCATCTGCTCAGACTGGAACTGGAAAAACAGCAGGTTTTACTCTGCCTATGCTTCAAATATTATCTCAAGGGCAACCATTAAGAAAAAGGCCTATACGCGCATTAGTGTTAACTCCCACTAGGGAGTTAGCTGCTCAAGTACATAGCAATGTAAAATCGTATAGTGAGTTTTTAGACATTCGTTCTACTGTTATTTTTGGAGGTGTAAATCAAAGGCCACAAATAGCTAAGCTTCGCAATGGAGTGGATATTTTAGTAGCAACACCAGGTCGTTTGTTAGATTTACAAAATCAACGGTTGTTNTCTCTTTCAAATATTGAAATTTTAGTATTGGATGAAGCTGACCGTATGCTTGATATGGGGTTTCTTAGAGATATCAGAAAAATTATTGATTTAATGCCTAGAAAAAGACAAAATTTATTGTTTTCCGCTACTTTTTCTAAAGAAATTAAAAAATTAGCAAGTGATTTTTTAAACCATCCCGTAATGGTTGAAGCAACACCTGAAAATACAACTGTAGATGCTATTGAGCAAAAAGTATATCGGGTAGCGAAGGATAAAAAAACCGGATTAATTATAAAATTGATTTCTGAAGGTAATTGGAAACAAGTGTTAGTATTCACTAGAACAAAGCATGGTGCTAATCGTCTTTGTGAAAAAATGNTAAAAGCTGGGATTTCTGCATCAGCAATTCATGGTAACAAATCACAAGGTGCACGAACCAAAGCATTGGCTGGTTTTAAAAGTAATTCTATTCGAGTTTTAGTGGCTACCGATATTGCNGCCAGAGGATTGGATATTCCNTTATTACCTCACGTTATTAATTTTGAATTNCCTAATATTTCTGAAGATTATGTACATAGAATAGGTAGAACNGGTAGNGCAGGAGCGAGTGGAGAAGCTTTATCTCTTGTAAGTGCCGACGAAACCGAATTTTTAAGAGATATTCAAAAACTAGTAAGGATTAAAATTCCTNTAGAGATTGTGGAAGGTTTTGAGCCAGATCCAAATGCATCAACCAAGCCTNTAAAACAAGGTGGAGGCGGANGAAACCGAAATTCTGGAAACCGAAATTCTTCAAGAAATAATAATAGCAGTAGAAANTCTTCAAAACCTTCCAATAGAAATAGGAGGGCTAACGATAGGAGAAATTAAAAAATGTTNATNNGGATTNATTGATAAAAACTAATACTTATTAAATAAAAACCAATTAAGTAGANGATTTTNAAAACGATNTANAAAATAAAGTATCGCTTGTATAAGCNTAANTAATTACCAAGAGCCAGCTGGTGAAAACAAAAAATCTATTGGGTTATCAATATCATATAAATATTGATAGCCCTTTCTGTCTTTAATACAAAAAGGATCTAAAAGACTTATCATAGTTATATATGCTTCTTTAGTTAAGGCNCAATAAAAAGTTTTATNATCACTACTTAAAATTCCTTCATCTGTTTTAAAAAGCCCTAAAATTAAATTACAATTTCGNTTTTCAATAAAAGGGATTGAAGAAAGATCTAGCCTTGTAGTATTTTCAATAATAACAATTTGGATTAAATCTCTAAATAAAATTGCTTCNTCTCTATTAAAGTTATANAACCTNACAANACTTTCATCGAATTCATTAACATTATTNATNAAGTCCAATTCCATTAATTGTAAAGATAAATATAAGCGTTTAATGAAGTTGCTATAAGCAACCATAAAANATAAGGCACTATCAGTAAACTTTTTATTTTCAGTTTATTATNATAGNTGNTTAAAAAAGCACCAACGATGATTGTTAAAATTACAATAANTATTAATCCTATACCTATTANGTGTTGATTGAAAAAGATGTAATTCCAAATTACATTGAGTACAAATTGAATTCCAAACAGCACTGATAATTTAGNGTCTTTAAAAAACTTAAATAAATAAGCCATATAAATTGAAAAACAAATCATGATAGTCGTCCAAGNAGCCCCAAAAACCCANCCTGGNGGAGACCAAGGCGCTTGATTTAAATTNATGTACCAATCTGTCATAGGACCATTATNCATNAGCCAACTCCCAANTGCTANAGCCCCGAAATTTATTNCTAAAAAAATAAAGATGANTTTATATAATTTCATTTTTNATTNTTAAATTAATNTAANATTTGCNAAAATNNTTAGCTTTTNTCTTTACAAATTTACAAGAAATTATTTTATATGCTTTGTTATTTTACTGCTTAAAGGTTTNGTAATCGAATAATAATAATCAATATATTCACCATTAGTTCCTACTAAATACTTTTGAAAATTCCACTTTACAGTGGTATTCGTTTTACCGTTTTTAACCTCATCAGTTANCCATTGATATAAAGGATGTTGGTTTTCTCCTTTAACATCTATTTTTTCAGTCATCACAAACGAAACACCATAATTTGCTTGACAAAAACTCTCTATTTCTTGAGAAGTTCCAGGTTCTTGTCNTCCAAACTGGTTACAAGGNACGCCAACAATAATTAGTTTTTNNTTATAAGTTTCGTAAAGTTTTTGCAAATCTTCGTACTGTCCTGTAAAACCNCANTGTGAAGCTACATTGACAAATAAAATATATTTATCTTTAAAAGTAGATAAATCTAGTGGGTCTCCATTTAGTTGATTTATTTGAATNTCATAAATAGATGNTAAGGGAGTTGTTTGAGATACAGATTTATTGAAAAAAGAGAGCATGATGGATAGTATTAATAATCGTTTCATTATTTATTTTTACAATTTGGGCGATATACTAAAGTNTTAATTATTAATATAATTTTGTAATTCAGTAATTTTTTGTGGAGTATTAAAGACACCTCCATAATANGAAGTTACGGTTGCAGAAGATTCATCCTTAATACCNCGTGAAGATACACATAAATGTTTGGCATCGATTATAACTGCAACATCTTTAGTTCCTAAAACTTCGATTAATTCACTTGCTATTTGATTGGTTAAACGTTCCTGAACTTGTGGCCGTTTTGCATAATACTGTACTATCCTGTTAAGTTTTGATAAGCCAATTACTTTCCCTGAAGAAACATAAGCTAAATGAGCTNTTCCCATAATNGGAACAAAATGNTGTTCACAATTAGAATAGAANGTGATATTCTTCTCAACCAACATTTGATTGTATTGATATTTATTATCAAAAAGTGCAACTTTTGGTTTNTTTTTAGGGTTTAAACCACTAAATATTTCATCGATATACATTTTTGCAACTCTTTGTGGGGTTCCNTTTAAAGAGTCATCATTAAGATCAAGTCCCATAATNTCCATAATTTCTTGAAAATGAAAAGCTATCTTTTTTTTCTTTTCTTCATCCGTAATAGAAAAAGCATTTTCTTTCATAGGTGTTTCAAGACCCGTNAATAGATGATCGTCTCCGATNTCTTGAATAGTAAAATCATTTAATTTATGACCGTTGGTGTTTTGGTGATCCAATATTTTTGTTTTCATNTTTTGATTTTATTGGTATGATTTGAAATTATTTATTTTAACATCTTTGGTTTTTAAATCGAACATCAAATTAAACAATCCAAAAAAGGTTCTNTTTATATAGATAAAATGCTTAGAACCCCTATTTCCATTCATTTTACGAAGTTCTGAATCTTTACTGAATTTCTCACCTAATGTTGCGATTTTTTCAAAAAATATAGGGTCTGAAAAATCAAATGTATCTGAATGAAAAGGTTGTGTAAATAAACTCAACATTTCATGAAATAATTTTGTAAAAAAACTAATTTCTTCAGGAGTATCTTCTTTNCGAAGAATTTCAAGTTCATACATTTTTTCTTTAAAAATAATCTTGTTATTGATACTTTCTTTATTNGCTAATTCGAAATATGGGATATAAAAATCTTNGGGAACTTCTTTCATACAACCAAAATCTATGGCAATTAAAGTTCCTTTTTTTGAAATTAAAAAATTTCCTGGATGAGGATCCGCATGCACCTTTCTAAGATGNTGTATTTGATACATNTAGAAATCCCANAGTGCTTGCCCTAATTTNTTAGATAGTTCNTGGTCTTTGTTGTATGCCGTAAATTCCGAAAGATGTTCACCTTCCATCCAATCCATCGTGATNATGCGTTCGGAAGAAAGNTCTTCGTAGTATTTTGGAAATTCTAAATTTTTGATGTGTTTACAAGCCGCTACAACGNATTTACTTTGCTCAACTTCTAAAATATAATTGGTCTCTTCAATTAATTTATCTTCTATTTCCTGGAAGTATTTATCTGAATCTTTGCCTTTTAAATTAAACATTTTGACCGCTATTGGTTTTACCAATGATAAATCAGAAGATATACTTTCAGCAACNCCTGGATACTGTATTTTCACAGCAAGTGGAATGCCATTTTTTTGAGCTTTGTGAACTTGACCAATGCTTGCNGCATTTACTGAAGTTGAATTAAAAACATCAAATATTTCATTTGGATTTTTTCCAAAATATTTTTTAAACGATTTNATAACTAATGGAGGTGAAAGAGGAGGAACAGAAAATTGTGATAATGAAAACTTTTCAACATAAGCTTGTGGTAAAATACTCTTATCCATACTTAACATTTGTGCGACTTTTAATGCACTTCCTTTTAAATTTTTAAGGCCATCATAAATATCATCTGCATTNTTTTGATTAAGACGTACTTTCGCATCCATCTCAGAAGTTATTATTTTATCTCCATAGTACTTTAAATAATTNACTCCAACTTTTGCCCCAGTTTGAAACAATTTAGAAGCTCTTTGAATTTTTGATGTTGGTATTTTATCTATTGTTTTCATTAATTATTAAATGTTTTGTCCTTNTATAAAAATTTACCAAGATCAATAATACTTTTTATTGGTTTAGTATTTAAAATATCGAAGCTGGTGTTCACAGATTTTTCAATAAAAACNTCTGTTTTTTCAAAAGATGGAGAGGTATCTTTTAACCAATACTTCATGGTTAACGAAAATTGTAACCATGCAGTTTCTTTTAGNGTAGTATTTTGAATTTTATCTAAGGTTTCTTGTTTTATTTCAAGAAGTGGAATNTTTAAACTTTCTACATATTTTGTAAAACTATGTTTTAATCNTTTTAACGACTTTGATTTTGTTAGATTGTTTTTNTNATCTTCTAGTGCATAGACAACATAACTTCTATTTGCAGTTAATAATTCAAAAAAGGAGTAATAGAAACTTAATAGTTGATTTCTTGATTCATAAGATTTATAATCATCACTTTTTTCTANCAGTGTTNTTGTATTATCAAAAAATGTTTTAAAAATAGTTTGCTCTAAAGCATCAAAATTTCCAAAATATTTGTAAAATATTTCTTCTTGAAAATTATATTTTTTCGCAAAAATATAAACAGATTTTGGTGCAGCATTATGCTCTAATGTATATTCCATATAATATGAAATAAGATCTGTACTGGTACTATTTTTCTTTTTTGCCATCATNGTATATATTAGAATGTAAAAATACAGAATGTTTAACATAAAACAANANAAGTTAAACAAATATTAACATTATAAAGTGATNTATAAATTAAAAATCACTAAATNAGTAAGTTAAGTNTGTTTTAAATTAAAAAAATNCNNNAAAAAAANAGATTTTTACACTATTTGTCATTTGAGACTTNNTTTATGTTGTTTTAGCATTTTGGAATTGCTATTAAATATAAAATATTGTTNNGCTATTTGTTAATTATCTCAATCCATTAATATCATATTTTGANATAAAGTTCCAAATCAGCTCCGCTGTATTTTCACCTTGATAAGTATTGCTAAACCAAACNTGATTTCCTTCAATATATTTATAATGCTCAACAGCACTNCCGTTATCTCCTTGACCATATTGNTAGTGTTCAATTGCTATTGCTCCACTATTATCTATACTTATTGTAGGATTGGAAATTGTATTATTAAANTCAATCCAGTAGTCCAATACAGATTGTACTGAATTGTAATCATTATTACCGTTATATGGGATGACACTATCAGCGGTTCCATGAAGNNTAATTACTGGTATTGGATGATTTGTAGGCCCAGTGCAATCTAACATTGCTCCAGAAATTATTGCAACCGAAGCAATCAAATCACTTTTATAATTAGCAAGTCCAAATGCCATCATACCACCATTGGAGTATCCAGCAGCATAAATTCTTTCTAAATTGATGTTATACTGAGCGGCTATTTCATTTATCATAGCTTCAACAAATCCAAAATCATCAGCGTCACTTTTATTGTCATCTCCTGTTGGGCAGGAATTCCAATGTGAAGAACCATCTAAACAACTTCCTTGTGGATAGACCAATATAAAAATTTCAGATTCCGCCAATGCACGAAGGTCTGCATAGTTCATATAGTCACTTGCCTTACCTCCAAAACCGTGAAAATTAAAAACTAAAGGAACCGGAGACGAACCATCATATGAGACTGGTACATATGATATATATTCTCTTATTTCGTTATCATGAGTTAATGTTTGTGTATCAGAATCCTGTTCACAAGACACATTAAATTCATTTTTGTCGTAATCACTATTACAAGAAACGATTATGATTGTTAATACTAGAAAGATTAATTTCTTCATTTTTTGATTAGTTTGAATTTACCTGAAAACGTTTCTTTCATATTATTATTATTCTTGTGAGTTTTATAATTTATATTTTAAATAATTTATTTTTATAAGTTAATAAATGAATAACTTTTCTCTATAAAAATTCATCATTATAATTTGTGAAAGTAGTATTTTTGGTTTTAGAAAATAAAAAATAATATTATGCCAGATACAATAGAAAGAATTAAATGTTTGATAATAGGTTCAGGACCCGCAGGATATACAGCTGCGATATATGCAGCTCGAGCAGATTTACATCCTGTCATGTATACTGGAATGCAGCCAGGAGGCCAGTTAACAACGACTACCGAAGTTGATAATTTTCCAGGATATCCAGATGGAACCGATGGTAATGCGATGATGATGGATTTACAAAATCAAGCTGAACGTTTCGGAACTCAAGTACGTTTTGGAATGGTTACCGCTATTGAATTAAGTAAAGACATAGGAGGAATTCATAAAGTGACTGTTGATGATAAAACCGAACTAGAAGCTGATACTATTATCATCTCTACGGGTGCATCAGCTAAGTATTTAGGAATAGAAAGTGAACAACGATTAATAGGTGGAGGAGTTTCGGCTTGTGCTACTTGTGACGGTTTCTTTTACAAAGGGCAAGATGTCGTCGTGGTTGGGGCAGGAGATACTGCTGCCGAAGAAGCAACTTATTTATCGAATATATGTAAGAAAGTTACTTTATTAGTTCGTAAGGATTACATGCGAGCTTCAAAAGCAATGCAAAAGCGAGTTGATAAAACAGAAAATATAACGGTAATGTATCATACCGAAATTGATGAAGTATTAGGCGAAAGTGTGGTGGAAGGCGTTCGAGTAATAAATAATCAAACTAAAAAAACAGAAATAATCGATGTTACGGGTGTTTTTATAGCCATTGGTCATACTCCAAATACCAACTTATTTAATGGAATATTAGATATGGATGATATAGGTTACTTAATTACGGAAGGAAAAACTACTAAGACTAATTTGCCAGGAGTATTTGCTTGCGGTGATGTGCAAGATAAAGAGTACCGTCAAGCAGTTACTGCAGCCGGAACGGGTTGTATGGCAGCCTTAGATTCTGAACGTTACTTAGGAGCTTTGTTATAATAATAACAATTTTATATCTCTAGGGATGTGAATTCAAATTTACTTACATTAAACAAGCCTTTATCACTTAACTTTAGGGATGGAATAACCAACAATGCCATAAATGAAAGAGTCATATAAGGTGCTTTTAAAGTACTGCCCAATTCCTTGGCCATCTGATCTAATAAAGCATACTCTTTTCCAATAGTTTTTCCATTTTCATCACTCATAATACCAGCTATTGGGAGTGGTAATACTTTTTTTTCTGAATTGCTTAGGGCACAAATTCCACCTTTGGTTTCAATCAATAAATTAACAGCGTTACAAATAGCTTCATCTGTGGATCCAATAGCAATAATATTATGCGAATCATGACCTACTGATGAAGCGATTGCTCCTTTTTTCAATCCGAAATTTTTAATAAATGCGATAGCAGGTTTTTCATTTTTATAACGGTTTACAACCGCCATTTTTAAAACATCTGTATGGATATTAGAAACTAAATTTCCATCTTCAATCAAACTATTTTCAATAAGTTCATTAGTTACTAATTCTCCTTCCAAAGCTTCAATCACACGAATTTGTTTGGCATTGGATTCAACCCTAAAATCGGAAATAGATTTTTTATTAGTATTGAAATTATTCAAAATTTTAAATGGAACAGACTCAATTTTTGAAATACCTTTTGAAAAAACTAATTCTCCATCGATATAAGTTTGTAATGTTTTAAAGTTTACTAAATCTTCAACAATAATAAAATCAGCTGGATCTCCAACTTTTAATGTTCCTACATCTAGATTATAGTGATTTATAGGGTTGATACAAGCGACTTGTAATACTTTATAAAGATCAATTTTCTTTTTTACAGATCTAGTGCAGAGTTGATTAATGTGATTGATTAATAAATCATCAGGATGTTTATCATCACTACAAAACATCATGTTTTCAAAATGTTCAGGAAGCAAATCGATTAAGGCCTCAAAATTTTTAGCAGCAGATCCTTCCCGTATAATTACTTTCATTCCTTTTTGAAGTTTTTCTAATCCTTCATCATGAGTAAAGCATTCATGATCGGTACTGATACCTGTAGAAATATATTTGGTTATATCATCACCTCTTAGTCCTGGAGCATGACCATCAACGGGTTTGTTATAATATTTTGCCCAAGCAATTTTCTTGCTGACTTCATCATCATCATATAAAACGCCAGGATAATTCATCATTTCAGCTAGGTACTTAATTTCTTTTTTTTGAAGTAATTTTTTAATTCCTTCTGAATCAATCACAGCTCCTGCAGATTCAAACGCTGTTGCTGGAACACAAGATGGTGCACCAAAATTGAATTTAAATGGGACTTTATTCCCATTTTCAATCATAAATTCAATACCTTCTATTCCAAGTACATTGGCAATTTCATGAGGGTCTGATACCGTAGCAACAGTTCCGTGAGTAACAGCAATCTTTGCAAATTCGGAAGGTACGAGCATAGAACTTTCTATATGAATATGAGCATCAATAAAACCTGGCATGATAAAATCAGTGACTTGATGATCTTTTTTAATTATCGCCTTTATTTTTCCTCCTTCTACAACTAGTTCTCCTTTGTAAATTGTTTTATTGTAGATATCTACTATTTGTCCTTTAATTTTCATTGAATTAATTATTGTATCTCTAAAATTTTTAGTTTTTAATGAAACTATAAAATCAATATGGTAATTCTTATTTTTTTTGAGTTTTCATTTCTTAGATGCTAATGTTGTACCCAGTTTTTTAAAATTTGAAAACCTAAAGGTGTTAAAATACTTTCTGGATGAAACTGTAAACCTCTTATGTCATATATTTTATGTTTAAGTGCCATATTTATTTGAAAATTATCAGTGGCAATTGATTCCAATTCATCAGGAAGATTTTCAGCAACTGACCAACTATGATACCTTCCTACTTGGAATGTTTTAGGACAATCTTTAAAAAGATAGTCTTCTTTTATTGAAATATTAGTACTAACCCCATGATAAACCTCCGTTAAATTATTAAGTTCTCCACCAAAACATTCAGCGATGGCTTGATGTCCTAAACAAATACCAAGAATAGGTTTTTTTGCAGCATAAGTTTTTATGACTTTTTTTGTAAGCCCAGCTTCTGAAGGAACTCCAGGTCCAGGGGAAATCAGTATTTTGTCATACGTTTTTAAATCATCTAGATGAAAATGATTATTTCTAATGACAGTAACTTCTAGCTCTAACTCATCTAAAATATGAACTAAATTATAGGTAAATGAATCGTAATTATCAATGACTACTATTTTTAACTTTTTCACTGTATAGACTACTTTTTTAAGTTGCAGAAGATAAGATCTTAGCTGCTGCAACTTACTTACATTTTTCTGATATTTCCTAATATATTTTTTTTATTGACATTTCTGGTAATTCATTCATAGGATTTATTTATTCTATTTTCCAAGATTTCGTTTTCAGGTTTATACTTTATTGAATCTGATTTAGGACAATCCAAACAAATAGTTTTATATTTTTGAATAAGTAAATATTTTTCTTCATCTCCATTATTTAAAATATCTTTATAATGCGAACTGTTTGAATGATAACTATAGGTGTTATTATCTGCAAATAAAACGGTTCCTATAGGTAAATACAATACCACTTTAACTTCTTGTTCTCTGTATTTATTGACAATATCAGTTGTAAAATAACTATTTAAAGTTAGTGTGTTATTCATAAAAGTATACTGATAATCAATAGCTTCTGCTCTTTTTTTTGCATTGTCAAAAGAGCTGCCTTCTGCTTTATATTCTAAGAATACTTTTGCAACCGAATCATTTGTTGAACGAACAATTAGTCTAATATTGCTTGAATAAATAATTTTGTTACCATGTATATCATATTTTAAATAAAAACTACCGCTTCTAGATGCATCATATTCATACCGATTATTGCTAAACATCTTTAATTTTAATGTATCAGTACTTTTAATTGAGATGCTATTTTCAGTTATATAATCACCGTCATATGCTTGCTCTGTTGCTTGTTTTACTCCTAGGATACTCAAACCAATGATTGAAAATATCCAAAAAACGAATAGGATAATTTTTGCTGTCGTTCCTATTGACTTTAAATTAGTTATTATTAATTTTAAGCCTAAAATAAAAAGTACAAAAGCTGGAATTCCAACAATTAAAAACACCAATAGTACTATTAACCAAAATGGAAAGCTAGCTACTAAAACTATTGATAAATAATCAAAAACTTCATTATCGCCCAATATAAATCCGAAGGTCCCCGTTGTAAATAAGCCAACTATAAGTGAAATAATTATTGAAAGAGATAGAATAATTAATACTGTACCCAATAATTTACCAAATACATTAAATATTCTTGCGAATATCTTACCGATGGTACTAAAAAAAATGCCTACTCCTTTTTGTGCATTGTCATTATATTTACCATAATCGACCTCTCTTATTTTACCAGAAACATTTTTTAGTTCTTCTTTAATTTTTTTTTCGATATTCGAAATATTTACAGGCTTTCTAATCATTTTTAATTTTTCTGAAGTAGTAAGAGCTTCAGGAATTAAAACCCATAAAACGATGTAAACTAATACAGGAGCTCCAAAACCTAATAATATCATAGCGATCCAAGCCAAACGAATCCAAATTGTATCTATATCAAAATAATGCCCTAAACCAGAAGAGACTCCCGCTATAAATTTATCATCAGTATCTCTAAATAATTGTTTTTTTAAAGCTTTACTTTTTTGATCTGGTGAAGGATCATCAAAAATTTCTTCATCTATCATATAGTCTTCAGGTTGTCCCATTACTGCAATTACTTCATCCAATTTCTTCATGGTAATTACTTGAGATATATCTTCTATTTTTTCAGAAAATAGTTCAGAAATTCGCGCTTCAATGTCTTTTATTATTTCGTCTTGTCCATTTAGATCTAAAAAAGAACGACGTATAGCGTCGAGGTATCTACTAAGCTTCCCAAAAGCATCTTCATCTATATGAAAAAATGTACCTGCTAAATTTAAATTTACTGTCTTGTTCATTTCTTTGATTTTTCTCGTGTTACTTTTTTTACTGCTTGTTGTAATTCACTCCAGGTAGCATTTAATCCTGTTAAAAATAATTTACCATTTTCGGTAAGTGCATAATACTTTCTTGGAGGTCCACTGGTAGATTCTTCCCAGCGATAAGCTAGCAAACCTGCGTTTTTAAGGCGTGTTAGTAAAGGGTAAATTGTTCCTTCTACTACTAGCATTTTTGCATCTTTCAAGGTCTCTAGTATATCTGAGGTATAAGCTTCTCCACCTCTTAATATAGATAAGATACAATACTCTAAGACACCTTTTCGCATTTGCGCTTTTGTATTTTCAATTTTCATTTGTGTTTATATATTATTTTTTAATGGTCATATTTTGACAAACTCAAAACAAGTATGCTATCCAGNATTAGTAACTNTCTTGAATGTAAAAAATTTAAACACACTCGTTTATGTGTTTCTTNTTAATTGATAATTACTAAATTTATTCACTTCTTCTTTAGTGATTAAATAATGTGGTCTAAGGTCTTCTAGTTGATAAATTTGATTTTTATTTTCTTTTACAACATGATTAAATTTATATTGAGTTAGCAATGGATTACTGGTTACATTTGAAATGAAATTTAAAACAATCACTAAAACTAAATTTATTAAGGCGTTCATTTTTTAATTATTTTTTTGGTAGATTAATTTTACTGACTATTAATTTANTTTACAAATATACGTATTATATAGTACTTTGTTAANCATAGTACTAAAATTAATATAATGTTAACATAAGTAATAATTCAAATAATTGATAATAAGTATATTGAGTTTTTAATAAAAAAGTTTAATCAATATTTNTTTATCTTTAAAAAATAAAAAATATANGATTANGAGTCTTTTGTTTTTTAATATATTCGCTTTAAATTATAGANATGCCAATAACACCAAAAAAAATTACTCTTTTCACTTTTTTTAAATTGCCTTCTGTTTATTGGTTAGGAATTCGTGTAAAATCAATAAGTGAAACTATTTGTACTGTAGGTGTGAAGCATCGATGGATCAATCAAAATCCATTTAAATCTTTATTTTGGGCAGTGCAAGGTATGGCTGCAGAGTTAAGTACAGGTGCAATGGTAATGAGTTGTATTGAAGATTCAAACCAAAAGATTTCTATGTTAGTTGTTAATAATAGAGCTACTTTTTTTAAGAAAGCAACAGGTCGTATCACNTTTACTTGTAATGATGGTGAATTGATAAAACAAACAATCAAGGATGCGATAACAAGTGGNATCGGAAAAACCTGTTGGATGAAATCAGAAGGAGTAAATGAAAATGGAACTTTAGTTTCAATTTTTGAATTTGAATGGACTGTGAAAGTGAAGTCATANATCACATNAATACTNAGTTTTAATTTTTTATTATATCAATAAATATAAGATTTAACAAAAACTAAAGTTATTAACATACATAAATGCAATACATTTTTTAGTTATCTTTAGACTNAAATTAATAAAAATCTGCCTATAGTTTAAAAATACTTAATCCAATACCCTAACAATGTCCAGAGCAATGTATGATTATACAAAGGCTATACTTAATAAAGTAAGTTTCGATGTTAGTCTTTTCTGTATCGAGTTAAAAAAAGCATTAACCCGCTTACTTCCTCATGAAATAGAGGAGTTAAAAATTTGGGTNAATNGTTTACTAGAACAGAAACCNCAATTAAATAAATGTTTAATATATTTAAATGCCTAAAAAATAGCTCAATNGAAATGTTGTTTTTTTTATNTGAGAGGACTGATTATTTTAACATTTTGAAAAGNAATTGCACCTCTNATAANACNNGCNATAATATNGTAAAGAGAATCAATAATTTGCATTTTNAACTCACTCTTTCTATATAACAAACTTACTTCTCTAGCTGGTGATGGTTCATTAAAATAACGNAAATATTTTTTTTTGTTCTNCTTTTGGAATGTCTAAGGTATNTAGATAGGGGAGAAGNGTCATACCGAAGCCTTCATTAGATAATTTAATTAAAGTTTCAAAACTTCCACTTTCTACNTGAAACGAATCTGTTGCTGAATTGTGTTTTAAAGATTTACATATATTAATAACNCCATCTCTAAAACANTGTCCGTCCTCTAATAGGAGAATGTCATTTATATCTAAATCGGAACGATCTAAATATTTTTTAGAGCTAAGACGATGATTTATTGGAACATAACCTACAAAAGGTTCAAAATAAAGCACCCGTTCTTTTATTTTTTCCTGGACTANAGGAGTCGCCGCTATTGCAGCATCCAANTGACCNTCATTTAATTTTATAATGATCTCAGCTGTTGTTAGTTCNTCTATCTTTAAATGAACTTTAGGNTATTTTNTTATAAAACTTTTCAAAAACATAGGCAATAGCGTAGGCATAACNGTAGGAATTATTCCCAATCTNAAATCCCCTCCAATAAATCCTTTTTCTTGATCTACTACATCTTGCATTCGCTCTGATTCATTAACTATATTTCTTGCTTGATTCACAATTTTNTCACCAACTTCTGTTAATTCAATTGGCTTNNNACTTCTATCGAAAATTANAATACTTAACTCTTCTTCTAATTTTTGAATTTGCATACTTAGCGTAGGTTGTGTAACAAAAACATGTGCTGCTGCTTTTGTGAAGTTTTGATGTTCTGCTACCGCTAAAACATATTTTAATTGTGTAATAGTCATTATAAGTTATTTGTATCAAATATAAGAGTATTATCAATAAATCTTATATAAAAATTAGTAATGTATTATTAAAAATCTAATTTATAATGAAAAAGATTAATTTATTATTTCTGCTTTAATATAAATATTGTTCAATGGCCAATCTTCATCATCTGAGGGTAATTTCGATAGCCTTTCTACTACATCCATACCTTTTATAACTTTACCATAAATAGTGTAATTTCCATTGAGATGTGTATTACTTGTTTTAGGGCCTAAATAGATGAAGAATTCAAAAGGAGATGTTTTTTTATCGGGGTTTTCTCGATATTCTTTTGCACCAGAAACTGTTCCATAACTATGAGTTCTCCCATTGCCTTTTTCATAAGGTATCCGATAGTCATTTCCTATAACTGCTCTTTTCTTAAACGTAGATTTTAAATCACTACTTCCTGCTTGTATAATAAAATTAGGAACGACTCGATGTAAAAAGGTATTATCAAAATACTTTTGTTTTACCAAATAAATAAAATTTGCTCTATGTAAGGGAGTATCCTTAAACAATTCAATGTCAATAATTCCATAAGGACTTATAACTCTTACTTTATTTTCAAGGTTTTCTTTTCCGTAAGCTGTTAAAAAGGAAACTGCGTTTGCTTCGGTTAGTTTAATTTTTGACTTTATTGGTTTTGATTTTACTATTTTAGATACTTCAATTGCATCTATTTGTTTTTCAAAACTATTTTCAAGAGAGTTAGTTTTGCTATTTTTAGTATCTTCACAACTGATAAATAGGGCAAATAATAAAGTAATTAGCAATATTTTTTTCATAAATGAAATTTCAAGAATTCGAAAATAAGATTGTAAAAATAACAAAATTGAAACTACCAGGTGAAGTAGCTCAGTTTAAAATGGCTCCAATGGAACGTTTGGCGGTACTGAAAAAAATTGCCATTGAAAAAGCAACAGTTCGTAAAGCTGGTGTTTTGGTATTGTTTTACCCATCCGAAGTCAAGCAAACAACGTTAGCCTTGATACTCAGAAAGACCTATAAAGGAGTTCATTCTGCTCAAATAGGATTTCCTGGCGGTAAATACGAAAATGAGGATACCTCACTTAAAGAAACAGCATTGCGAGAAACGGAAGAAGAGATAGGAGTATTAAGAAACACGGTCTCTGTATTAAAAAAACTTACTGAAGTTTATATTCCACCTAGTAATTTTTTTGTTCAGCCCTATTTAGGGATTACTAAAAATACTCCTAACTTTATTTTGCAAGAAGAAGAAGTAGAAACTCTTATTGAAGTTCCTTTGATTCATTTTATGGATGATACTGTTAAAATACATCAAAATTTAACAACTTCTTATGCGAAAAATATTAAAGTGCCAGCTTTTCTTTTAAATGATTATTTAGTTTGGGGTGCCACAGCTATGATGCTCAGTGAAGTAAGAGAAATGCTAAAAGAACTTCTCTAAGAGCNGTAATTTTGTATATTCGCAGNCTATCNTNACTCTTTTTATAAACTTTACAAGCGAGTTACATTAAAGAAATAATATCAGATATGGGACTATTTAAAAAAAATCCTTTCGGACATTTATTATTCATTAAACTTTGGATTATTAGAGTTTTAGGAGCCCTATCTCATAGNCGTTTTAAAGGTTTTAATGAATTAAAAATCGAAGGAAGTGAAGTNATAAAAAACCTACCGGAAACCAATGTTCTTTTTGTTTCCAATCACCAAACCTATTTTGCAGATGTAGTTGCTATGTTCCACGTTTTTAATGCAAGCTTAAGTGGTAGGACTGATAGTATAAAGAATGTAGGNTATTTGTGGAGGCCTAAATTAAATATTTATTTTGTTGCTGCAAAAGAAACTATGAAATCTGGTTTNTTACCAAAAATAATGGCTTATGCNGGATCGGTAAGTATTGAAAGGACTTGGAGAGCNGAAGGTAAAGAAGTNAATAGACAAGTTAAAATGAGTGATGTTAGCAGTATATCTAAAGCATTAGATGATGGATGGTTAATTACTTTTCCTCAAGGTACAACAAAGCCTTGGAAGCCTATAAGAAGGGGTACAGCCCATATAATAAAAAAANATAAGCCAATTGTAGTCCCTNTAGTGATTGATGGGTTTAGAAGATCATTTGATAAAAAAGGACTTCGAATAAAAAAGAGAGGAATTNTGCAATCTTTTATTATTAAAGAGCCTTTAGNAATTGATTATGAAAATGATACGATAGATTCAATTGTTGAAAANCTTCAATTTGCTATTGAACAACATCCTTCCTTANTAAATGTAATACCAGAAAAAGAGCTTANAAAAGAAGAAGAATTAAATGACAAAAGAAAATGGGAGTATTGATATAATTATCAATCATCCATTTTNTTTAACTCTTTATAATTATTATTTAATCTTTTAAGTAAAATCCCATAGATCAACCAATAGAANGCAATAAGCAATCCTACTACTAATATTCCTACTATAATTTGTGAAATTATAAAAGTAGTAGCAAATCCTTTTTCCGGAATTCCTTTACTTGCAAAATTCATTATTTCNTACAGTTTTTGACTTCTAGAATAAAAATAAATATCAGTTATAATAAGTCCTGANGCTAACATNCCTACATTATAATATACAAAATAGCGAACTGTTTTTCTCGTNTTTAAAATGTTTTGCATTAACATTTTGGTNCTATCNGTAACTTTAATGGATTGGTGATTTTTATAAAATAAAAAAATAAAAACACCAAAAATAATAAAATGAACAATATTGCTGTAGTGCATNATNTCCCCAATACCCATTTCATTTATCAGTTTCAAATTATCTTCCGGAATAACAANATTTAAACCAATCCAAAATAATAATTCTATGATACTAATAATAAAAATCCACTTCACAATGGAAGATGATTTTTTCAATAACATGTTATAAATAGAATTATAGCTTAACTTGGGTAGNTCTTGCTCTCTATTTTGCCATTCTTTTTTTAATTTATCTAACTGATCCATGATGCTTACGGATTTAATATTTTACGTAATTTTTCTTTAGCTCTATTCATTTTTACTCTAGCATTAACTTCTGTAATACCTAATGTTTCTGATATTTCCCGATACGATTTGTCTTCTAAATATANAAAAACTAGTGCTTTATCAATATCATTTAATTTTTTAATAGCGCTANACATTAGATTTAGCTGCTGTTCAATGGTGTCGTCATAATCTTCAGTTTTAATTTTAAAACTGATTGATTCAAAATCTTGNGTGTTAATTTGTCTTTTTGACTTTCTGTAAAGTGTAATTGCTGTATTTAAGGCAACACGATACATCCAAGTGCTAAATTTTGAATCTCCNCTAAATTTTGGAAAAGCACGCCATAATTGNATAGTGATTTCTTGAAACAAATCATTATGTGAATCTTGATCATTGGTATATAAGCGACATATTTTATGCNCNATATTTTGATNCTCTTCAAGTTGTTTTACAAAACTATGTTCGAGTTCTTTATTCAATGATAGNNAGTTAATTAAGAGATTAGTAGTAGTAGCCTCAATTTTGTTACAAAGAAAATAAATAAAGTTCTAAATGACTAAACGATATTAAGATGTTCAAAAGGATTGTTTAATATTAAAAATATAACAAATATTACAATTNGTTAACGATCATTTTTTAGGTAGCTTTATATAACCGATATTTGTNCCTTAAATTATNATATTATGAAAANAATTNTAAGTTNTTTCACTTTTTTTTTTAACAGGATTTTTATTACAAGCTCAAAACACGATTAATATTGAAATGTCTGGTTTTGAATCCAATAAAGGAAAAGCTAATATAGGATTGTTTAATGAAGAAGAAACTTTTTTAAGAGAAGCTAATTGGAAACGATTTTCAGAAATNAATAATAATAAAGCAACAGCAACATTTACAGATATTCCAGATGGTATTTATGCAGTATCAGTATATCATGATGAAAATGATAATGAAAAATTAGACTTAATTATGGGTATGATACCTAAAGAAGATACGGGGACTTCCAACAATCCTAAAGTAAAAATGGGNCCCCCTAAATGGGAAGAATCAATTTTTGAAGTAAAAGAAGNTCAAGTAGTTAATTTAAAAATTATTATTAATTAATTTTTTGATTTTTTTCTAAAAGAGATAAACAAAAAANATTCTTAATACTATTCTATAAACGGATTTGAAAATTTCTCATCACTAATTAAATCATAATCAGTTAGTGTTTTTAAAAACGCTACTAGNCCTGCAGATTCTTCAGGACTTAAATTNAGATGTCTAGGTTCACCTGCTCCATTTTTCATATGTGCAGATANATAAGGATGGTCTAAAACTTTAGTACTATAATGTTCTACAACTTCTTCTAATGTCGATAACCTTCCGTCATGCATATAGGGTCCGGTGAGTGCTATGTTTCTTAGTGAAGGTGTTTTNAAATGACCATAAAGAGATGTAATACCTACTAATTCACCAACTCCATTATCTTCCACATTTAAATCGATATCTAAACCAATATTATCGGGTTCTGCGCCACTAAATATTACCTGATTTGCATTATCTGGTATAGGCTGATTAAAATGTAAGGGTACATTATTTGGTAAATGACAGGTGATACACGTACCAATTGCATTAGGAGTTANTTTACCATTGAAAATATCTTTACCTAAATTTTCCTCAGCAGTAAAATTTGGAAAATANACAAATATATCATTTGTGATTTCAATCCCTTCATCGTATTTGGAGTTATAGGAATAAATAGACCTTATAAATTGTGATAATGCTTTTGAAATTTTATCGTTAGTTACTTGTGTGCTTCCAAAGGCATTTTTAAATAGTGGATTGTAATANGCTAAAGCTCCAATTTTTTCAACCAATTCATTTAANGTCATTCCCATCTCAACTTCATCTTGAATAGGAATTAGAACCTGATCTTCTAAATTAGCTGCTCTATGATCCCANAAGAAGTTTTCTGCTCCATAAAAACCAACATTTGCAAATCCCATAGTATTTCTGAAAGTTTGGGACCCATTAAAACCTATACTTTTTGATGCATTGTCTGAAAAACCAAATTCTTGTTTATGGCAGCTAGCACAAGATGTGGTATTATTACTTGACATATTTTTATCATAAAACAATACNCTTCCAAGGGTAACAATATCGTTAGTTATTGTATTATTTGAAGGAGTGTTGTCAAAACTAAATACATAAGGTGTAAACGTATTNGGAAAATTAGGATTGCTATAGTNATANGGGATTAGAGGTAAATTATAGACATCNCTATAACCTTCATTTCCTTTGTCATCANTTGNGCAAGAAGTTAAAATTAATGTTATAAATAAAAATAAAAATAGTTTGAATAATTTCATTTCATAGATGGAATNATTNAAATAANACCTTANTNACAAAAATAAAACAATTTTAAGTAAAANATATTGTTANAANTGAAATAGTTANTTTTAGGGTTGATGGTAAAATNTGGTCTACATTATTTGTAGGTGATTTTGAGTTAGAAAATTTATAAAAAAANTGGATTTACTTTGTCTAATTAATTTATAAAATACAATAATACCAGGAATTGTAACGTTGATAATTNTATTGTGTTNGTTTTTTAAANAATATGAAATTAAGCTCTGAAAAANANTGATTTTAGTANATTNAACGATTGTTATATNAAATTTATTCAAGGGTTTANTTGTTATTACTTCGGTTGAAGTTACCTATGAAAATCACTAGTTTTTGTTTTTTTTAATATCTTGTTTATTTNCAATTGTTAAAAATTTTGAATCCAAGCTGACGCAGATGGNTTCATCTAAACTAATTTTATTAATTTTGTTTTTTAAATTCTAATTAAAATAAAATANAGAAGTTGGAAATTTTATTGTTGTAAATTTAAATAATTATTAAGGAACCATGAAAAAAAGAAAATTATTTACNGTGATTGGTGNGTTTAGCTTATTGTTACTATCATTAACCTTTATGTCCCTGGACCATGTAGATGCAACAAATGTAACNGGTACCAGTTCGGATATAGCTGATTTCTATGCTTTTGAAGGTGATAATCCCGACAATACGGTNTTTGTAGCTACNATACAGGGAATATTATCTCCCGGTGGNNTAACCGAAAATGCTGTTTTTGATGAAGATGTACTCATAGANTTTAATATAGATAATACCGGTGATTTTGTGGAAGATTTAGTTATACAAGCCATAAAAAGAGGAGATAGTATTTATTTTTTCGGACCTGCAATACCAAATCAAACTGGACTAGAAAGCGGTGTTTTAACATCAGCTGCTTCTCATTTAGTGCAGATTTCTTCAACTCAAGAAACTTTTATTACTAACGAAGACGGAATGAGTTTTTTTGCTGGGCCAAGAAGAGAACCTTCTTACTTTGATTTTAANCGATTTATTGACATTNCAAACGGAGATGCAGCTCCAGCAGGATTTTATCCNCCAGAAGAATCNACTGATTTTTTTTTAGATTTAAATACATTGGCAATTGTAGTTGAAGTACCAAACACATTATTAGGAAACGCACCACCACANATTTTAGAATCTCAAGGNGCAATTAGTGGATTACCGCCAGCNTATAACGTATGGGTTTCTTCAAAAAGAAAAGAATANCANATGAAAAANTATAAAATTAAATCTTATAAATCAAATGTATTTTTTGTTTTTATANTTATCACATTAATATTNATNCAATGTAAAGATGATGATGATAATGGAAATGTAATTGAANTAATATCTTGTGATGATGGGATTCAAAATGGAGATGAAGATGGAATAGATTGTGGTGGTTCTTNATGTCTACCTTGTCAGGACAANCAATTAAATTTTGATGGTAATTTTGTACAAGAAGATATTGCAGGTAGACCAGGAGTAAATATCNTATTTGGAATTACAGATCTTTCAAAAAATAATTTTAATGTATCTGAAGTCGCNAATAGAATTATATTTCAANAAGATTTTCAAGAAGTAATAGAAAANTATTATGATATTTATGCTATATCATTAGATATCCCAACNGATGACTTAAACTATGAAAANAATATTCTNAATTGGAATGCTGANANATTTACGACTATTATGTCTAATTATGACGCATTACAAGTAGCGCCAGATGGACCAACAACTTATTATAATNCAACTAATAATTTAGTTTTTACTGGAAGGAATTTATCTGATGATGTTATGGATTTTACNCTCAAATTAATGTTTGGNGGAGGAGATGGAACACGGTTTGATGGAAATAANGACACACCACAGNTAACCACAGATGNTGTCGGTCTTGGTGATAGAGATTTTACATTGTCATTTCCATATCTGGAAGCTCCATTNACTNTAGAATAANTTTAAATTTATTNATTTTNGTCTCAAAATATTTTTTTGAATTTAATTTTTAATATTGACNATTTTAAATTNAAACTTGNAAATAAAAAAAACCGCTAAANTTTTGCGGTTTTGTTATTTTGTTTAAAGAATNATTCCACCACAAATAATTCTTGNCCCAGCAGCACCTGAAGGTTGAGATGTGAAATCATCAGNTCCTTGATGTACAATAATTGCTTTACCTACAATATTTTTGGTGTCATCTTCACAACCAATNCACCATTCAGTTGTTTCCATAGCTATATTTCCATAACCATTATCTATAACATTAAAATTNCCGATATCTCCCTTGTGGTATCCGNCTTCATTTCCCCATTTACCATGNTTTTTAAATGTAGGGTTCCAGTGACCTCCGGCAGATTTTCCATCTACAGAGGAGCAATCTGCTTTTTCATGNATGTGTATNGCGTGCATACCAGGTGTTAACCCCTGAAATTTNGCTGCTAAACTAACCACCCCATCTACTTCTTTAAAAATTAGTTTTCCAACAGCCTTACTTCCACTTTTTGGTTCTAATTGTACTATAATTTCTTTTTTTTCTTGAGAGATAGAAGAAGTNCTAACTTCCTCTGTTTTTTCANCCNTTGTTGGTGAATTTTTATTTTTTTCGTTACAAGAAATAAATGTTATAAAGACTATTGCTATTAAAGGAAATATTATTTTTTTCATAATTATATTTTTATATTGNTTTAAAGGTAATTAATTTTTTATNGATTGTATTAATTGTATCANAANATNAGTTTATTNNAAAATGACGTCATTNANTTAATTAATTAATTTTTTTAAAAAATGAATATTGTTATGCCAATTGTACTTTCCTTCAATTTTNAAATTAAAATCACTAATACTATCTTTATTCCAAATATCAATTCTTGGAATTTCAAAGGGGTCTGTNTTTTTAGAAATAGTTCCAAATTGAGTTGTGAAAGCATGATTGTATTTTTTAGATTTAACAACATCTACAACCTTTCGATTNTATTGACCGAAAGGATAACAAAAATTATTAATAGGAATAGAAAATTTATCNTCTAACCATTTTTTACTATATTCAATTTCATATTCTAAATCTTTAATATTTAATTTCCGNAAATTTAAATGTGAAAAACTATGAGATCCNAAAGTAATTTTTTTACTTTTAATCATCTCTGTAATTTGTGAATTACTTAAATATTCTTTTTTATTGGATTTAATAAATTTGGGACATACAAAAATATGAGAATGAAAATTATAGTGTTCTAATTGTTCCAANCAAATTTCAAATAATTCACTAAATCCATCATCAAAAGTTAAAATACATTTACGAGTTGGATTAAATAAATCTTCAATATGATCTGTACTTTTAATATNTTGATTTTTTAAAAAGCGTATTTGTTCGAAAAACGAATCCAACTNTAACTGATAAAGTTCTGGAGTAAAATTATGATTAAAATCATTAATNGAGTGATAGGTTAATGCAAAACTATCTAAAGATTTGAAGGGATAAAATTTACTTATTGTTGAATAAATTTCTTTTTTCATACTTATTTTTTATTTTCCTCAAATGTAATTAGTTTTCTTTTATGAAATAGGNTTGAGTCTTTTTAAATGGGGATAAATTTANTTGGTTCATTTCCATTTTATAATTNTCCCAATCTTTTTCAAAAAATAAATTNGTTTCTTTTAAAACTACTTCTAATTTATCTTTTACTTGCTGAATTAAAATTATTTCAGTTTCTGTAATCCCATATGGNCTGCTACTAGAATACCAACTTGCAGTACTTATTCTGTCCGCAATAGTTACATAGGAACTATTCGTTATTCCTTGTCGCTTATCTTCCTTACCAATAAACTTATCTATTATAGAATCAATTCTTTTGATAATATTTTTACTTGTTTTTATTTCTTCTAGGTATAAAACTTTATCTTTTTCAGCTAAATCAGTTTTATATTTTTCAGCAATNCTTTTACTTTCTGCTAATTGTTTTACTGCATTAGCAGTAGTTTGTGTTAATTCTTCTAATTCTTTGCCTTTTTGATAGATATCATTAATTGTATTTTNCGAAACTTCAACTCTAGGATCGCTCNTAATTTGAATAGTACTTGATGTGGTGTGGTNCAAGNAATTTAATACCAAGCGATAGGTTCCTGGTTTNACNGAAATACCTCTTGGTTCATTTTNACGTTTTTTTATTTCACGTGAAGGCCGATCGANTCCAGCTTCATTCATAGACCAACGCCAATAATAAATACCTGTACTGTCNGGTGTTTTTTTCTTTAAACTTCNAATCAATCGATCCCCNTCATAAATATTTAAATAAATAGAATCTTTATGTTTGCCTTCAGTTTTTTTATCATCTACATCAATATTTTCTTCTTCTTCTTCATTTTTATTTTCTATTGAAGAGTCTATATTTTTTGAANTATNTTCTTTTTTTATCTGAATATAATAGGGTATTCTTGCTCCATAAACTCTNTTCTNTCCTTGATATATAGCATCAGCTCCAAATCTACTACCNGTAGGTTGTCTAAAAGAAACTTGATAAGCGTCAGGAGCTTCAAACAAAACAATATCTGAAGTCAAAACTTTATTATTTTTTGCAATATCTCTCAAGGGTATTAAGTCATCTAATACCCATGCAGCACGACCAAAAGTTCCAATAANNAAATCATTTTCCCGTTCCTGAATTACCAAATCTTTAACCGGAACAGTNGGAAAGCCATTAGTCCATTTTGTCCATGAAGATCCGGCATCTATTGATAGGTATAATCCATCGTCTGTACCAAGAAATAATAAATTCTTTTCTACAGGATCTTCAATAATACAGAGCGTATAACTCAAAACATCTTCTTTGTCAACAATTTGTTGCCAAGATTTGCCATAATTAGTAGTTCTNTAAGCGTAGGGTTCATAATTAAATCTTCGATAATCATTAGCAATTAANAATGCTTCTCCTCTATTTTTATTGGAAGCCTTTATTTGCGTGATCCAACTTCCCTTTGGTAAGCCGGANAAGTTNTTGGAAACTTCATTCCATTTATTCCCTCCATTTTGAGTATAATGAACCCGACCATCATCAGTTGCAACCCAAATCATATCTTGTTCTATGGGAGAAGGTTCTATTACTAAAATAGTAGTATGATTTTCAGCCCCAGTAGCATCCATACTTATTCCTCCGCTTTCATTTTGTTTTTGTTTCTCAGGATTGTTTGTGGTAAGATCTNCTGAAATTATTTCCCAGGTAAGACCTTTATCATTTGATTTATGTACAAACTGACTGCCAAAATAAATAGTACTATTATTATATGGATCNATATTAATTGCAGAATTCCAATTAAAACGAAGTTTTACATCNGGATCAGGATGAGTTGGACGAACCGTATAATTATTTCCAGTTTGCCAATCATAACGACTTACATATCCTTGTTGACTCATTGTCCAACCAAACTGGCTATTATCTCGNTCTGGNATCACATCAAAACCATCTCCAAAAGATATTTCTTGCCAATAATCATTTCTAATTCCTTGCGAGCGAAATACATAAGAAGGACCTCTCCAGCTNCCGTTATCTTGCATTCCTCCATATATATTATATGGAAACTCATTATCAACTGCAATATGATAAAATTGAGCNACCGGTAAGTTTCCAATAAANCGCCAAGTTTTCCCTCCATCATGAGTNATGTTTAAACCTCCATCGTTTCCGTCTATCATAAATTTGCCATTGTCTGGATGGATCCACCAAGCATGATGATCCGGATGTATNCCATTATNTACACCATAAGCAGGCATTAATTGAGAAAAATTTTCCCCGCCATCTTCAGAAACATTNACATANGTAAATACAGAATAAACTCTATTTTCATTTTGTGGATCTACAAATATATCACTGTAATAAAAAGGACGATTTCCGATGTCACTTTTNTCATTTATTTTTTTAAATGTAAAACCTCCGTCTTCACTTTTATANAAAGCATTTTTTTTTGCTTCAATAAGGGCATAAACTATATTGGGNTTGTTTTTAGCTATAGCNAAACCAATTCTTCCTAGATTTCCTTTTGGTAAACCATTTTTATCGGTTCGTTTTTCCCAAGTTTCACCTCCATTATGAGTAATGAAAATACCAGANCCTTCTCCGCCAGAATTAAAAAACCAAGGTTCTCTTTTATGTTCCCAAAGAGCTACTATTAATTTATTAGGATTGCTAGGATCCATAACCATATCACCTACACCAGTCTTATTAGTAGCNTATAATATTTTATTCCAAGTTTTACCCCCATCTNTAGTTTTATAAACACCTCGCTCTTCATGTTCTCCCCAAGGAGAACCTATAGCTCCAATATATATNATGTTTGGAT
Organism: Flavobacteriaceae bacterium; assembly: GCA_002713705.1. GTDB lineage: Bacteria > Bacteroidota > Bacteroidia > Flavobacteriales > Flavobacteriaceae > Marifrigoribacter. The sequence goes on from PAUJ01000006.1 coordinate 107,574, forward strand.
TAGTTGGGTCAATAATAATTCGGTGTATATGACGTGTATTTTCAAGTCCCATAAGATCCCAATTCTTTCCTGCGTCTAAAGATCGATAAACACCATAACCACCATTTAAACTATTTCTTGGATTTCCTTCACCAGTACCTAGCCATATGACAGAGGGATTGGATTGTTGTATGGCAACGGCTCCAATAGANGCAGTAGCTTCTTTTTCAAATATTGGTTTCCATTTAACACCTCCACTTTCAGATTTCCATAAACCACCTGAAGCGGTTCCTACGTACATTATTTCAGGATTTCTTGTTACCACATCTATTGCTGTTACGCGACCAGACATNCCACCAGGCCCAATATTACGTGGCTTCATGTCTTTTAAAATATCTGTTGAAAAATCTTGAGCGGAAAGTAATGTTGTTATTATTANCAGTATCAAAGAAATTAAATTCTTCATATTTGAAAGGTTTTTAATATGTTCTAAAGATAAAAAATGAATCTAGAAAAAATTCATANAATAAGAACTTTAACAAATCAAATTTTAACCTAAGCTAGAAATGGCTTTTANTAATAATAAAAGTCCACTAAGCANCATAATGATTATTACTAGTTTNCGAAANAACAAACTACTCATTTTTGCTAATACTCGTTTTCCTATTAGGTTTCCCAAAGTAGCACCTATTCCTAAGGAAATTCCATAAATCCAAAGTTCAGTGGTAAGCAATCCAAAAAAAGTATAACTACTAACTTGTGCAATTCCAAGAAAAAATGAATTAGCAGCTTTTGTNCCNACTAATGCTTCTTTTGTGATTCCAGAATTTANATAAAAAGGATTGAGAATTGGTCCCATACCTCCAGTGAAAGTTCCTATNATGGATACTAAAAAGCCTAAAGGAATAAAAAACCAAAGNCGTNNTTTAAAAGANCGTTCTTTTTTTCCAAATCGATATTGAAAAAAGGTACTTATTAAAAATAAAGCTACTATTATTTGTAGCCAATTAATTTTTATTTCAGAAAAAAACCAAGCGGCTAAAAAAGCTCCTAAAATGGCNGAAGGGACATAATACCAAAATACTTTCCAAACGATATTTTTCCAAAATAGTATGATTCTTGACGGCCTACTTATAAATGCACCAAGATTTATGATAGGTGCAGTTTTTGTAGTTCCAACAATTAAATTTAATAGTGGAATCAGCATTAATGCACCACCACCACCNCTAATAGTTGATATTGAAAAAGTTATTACTCCTGCAATAAATAAAACTANNATTAATAAAAAATCTGTGTTACTAGCTATTTCGATCATTTATTAANAGAAATTAAAAAAGCTTTTNTATACGTCACTGTCTAATAAATCTGTAACTACATGATAACGTGGGTCCTCNATAGATGTCTCAATAATTTCATTAAACTTAGGATTNGCTTTTAATAATATTATTTTACATTCAGGACTTAAATGTGTAAGTTTTACATTTTTTCCTAGCGCCAGGTATTTATTAGTCACATTTCGCAAGGACTCTATNCCTGAATGATCCCCTACTTTNGATTCAATAAAATCGATTTCAATTAGTTCAGGGTCATTTTTAAAATCAAATTTTGAATTAAAAGACTGTGATGANCCAAAAAATANGGGTCCCCATATTTCATATACTTTGGTACCGTTTTCTTNAATTCTTTTACGCGCTCTAATTTTAGTAGCACTTTGCCAAGAAAAAACTAAGGCTGACATAATTACGCCAACAATTACTGCAATTGCTAAATCTTGCCATACAGTTATAGCAGAAACTGTGATTAATACAATAGCATCAGCAAGAGGAATTTTATGAAGAATTCTAAAACTGCTCCAAGCAAAAGTTCCAATAACTACCATAAACATTACACCTACNAANGCTGCAATTGGTATCTGTTCAATTAAAGGTGCGCCAAAAAGNACAAANCCTAAAAGTGCAAGTGCAGCTACAATTCCTGATAATCTACCTCGACCACCAGAATTTACATTTATGATGGATTGTCCTATCATTGCACACCCTCCCATACCACCAAATAATCCATTTAATATGTTAGCTCCACCTTGAGCTACACATTCTCTGTTTCCTGACCCTCTAGTCTCAGTCATATCATCAATAAGGTTTAATGTCATTAAAGATTCTATAAGNCCTACAGCTGCTAATAAAAAAGCAGTTGAAAAAATTAAATCCCAATTACCAACAAGGGTNTCAAATAATCCAAAAATTTGAGCTTGAAAACTTGGTAATGAACCTTGTAATCCTTCACCACCACCATCTATTATAAATGATCCAACNGTACTTACATTTACATCTCCCAATATCGTAATAGCCGCAACTGCNATAATAGCAACTAATGCTGCTGGAACTTTTTTGGTAACCTTTGGTAATANAAACATAATTGCCATAGTAAGACCAACAAATCCAAGCATAATCGAAAGGTTTGAACCTTGCATCCACTCTAAATTTCCATTTACTTTTTCTTTAAAAAGTCCTAATTGAGATAAAAATATTACAATAGCNAGACCGTTTACAAAACCCATCATTACAGAATGGGGGATAAGCCTAACAAATTTTCCTAATTTAAATACACCAGCTGATATCTGAATTGCACCCACAAATAGCAGAGTAATAAACAACCATTGAAGNCCTAAGTTCTCAATTGGTGTTTCTAATCCAATTCCAACATCATTTCCCTTTTGAATTAAATGAACCATTACTACAGCCATAGCACCAGTAGCTCCTGAAATCATTCCTGGTCGACCACCAAATATTGCGGTAANAATTCCCATCATAAAAGCACCGTAAAGTCCTACTAAAGGATCAATTCCTGCAACAAAAGCAAAAGCTACTGCTTCTGGAATTAGCGCTAGGGCAACCGTAAGNCCAGATAAGATATCGTTCTTGGGATTGAAGGTAAAGTTTTTAAGTAATTTTTGCATTTCAATGTNTTTCTAAAGCGCGCAAATATAGACTTTTAAAAAGGAGTTTTTTGTTTTGGNACATAAACTTTAAAGAAAAAAATATTTATTTTTCACATTAATACCAACGCTTCTTATTTTTTTTTGATGCAGATGATTTCCTNCTTTTTTTATGTTTTGAGCTANTATTTTTTTGCTTAGTATTCTTCTTCTTATTTAGATTTATAGCTTTTTCTTTTCGCTTTAAANCATAAGGNTGGTCTTCTACTANCGGGATGGCTTTCTTAATTATTTTTTGNATGGCTACAACATATTTTTTTTCATCTANAGAACAGAAAGAATAAGAAGTACCTTTCTTGCCAGCACGAGCTGTTCTACCNATTCGNTGTACATAGGTTTCAGAAATATTAGGNAGATCAAAATTAATCACTACATCTAAATCCTCAATATCAATACCTCTGGAAGCGACATCGGTTGCGATTAAGATATTTACCTCATTATTTTTAAACTTACTTAATGAATTCTGTCGCAGGTTCTGATTCTTTTCTCCATGTAAAGTTTCTACTTTAAAACCATTTTTTAAAAGAGTTTGTTCTAAATTATCTACTCCATTTCTAGTTCTTCTAAAAATCAGGATATTCCCTTTAATNGTATTTCTTAATAAATGCAAGCAAAGCTCTATTTTATTAGGTTTTGGAACATAGTATAACAGCTCTTNAACNTTTATTTTNTCCGATTTTCTTGAAATTACCTCTACTATTTCCGGATTGGATAAAAGATTTTTAGCAAAATGAACCACTTTTGAAGGCATGGTTGCAGAAAATAATAATATTTGCTTTTGGTTGGGACATAAAAAATCGATTTTTCTAATATCATCTATNAATCCCATATCCAGCATTAAGTCTGCTTCATCAAGCACTAATATTTCAACGGTGCTAAGATCGACGATTTCTTGCTTACAAAGATCTAGTAATCTTCCTGGNGTNGCGATTAAAATATCANNCCCTTTTTTNAGCACTTTTTTTTGAGCGTCAATAGATATACCTCCATATACAACCGTAGAACTCTGCTTGGTATATTTTGAGTAGTCCGTAAATTCTTCGTTAATTTGAACAGCAAGCTCTCTTGTTGGGCTTACTATCAATGCTCTAATTTTTTTNTGTTCTTTATTTGTATCNTGTTGATGAAACAATAATTGCAAAATNGGNAGTGCAAAAGCAGCTGTTTTTCCNGTTCCTGTTTGAGCCGAAGCAATCACATTTTTTTTTGCTAAAACTAAAGGAATAGTNAGTATTTGAACCTTTGTTGGAGTTTCGTAATTTTTTTCAAAAATAGCTTTTAAGAGTGGNTTGTTTAAATTAANGTCACTAAAGTGCATAGAAACGGTTTACTAATAAGTTTTNNAAAGATAGTGTAATTTAATTCCTGTTTTAATTAGAAAGTTGCACACTCTCCACATAAAAATCTTCTTTAATTTTAATGCTTTTCAATTCTTTTGAGAACTCTTTTGTTTTCCAATCNGCAGTAGGNAAAATCCATTCTTCGTTTCCATTAATAATAGCAATTACAGGCATTTCAAAATCTTCTATAATAGAAACATATCGAAAATTTAATTCAGTATTACTTNCTTTATATTCCACTTTTGGGATTTGAGTTGTACGCAGGTATTGATTCCAAAACTCAGTTAAATCAATNCCAGATTTTTCACTAATATACTCTTCTAATTGTTTNCTGCTTATTGTTTTATGGTAAAAATATTTATTCAAACCTCTTAATATTTCTCGCCATTTTTCATCGTCNTCAATCAATTGACGTAGGGTATGTAAGATGTTCGCTCCTTTATAATACATATCACCACTTCCTTCCTTATTTACCTCATAAATACCTATAATAGAGCGGTCATTTTGAATGGAAGCTCTGGTACCAATTACATATTCTGANGAAGCCTTTTTTTCNTAGAAATAATCTAAATATAAGTTTTCAGAATAGGCTGTAAACCCTTCATGAATCCACATATCTGCAACATCTATATGGGTAATGTTATTAGCGAACCATTCATGTCCAGATTCATGAATAATGATAAAATCGAATTTTAATCCCCAGCCAGTTCCAGATAAATCACGACCTAAATATCCATTCATGTATTGATTGCCATAGGTAACACTACTTTGATGTTCCATCCCCAAATAAGGAACTTCTACCAACTTAAAACTGTCTTCGTAAAAAGGGTAGGGACCAAACCAATGTTCGAAAGCTTCCATCATTTTTGGGGCTTGTTTAAATTGTTCTATGGCTTTGGTTTCATTATCTTTAAGAACGTAATAGTCCATATCTAGAACTCCCTTTTCACCATCGTATTTTTCTCCAAAATGAATATAATCTCCAATGTTTATGTTTACTCCATAATTGTTTATTGGATTAACCACTTTCCAAGACCAAGTAGTTTTGTTTTTTTTAGTTTTTTTATTTGCTAATCTTCCATTGGCTACCGCCATTAATTCATTTGGTATGGTAATGTCAAAATCAATGCCATTATCAGGCTCATCGTAATAATGATCTTTATTTGGCCACCAAAGACTCGCACCGATTCCTTGATTTGAAGTTGCAACAAAATGTTTCCCATTGGCATCTTTTGACCAAGAAAAACCTCCATCCCAAGGTGCGTTTTTTGCAATAGGAGGTTTACCATAAAAATAAACGGTAATTTTTTGATTGGAACCTTTTTCTTGTTCCTTTTGAAGTTGGATAAAATGAGCATTNCCTTCCGANGTAAATAATAGTTCCTTTTTATTTTGAAGAACCTTTTCAATAATCATTGGTGCTTGTAAATCGATTTGCATTTTAGAATTTGTTTCTAAAACANNATAACTAATAGTATTGAGNCCATGTATAGTTTTTTTCTCTAGATCTACTTCCACCTGTAATTCGTAATGTGTAAGATTCCACCAGGCCCTTTCTGGAGTGACACTTCCTCGCAAAGAATCTTGTCTTGTAAAGTTTTGACTTATTGCCGTTATTGAAATAAAAAATAACANTACTGAAATAAAANGTTTCATAGAATCTATTTGATTTTTTTTTATTTATTTGAAATTTTAGGNTTCAGTTCAGCAACTATTGCTAATTTAGAACCGTATGGATTTACAGCAAGACGTGTAATATCTCTTATATTATATTTCGAAAGGTCTGCAACTAATTTCCAATCTCCATTGCCAAACAAATCCAATAAAAATAATTTATCCAAACTGCCAATTAATAATGTTGATTCATTTANCCATATATGATCTTGTACACCAACAGGTAATTGNTCAACAAAAAAACTTTCTAGTGAGTTTATATCTAGCTGATAAATATCCATATTTTTNTCATCATTAATAGCAGTATAACTCATCATAAACTCATTATTTGGCACCCTATGAATAGACCTACCAACTTTAGTTAGCAGCGTATCATTAGTTCTTTTCTTTAAATCTGAAAAAACTAAATCTAAATTGTTACCGCTTAATACTGAAGATAGTATCCTGTTTTTATCATAAAATGAATAATATGCAACTTGTAAACCTTCAATTAATAAGATGTTTGTTTTAGTGAAAGNATTATACTTGTAAATACGTTGTANTCCTGTTGTGTCTAANCTAACAGCAGAATAATTAGTTGTATTAGGAATTAATTGAGGTGAATATTCACCTCCAATAGTCGTTTCACTTAAATTTATTAATGATTTTTCTTTAAGATGGTATTTAACAATATCGGTTTGAACATCATACGTTCTTGCATAAACTATTTGTTCATTATCTATAAAAAATGGTTGACTATCATAGTCTTGATTTNNTGAAATATTTTCAAAATTAGAAACTTGGAAATTTTCTTCAGAAAAGTCTAAATCCATAACAAAAATCTCTGTATTGGATTGAGCAATTAATAACCTACTAATAAAAATTAAAAGAGNTGTGAACCGATATTTGAGCATTAAAATAAGTTTTTTTAAATATAAGGAAGATTTAATATAGAAATCATAATCTAATTATAAAAAAAATCGCTTTTCAAATTAATGAAAAACGATTTTAGTTAACTAACCTAAATTTATTTTTAGTTANAAGGGATACTTATTTTCATTTTTAATTTTTTCTGCAATGCTCTTGCGTAAAGCAACNACATTAGGGTGATTTTGATATTTTGTAAATCTTTTTAATCCCATTAACATCATACGTTGTTCNTCACCTTCAGCAAAGGATACAATTCCTTCTTTTGCACTTTTAAGGATAATATCTACAGCATTATATAAATATAGCTGAGACATTTCTATTTGATGCTTTTGCGAATCCAATCCAAATCGTTTTGNATTTTTCTCTGTACGNAGAATTGNAGATTCTGCCATATAAATTTCTATAAGAATATTTGAAGCGGCCATCAATAATTGTTGATGTTCTTCTAAGTCTGGNCCATATTTTTGAACTGCTGCTCCNGCAACCATTAAGAATACTTTTTTTAGTTTCTCAATCATTGCTTTTTCTTCAGAAAGTACTTCTGAATAATCAGGAGTTTCGAAAGAAGGGATCCCCGTTAATTCATCAACTACTTTCATAGCAGGACCGATTAAATCAACATGACCTTTCATCGCTTTTTTAANCAACATGCCCACNGAAAGCATTCTGTTAATTTCATTGGTGCCTTCGTAAATNCTTGTAATTCTTGCATCTCTCCATGCAGATTCCATAGGAGTTTCTTTTGAAAATCCCATTCCACCAAAAATTTGTATCCCCTCATCTGCACAACTTTGAACNTCTTCAGAAACAGAAACTTTTAATATAGAACATTCAATAGCAAATTCNTCAACACCTTTTAACTCTGCATCTTGATGAGTATCACCTTTAGCTTGTCTGATTTCTATTCTATTTTCAATGTCTTTTGAAGCTCTATAAGTAGCAGATTCTCCAACATAAGTATTGGTTGCCATTTCAGCTATTTTAGCTTTGATAGCTCCAAATTCAGCAATAGGAGTATTGAACTGTTTCCGTTCAGTTGCGTATTGTATTGCATAAGATGTAATTCTTCTTTGCGAATCTAAACAGGCTCCGGCCAATTTAATTCTTCCAATATTAAGCGAATTCATCGCTATTTTAAAACCATTGCCACGTTCAGAGAGNATATTCTCAANAGGAACTTCTGTATCTGTAAAAAACACTTGACGTGTAGAAGANGCATGNATTCCTAATTTATGTTCTTCTTCGCCTAATGAAATTCCNTTATNAGGGTCATTTTCAACTAAAAAACCAGTAATATTTTTATCATCTTNAATTCTTGCAAAAACAATAAATAGTTTACAAAATCCTGCGTTTGAAATCCACATTTTTTGTCCACTAATTTTATAATGAGTTCCATCTTCTGATAGAACTGCTTTAGTTCTTCCGCTATTAGCATCACTTCCGGCGGNTGGCTCTGTTAAGCAATAAGATCCAAACCATTCGCCACTTGCTAATTTAGGAACGTATTTTTGTTTTTGTTCTTCAGTTCCGTAAAGTGTAATAGGCATCGTTCCAATACCCGTATGTGCTCCAAAAGCAGTACTAAAAGATCCGGTTCCACTAGAAATATAATCACAAGTTAATAATGAAGAAACAAAACCCATTCCTANACCACCGTAAGCTTCAGGAACAGCAACACTTAANAAACCTAAGGCCCCTGCTTTACGCATTANTTCTTCTGTAAAAGCATAATCTTTATTTTCAAAACGATCTCTAAATGGAATGATTTCTCTATCATTGAATTCCATTACCGCATCTTTCATCATCTTTTGTTCTTCAGTAAAATCCTCAGGTGTAAATATATCTTCACATTTAGATTCTTTTACGATGAATTGTCCACCTCTTATTATTTCTTTTTCCATTATTATTAAGACTTAATTTTATTTAGTTTAAAAATTCAAAAATTCCACAAGCACCCTGACCTGTTCCAACACACATCGTTACTGCTCCATATTTTCCTTTCATATTCTGTTTACGCATTTCATCAAATAGTTGTACAGATAATTTTGCTCCAGTACANCCTAGAGGATGCCCTAATGCTATAGCNCCACCNTTTACATTAATGATNTCTGGATTTAAATTTAATTCACGAATAACAGCTAAGGATTGTGAAGCAAATGCTTCGTTAAGCTCTATTAATGATAAATGTTCTTGTTTCAANCCAGCTTGCTTTAAAGCTTTCGGAATTGCTTTTACAGGACCAATCCCCATAATTCGNGGTTCTACTCCAGCCGCTGCATAATTAACTAAACGAGCAATAGGTTCTANATTTAGCTCTTTAACCATATCTTCACTCATCACCATAACAAAGGCAGCACCATCACTCATTTGAGAAGAATTACCAGCTGTTACACTTCCGCCAGCTGCAAATACAGGACGTAATTTTGCCAANGCTTCTTTATTGGTTCCTTTNCGGGGACCTTCGTCTTTGGTTACTGTATATGATTTGGATACTTTTTTATTATTCTCATCCAGATAAGTTTGATTTACAACTATTGGAGCTATTTGATCNTGAAAACGATCTTCNGCTTGGGCTTTTAANGCTTTCATATGAGAATGATATGCGAATTCATCCTGATCTTCTCTAGAAACGTTAAACTGATTGGCAACAGCNTCTGCTGTATTTCCCATTCCCCAATAATAATCTTCATGTCCAGCATTTACAACATCATAATTTAATTCTGGTTTAAATCCAGTCATAGGTACTGAGCTCATACTTTCAGCTCCACCAGCTATGACACAGTCTGCCATTCCAGATTGAATTTTTGCAGTTGCAATTCCAATAGTTTCTATTCCTGAAGAACAAAAACGATTTACTGTTACTCCTGGGATATCTACAGAGTCTAATCCCATTAAAGAGATGAGCCTAGCCATATTTAGACCCTGAGATCCTTCTGGCATGGCATTACCTACGATAACGTCATCGATGCGGGTTTTGTCTAATTGAGGNAATTCTTTCATCATATATTGAATGGTTTCTGCCGCCAATTCATCTGTTCTTTTAAATCTAAAAACCCCTTTAGGTGCTTTACCTACTGCTGTACGATATGCTTTTACTATATATGCTTGTTTCATAATTTTTGCTTTGAGCCTTAAGCTGAATGCTATAAGCTTTTAAATTTTATTAATTTTTGCCTTTTACATATAGCTAAAGGCATAGAAAATCGCAATTAGTTGCGAAGTGGTTTCCCTGTTTTTAACATATGTTCAATTCGTTCTAANGTTTTNCGTTCNGTACANANACTTAAAAANGCTTCACGTTCAATATCTAATAAGTATTGCTCTGTNACTAAAGTAGGTTCTGATAAATCTCCACCNGCCATTACATAAGCTAATTTATTTGCAATTTTTTGATCGTGTTCACTNATNAAATTNGNNNCTTCCATAGAATCNGTTCCNACTAAAAACATTCCTAAAGCTTGTTTNCCNAGTACTTTTACATCTTTTCTNNGNACNGGTTGTGTATANCCTANNTNTGCCATNGATTTTGCTACNGNTTTTGCNGTNGCTATNTGNCNATCTTTATTNACNANAANNATATCTTTTCCNTTTTCTANNATNCCAAGGTCATNTGCTTCANAAGCAGAAGTNGANACTTTTGCCATTCCNATNGTTAAAAANTATTCTTGNANTACATTTAANTCTACATCATTTTTATGGAATAANTCACTNGCTCTTANNGCCATTTCTTTAGANCCACCNCCACCAGGTATCACTCCAACTCCAAATTCNACNAATCCNATATANCTTTCAGCNGCNGCAACNACNCGATCTGCNTGNANTGTCATTTCNCATCCACCACCTAANGTCATTCCNTGNGGNGCAACTACTGTTGGNATNGATGAATAACGCAATCGCATNACACTATCTTGGAAATANTTNATNGCCATATTNANTTCNTCATANTCTTGNTCNACGGCCATCATAAAAATCATTCCNATATTNGCNCCNACNGANAAATTNGCNCCTTGATTNCCAACNACNANNCCNNCAAAATCTTTTTCAGCAATNTCNATNGCTTTATTNANNCCANCTAAAACATCNCCACCNATAGTATTCATTTTACTTTGGAATTCTAAATTTANAATNCCATCTCCTAAATCTTCAACTACACATCCACTNTTTTTAAATACTTCANTNGATTTACGNATATTNTTNAGNATAATAAANGCATCNTGTCCNGGTACTTTNANNTGTTTCTTTTGNGGAATATNATAATANTANGTTGCACCATCTTTNANNGTATAAAANGANNTAATNCCNGANGNNANCATNTCNNANANCCANGCTGCTGGTTCTTTNCCAANGGCTTNCATNAATTCNATNCCTTTTTCNANNCCNANNGCATCCCANATTTCGAANGGACCATTTTCCCATCCAAANCCNGCTTTCATAGCATCATCNATTTTATATAATTCGTCTGAAATTTCAGGAATTCGTTTAGAAACATANGAAAACATTANNGNNAAATTCTTGCGATAAAATTCNCCNGCNTTATCNTTNCCNGCNACTAANANTTTAAAACGATNNATNACATTTGTCNANNNTTTTTGTTANNTCTAGGGTAGGGAANGNAGCTCTTTTTCCTTTTCNATATGCTAAAGTTTNNAGNTCNAANCCTAANATTTNNCTNTTNCCATNNTCANCTTTANNTTTTTTATAAAANCCTTGACCAGATTTGCTTCCNAACCATTTNTTTTCCATNANNGTNTTNANNAANNCNGGNANTTTAAANACNTNNTGTTCTTCATCANNNGGACANTTNTCATANATNCCATTNGCAACNTGAACNAANGTNTCTANTCCNACNACNTCAACNGTNCGGAANGTTGCAGATTTTGGNCTNCCTATNACNGGACCAGTTAANTTATCNACTTCTTCNACNGTNANNCCCATTTCTTTTACNAAATGAAANANACTTTGNATNCCATAAATACCAATTCTNTTNCCNATAAATGCAGGNGTNTCTTTNGCAATTACAGTAGTTTTTCCTAAAAATTGNTCACCATAACTATTAAANAAGTCNAANACTTCAGNNGANGTGTTTGGNCCNGGAATGATTTCGAAAAGTTTTAAATAACGAGGAGGATTAAAAAAGTGAGTTCCACAGAAATGTTTCTGAAAATCTTCAGTTCTACCTTCATTCATAAATTTNATAGGGATTCCAGAGGTATTACTAGTAATTAAAGTTCCTGGAGTTCTATATTTTTCAAGTTTTTCAAACACTTGTTTTTTAATATCTAAACGCTCNACCACTACTTCAATAATCCAATCTGCAGATGCNACTTTTTGGATATCATCGTCAAGATTACCAATAGTAATTCTATCTGCAAACTTTAGGTTGTATAAAGGTGCAGGTTTAGATTTTATTGAAGTATTAAGCGCATCGTTTACCAAACGATTTCTTACTGCTTTATCTTGCAGTGTTAATCCTTTTGCTTNTTCTTTTTCAGAAAGAGAAAAAGGTACGATATCAAGTAATAAAACTTCCACTCCAATATTTGCAAAATGGCAAGCAATACCGCTTCCCATTATTCCTGAACCAATTACGGCTACTTTTTTAATTCTTCTTTTAAACATAAGATAATCTATTTAATCTTNTATGTATATTTTTTTGGAGTTGATTAACTCCAAAATAGTATTTGTTACTTTTTTAAACGTTTTTAGGTCTTCTGAATCAACTGCTCTATANACTGCTTCATCAAATCCAATAACCACTTTTTTTGAAAACTCTCTCATTTCAATGCCAAAAGGAGTAAGGTGAATTAAAACACCTCTACCATCTAAAGGATTAGGTTTTCTAACTATAAGTCCTTTTTCTTCCATATTTTTTAATGTTCTTGAAAGGCTAGTTGCTTCNATACCCATTTTAGGCCCTAATGAAGTAGAAGGAGTACCTTCATCAGGATCGATACTAATAAGTGCAAATCCAGTTGCCATTGTACTGCCTTTTTTACCAGCTTCTTCGTTGTACATTTTGGTAACACCCATCCAAGTAGATCTTAAAAGGTAATCTATTGTTTTTTCTTTCATTTTTCAAATATACNTAAAAAATACTATGCGTGCATAGTAAATAGATTTTAAAATNNAAGATAAATTAAAAAAAAAATAGAAAAACATGACNAGGATTATTTAGCAAAACCATTGATAATTCATATATTGTTTTTTTAAAAATTAAAATACCCTTNTTNTTTTAGTAAATTTGGTTCCAACAATAATTTTAATAATATTAANTATAAAAACAACTTTCTGTGAATCGAATTTTTAAAAATGTTCTCGCTGTTATTATAGGTTGGTTAGGAGGAAGTATNGTTAATATGGGGCTCATTGAGTTAGGTCATNAAGTTTTTCCAATAGCAGGNTTTGATNTTAATGATATGAATTCCCTCGCATCTCTTATGCCAACATTANATCCTATGTATTTTATTTTCCCATTTTTAGCACATGCTTTAGGTACTTTAGTAGGTGCTTTNCTAGCAGGGAGAATAGCAACTACCCATAAAATGAAATTTTCAATGGCAATNGGAGGATTATTTCTTGTGGGAGGTATAATGATNAATTTTATGTTACCTGGTCCCACTTGGTTTGCAGTAGTAGATNTATTAATAGCTTATATTCCCATGGCTTGGATAGGNGGAAAGTTAGNACAGAAATATAATAATATTAAACACTTATCTTAAANNCTAACTANATAAAACACATGATTATAAAAATTNCTGTTCTAGNAATTTATGTCGCTATTCTATTTCTAATTGGAATTTTAGCTTCTCGCAGAGTAAAAAGTATGAGTGATTATTATCTAGGAGGAAAAAAGATGGGNTTTTTGGCTGTTGCCTTTTCTGCTAGAGCAACAGGNGAATCTGGATGGCTTTTAATAGGTTTAACTGGNATGGGAGCAATCGCTGGATACTCTGGATATTGGGTTGTTGCCGGTGAATTGCTCGGTGTTTTTATTTCCTGGCAATTTATGGCCAAGCGATTTAAAAGGCGTTCAGACGATTATAAAGCAATCACAATTCCCGATTATCTCCAAAGTCATTTTAAATCCTCTACAAATACGCTTCGTATTATTTCCGCATCTGTCTTGGTAGTTTTCGTGGTTATTTATGTCGCATCACAAATGGATGTTACTGGTATTGCGTTTGAATCTATGTTAGGTATTGATTATCGAATTGGTGTGCTTGTAGGCTTTAGTATTGTACTCATTTATATTTTTATTGGTGGTTTTGTAGCTGCGGTTTGGTCTGATATGTTCCAAGGAATATTGATGTTTATTGGGCTGGTATTATTGCCTATTGTAGTTTGGTTCTCTATGGACCATGGTACTGGAATTACTGAAGGATTAAACGCGATTGATCCTACCTTAACTCAAATAATGGGAAGAAGCGATGACGGTTGGTTGAACTTATTTACAATTCTTGGTTTCTCCATGATTGGATTAGGTTTCTTAGGTTCACCTCAAGTTTATGTTCGTTTTATGTCTATTAAAAGTGAAGATGAGATAGACAAAGGCAAATGGGTAGCATTGCTTTTTACACTGTTAACAGATGCAGCAGCAGTAACAATTGGTATACTTGCTCGGATCTATTTTACATCAGAAGGACAAGACCCTGAGGCAGTATTAGGAACAGGTGGTGAAGATGTACTAAGTTTAATTACAAACGAATTTTTACCAACAATTTTAGTCGCAATTTTTATTGCTATTGTACTTTCTGCAATAATGTCAACGATAGATTCGCTACTTATTCTTGCCTCTAGTGCAATTACACGCGATTTTTATCAGAAAATATTAAGGCCCGATTTAAAAGATGAAGATTTAACAAACTTTTCAAGAATAGTTACAGTTGGTATGGCGTTAGTGGCATTGTGTATTGCTGTATTACTTTACTATCTATATCCAGATAGGCAGATTTTCTGGATCATGATTTTTGGTTGGTCAGGTATTGCAGCTACTTTTTGTCCAGTTATTATTTTATCAGTTTTTTGGAGAGGCTATACTGAAAAAGGAGCAATTACTTCTATGATTTCCGGTTTTGCATCGGTAATTCTATTTAAATTTGTTTTTTCAAATATGGAGGGAATTGGAAAATATTTTGTAGAATTGGATGTGTTGGCTCCATCATTTGCCTTGGCAATGATAGTGGGATATATAGTTTCAAAAATGTTTCCGAATAAAAATATTAAAAATTTATAGTTGATACAGTGTTGATAAAACTAATTGCAAACTTNNTTTAATAATCTTAATAATACTATCTTTAAAGTAATATAAANATCNCTTTAATTATGCGATGTATTTNCCAAGACTGAACCGATAACTNCTTTTTTGATCATCTAACAAGTTAGAANNTGCTAATTANTGCANATAGAAAATTAAAAATTTAAATTATGGCAAAAAGTAANGACTCTAGGAAAAATATAAAAAAAGAATCTGCTAAAACTCCAAAAGAGAAAAAAGCAGCAAAAAGATTAAAGAAGTCTAAATAAAATAAATTAATAAATGAANTCAAATTTAGCGGTGCTTATTGATGGAGATAATATTCCTTCNGCTCATGTAAAAGAAATGATGGAGGAAATNGCCAAGTATGGAAATCCTACCATTAAAAGAATTTATGGCGATTGGACCAATCCTCATTTGTCAAAATGGAAAAATTTACTTCTTCAAAATGCAATTACACCCATACAACAGTANGCATANACTACTGGTAAAAATGCTACTGATTCAGCNATGATTATTGATGCTATGGACATTCTTTATTCTGAAAAAGTAAATGGATTTTGTCTGGTTTCAAGCGACAGTGATTTTACAAAATTAGCNACTAGACTAAGAGAAGCTGGAATGCAGGTAATTGGAATCGGAGAAAAAAAGACTCCTACACCCTTTATTGTNGCCTGTGATAAATTTATTTATATAGAAATNCTNAGGAAACAATCTCANAAAAAAGAAGATGTAAATGCGAAAGAAAAAATTGAAGAAAACGTTGATGAAATAACTTCAAAAGTAATTAAGTTGTTATCTGCGACTATAATTGATTCATCAGATGAAGATGGTTGGGCNTTTCTTGGTGATGTAGGGAGTTTGATTCAAAAAAAACAACCTAATTTTGATTCTCGAAATTATGGATTTGAAAAATTAACTCCATTGATTAANTCCATTGGAAGCTTNGAAATAGAACATCGTGAAAATCCNAAAAGTAAAAATAAATTAGTTTTTGTTAAGAATAAAGAAAAGNATGCAGCAAGGACTAAAAAATAATAATATGGTGATATTACCNTNCTAAAATATNNGNNANAATTNATACNATTTTTAATTATTTAAATNATTATTTTAAAANGGTNNTTCNTTTTTTNNNNCCNATCAAATTATACTGCTCGCCTCTTAAAATAAAAANANAAATTCNCAAAGATTATTNATAAAACTTTGTCTNTATGTCATAATANNTTTTTTTGGCTTAATAATGGCAATATNGGGTTATGAGTAAAAAAAAAGTATCCTACAAATGGGCATTCAAAGAATACATTTGGCCTAGAAAAAAAATTGTTTTAGTTGGTTTAATATTAATTATNATCCGAAGTTTGTCCGGAATGGTNTTGCCTTATGCAAGTAAAACATTNATGGATAACATAATNCCTTCAAAAGANNTNNCTACACTTTGGATTTTAATTATTNTNGTTTGTTCNTCAATTTTAGTTCAATCGCTGACTTCTTTTTCACTAACACGCTTATTAAGTGTTGAAGCTCAACATTTGATNTACCTATTACGCTCTCAAGTACAACGTAAATTATTATCACTTCCAATAAANTTTTTTGACAATAATAAAACAGGAGCCCTAGTATCCAGAGTAATGAATGATGTTGAAGGGGTTCGGAATNTAGTTGGTACAGGATTGGTTCAGTTAATTGGAGGTTCNATAACAGCAATAATTTCTTTGATTATTTTAATAAAAATAAATGCANTAATGACGGTTTTCGTTCTTGTACCCGTTGGTATTTTTGCAATTATAGCCATGAAAGCTTTTGTATACATACGTCCAATATTTAAAAATAGGGGAGTCATNAATGCTGANGTAACAGGTCGTTTAGCTGAAATATTAAGTGGAGTTAGGGTGATAAAAGGTTTTAATGCTGAGGAGCAAGAAAACAAATCATTCCANAAAGGAGCAGAAAAGTTATNNTTAAACGTAAAGAAAAGTTTAACAGCGACTGCATTAATTACTAGTTCTTCTACATTACTATTGGGTTTAGCTTCANCAGGAATAATGGGNATAGGNGGTTATTTTATGATGNATAACACGATGACTTTTGGAGATTTTATNTCCTTTACCTTGTTTTTAGGATTTATGATTGCACCTATCGTNCAAATGAGTAATATTGGTAGTCAACTTACTGAAGCAATGGCTGGATTAGATCGTACTCAGGAGTTGATGGAAATGACCATTGAAGACAACCCNGAANTTAGAACCAACNATTTAAAGGANATAAAAGGAGATATCGTATTTAATAATGTTTCCTTTAGTTATGAAGAAAATAAAGAAGTNTTGCATAATATATCTTTTAAAGCNCCTTCNGGAAGTGTAACTGCGTTAGTGGGTTCTTCNGGATCTGGGAAATCNACAATCGCNAGTTTAGCAGCAACTTTTTTAAATCCAACAAAAGGTGCNGTTACCCTAGACGGTATAGATTTATCAGAAGTTAATTTAAGTAGTTTTCGTACTCATTTGGGTGTGGTATTACAAGACGATTTTTTATATGCAGGAACNNTACGTGAAAATATTCTTTTTCCTCGNCCNAATGCATCNGAGGAAGAATTGATAGNTGCNGTTAAAGGNGCNTATGTGAACGAATTTACAGATAAGTTTNTAGATGGTCTNGATACAGTTATTGGAGAACGAGGNATAAAACTTTCTGGTGGNCAAAAACAGCGAATNTCGATTGCACGTGCCTTATTAGCAAATCCTAAGATTATTATTTTAGATGAAGCGACTTCTAATTTAGATACGGAGAGTGAGACATTNATACAAAAAAGTTTAAATACNTTAATGAAAGACCGAACAACNTTAGTTATTGCCCATCGATTAAGTACTATACANCAAGCAAATCAGATCTTGGTAATTGAAGAAGGAAAAATTGTTGAAGAGGGAATACATGATGAATTGATTGCTAAAAAAGGNCGTTATTTTGATTTATATACTTATCAAAGTAGGATATAACGATGCTAAAGTAAGATTAAATATATCGCAAATAATCAGGAGAANTTTAGAATTGAGATCANAATGATTAAATAANTNTTAAAACTAAAAAAAGCTATTATAATAGTTATAATAGCTTTTAATTAACCAACTAAACAATTAAGACTTTCTTTTTCATAATAAAATCTTCCTTACATATNAAACATCTNTCATTAAAAAAACCCTACTTTTTTTTAAAAAAAAAGACAAAATAAAATTATATTTAATTTAAAATTGCTNNAAANAAGTATTTTGAATTAGTTAAAAGCTTAAGTAAATCATTCATTATTTCCGTATATNTTTTTATAAAGACTNTTGTATTTNTCTTTAATAANCTTGCGTTTAAGTTTCATAGTAGGAGTGAGGTGACCCGCTTCTATACTCCAAGTATCTGCAGTTAGTTCAAATCTTTTTATCTTTTCCCAACTTCCAAATTGTTCATTATATAAATTAACCTCTTCTTCTATTCGGCTAATTAGTTGTGTGTTTGTTATTTTTTCTTCTATGGTGTTGCCTAAAATCATTCCTTTTCTTTTAGCCCAATCATTTACAAAATCAAAATTAAGTTGAATAAAAGCAGCAGGCATCTTTTCTCCATCACCGATTACCATTATTTGTTCAATAAATAAAGATTCTTTCATTGCATTCTCTAAAACTTGTGGAGCCACATATTTTCCTCCACTTGTTTTAAACATTTCTTTTTTTCGATCCGTTATCTTAAGAAACCCATCTTTATCTAATTCACCAATGTCTCCAGTGTGAAAATAGCCATCTTTTAATACNCTAGCAGTGAGCTCAGGTTCATTATAATAACCCATCATTACTTGTGGACCTTTTACCAATATTTCGCCGTCTGAAGCAATTTTNACTTCTGTATCCTTAATTACCTTACCAACAGTACCAATTCTAAAATGATAGTCTCTCATGTCGTTTACCGATACCACAGGTGAAGTTTCTGTTAGTCCATAACCTTCCATTACAGGAATTTCNGCAGCATTAAATACTCTAGCTAATCTTGGCTGTAAAGCAGCACTTCCAGAAGCAACAGCTTTTAATTCTCCTCCTAAAGCTTCTTTCCATTTACTAAAAATAAGTTTTCGNGCAATTTTTAATTGAAATTCATACCACCNTCCATTTTGTCCATAAGGTTGGTATTTTAAACCTAGATCGACAGCCCAGAAAAACANCACTTTCTTAATACCCTTTAAATTAGCTCCTTTTGCATATATTTTATCATAAACTTTCTCTAATAAACGAGGTACAGCNGACATGACATGNGGATTTATTTCGTTTAAATTTTCGCTAATGGTTTCTAGAGATTCAGCGAAATGTATACTTACACCACAATACTGATACATATATANAAGCATTCTTTCATATATATGACAAACAGGCAGAAAACTCAATGATTTTGATTTGCCTAATTCCATAGGTAATCGAAGATTACTACTTATTGCATTACTTACAATGTTTTTATGAGATAACATAACTCCCTTTGGTCTTCCAGTGGTTCCAGAAGTATAAATTATTGTTGCTNAATCTAACTCNTTAACGTCATCTTTTCTTTTTTCAACTTCTTCTTGTACAGAATCATCTTCTCCTAATGCTAATACCTTTGACCAATTTTCACAGCCTTNTATNTCATCAAAACAATAAACTTCCTTAAGTGTNGGAACTTGTTCTTTTATTTTATTAATTTTTTTCAGTACGAATTCACAGGATACAAAACAGTAAACACTTTTACTATGGTTCAATATATATGCATAATCATCTTCCGAAATAGTAGGGTAAATAGGNACGTCTTGCGCACCAGTTTGTAAAATTCCTATATCACAAATATTCCATTCGGTACGATTGGTAAGAGATATAATAGCAACCTTATCATTGGGTTTAACACCTAGTTTAATAAGACCTCTACTTATTTTATTTGCTTTATTTATATATTCTTGGGTAGAAGTTGCAACCCATTCNCCCTNTTGTTTATTAACCAAAGATTTTTCAAGATTAAATTTTTCAAGTTGGTAATATGGAAAATCGAANAGGCGTTTTACGTCAGTCATAAAAAAGGATATTTAGTATATCCTGCAAAGTATGAAAATATTTCAAATTTTTTTAAATAAAAAAGAGCAACCTTAGGATTNCTCTTTNTTTATTTTNTTCTAATTTTTAATAATTTTAAATATTTTAGNATAATCATTCGAAGTAAACTTCATTAGGTATATACCTTTTGTGNATTGACTNTAATCTATNGTCTGCGAACCCGAATAGANTNATGGTGTTCTAATTAACTGCCCTTGTATATTATAAATACCTAATGTGTAATTGTTTNTAGGTGTGGTTATGTATAGTAAATTNCTTACGGGATTTGGGTATACACTAAACTGAGATGNTAAAACATCTGNATTACTAAGAGTTCCATCATCAAGAACATTTACAGTNAAGTTATCAAAATAAAANCCATCAGCTC
This sequence comes from Flavobacteriaceae bacterium, assembly GCA_002713705.1. Classification (GTDB taxonomy): domain Bacteria; phylum Bacteroidota; class Bacteroidia; order Flavobacteriales; family Flavobacteriaceae; genus Marifrigoribacter. The sequence continues at coordinate 128,203 of PAUJ01000006.1, forward strand.
TTACTTCTCCGTCTGACTCAAATTTAAAACGCANAGTAATTTCTTCGCCTAAATAATCGCTTAAATTAATTTGTTCTAACACCCAGGTATTTTGTATGCCATCGTATAGGGGNTGTCCAGNTGGTTGACCTCCATTACTACTACCTTCATTAGTAAAAAGNCCGCATTGAGGAATCCAAGAATTACCATTGTCTGTAGAAACTTCTAATTGAACATAATCCCAATTATTTTCAATGTCCCATTTTGCATAAAAAGTAACATTTGCACCAATCGCATTGGTTAAATTGATATTCTCTGATAGCTTAATGGTCTTATTCTCATTATTTTGGTAATTTCCATTTGGAGATTCTGTAATAGAACTAGATGGAGATACAAATGTTGTATTGATAATACCCCATCCATCATTATCAAAATTATCAGTTGTACTATCTCCGATATCTTCAAAAACAGGAATTAAACTACCAAAAATTTTATTTAATAAAATTTTAGTGTCATAACTGCCATTGTTTATTATAATTTCAAAAACAATGGGATCTCCANCTTGAGTTTCGTTAATTAAAGTATATTGTATGGTGCCGTTGGTTTCTTCCAACACATCTAAATTTGAAAATGAAATAGGATCACCAACTGCACTTATATTTGTAGAAATAGGATTGATGTTTATTGTAAAATTTCCAGATCCAGAAAGCCCTAATCGTTTTATGTCGAAAGTTTGATCTATAATAACCTCATTACCTACAAAAAGTGGAGAAGTGTCNATTAAATCAGCATAATTGTTCACCATTTTTGCCGAGGTAATATTTAGATACATCATGCTTTTAGCAATCCCTTCTATTTGACTTGAAGGTGGCCAAAACTCAGTACCTATTTCTGGAGTCATTGCATAAATTTTATNATGAGTGCCAATAGTTCCATACATAAAGTCGTCACTATCTCCTGCTGCAGGATACAANCCAGATGATAAAATATTATCATATCCATTTTTTGAAACTAATACTTCAGAAACTATTTCAAATAATTCATTTTCAGGAGTAGGAATATCATTTGCATAACCGTAAGGATATANCAATAGCTCCCCATAGGAATGATTATTTAAAGCCATGACAAAATCATGCTGCTCACAAAACCATTTGATGGCTTGATTTTCCACTTCTGAAAAGGGAGCAGTTCCGTGATAAGTTTGATTATTCGGATCATTAGAAGCACCTTCTCCTCCCCAAATTCCATCTGCAGGATCGCCATTAATNTAGTAATCGTAATTACGATTGTTGTCTATTCCATTTCCATTCTTTCTATTTTTTCTCCAAAAACCACCTCCATTCGGATCTGTTTTTTCGTTATATAAATAACCGTCTGGATTAATAACTGGAACAAAAAACAATTCTGTGTTATCAACGATACTTTTTATTTCATTGTCTACATCATAATTTTCTAACAAATACCACATGTAAAAAATAAGCTGTGAGAGTGAATTTGGTTCTCTAGCATGATGAATAGCTGTNTAAAGAATCTGCGGTTCATTTTCTGTNNTATTACTTGGATTGTCACTAATCTTAACCCATTTAATACCGTTTCCTCCAATNGGTGGTNTTGTTGAATTATCTGGTTGTCCTTCAGTNATAAAATCACTAATATTTTCTTTTGTTGTTATTAAATCTGGATACAANGACTTCATTAGATCTAATTGATCTAACATTTCTTGGTAGGTAAGATAACCTCCCATAGAGCCTAGATTGAAATTGTTAGGTGTTTCAAAATCAGAAGAGGTTTGATCAGTACAAAATAAGTTTTTTTCAGTTANGCTATTTATGCTATTACGTTGGAGAAAATATTCTTTTGAATCTTCAATTAAAATATCTACGGTATAACCTGCATTTNTTGCAGTTTGTATTTCTGAAATAGAAAAATCNGAAATNATAAAAACTCCTTTTTTGTGAACTCCGTGATCAATTGGGATTCCAAATGATTCTAATTTTATTAAATCTTCTNATTGATTGTAACTAATTTTAGCACGTTGGTGTTTTTCTTGTAGGTTTTGAGAAAAACCTAAAGCNGTACATAAAATAAATATAAATAGAATACTTTTTCTCATAATATAGATAATGTTTTTAAGCTGTTATTTGTTTTTTTTTAGCCAAAAAAGCTAAGACTATTTCNTTNTNATTAAAACAATCTTGTGTCACTTTACCCTAAAAAGATATAAAATATTTCTAAGCTGAGTTTGACTTTAGTGTTTAATAGAAAAGAGTTTATTTAGAATNGTTCGCTAATTAAAATTCCTATTTTTTAAGCTCAAGCCATTTTCTAGCATTTACAAATGCTTCCAGCCAAGGTGTAACTTCATCGTTTCTATNATTAGGATAGTTTGCCCAATTCCAAGANAAGGTCGANCTCTCTAAATGCGGCATCATCACTAAATGCCTTCCAGTACTGTCNGTNAACATTGCAGTGTTAAAATCACTCCCATTAGGGTTTGAAGGAATACATTCATATCCATATTTAGCAACAATGTGATAATTGCTTTCGGTTAATGGAAAACTGAATTTTCCCTCTCCATGTGCTGCCCAAATTCCTAAATTACTTCCCGCTAGTGAAGATAGCATTACTGAATTATTTTCTTGAATTGCTACCGAAGTAAATGAACATTCAAATTTTCCAGTTTCATTATGAAGCATTTTTGGTTTTTCCACATGTTCAGGATTTAAAAGACCTAATTCAATAAATAATTGGCAGCCATTACAAACTCCAAGAGATAATGTATCGTCTTTTGCAAAGAAATCTTTTAATGCTTTATTTGCTTTTTCATTATATAAAAATGCACCAGCCCAACCTTTTGCAGAACCTAAAACATCTGAATTTGAAAAACCTCCAACCGCAGCAATAAACTTAATATCCTCCAGTGTTTCGCGACCTTCAATTAAATCGGTCATATGAACATCTTTTACGTCAAAACCTGCTAAATACATAGCATTTGCCATTTCACGTTCAGAATTTGAACCTTTTTCGCGAATGATCGCAGCTTTCGGTCTTATTTGTTCTTTCCTAAAAATAGGAAGCTTTCCAGTAAAATGTTTCGGAAAACTAAAGTTTAATGGTTGGTTTTTATAATTCTCAAAACGTTCTTTAGCTTTTTGTATACCACTTTGTTTTTCGTCTAATAAATAAGANGTATGNTACCAAGCATCTCGCATTTCTGGAATATTNAAATCTAGATTTTCATCAAAGTGCTTAATTTGAAGAGTCTCTGNTTCGGTAACAGTACCTATTTTAATAAAATCAATTGTTTTCTCTGAAAGTAATTNTTCAACTAAAACGTCTTCAGAAGCTTGGAACACAATTCCGTTATTTTCTGAAAATAACACTTTGACTAAATCTTTTTCACCTAGNGCTGTTAAGTTTAATTGCGCCCCTAAATTAATGTCCGCAAAGCACATTTCCAAAAGGGTAGTAATTAGACCACCTGAAGCAACGTCATGTCCTGCGAGTATTTTATTTTTTTGAATTAATTGTTGAATTGTATTGAAAACTGAAGATAAATAGGATGCATCTTTTATCGTTGGTACTTCGTTTCCAATTGAGGATAAAGTCTGCGCGAAAGAAGAACCTCCTAATTTATAATCATCTTTTGAAATATTAATATAATAAATACTACCTCCATTTTTTTGAAGCACTGGCTCAACAACTTTTTTAATATCGTTACAATGACCAGTGGCAGATATGATTACCGTACCTGGAGATATTACTTCCTCATCTTTATATTTTTGTTTCATGGATAGAGAATCTTTCCCCGTAGGAACATTAATTCCTAAAGAAATAGCAAAATCTGATACTCCTTCAACAGCTTTATANAAACGTGTGTNTTCACCTTCATTATTACAAGGCCACATCCAGTTTGCAGAAAGCGAAATACTTTTTAATCCTTCTTCTAAGGGTGCCCAAATAATATTAGATAATGCTTCAGCAATTGAATTTTTTGACCCAGCAACTGGATCGATTATAGCAGAAATAGGAGCATGGCCTATAGAGGTAGCTACTCCTTCTTTTCCGTTNTAATCCAATGCCATNACACCACAATTGTTNAAGGGTAATTGTAATGGACCCNCACACTGCTGTTTAGCNACTTTTCCNGTTACGCATCGGTCTACTTTGTTGGTTAGCCAATCTTTACACGCTACAGCTTCAAGTGATAATGTATTTAAAAGATATTCTTTAATATGNGAATGATCATACTCTAAATTGGAATAGTTTCGTTGAATTGAAATATCATTAATTACTGTTTTTGGCGAACTACCAAACATATCTTCAAGATTGAAATCCATGGGCTTTTCACCCGTACTTTTGCTTTCAAAAGTAAATTTGTCATCATTTGTTACCACTCCAACTTCATAAAATGGTGAACGTTCTCTTTTTGCAATTCGTTTTAATTTATCAATATCTTTTTTACCTATAACTAATCCCATTCGTTCTTGAGATTCATTACCAATAATCTCTTTTGCAGACAGTGTAGGATCTCCAACAGGTAATTTATCTAAATCTATTTTCCCTCCAGTCTCTTCCACTAATTCACTTAAACAATTTAAATGGCCTCCGGCTCCATGGTCNTGGATTGAAACAATTGTATTTACTTCGCTTTCTACCATAGCTCGAATTGCATTTGCAGCTCTTTTTTGCATTTCAGGATTGGAACGTTGAATAGCATTTAATTCTATGCCACTTGAAAATTCTCCTGTATCGGCAGAAGAAACCGCAGCTCCTCCCATACCAATTCTATAATTTTCACCACCTAAGATTACAATTTTATCTCCATAGTTAGGAGTTTCTTTAATTGCTTGATCTGCTTTTCCATAACCAATTCCACCAGCTTGCATAATAACTTTGTCATATGCTAACTTTCTGTTATTTGTTTTATTTTCAAAAGTTAATACGGAACCAGTGATAAGTGGTTGTCCAAATTTGTTTCCAAAATCAGAAGCTCCATTACTAGCTTTAATTAATATATCTAAAGGAGTTTGGTATAGCCATTCACGTTCGTCCATCGCTTTCTCCCAGGGACGANCTTCTAATAACCTTGAATAGGCTGTCATATAAACAGCAGTTCCAGCTAGGGGTAAAGAACCTTTTCCACCAGCTAATCGATCTCTTATTTCTCCTCCACTTCCAGTAGCAGCACCATTAAATGGCTCTACTGTTGTTGGAAAGTTATGGGTTTCTGCTTTTAAAGATATTACACTATCAAATTCTTTATTTTCATAAAAATCTGGTTTGTCTGGAGATTTTGGTGCAAATTGAACAACTCTAGGCCCTTTAATAAAAGCAACATTATCCTTGTATGCAGAAACTATTGTATTTGGATTTTTTTTTGATGTATTTTTAATTAATTTAAACAATGAAGATGGCATTTCAACTCCATCNATAATGAAANATCCATTAAAAATCTTATGCCTACAATGTTCACTGTTTACCTGACTAAAACCAAACACTTCACTGTCGGTTAGTTTTCTGTTAATTTTTTTGGATAGGTTTTCTAAATATGCTATTTCNTCACTATTTAATGCCAAACCTTCAGATTGATTAAAAGCAANGATATTATCTATTTCTATAACTGTTTCCGGTTGAATATTTATGGTAAATATATCTTGGTTTAAGTTTGAATATTTTTGAAAAAGCATCGGATCAAAATCTAAAGATTCTTCAGTAGTGTGATNAAATTTTTCAATTCGNATAATTCCTTTAACGCCCATGTTTTGGCTAATTTCAACAGCGTTGGTACTCCATGGAGTAACCATGGTAGCACGGGGTCCAATAAAAAAATCCGTTAAAACGGATTCTTCAATTTTGGGTTGGTTGCCAAATAACCATTTTAGTTTTTTTATGTTTTGAGTGGAAATTGCTGCGGATGTTTGAACTGTAAAAACAGTTTTTTTTACGTCTCCAAAAAAGTGAATCATATTCATTTAATTTCACGGTTTTTAATACTTCAAATGTACTTAATTTTTAGAAGTTAATTAGNGAATAAAATTCAATTTAAAAACTTTTTTGTATTTCATTTTTTTAGCNTAATTTCGAAAAAAAATATAATTATGAAAATTAAAATTATTTTTATNTGTTTTATAACAACCCTTTTAGGAGNAGTTGTAAATGCGCAAGATTCCTTTTCTGCAACTGAATTTATTCAGGGAACTTATATGGGTACCACGATGCCATTAAGAGATTTTCCAACTACAGAATACGATGCGACCAGTCCAAAAACAATGACTATTATTGAAAANAAATTTCAAATTAATGAAAAAGTAAACCAAAACTCGTTNCCCTATAATGATATTAATACCAANGTTCAAGATAAAGTTGGTGGAATTTTTTCATATGCTTTAGAACAAAATTTTGTTGGTTTTGATAATACTGGTTTTACTCCNCCNGATCCNTCTGGTGCTGTNGGACCAGAACATTATGTTCATGCAGTTAACTCGAGTATAAAAGTATTTGATAAAACAGGAAATGTGTTAGCTGGTCCAACTTCATTGGGAGCTTTTTTAGGGATCGGTTCAAATTCTGGAGACCCAATCATATTATATGATCAACTAGCTGATCGCTATTTTGTGAGTGAATTTGGCTCGGGAANTAATAGTTTAGCTATTGGAGTGTCTGTTACTAACGATCCNACNGGAGAATATNATGTTTATCAGTATACCTTTGATGCTTTTCCAGATTATCCTCATTATAGTATATGGCCTGATGCTTATTACCTCACAGCAAATAAAGGTGGCGCAAATAAAGTTTATGCTATNGAAAGAGACGTTATATTGGCTGGAGACCCANATCCACAAATAATTGGNTTTCCATTGCCAGGAAANNCAGAAAATCNAAATACTGTTTTAAGTCCTGAACCAGCAAATCTAACAGGAGTTGATTATCCAGAAGACCTGCCAGGTTATATTGTCTATTTACAAGATGATGGTTGGGGAGGTATTACCTATGANCATTTAAAAGTTTGGGAAATTGATGTCGATTTTGACTCACCAGCTAACTCAACAATTTCTTCTCCANTAGAAATACCAACAGATCCATTCAATGCATATTTCGCACCCTTTGGANNTGGTGATGTTGCACAACCAGGAACAGGTCAGAAAATTGATATGATAACAGGTTTGATATCTTACGCAGCCAATTANAGAAGTTTTGAAAATCATAATTCTTGGNTTATCACTTTTAATGACAATGTAGATGGAACTAATNCTGGAATTAGATGGATAGAACTTAGAAACGATGANANNAATCCTTGGGAAGTTTTTCAAGAGGGTACNTATTCTCCAGCTGATGATAATAGTAGATTTATGGGAAGTGCTGCTATGGATGCAGCAGGAAATATTGGAATGGGTTTTAATATAGCAAGTGCTACATTACCTGNAGGAATNANNTATACAGGTAGATATGATGGTGATCCCTTAGGAGAAATGACCATTGCTGAGACAACNATTGTAGATGGAGTTGGGGTACAAACAAATNCCAATAGATTTGGAGATTATTCTCATTTAACAATGGATCCAGATAATTTTACATTTTGGCANACTGCAGAATATTTTTCTGCCAATAACNAATGGAGAACTCAAGTTGCTTCATTTTCNCTAAGTAGTGGTTTTGCTCAAGATGTAGGNNTCAATAACATCATTAACCCAATNAATGGTATTTTAACAACCACGGAGACTGTNGAAGTAAGTATCAGAAACTATGGATTGGATCCTCAGTCTGATATNCCTCTAGAATTGTTTGTAGATGGTAATTTAATTGCAACAGAAACNTTTAGTGGAACTNTTTTNTCCAACGAAGTAGAAAATTATACTTTTAGTCAAACTTTAGATTTATCNANTGCAGGACAGACTTANACCATAGAGGTTAAATCNAATTTAACAGGTGATGAATTTGAATCGAATNACNCCTACATAAAANANGTTACTCANNTATTAGCAAATGANGTNGGTGCNCAAGAAATCACANCNCCTGAAACAGNNTCTGGTCTTAGGANTAGANACTATATCGGTAACCATTAAAAATTATGGTGNTGATGAACANTCTAATTTTGATGTTTCGTATACNNTAAACGGAGGNGATCNTNTTACAGAAACNTTTGNTGGCCCAATTGGTTCTGAAGAAATTGTATCTTATAGNTTTACAGAACAAGCAGATTTTTCCNAGCTTGGAATTTATGATATTGTNGTAAGAACATCATTGGNTNGTGATGGTAATGAAACGAATGATGAAACNTCTATNGTGATTGAAAATGTTCTNTGCCAACCAANTGAANATTGTANTTTTGGTGATGGTTTTCAATTGTTTAGCATTGCTGAAATTAATAATGNTTCTGNTTGTGAAGGATATGGAGATTTTACAAACNTGGAAGCGAATTTAGATCTTGGATCAACTAATAGTTTAACAATTACAACAGGNTATGGANNTCAANATGTAAAAGTTTGGATTGATTTTAATGATGANTCTAATTTCACTAATGATGAAGTAGTAGTTCCTAATTTTGTAATAGCTCCANNNTCTGGNGGAGGTTCTTATACNGAGACTGTAGATTTAGTGATNCCCTCAGATGCATTAGAGGGAACACATAGAATGCGGGCGAAATCAAATTGGCAAGNANCTGTTCCAGATGATGCTTGTGAAGAANCTCAATATGGAGAAACAGAAGATTATACTGTAAATATTGGAACTTTAGGTGTTAATGATAANGAAATTTCAAATTCAGAATTAATTATTACTTCCCAAGAGAATAATAATTTTGAAGTAACTTTAAANACAAATTATGAAGGAAAAGTATATGTAGCAATTTACAACATGCTTGGTCAACAATTAGGGTTTAAANTTGCACAAAATGAAAATGGAACTTATAAAATGAATTTGAATCTTTCAAGTGCCGCTANTGGANTNTATTTAGTGAGAGTTGGAGGTCAAAACACAACTACTTACAAAACAGGAAGAGTAATTGTGAAATAATATATTAGTATTAATTTATAAAAAAAGCGTTTTCAAATTAATGAAAACGCTTTTTTTATTNTATGAAAAGAGTATTAATTGATGATAATTTTTTTAATAGTTTCAGAATTATTTGAAATTACTTTTAATAAGTAAATTCCTCTTGAANAAGANCCAGTATTAATTTGTNTTTTNTCAGTTATAAAAGATTCTTTAAATACTTCCTTTCCCAATAAATCATATATTATAATAGTTCCATCGTCAACAATTGTTGAATTTTGAACCCATAATACTTTATTAGTAGGATTTGGATAAACCGTTAATTTTTCAAATACATTAGCAGCTACAGATAATATTCCCCATCGATCTTCNGCAGGCTCTCCACCCCAAATTATTGTTGCTAAATATGGATTGTCTATAAATGGGTTTCTATTTCCATATACCGATTCTAAATGCGGATTGTGTTGGTCCTCATATTCATTAACTGGATCATCAATGTTCCATTGTAAATAAACCTGAAGCATCTCATTANTAGGTTGTGTATCGCCAGAACCATTTAATGATGGTAAACAACGAGTTCCATAACGGGTATACATATACATCATCATTCTTGCAGTATCTCCTTTCCACTCATCACCTGGATACCAATTAGCACCTACATTTCCAGAATTACCAGAACCATCTGCAAATTTGCGATTACCTCTATCTCCATTCATTTGTTGGTCAGTAGCTTTTATATTATGTGGGTCAGCAATAATCCCANTAGAATTATTACTTGCGCTTCCCATTTCGGGATCTGAATTAGATCTAGCAAAAACATGCTCTCTGTTGTATTCACAATTTGAACCTCCAAAATCATCTTTATCTCTTGATCTATCTATTGTACAATTTGAATTGTCATAACCATAAAATAATAGTACATCTGAAATGTCATCAGGATTTTCATCTGTAATCTTCATTGTATCTCTAATATCACCATAGGTGAAATTTGAATTTGTAATTGCAATTTTAGATTGTAACTCAAGGTATAAATCCTGCCCAGTTAAAGTTAAGTCTACATCATTATAATAGGGTTGTTGTGCTAAAATATTTTGCACAATTAACATAAATAATACTAAAGTAATTTTTTTCATTGTTTTTTGATTTAATTGTTTTTTTGTAGTAATGCCATATAGAAGCCATCAAAGCCGTTTTCGCTTGGAAATACTTTTTCTTCTTTTACAAATTTAAAATCTTTTCCAGCTTCCCTGTTTAAAAATTCCTTTACTTGAAATTCATTTTCTGAAGGTAAAATCGAGCAGGTNGCATAAACCATTTGTCCACCAGGCTTAACCATGCGTGAATAAGAATCTAAAATTTCTATTTGTGTATCTTTTATTTTCAATAAAAATTCTGGCTGTAATTTCCATTTAGAATCGGGGTTTCTTTTTAAAACTCCAATACCAGAACATGGAGCATCAATTAATATTTTGTCTGCTTTACCAATTAGTTTTTTAATCACTTTACTAGAATCAATAGTTCTAGTTTCAATGTTNTGAGCCCCATTTCTTTTTGCTCTTCTTTTTAATTCCTTTAATTTATTTTCATAGATATCCAANGCAATTATTTGTCCTTTGTTTTCCATNAAAGCAGCTAAATGCAAACTTTTTCCTCCAGCTCCAGCACAAGTGTCAACTACTCTTGATCCGGGTTTTGGATTTAAAAATTTAGCCACCTTTTGTGAAGAAGCATCTTGAACTTCAAACCACCCTTTTTGAAATGCATCTGTTACAAAAACATTCGTGCGTTCTTTTAGTTTTAAAGCTTGAGGATATCCTTTTAGAATCTCTGTTTCTATTTTTAAATCTTGTAAATTATTTTGTAATTGCTCTNTGGTAGTNTTTAAAGTATTTACTCTTAAAACAACATCGGCAGTTTGATTTAAAGCATTAATTTCTTTATCCCATTTTTTTCCTAATTCAGCTNTTCCTAATTCATCTAGCCAATCTGGAATAGATTCNTTGTATTTTCTAACTTTAGATAATTCATCAAATTTTCCCTTTATCTTTCTAGTAGGGGTATTTTCAAATTGAGGCCAGTCTGGTATTTGAATTCCTTTTAAGGTCGCCCACACCGAAAAAAGACGGAATAAGTTGGTTCGGTCAAAAGGTTCTTTTACTTCTGCAATTTTTGCATAAAGACGTTTCCAACGTACAATGTCATAGGTAGTTTCAGCAATAAATCCACGATCTCTAGATCCCCAACGTTTATCTCTTTTTAAGGTGTTTTTTAATACTTTATCAGCTTGTTTTTGTNCATTAAAAATAAGTTGAAGAGAATCAATAGCAGCAAATACTAAATTTCGATGTAATTTCATGTGTCTATATTATTNTATTAAATCAGTCACATGCTGTTCGCTATTAGTCATCTTCTTTGTGTTGAAAAATTTTAACATGCTCGTCTATAGTTTTTAAATAGTTTACAAAGGTATTATAATAAGCGCTATTGATTTGTTTACTTTTGGAAAAAAATANCAATGAGAATTTNACTTATAATTTCAAGCNNCATTTTATTTATTTCTTGTAGTAAAAACACTTCAAAAAATTTTAATTCAGTAACCATAGAACGAGTTTTTACGGATAGTTTAAGCATTCGNGCCATTGAACCAATGGATGTTAATAAAGTTTGGTTTGCAGCTAATAATGGGAAGGTTGGCTTAATTGATTATAAAACTCCAAAGTTAGCTACGATTAAATACGACGACTCATTACTTAATTTTAGAGCAATTTCTTCTATTAACAATGCTGTATTTGTATTAAGTATTGAAAATCCAGGAGTATTATATAAAATTGGATTTAAAGATAATAACGCAACTAGTATAGAAGATGTTTATATGGAGAAAGGAGAGTTTGTTTTTTATGATGCTATTAAATTTTGGGATGATTTAGAAGGTATTGCAATNGGGGACCCAATTAATGGTTGTCTTTCAATTTTAATTACTAGAGATGCAGGTAATAATTGGACCAAAATCTCTTGTGATATGCTACCAAAAACTGCAAAAGGAGAAGCTGCATTTGCTGCAAGTAATTCTAATATTTCAGTATATAAAAATCATGTTTGGATAGTTACAGGAGGAATTAAAGCGCGTGTGTTTTATTCACCGGATAGAGGANTTACTTGGGAAGTTTTTGAAACTCCTATGATACAAGGAAAAAGTATGACTGGTATTTATAGTGTAGACTTTNTAGATGATNAAACAGGTATTATNTTTGGTGGTAACTGGGAAGAAAAAGNTTTTAATGAGGGTAATAAAGCCATTACTCATGATGGNGGTAAAACGTGGCGTTTATTAAGTAATGGACAAGGACCTGGTTATCGATCATCTGCTAAATTTGTTCCAGGCACTCAAGGTAAGGATATTGTAGCGGTAGGATCNCCTGGTATTTCTTANAGTAAAGATGGCGGTNATTCATGGATAGAATTNTCTGTTGAAGGTTTTTATGCTATTGAATTTGTAAATGATACTTTAGCTTTTGCTTCGGGAAGAAATAAAATTTCAAGATTGATATTNAAATAAAAAAAGAGAANTTTTGTTCTTCTTTTTTAGTTAATTTATTTTCTNCTTANTAAGANTTAAANTTTNTTGTAGGTAAAATCNTATATACTGTCANATAAAGACGATAAAAAGTAAAAAAAATATGATAAAAAGCACTTTTAATTTTGTAANCAACTATATAAGGCATATATTTGATACATACTTATAAAATTAACTATTGTTATAAGCCCCAAACNTAATAATAGTAATATAATTAGAGCGAGACCCCAATCGCTCTTTTTTTTTAGAATAAACTCTTTAAGATTCGTTCATTATGCAAGTGATTGCATTTTAACTAAATTAAAGTAAACACCTTTTTTTTCTAATAACTCTTGATGCTTTCCTTGTTCTACAATTTTACCTTTTGAGAGCACTACGATATTATTAGCTTTTTGGATGGTAGAAAGGCGATGTGCTATAACAATNGAGGTTCTNTTTTTCATCATATTTTCTAAGGCATTTTGAACCAATTGTTCACTTTCGCTATCCAACGCAGAGGTAGCTTCGTCTAGNATCATAATAGGAGGGTTTTTAAGAACTGCTCTNGCAATACTTAANCGTTGTTTTTGTCCACCACTTAATTTGTTTCCAGAATCACCGATGTTTGATTCTATACCTTTTGGTAATAATTCAACAAATTCCCAAGCATTTGCTATTTTTAAAGCATCAATTATTTCTTCATCGCTAGCATTTTTATTTNCTATTAATAAATTTCCTTTTACCGTATCATTAAATAATATGGAGTCTTGAGTTACAAGTCCTAATAATTTACGTAGTGAGTTTTGTGTAATTGTNTTTATATTATCTGAATCAATATTAATGGAACCTTTATTTACATCATAAAAACGNGTAATTAAGTTTGCAATAGTNCTTTTTCCACTTCCACTTTGTCCAACTAAGGCTACCGTATGCCCTTTAGGAACTTTTAGAGAAAAATCATTTAAAACCCAATCGTCTTGATATTTAAACGAAATATTTTTAATATTTATATCGGTATTAAATTCTGTTTTCTTAATNGCATTAGGAAGATCTACTATATTTGATTCTGTTTCTAAAATCTCCAAAACACGCTCTGCTGCTGCATTTCCTTTNTTTACCGAATAGCTAGCCTGACTAATCGCTTTGGCNGGAGTTAANATTTGATATGCAAGACCCATATAAGTGATAAAAAGNCCAGCATTTAGAGATTTATCTAACAATACCATTTGTCCNCCATACCATAATAAAATACCTATCACAGCAATACCAAGAAATTCACTNGTNGGTGANGCTAAATTTTGACGNTTTATTAAAGTATTTGAAAATTTATAAAACCGANTGGTAGATTCTTTAAATTTATTATTGAATATTTTTTCAGCNGTAAAGCCCTTAATAATTTTTAATCCTCCCAATGTTTCTTCTAAAGTAGAAAGAAAAAGTCCTTGTTCTTTTTGAACTTTATCAGATTTGCGTTTNAATGATTTTCCGATTAATGAAATTAAAATACCAGAAANAGGAATAAAAATAAAAACAAATAATGTNAATTTCGGACTAATAACAAGCATTGCCAATATGGTAAAGATTATGGTTAGCGGTTCCCTTACAATAAGTTCCAGTATCGACAAAAAAGAATGTTGAATTTCTAAAACATCAGANGTTATTCTTGCTATAGTATCTCCTTTTCTTTTTTCTGAATAGTANGAAATTGGTAATGTTAATGTTTTATTNTATANAGCATTTCTTAAATCCTTNAGGACTCCNTTTCTTAAAAAAGTAATCGAATACATNGCCAAATAGCGAAATACGTTTTTAAGGAAAAACATCGATATTACAAGTGCAACCATAAAAAACAAAACATCTTCCACTCCTTGTTCTGCTTTTTGAGTTATAAAAAAATTTAAGTGTTGCTCNGCATATTCTCTTGCGTTTGAAAANCCAGACCAGANAGGNTCTATGTATACTTTTTTCGTTTGACCAAACAAAACTGATAGCATCGGAAATAGAGATACCATTGCCAATGTTCCAAATAAGGCATAAAGAATATTAAAAAAAATATTTAATATTCCATACTTTTTATAAGGCATTGCAAAGTGTAATATTTTTTTAAAATAATTCATTAATTATTTTTTAATACTGATGTGATAGCATTCAATTTTTTTTGATTTGCCTTAATAATTTCTAAACGATTACTAGCATTTGAATTCACGCTAATATAAAACTTTATTTTGGGCTCNGTACCACTNGGTCTCATCGCAATTTTACTTCCGTCTTCGGTATAATATATTAAGACATTTGATTTTGGAATCTGTATGGTTTCTGAGGTGTTTGTTATAAAATTTTTAACTTCACTTAATTGATAATCCTCCATCCTAATTACTTTACTTCCTGCAATTTCAGAATAGGGTTTTTCTCTGAAGGTTTTCATCATTTCTGAAATTTCTTCAGCTCCCTTTTTACCTTTTTTTACGATNGATATTAAGTGTTCTTGAAAATATCCATATTTAGAAAATATNGCATCTAAGTAAGTTAGTAAACTGCCACCTTCTTGTTTTTTCTGTGCTGCAATTTCACAAATAAGAAGGCTAGCGGTAACTGCATCNTTATCTCTTACAAAATCACCCACTAAATATCCAAAACTTTCTTCNCCACCACCNATNTGTTCGAGTTCTGGAAAGTCTTTTATCATTTTTGCAATCCATTTAAAACCAGTAAGTCCTTCCTTGTAAATTACATTAAAATCTTCAGCAATTTTTTTTATAGCTGGAGTTGATACAATGGTNGAAGCTACAAATTGCTTTCCGTTTAATCTTTTTTCTTTTTTCCATTGTTCCAATAGAAAGTGAGTTTTAATAAGCATCGCTTGATTGCCATTAAGAATGCTGTAGCTACCTTCCGGATTTTTAACAGCTATNCCTAATCGGTCGCAATCTGGATCGGTACCAATTACAATATCTCCATTTTGTGTTAAGGCNAAGTCAATTGCCATTTTTAAAGCTTCTGGTTCTTCAGGGTTTGGTGATACTACCGTTGGGAAATTGCCATTTGGAACCTCTTGTTCTTTAACAANAGTTACATTCTTATATCCTGCTAGCTCTAATACTCTCGGAATCATNGTAATTGAAGTTCCGTGTAATGAGGTGAAAACTATATTTAATTTGTCCTTTGCTTCTTGATTGGTGTTATATGATCCATTTTTAACTGAAGCATCAGCAAAAGNAGANTCTACATCTTCATCGATGTANGTGATCAGGTTGGTATTTGTNTNAAACTTAATTTCCGAATAAGCNAAACTATTAATCTCAGAAATAATCTCTTGATCTTGTGGTGGCACTAATTGACCGCCATCTTCCCAATACACTTTATAGCCGTTATACTCGGGAGGNTTATGTGAAGCAGTTAANACAATACCACATTGACAAGCTAAATGTTTTACCGCAAAAGACAACTCTGGTGTTGGTCTTAAATCTGAAAATANATAAACATGAATTCCGTTTGCTGAAAAAACATCCGCAACTACCTTTGCTANTTCTTTACTATTATCTCTGCAATCATAAGCAATTGCNGTTTTTATNNTTTGATTGGGNAATTNTTTTATTAAATAATTAGCAAGTCCTTGCGTGTTTTTTCCTAAGGTATATTTGTTGATTCGGTTATCTCCTACACCCATAATTCCNCGCATGCCACCTGTGCCAAATTCTAAATTTTTATAAAAACTTTCTTCTAAATTTTNAGGCTCAAAAGCAATTAAATTTTTTACAGTTTGCTGTGTTTCTTTATCAAAAAAAGGAGTGAGCCATACATTTACGCGTTCCAATATTTTAGGTTCTATNTTTATCATTATTTAAATTTAAGAGTACAAAAGTAATTGTTTTAGTAGTACTCACAAAGTGAGGGAGTATGTAAATATTGTATTTAGAATAAAGATTTTAAANATGCTCTTTAACAATATAATTTTTTAATCCTTTTTTGGTTCTAAGAATTAATTCTCCTAAAAATCCAGCTACAAAAAANTGAGATCCAATAATCATNGCTGTAAGCGCAATGTAAAATTGTGGTCTTTCAGTAATAAGCCTTCCTGAAGGATTGATGTAAATTTTATCGATCCCNAAATAAATTGCAAAGAAAAAGCCTACAATTAATGCAATNGCACCCCAAGTACCAAAAAAATGCATCGGTCTTTTGCCAAATTTTGATATAAAAGAAATGGTTATTAAATCTAAAAATCCTCTAACAAATCGTTCCATGCCAAATTTTGTTTCTCCGTATTTTCTNGCTTGATGCTTCACTATTTTTTCGCCAATTTTACTGAATCCTGCACTTCTNGCAAGTACCGGAATNTACCGATGCATTTCACCGGTAACTTCAATGTTTTTAATCACCTTTTTTTTGTAAGCTTTAAGACCACAATTAAAATCATTTAATTGTACACCAGATGTTTTTCTAGCAGCAAAATTAAATAATTTTGAAGGTAAGTTTTTTGCAATTTTNGAATCNTACCGCACTTTTTTCCAACCAGAAACTAAATCGTATCCTTCGTTGGTAATCATATCATANAGTTCAGGAATTTCTTCAGGATTATCTTGTAAATCGGCATCCATTGTAATTATTACATTTCCTTGCGCTTTTTCAAACCCAGCGTGTAGCGCTTGAGATTTNCCAAAGTTTTCTGNAAAACGAATCCCTTTTACTTCAGNAAAATCTTTTGCCAAGGCNTTGATGANCTCCCANGATTTATCGGTGCTNCCATCGTCAATAAAAATCACCTCATATAAATAACCATTAGACNGCATAACTTTAGCAATCCAATGGTATAATTCATTTAATGATTCTTCTTCATTAAGAAGTGGNATGACGATGGAAAGATTCATAAAATTATTTGTCTAGTTTTCTGGACGNTTTACTTTCAATATTAATCCACAGATTAGAGAGGTGATAAAACCTAAAAATAGTGGNACGATTATTCCCATAGCTGTCATNATGGTNGGTGTCATCATTTTTTCNGTTATTCCAGTAGCCATGTCCATTTGTTCTTGGGTCATATCAGGATTTTGAATTACCATTTGCTCTGTAGAAAACTCTAACATTTGAATTACATAATCAGGTTCAATTACAGTTATAAAAATATAATTATAAATGGCTGTNATGATGGCTGCAATTAATGAAATTGCCAATCCTATTTTAAGAGATTCTGATACCGATAAATAACCTTCATTTTCAAGTTTAAANGCTTTTAAACCATAAACTATAATTCCTACCATTATAGCTAGACCCGCAATGGTTAACCACATAGGTCTTTCTATNTGATTGTCAGTTACATATGCAATTACNGATAGTACAATTGATAATAGCCCCCAAATAATCCCANAATTNANAGCAATTTTTTTAATNNTGTCTTTTTGATTTTNCATAAGTTTAGTTTTTTGTTAGATTANCATTAATAGTAANTGGTTTGTTAGTAAACAAAGATANNNAAACGTTACAAAGTTANTGTTTTTATACTTTAACTATCACATTTANTCNAAGCTTAATANTTTAGAACGTTNAAAGGATATTTAATTCTTTTAAAAAAATAATAATAATTTTATGGTAGATTATATATAAATGATTAAATTTGCAANCTGAAATNCTAGAAAACNTNTTTTTAGGNAGACTAATAAGTTTAATTAAAAGATTTCCGATTTTTAGGAAAAAGATTATGAGAAAAGGNATTCACCCNGAAAATTATAGATTAGTAGCATTTAAAGACATGTCTAATGAAGATGTGTTTNTTACAAAATCTACTGCTAACACTAAAGAAACCCTTGAAGTAGAAGGTGTTGAGTATCCTTTGGTGAAAATGGAAATTTCAAGAAGTTCTCACCCGTTTTATACCGGNAAGAAAAAACTAATCGATACGGCAGGTCGTATTGATAAGTTTAAAACTAAATATGCAAAATTTAAGAAGTAAGCTTCTTTAAATATATTTTTACAAGCCTTTGAGAAATCAAAGGCTTTTTTTTATAGCTTTGAATATTGAATACTAAACCATGAACTATATTTTATTTGACGGAAGCGCTCGCAATCAATTATTACCATTTACCTATACGCGACCAGTAGCAGATATTCGAGTTGGTATCTTGACCATTCGTGAAAAATGGGAAAAAATGTTGGGTTTNACAACCTCAACAGTTACCGAAGATTATCTAATTGATAAATTTCCAATGATTGAAATGGAGCAAAATATTTTTATAAATGCTTCAGTGCTTCCAACNAAATNCTTAGTAAGTCTNATTCAAAACCTATCAGAAAATAAAGCCTTGTTTATAGANGATGAACCATTGGCCTTTTTTGCAAAGGAAGATCAGGAAATTGATTTTAAAACCTTTGACATACNNCNATATACTANCGATGATATTTTAAGAATAGAAAANACCTGGGATATTTTTAAGTTAAACGGTGAAGCGATTAAAAGAGATTTCAANCTTTTAACTACCGATAGAGAATCACAGCTTGTCCCTGAAATGACGATAGCTTTTAATAAANATCAAATTTTTATAGANGAAGGAGCNGTTTTACCGCTTTGTTCTTTAAATGCAAACGATGGACCTATATATATTGGAAAAGATTCAGAAATCATGGAAGGGNCTATGATTCGCGGACCTTTTGCTTTGTGCGAAAATGCTACTATTAAAATGGGTGCAAAAATATATGGGGCAACTACTATTGGTCCACACTCTAAAATAGGAGGAGAGGTTAATAATTGTGTGATATTTGGATATTCTAATAAAGGCCATGATGGATTTCTTGGGAATTCTGTTCTGGGCGAATGGTGTAATATTGGGGCCGACACCAATAATTCTAACCTTAAAAATAATTATGCTGAAGTTAGATTATGGGATTATGAAACTGAAGGATTCGCAAAAACAGGATTACAGTTTTGTGGTTTAATGATGGGTGATCATAGTAAATGCGGCATTAATACTATGTTTAATACCGGAACGGTAGTGGGAGTAAGTGCCAATATTTTTGGAAGCGGATTTCCACGTAATTTTATTCCAAGTTTTAGTTGGGGAGGAAGCGCTGGTANGATTACNTATAAAACCGACAAAGCGTTTGAGGTNGCTAATGTGGTAATGTCCAGGAGGAATATATCATTTACAGAAGTTGATGTTCAAATTTTAGAACATATTTTTAAGGAAACTAGTAAATGGAGGAAAGACTAGTTTAACTTGTNAACTGTATTTNTGGANAAGGTTATNNCTATATTTTAAAACNCTTNAAATTAACAAGGGTTTTTAGTTTTCTANATCTTTATTACCTANAAGGGCACATCATAAATAATACNTTATTTTTCTTTTTTTACCTTTTTTAAAACTAAAAAATTTTGAGGATTAATACCTAATCCACTTACTTTCTTANTAACAAAACGAACTGCCATATCATAATATAGAGGAACCACTGGAGCTTCCTCAATTATAATGGAATCCATTTTTTNATACAATAGCTTTCGTTTTTCTATATTGGGAAGTGATAAGGANGCTAGATATAAACTGTCGTAAATATTATTTTTAAAATGCGCATAATTAGGACCATTGGGAGTAAAATTCTTACTGTAAAACAATGATAGGTAATTTTCAGCATCTGGATAATCTGCAATCCAACTGGCTCTAAACATGGCTAATTCTCCTGAAGATTTCATTTGTCGCAGTGTAGAAGGTGGAACTACATCTATTTGTACTTGTATTCCTATTTTCTCTAATTCTCGTTGAATAAATTCACATAAATCTAAATATTGACTATTTGTGCCTATAGNTATGGATGGATTNTTGTTTCCGGATGCTTCAATATATTGANGTACTAATTCCTTTGCTTTTTCTGGTTGATAGGTATACCCNTTCAAGTTATTAAAACCGGCCAATCCTTTTGGAATAAATCCATTAACTGCAGGTATTCCTATTCCATTTCTTAAATACCTAATCATTTTCATACGATCAAAGCCATAATTAATAGCTTGGCGTATTTTTTTTGATTGTATTTCAGAGCTTGGTGAATCCATATAAAATCCGAGATACTCCGTATTTAAATAAGGACTTGTAATTAAATTTACTTGACTTTGATATTTTTCTTGAAGCTTTCCTTTGGTGCTTANTATTTCATCTTTATACGAATTATCTAATCCTGAAACAAAATCTAATTTTCCTTGAACAAATTGTAAAAATTCACTTTGCTTATCGGGTAAAAAAGTAATGGCTACTGCTTCTAGATAGGGTAATTGATTTCCAAGTTCATCTTTTTCAAAATAATCTGGATTTCTACGAAGTACTAATTTTACATTTTCCTCCCAAAGTTTAAATTTAAATGGACCTGTTCCAACTGGATTGGATCTAAAATCATTGGCATAATAATCGATAGCTTCTTTAGGAACTACCGAACAAAAACGCATAGAAAGTAATCCTAAAAATGCGGGGAATGGCTGATTTAATTGAACACTGAAAGTACTATCATTCTCTGCATAAAAACGATTCACATTATTTAAAATCCAACTGCCTCGTGCAGCTACCTTTTCGTCTAACAATCTATTAAAGCTATATTCAAAATCGTGAGCGGTTACAAGTCGTGTAGAATCTTTATGAGCGTTTGTAAATACTTCACTTTTATGAAAATAAACATCATTTCTTAAATTAAATTTATAGGTGAGTGTACTATCATTAAAAGTCCAATTTTTTGCTATGTCTGGTTGAATATTTAATTCATCATCTAATTGAACCAAACTATTAAATAACTGATTTGTTGGCCAAATTAATTGTGGATTGCTTGCAAATGCAGGATCTAAAGTTGAAATATTGCTATGTTCATTATATCTAAATACAAGATGATCTTTATCAGAATTTATTTCTGAATTACAAGAAATCAAAAGAAGTGAGAAGTAACTTACTGTAAGTAAGTGAATTAATTTATTTTTTTTGAAGTTCATCTGCTTTTTTGAAACCAATTATAGTTTGTATTTTTGCATTCCCATAAGTAAAAGGGTTTTGTCAAAAATACAAGAATGANTCCAAGAAAAAAAGTCGCATTTTATACTTTAGGTTGTAAGTTAAATTTTAGTGAAACATCTACCATTGCGAGAAGTTTTAATGATGAAGGTTTTGATCGCGTTGATTTTTCTGAAAAAGCAGATATGTATGTCATAAATACCTGTAGTGTTACAGAAAATGCAGACCGAAGGTTTAAAGATATCGTAAAACAAGCTCAAAAAGGAAATGCTGATGCATTTATAGCTGCTATTGGCTGCTATGCACAACTAAAACCACAAGAATTAGCAGATGTTAATGGAGTTGATTTAGTATTGGGAGCTACTGAGAAGTTTAGAATCACAGATTATATCAATGACCTAGCAAAAAATGATTTTGGTGAAGTTCATTCCTGTGAGATTAAAGATGCAGATTTTTATGTTGGNTCTTATTCTATTGGAGATCGAACTCGAGCTTTTTTAAAGGTTCAAGATGGTTGTGATTATGTATGTGCTTTTTGTACCATTCCGCTTGCTAGAGGCATTTCTAGAAGTGAAGCATTGAATAAAGTATTGTTAAATGCGAAAGAAATTTCTNATCAAGGTATCAAAGAAATAGTGCTTACTGGTGTTAACATTGGTGATTATGGAAAAGGAGAATTTGGTAATAAAAAACACCAACATACTTTTCTAGAATTGATTCAAGAATTAGATAATGTTGATGGGATTGAAAGAGTTAGAATTTCCTCGATAGAACCCAACTTATTNAAAAATGAAACAATTCAATTTGTTTCTAGCTCAAAAGCATTTGTGCCTCATTTTCATATTCCTTTACAAAGTGGGAGTAATGAGTTATTGCGTTTAATGAAACGTCGTTATAAGCGTGAATTATATGTTGAAAAAGTTAAGAAAATAAAAAAATACATGCCAGAAGCCTGTATTGGAGTGGACGTTATTATTGGATTTCCTGGTGAAACGGATGAATTATTTTTAGAAACATATCATTTTTTAAATGAATTAGATATTTCCTATCTTCATGTTTTTACCTATTCAGAAAGAGAAAATACACCAGCAGCTAGCATGGAGGGAGTAGTTCCATTAAATGTTAGNAAAAAAAGAAGTAAAATGTTACGTGGATTGTCTGTTAAAAAAAGACGTTCGTTTTATGAAAGTCAATTAAATACGGTGCACACTGTATTATTTGAAGGAGAAAACAAAAAGGGTTATATACTTGGTTTTACAGAAAATTATGTAAAAATTAAACANCCTTGGAATCCTGAGTTAATAAATACTACCCGTGAAGTTTTATTAACTGAAATTGATNCTGATGGAATGGTGNGATTTGAATTTAACCGAAGTTAGATATTAATTCCTACAGGAAGTAATTTTTTATATTTTCTNCGATTTTTTCTTAAAAATGAAGCTATTTCTGGACTCGTAGGAACTAAATGTATTCTTCGTTCTTCAACAATATTAAAAACAGCTTTGATAAAAATTTCTCTAAAACCTTGTTCCTCCATATCNGTTGGCATTTCATATTTGGTCAGAAATATCTTTCGATCTTGTGAAGCATATTCTATNCGTGCCATGTTATCACCTACTTCTAATTCAAACTGTCTTAAAAATTCATTNTCTGTAATTTCTACATCTTCAATCATAGGGNNTTGATTTNAGGTTTATTTAATAATTATATCAGCTTGAATTTGCTNGTTTTATCAANAGCAGCTACTATTTATTTNAAGATAAAATTACTTTAGGATTATAAATCTTTAAAGGGTAAATTTACGAATAATTATTGAGCTTAACTCNATTGAATTGTTAAACAACACAAANACTAAAAAAACTCCAGTTTATTTTATTCCAGGATTAGCAGCAGGAAAAGAGATATTTNAATATATTTCTTTACCAGAGAAGCTTTATGATGTGCANATAATTGAATGGATTATCCCAAAAAAAAAGGAAACCATAAAGCAATATGCAAGGCGAATGGCTGNATTTGTTNAAAAAACAAAGCCTATTTTAATCGGTATTTCTTTTGGAGGAGTAATGGCACAGGAAATGAATGAGTTTTTAGACTTAAAAAAGTTAATTATTATTTCTAGCATTAAATCTAAAAATGAAATTCCTGCTAAAATGAGAATTTTTAAAACAATACCTGTCTATAGATTAATACCAGCAAGTTTTCTAGAGAACACAAAAAACTTAGTTAAGTATGGCTTGGGAATCAAATCNAAAAATAAATTAGAATTATACCAAAATTACCTNTCAGTTAAAAATACGCACTATTTAAAATGGGCTATCAAACAAATGGTTGGATGGGATCGGGTAATTGAAATAAAAAATATAATACACATTCATGGAGATAAAGATCCTGTATTCCCTATTAACAAAATTAAAAATTGTATTGTTNTTCCTGGCGGTACCCATATTATGTTAATTGTTAAGTTTAAATGGTTAAATGAAAATTTACCAAAAATTATGGAAGATCGTTATAANTAGTTNTGGTTAAAGCATCAAAAAGCTTTAATGAAATCAATTTAGATATTGTAAAAAAAGGAACATAAGAATCTTATTTTGAATAGTTAAAAACTATTTGATAAATCTTGANTCTTGTNNGAGTNAAATTNTTAATTCANANTATATTTAATTTCTATTAATATTAAAAGCTAATCTCCNTTTTAGTCATTATTAAACCTAAATTTTTAGCTCCATGAAAATAACATCAAAATTTTTATTATTTANNCTTCTTTTCGGATTAAGTGTGTTTTTAATTCAAGCAGTACAGGAAGCTCCTACCGATGCAATTGTTGAACGTAAAATGATAAATGATTATAATATTTATGCAATTCCAGTACCTAAAAAATTAGATTTTGCGGGAGAACCAATGCCTTTAAATAACCCAGATATTAAAGAGCGAATGGACAGGGAGTTATTGATAAATACGTACTGGCAATCTAATGGTTTATTGCTCTTTAAACGTGCGAATAAATACTTTCCAATTATAGAACCACTACTAAAAGAATACGGTATTCCAGATGATTTTAAATATTTAGCAGTAGCTGAAAGTGGGCTGCAAAATAATCGTTCTCCTGCTGGAGCTGCTGGTTTTTGGCATTTTATGAAAAGAACAGGTAAGGAATATGGCTTAGAGATTAATTCTTATGTGGATGAACGCTATAATATTGAAATTGCTACTCGTGTAGCTGCAGAGTATTTGAAGAAAGCAAAAAAACGTTTTGGTAGCTGGACATTAGCAGCTGCAGCATATAATGCAGGGAGTGCTGGAATTAGTAACCAGCAAAACCGACAACAAGCCACTACTAATTATTATGATTTATTATTAAATGATGAAACCAGTAGGTATATTTTTAGAATCGTAGCACTTAAGGAAATATTGACCAACCCAAATAAATATGGATTTAATTTTAGAGAGAATGACTTATACACTCATATTCCTACCTACAAGGTTAAAGTAGACACAGCAGTCACAAACTTTGCTAATTTCTCAAAAAAATTTGATATTAATTATAAAATATTAAAAATTCACAATCCTTGGCTCCGAGATAATCATTTGAAAAATGCCTCAGGAAAAATTTATTATGTAGAGATTCCCGAAAAAGGATATTATGATACAATCAAATAAAAATGAGTATTACTATAAATTCAAAGCCTATAGTGATTGAAATTTCATTTATATTACAACACTCTTTAACTGTTTTTGTACTAGGGATTTACTTATGATAAAGTGGGTATTATTTTTAATTTTAAATGCCTTTTTAGCAATTTATAATTGTTATACACAGTAAACAGTAAATAGAGATAGTTTTTTTAATAGCTGCCTTTTAAAATGTTTTTGAAATAAAAATTAAGGGTTAACCTTTGACAACATCAATTGATTATTCTGATAATTTATGTTTTTTAATAATAAAACGCCATCAAGAAAAGAATTGTAATTGAGTTCAAAAGAAATATTATAATCTTCATTGTAATGATTTTGTATGTTACGTCTTACATCAACAATGATTTTATCCTTATCAATAAAAAGGGATGTTGGAAATCCTAAACTATGTTTTAATGTTTGTACTAAATGATTATTATTATTTTCTTTTTCATCAACATAAATGATTGAAACATATCTACTGTATTCACGAGATGCTTTTTTTACTTTGTCTTTTGAATTCCAGTAAAGAATAACAAAATCGATCTCTTGATGGTATTTTTTTGCAATATCATTTAAAGCAGGAATCTCACCAGCTCCTGGTGTACACCAGGTGGCATAAGTCATTAAAAATATTGGTTTTTTAAAGCCATTTAATTCAGTTCTACCACCTGATAATTTTCTTACTTTAAAATTATCTATATAACTTCCATTAACAACATTATGTATTAAAGAGTCAAAAAGAAAATCAGCTCTTTCAATATTGTTGTTTTGATAAGCTTGTTTGGATTTTGTTGTATAACTTTTAATATTTTCTCCAATGACGCTAGAAAATAGATTTCTTGGCTCTATATTTTGAGATAGTGCAGAAAAAGATATTAATAAGATGATATAAAGTAGTTTTCTACTCATATGCAATCTGTAAGAGTTAGATTACAAATGTACTATGTATTTAACTGTAAATAATAATTATTCGACAAGCTACTTAAATAAATAGTTGAAATACTTAAACTGCAAGGAAATAGTAAAAAAAAACATTAAAAATTTGTTTTTTATCGCCTTCCACCACGGCCAGAACGACCAAATTGTTGTTGAGGTTGTCCTGCTTTTTTCATTTGCTCTTTCATCATCTTTATTTGATTGTCTAGCATATTATGTTTGTCTAATTTTTTCGCCTCTGTAAGAAGTATTTGAGCTTCTCTTTTTCTATTTTTAGACATTGCAATACCTGCTAAATTTAATTTGGCCATTGCCATATCTGTATCCATTGATAATCCAAGGCTTATTGCTTTTTTAAAATACTTTTCAGCTTCTTTCATATTGGTTTGTGAAACCATTAATCCATTTAGATAATTATAATAGCCTTGTTGTTTTCTTATTAAGGATGTTTCTGGATTTTTAATTTTATCTAGCCATTTCTTTGCACCTGGAAAATCTTCTTTTCGTAATCTTAGAAATGAAAGTAAGATGAATTCGTTTTTAAAATAAAGAAAAACAAAAATGGAAGAAAGTAATATATACATGATTCCATTACCNATATTTCCNTCAATAAATTGCCAAACGGCTANCGCTAGTACTNAAACTGTTAAAACTAATTTTATATTTTTATTGAACATAATCTATTTTTATTGGGANNCAAAGGTATAAAAAACAATTCGAAATANTTTAATATTATGATTTGTGTAAGTAAAAAATCATTGTATATTTGCGCTCAGTTTTGAGGCTTTTATTTTCAAGACNANAAAACAGATTACAATTNAGATTNTAAAGATATANTATAATGAGTAAAAGAACATTNCAGCCTTCAAAAAGAAAAAGAAGAAACAAGCACGGATTTAGAGAACGCATGGCTTCTGTTAGTGGAAGAAAAGTCNTAGCTGCACGTAGAGCGAANGGCAGAAAGAAAATTTCTGTTTCATCNGAAACTCGTCATAAAAAATAATGTTAATAAATANATAAAAAAAAGGTGTTGTTCTNAGAGCAACACCTTTTTTTTATACCCTGTAGTATTGTAATTTTACTTTTTGAAAANAGAACNATATTATGCCTAAAAATAAAAATNTTTCTTCTATATTAATTATTGGCTCTGGACCAATNGTAATTGGTCAAGCCTGTGAATTTGACTATTCTGGAACNCAAGCTTTAAGATCACTTAGGGAGGATGGAATAGAAACGGTACTTATCAANTCTAATCCCGCAACTATCATGACAGATCCTTCTATGGCAGATCATGTGTATTTGTTGCCACTTACAACAAAATCTATTATTCAAATTCTGAAAGAACATCCNCAAATTGATGCAGTTTTACCGACAATGGGTGGTCAGACAGCCTTAAACTTNTGTATTGAAGCTGATGAAAAAGGAATTTGGGAAGATTTTGANATTGAAATTATCGGCGTAAATATAGATGCAATTAATATTACAGAAGATAGAGAGCAATTTAGAGAATTGATGCTTAAAATAGGAATNCCTNTGGCTCCTCAAGCTACCGCTAATTCGTTTTTAAAAGGTAAGGAAATTGCNCAGGAATTTGGTTTTCCTTTGATNATTAGAGCTTCTTATACTTTNGGTGGTGCTGGTGCATCTTTTGTGTATAAAGAGGAAGATTTTGATGNGTTACTTACACGTGGTTTGGAAATATCTCCCATTCATGAAGTNATGATTGATAAAGCTTTAATCGGNTGGAAAGAGTATGAATTAGAGCTGCTTAGAGATGCAAATGATAATGTAGTTATTATTTGTTCTATCGAGAATATGGATCCAATTGGGATTCATACTGGAGATTCTATTACCGTAGCTCCTGCAATGACTTTAAGTGACAAAACATACCAAAAAATGCGTAACATGGCTATTCATATGATGCGTAANATTGGTGATTTTGCTGGAGGATGTAATGTGCAATTTGCAATATCACCAAATAAAAACGAAGATATTATTGCTATTGAAATCAATCCNAGAGTATCTCGTTCTTCTGCATTAGCGAGTAAAGCAACAGGATATCCTATTGCAAAAATAGCNGCTAAACTCGCTNTAGGTTACCATTTGGACGAATTAGAAAATCAAATTACTAAGTCAACATCAGCATTATTTGAGCCAACATTAGATTATGTTATCGTTAAAATACCTCGTTGGAATTTCGATAAATTTGAGGGTAGTGATAGAACTTTAGGTCTTCAGATGAAATCTGTTGGCGAGGTAATGGGAATAGGACGGTCATTTCAAGAAGCGTTGCATAAAGCAACTCAATCTCTTGAAATTAAGCGAAACGGTTTAGGNGCTGATGGAAAAGAGAATAAGAATTATGATGAAATTATAGAAAAACTGACCTATGCATCNTGGGATCGTGTGTTTATTATTTATGATGCAATAAAAATGGGAATTCCNCTAAGTAGGATTTATGAAATCACAAAAATTGATATGTGGTTTTTAAANCAATATGAAGATTTACATCTTCTTGAAAAGGAAATTTCTACTTTTAACATTGANACTATCAACAAAGAATTATTATTAGAAGCTAAACAAAAGGGTCATGGAGATAGGCAAATAGCTCATATGTTAGGTTGCNTAGAGAGTCAAGTATATAAAAAGCGTGANGAATTAAATATCAATCGTGTTTACAAATTAGTTGACACCTGTGCCGCTGAATTTAAAGCTAAAACACCCTATTATTACTCAACCTTTGAGAATGAATTAGAAACTGCNGATGGTCATCGTTTTTCAGATAACGAAAGTATAGTTACTGATAAAAAGAAAATTATAGTTTTAGGTTCTGGCCCAAATCGAATAGGTCAAGGAATAGAATTTGATTATTGTTGTGTTCATGGCATTTTAGCCGCTGCTGAATGTGGCTATGAAACCATCATGATAAATTGTAACCCAGAAACGGTTTCAACAGATTTTGATACTGCTAATAANTTATATTTTGAACCTGTATTTTGGGAGCATATTTATGACATTATAAAACATGAAAAGCCTGAAGGTGTGATCGTTCAATTAGGAGGTCAAACTGCTTTAAAGTTAGCTGAAAAATTGACTAAATATGGTGTGAAAATTATAGGAACAAGTTTTGAGTCACTTGATTTAGCTGAAGATAGGGGACATTTTTCTAAATTATTAAAAGANAATAANATTCCTTTCCCTGAATTTGATATTGCTACAACAGCAGACGAAGCTTCGGCAATAGCAGATGTTTTAGANTTCCCAATATTGGTAAGNCCCTCTTATGTATTAGGAGGACAAGGGATGAAAATTGTGATTAACAAGGAAGAATTAGAAAAACATGTAGTCGATTTATTAAGNCGTATGCCNGGTAATCAGTTGCTATTAGATCATTATTTAGATGGNGCTATTGAGGCTGAAGCGGATGCAATATGTGATGGTGAAGATGTCTATATTATTGGAATTATGGAGCATATAGAGCCTTGTGGTATTCATTCTGGAGACAGTAATTCTATCTTACCACCTTTTAATTTAGGAGAATTTGTAATGCAACAAATTAAGGACCATACTAAAAAGATAGCATTATCTTTAAATACGGTAGGTCTTATAAACGTTCAATTTGCCATAAAGNATGACATCGTTTATATTATTGAAGCCAATCCAAGAGCTTCTAGAACAGTTCCTTTTATCTCAAAAGCTTATGGAGAACCTTATGTTAATTATGCTACAAAAGTGATGCTTGGAGAGAAGAAAGTAAAAGATTTTAATTTTAATCCAAAATTAGAAGGCTTTGCAATAAAGCAACCNGTATTCTCATTTAATAAATTCCATAACGTAAATAAACAATTAGGGCCAGAGATGAAGAGTACTGGGGAGAGTATACTTTTTATTGATAGNTTAAAAGATGATCAATTTTATGATCTTTATTCCAGAAGAAAGATGTATTTGACTAANTAATTTAGNTTGATCGTTTTAATAAATCAATACGAAAACTCAGGGATAAGAAAATTGGTATATATGGAGTTTGCTTATTTGTTATAAATGTGTTTAGGATACTTAAATTAATCTTTAAAGTGNGGTGAAGAGTTTTCAACTACATTNGTTATAAAATATTTAGTATCNCCCCAAAAAATAAAAGATGCATAACGCTCAACATAATCAAGTTTAACATACCTCCCTTGATACTCATTTAATTTTTTTATAATTTCTNTGTCCTTATCTAAAATTGAAAAGCCAAATATTTGAGCACCACTAATTCCTTGGCTTATTTCTCCTTCCCAAGTTTTAAAAAATACNCCTCGATTACTTATTTTTATCAACTCTCCTGAACGAGTTCCTTGACTATAAGGGATATAGTAAATAAAGGCAAACCAAGCAATAACTAAAANAATAATNGCAGCTAATAGTTTGTAGANTACTTTTTTCATGATTTTTATANTTGAATGNTATAATAATATTTAATCTTCCTCTTTAGATCTTAATAAAATTTGNTCTGGTATTGACTTTTTTGCTTTAGCACCCAATTTTTTAATTTTTTCTACACTGGTAATTAGGTTACCACGTCCATCAACTAATTTATTCATAGCGGATGAGTATTCATTTTTAGCGGCATCAAGTTTTTTACCAACACCAGTTAGATCTTCTACTAAGCCTACAAATTTATCNTACAAAGCACCTGCTTGCCTNGCAATTTCTATAACATTTCTTTTTTGATCTTCTTGTTTCCAGATAGAAGAAACTGTACTTAAAGTTGCCAAAAGAGTGGAAGTAGACACCAGGACAACATTTTTATCAAAAGCTTCTAAATAAAGCTTATTANTTTCATTAAAAGCAATTAATAATGCTGCTTCTATAGGGACAAACATTAAAACATAATCTGGAGCATTGATTCCATAAAGCTCTGTGTATTCTTTTTCACTTAATTCTTTAATATGCTTTTTTATACTAGCAATGTGTTTTTTTAAATGATTGTCTTTTTCCTCTTTATTTTCTGAGCTAAAATAACCTTCATAGGCAGTTAATGATACTTTTGAATCTACAATTAAATGTTTGTTATCTGGAAGATTAATGATAAAATCTGGTTTTTTTAAATTTTCATTTTCATCTCTATATCCTCCTTGACTTGTAAAATGAATACCATTGCTAAGTCCTGCTTTTTCTAATATTATTTCCAATTGAATTTCTCCCCAATCACCTTGAGATTTACTNTCTCCTTTTAAGGCTTTTGTTAAGTTAATAGCTTCCTTACTCATTTGTTGGTTTAGGTCTTTTAAACCTTCTAATTGCTGTTTTAAGGCAGCATGCATGCCAACACTTTCTTTTTGAGAAGTTTCTACTTTCTTTTCAAAAGATTCAATTTTTTTATGGAGAGGATTTAATAATAAATCTAAGTTTTTTTTNTTTTGTTCCGTAAACTTATCAGATTTTTTATCTAAAATTTTATTTGCTAGATTTTCAAATTGTATCCTTAGTTTTTCTTCTTGATCTAAAAGCTTTTTTTCTAAAGTATTAAATTCTGTAGTTTTCTTAATTAATTCATCTTTATATGAATCTTTTTCAGTTCGCATCGCTTCAAGATTACTCAGCGTTTCTTGTATTTGTCTCTCCAGTTTAATTGATTGTTCTCCNGTATTTAAAATGTCAGCTTCTAATTTACCAGTTTTAGATTTGTTTTTTAAAGAAGTAAAACGATTGCTAATAAATGCACCTGTGGCAAAGCCAATAATTAATAATAAAAGGGGTATGAAAATNTCACTCATTTTTTAGTAAGAATTTTTATTAATTTATAAAGGTAACTAATGTATTTTAATCTCTCAANACAAAACGTTTCATATCCTTATTAAACTCTATGGTTTCTGATGGNAATAAAGTATTAAAACAGCCTAATTCAATAAGCTTATNTGGTTGATCGAAATGGACTTTATCTGTTGTCATTACGATCATTTTATTGGAAACCTGTATCGCTAAATCTATCTCTTGAGTTGAAAANATGATGGTTTTTTGTTTTTCAANTGCTAATTTCTTCAATAACTTTAATAAATATGCTCGATGGTAAATATCCAAATGAGTAGTTGGNTCNTCCAATAGAATGAACGGTGTGTCTTGGGCAAGTGCCCTTGCGATCATTACTCGTTGTAATTGACCATCACTAAGTTCCATACATTTATAATTTACTAGATCCTCAATNTCAGTAATATCAATAGCATTTTGAATTATTTTTTTATCATTTTCAGAAAGTGTTCCTATCCAATTGGTATAAGGATTTCTTCCTAGTGTAATCAATTCTAATACACTTAAGNTTTTTGATGAAGGAGNTTCTGTTAGNACTATACTTATTGTATTTGCTAATTGGAATGAACTATAATCTGAAATATTTTTATTATTTAAATGAACAATTCCATTTAAAGCAGGTTGCATATTAGCTAATGTCCTTAATAATGTAGATTTCCCAATTCCGTTGATACCAACAATACTTACTAATTCTCCCTTTGGTACGGTGAAATTAATTTCTTTTGAAATGAGTATTTGTTTCTTTTTTAAAAAATACCCAATGGATAAATCTTTAACTTCTAAAACGGAATGTGAATCTTTTAAAGACATTTTTTTAATGTTTTAAAACAATAATTTTCTTTTTCTAACCAATAACCAAATTACNACTGGCGCTCCAAATAAAGAAGTTATAGCATTAATTGGTAAGGTGAAATTACTAAATGGTAATTGAGCAACGGTATCACAAAATAACATTAATATGCCGCCACTTAGAAACACAGCCGGTAATAAAATAAAATGATTCGAAGTGGTGAAATATTGCCTAGTTAAATGAGGNACCGCTAGACCAACAAATGCTATTGGTCCTGCAAAAGCAGTAATTCCTCCAGCTAATAAACTCGTTGCAATGATGATTAAAAGAGTTGCTTTTTTTAAGTTGACACCCATACTTTTGGCATAGTTTTCACCTAGTAATAATGCATTCAAAGATTTAATAGAAGATAGACAAATTAATAAACCAATTAAAACACAAATAAATAAAATGAGNATTCCATTCCAAGAAACATTTCCTAAAGTTCCAAAACTCCAAAAAACAAACTGTTGTAATTGTTCCGCATTGCTAAAATAGGATAAAACAGAAACGACTGCTGAAGTAACACTTCCAAACATTAAGCCAATTATTAAAATTGTCATGGTATCTTTAACTTTAAAGGTTACTGCTAAAACAGCTAGTAAAACTAAAAAACTACCTAAAGCTGAAGCGATTACTAAACTCCAAGGACCCAGTAAGAAACCTCCCAAAGTTCCACCAAAAACTCCAGCACCTAATATTAATAAGGCGACTCCCAAACTAGCGCCACTACTTAATCCTAGGACAAAGGGTCCTGCTAAAGGATTTCTAAATAATGTTTGCATTATCAATCCTGAAACAGCTAAACCTCCACCCACTAAAATTGCTGTTATTGCNTTTGGTAACCGATATTCTAAAATAATAAACTGCCATGAAGATTTTATAGCCTCTCCACCAAATAAACTAAAAAAAACTTCTTTAAGAGNAATTGAGACGGTGCCTAAACTTATGTTAATGAAAAAAAACAACACNACTAATAAAGTTAGGATTATAAAATGTGGTCGGTATGTATGTTGAATTTCCAATTATTTAAGTTGATCAAAAAAGTATAAATTATGATTTGGTAATAATTCTGGATGTAGTATTTTAATAATATCCTTTATTACAANATCTGGTCTATTTGGGGCTAACTCAAAATATAATAAGCCACCTGTATCTCCAACTTTATGAGTAAAACTATATACTTGATTATTTTTAAAGGCATCAAATTGTTTATAAACAGCATGGGCTTCTTTTAATTGTTTCATCGTGGTATAATAACTAGGCCCAATCCAAAATTGTGCGTGTTCCCCTTTTTCTAAAACCNATTCTAAATTTAACGAATGACTTCCGGTACCTTCTGAATCAGACCATAAATATTTTCCATTTGCGTCAGCTATAAATTGTGCGGCCCAACTTTTTCCTTGAGGTAAATACCAAATATCTTTATACATGGCTCCACTTAAAACAGTAGGTTTTTTTTTGGCTTTTAATGCAAGTTTTTTTGCATTTAAATATGCAGTTTTAATTTCTGAAAACAATTTATTAGCAAGCCCCTCCTTGTTGTAAAAAGCTGCAAAAAATTTAATCCATTCTGCTTTTCCCAATGGAGAAGTTTCTGTCCAATCGCCATTATAAAGAACGGGTATTCCNGTTTTTTTTAGTGTATTAAAAGTTTTGTTATTCCCATCCACTGCAAAACCGATGACTACATCTGGACTTAATTCGATAAGAGATTCCGTATTAATATCTTCATTTTTGCCTAACTCTTTTATCAACCCTTTGTTTATTCTTTNTCTTGTTTTTTTAGAAGAGATATAATCTAAATTTGGAAANCCAATTAATGTTTGATCAACTGCTAACATNTCTAGAGAAGGTATATGAGTCGTAGATGTAACTACAATATTTTTTATTGGAATNGTTACTATAGCATCATATTGTTCTGGAAAGTCAAGTATGGTAGCTTCCTCAATCAATGCATATTTAAAAACTTTTTTTGTTCCAGGCCATGCATTTTTTAAAGTGATTACTTTATATCCTTCTTGGTAGCTAATATCAAACCCTTTTGCGTATTCAATTTTCGAATTCTTACTTGTATTTATTTCTTCATGTTTAGTTTCCTGTTGTTTTTTACANGAAATAAAAAGCAGTAAATAAAATAAAATGTAAATCGATTTATTCATTCTTCAAAATTAATAGTATTTAATTTGATTNTAGCACTAAATAAAATCTTATTTTCGCTTCGAATTTGGTGAAGATGTTTTTTATTATTAAAAACTATCTTCTTAAAAGGGAATTCGGTCTAATTCCGAAGCTGTTCCCGCAACTGTAAGTCGTTTCAAATATAATATTTGGAATTGTACCTCTTTATAATCACTGCTCACGCGGGAAGATTGTACTATTGACAAGCCAGGAGACCTGCCTATTCACTAATTAAACGATCGAGCTTTCGGGATAAAAGCAAGTGGATATGAAGAAATTATACCTTTTTATATTATTTATTAATGGGNCGGCATCTATGTATGCTCAGCTAGATTCTATTCAACACTTAACTGAAGTGATGGTAATAGATGCAAAGTTGGAGGATTATTCTGAGGGCTTTGANCTNNTTCAATTATCAGATACTTTAATAGCACGAAACTCGGTATCCTTAACGGAAGTATTAAACTTTAATACGACCATTTATTTTAAAGAAAATGGTTACGGAATGGTTTCTTCACCCTCTTTTAGAGGAACAAATGCCTCNCAAACAGCTGTCATTTGGAATGGAATTTCGATCAACTCAAATCTTAACGGTCAAACCGATTTTAACACCATCGCTCCAAGTTCTTTTAATACTATAATTATAAGAAGTGGAGGAGGCAGTACTCAGTATGGGAGCGGAGCAGTTGGAGGTAGTATTCATTTAAATAATGCAATTGATTTTCAAAAAAGACAATCATCAGATTTAAGGCTATCCTACGGTAGTTTTTCAACAATTAACGGTGTATTTAAAAGTATATTTTCAACCGATAANAAGTACATTGATTTGGGAATTGACTTTATTAGTTCAGAAAATGATTATGAGTATATCGATTTAAATCAAAAAAATGAAAATGGAAATTTTGATAAATTAAATGTAGCAGTAAATGCAGGATTAAATTTAGGAAAAAGCACACTTTCTTGGAATTCAAATTANTTTTCAGGAACACGAAAATTTTCAGGAACCATTACATCNCCTTCAAANGACAGTTATAAAGACATAACAACACGAAATTTAGTAACTTGGAACAAGACCTATAATAAATGGAAAAATACNATAAAAGGAGCTCATACTTTTGAAAGATATCGATACTATCCTCAACCTGAAAACCAGTTATATTTCGAAGGACAATCAACTACTTATTTAGGAGATTATCAATTGGAATATGAAATAAATAAGGATCTAAAAATAAGTTCCATCATTAANTACACCTATATAANATCTAAAGGGACTAATATTGGAGTTAATGATCGTAATACCCTAGCTGCAATTTTTTTATGGAAGCATCACTTAAATNAAAAATTGAGTTATGGTATCAATTTACGACAAGAGTTTTTAACTGATTTTGAGAATCCTTTTTTGGCTTCTTTTGATGTTAATTATGCGATCAATAAGNACTATTCTTTAAANGCAAATGGATCTAAAAATTACCGCACACCTACTTTCAACGATTTATATTGGAACAATGGAGGAAATAAAAATTTAAATCCAGAAACTTCTTATCAAGTTGAAATCTCTAACCAATTTGTATGGAATCAATTTNAACTTAATATAACCGGTTTTTATATATCTTCTNAAGACCTNATAAAATGGCAACCAGGGGTAGATGGTTTATTTACACCAGTGAATATNTCAAAAACTAAAAATAGTGGTNTTGAANTAAATGGAACNTTTTCAANATCATTTAATAAACATGAGTTAAATNTAGTTTTTAATTANTCATACNCCGCTGCTAAAGATTTAGAAAAAAACAAACAGTTAATCTACGTCCCTTATCATAAGGTNACAGGAGCTTTTAATTATTATTATAAAAAATTTAGCGCTTATTATCAATTACTTTTTAACAGTGAGGTATTTACTACCACCGATAATTATGGAATTTTAGATAGGTATTCCGTTTCTAATCTAGGATGTGAATACCAGATACAAGAAAATTTATTTCCAATAAAAATTGGTATTAAAATTAATAATATTTTCAATACCTATTATGAAAATGTTGCATACCGGCCTATGCCAAATAGAAACATACAAACCTTTATAAACTTTAAATTTTAAAAAATGAACGTATTAAAAAAAATTACTTATTTAGTTACTTTTTCTTTCCTGGTTGCTTCTTGTTCTCAAGATGATGAAGGAGTACCATTACCATTAGGAGCTTATGAATACGGATTCCTAGTCACCAACGAAGGACCTTTTCAAAATGGATCAGGTACGGTATCATTTGTTTCAGATGATTATTTATTTGTGGAAAATGAAATTTTCAACCAAGTTAACTCCTCTGATTTGGGAAACATAGTACAGTCTATGGGTTTTCATGATGATCAAGCTTATATAGTAGTAAACAATTCTAATAAAATTGAAGTTGTAAATAGGTATACTTTTGAATCTATTGCTTCCATAACAGAAGGTTTAAATAATCCACGGTACTTTATGTCTTCAGGTAGCAATGGGTATGTTACTAATTGGGGAGATCCTTTTGATGATACCGATGATTTTGTAGCCGTAATTGACCTCTTTACAAATATGGTAACCTCTATTATACCTGTTGCTTTTGGTCCAGAAAAATTAATAATGGCAAACAATGATTTGTATGTTGCTCATCAAGGTGGCTATGGTCAAAATAATATTTTATCTGTGATAGATATTTCGGCTAATATTTTAGAATCCACCATTGAAGTAGGAGATGTTCCCAATTCGATGGTAGTTTTAAATAATGATATTTGGGTACTTTGTGGCGGTAATCCAGAATTTACCGGTAATGAATCGAATGGGAAATTAGTGAAAATTACTACAAGTGATAATACCGTTGTACAAGTTTTTGATTTTTTAGCGACCAACCACCCTAAAAGTTTATCGATTGATGGTACCAATTTAATTTATAATTTAAATGGAGAAGTTTTTAGTAAAGAANTAACNAGTAGTTCTTTGCCAACAAGCAGTATTTTTGCTGGATCTTTTTATGCCATGACAATAAATGATGGAAAACTTTATGCTACTGACGCTGGTGATTTTGCAAGTAACGGAACATTAAAAATANTTGATTTATCTACCAATTCAGAAATCATAACAATCGCTACAGGTATTATTCCTGGAGGAGTTTACTTTANTAATTAATTAAAAAATAAAAGGTATCTAATTCATAAGGCACCTCAGTGATGGGGTGTTTATTTTTATTATATTTAAATGATATTTAAAATACTAACTGCAAAAAAAAAATCTTATGAAACATGTTTTAATTATTTTATTTTTTTTTATTAAAAGTACCTCTTATGGTCAATGTCCAAACCAACTTACTATTTTATACACTCAAGAAGAAATTGATAATTTTTCACAAAACTTCCCTAATTGTACAGACTTAGCGTATGATCTTAGAGTGGATGGAACTTCAAATCAAATTACAAATTTAAACGGATTGTCATCAATAATTACTAGTAAGAACATATTGATATTATATACTCAAATAGCCTCATTGGAAGGTTTAAATGCATTGGAAAGTGCGGAGATATTTACGTTGTGGGGAAACCAAAATATAAATAACCTTGAAGGATTGGGAGCTTTAAACTCCATNAACAGTTTCCAGTTATATGAAAATAATAATCTTTTTGGTTTAGATGGAATGGATAGTATTCAATCTATTAATGAAATAATTTTTTTCGAAAATATAAATCTTGANGATATCTCATCTTTAAGNATTATTACTTCACTGCAAAGTTTAATTCTTAGTGGTAATACTTTGACTGATTTANATGGATTACAAAACTTAGTAACCATCGAAAATAATCTACAAATTTCTAGAGAAAACTTGGTAAATATTAACGAGTTAAGTAATATAGAAAGTATCGGTGGATCTTTAATATTAACAAANAATTTTTATCTTCAAGACATATCGGTATTTGAAAANATCGAAATATTATTAGATTTATACATCGTTAACTGTACGAGTTTAANAAGTTTAAAGGGTTTAGAAAGGTTAAGCACGGTAATGGGCGAATTAAGAATTGGTTTTAACTCTGTTATTACTAATTTAAGTCATCTAAAAAATATTGTTTCAGTTNATTATTTGGATATTTATGAAAATGAAAATTTAACGACCCTCCAAGGAATCGAATCCATTAAATACATTGAAAAAAGATTATTTATAGATTCAAATATCAATTTAACATCTATTAAAGCCNTAAAATATCTTGAATTTCCTTCAGCGATTGATGA
Organism: Flavobacteriaceae bacterium; assembly: GCA_002713705.1. Taxonomy (GTDB): domain Bacteria; phylum Bacteroidota; class Bacteroidia; order Flavobacteriales; family Flavobacteriaceae; genus Marifrigoribacter. Next base: position 167,364 of record PAUJ01000006.1, read on the forward strand.
AGTAATTATTATAAATAATACAAATTTAGAAATTTGTAATAATGATTTTATCTGTGCNNTTGCAGATNANCCTNACGTGGAAAAATTGTTCTTTAATAATGCTACGGGTTGTGCTACCATAGAAGAAGTTGAGGAAAGTTGTTCTTTAAATTTTGATGATTCTTANGTAGATGATTTAATTATTATGTATCCAAACCCCATTTNAGANAATGTAAANCTTTCAATTGTGGGTGATGCATATTATATAAAAACTCAAATTTACTCCACATTGGGAATGTTAGTCTTTGAATCAANTGATAAAAAAATGAATTTAAGCATGTTAGATTCAGGGTCTTATACTGCTAAATTGACTACAAATAAGGGAGTGTTTTTTAAAAAGATAATTAAAGAGTAAATTATTNNNGNGAATNCTAAACGATCTTGATTTTTATAGTGCTNTTTGACTTTGTTNAAGTGTTCTGTTTTTAATGAGATGATTTNGATGAATATTNACCTGNCTNTTGTTCTATCTCCANTAATATAAATTGATTGAGCTGTTTGCCGAAAACTTGAAAGTTATCATCAGCGACAAGNATTAATGATTGATTCCCATTATTAAGAATAGGACCAAAAGTAATNCCTTCAATATTATCAATAATACCCTCGGTAAGCTCACTTTTAATAGCNTCAAACTCGAAGAGTAATTTTTTATTTAAAGGTATGTAAGCTGTGCTTTTTAGAGAATCGATAACTAATGAATTTGTAGTAGAACTATCTGNATAGGCATAATAAATGTTAACCGTGTTGCCATACCCAAAATAATCACTTTGATACGTTCTTTCTATCACAAAAAAATGATTGGCTTTAAACTCTAANATATCGGTAACTCCATTGATATTAAATCCTCCTTTATTAGGTTTTGTAATAGCAGATAACTGATATACAAACTCTTTTGATGGCTTTCCAGTTTCTTTNTCAAAATAAGTAAATCTAACCGGTGAATTTGCTTTCTGGTATTTAGGTTCCTCTCCATCTATAGGAAGGGGCAATTCAAAAGCAGTCCAATAGCCTTTATNATCAATACCATGGCTTAGTCCTTCCAATGTTGCGTTATGAACNGGCTTGGAATTTGTACTTGCTAAGAATTTAGTTGGTAATTGGAAGTCTTTTATAAATTCACCATTTTCTTTAGCTGAAAATAAAAGAGGNTNTTTATCATTATTAATGGCCCCTTCACTTACCATAATTATCTTATTATTTGNCGCTGCAAGTATTGATTCTATATCCAAAACGTGATNTTGATAATAGGGGTCGTCTTTAAAAATTACCACATCAATAAAATTGATTTCTGAAATAGTATCATTTTGAATATTAATTTTTGCCTTGCAATAACGGGGCGTTTTAGAATCATCAACCGCTAAGTAATAAATCCCATTCTTATAATCTATTCCTGAAAGCCCTCCAATTTTAGTTTTTTTTATAGTTTGATTAATAGGATAGACATATTCATCTAAAAAATGAAGCGATATTTTTTGTGGTTCTTTTGGTAAAGAGGAACAACTGATAAAAAGAAAAGATAAANAAAGAAAGAATAAATAGTTCATAAGCAACANTNCAGTTTTATTGNTCTGCTATCATNAGTTGATAAATAGGAGATTGAATTTTATTTTCCAATAATTCATTAAATTGANTAGTTGTCCTAGGTTGAGGTTGTGGTATNGACAGAATATCATTTAAAGCAGCAGCTAAAAGAGGTTCGTTAACATCTCCTAAAACACCTAAATTGGTNTAATCTTCTTTCAGTTGAATGTCGGGAAACAAACCTTCTGCATAATCAGTGAACCCTACAGCATTAGAGGTTTTAAATACTAATGGTAACATTGCATAGGTGTGTCCTGGATTTGCTTGACTTTTACTAAAGTTAGGAGCTGGAGCATCGTATAATAAAAAAGATGCCTGATATTTTCCAGTAGTGGTATCTCCAACTTGCGTCATATCAATATATGGGTTAAGACCATTAATAACCAATTCACTAGCAGAGGCAGACCTTTTGGTCGTTAGTACATATGNTTTTGTTAAGTTTAGACTGTTAATGGCTTCGCCTGTAAAAATTTGGTTATCAAATAATTTAGGACTTGCATATTCAGCTTGACGATCTGTATTCCATTCTTCATTGGCAAATACTTGATTATAAAATTGACCAGTTATCATACTGGATAAATCAATGGCAGTCTGTACAGAACCTCCTCCGTTATATCTCAAATCAATGACTAGATTAGTAATAGCATCTGCTTTAAATTGTGCAAAAACACCATTTAATTGAGAATCGAAATCCCTAGTAAAAGCATTGTACATTAAATAACCAATTTTTTGACCTTGTACTGTTAAGGTTTCAGCAATTAGTATTGGATTCTCCGTATATTGTTGTTTTACTAATGTTATANTTTCTCCAGTGGGAGTAATTGCTGTTCCATCAAAAGTTGCTAAACCTATTTCATAGGAATTGAGGCTTAATAACTCAGAAAAATTGGTATCAGTTAATTGTTGTCCATCTATGCTATTAAAAATCATACCTCNTTCTAAGTTTTTAGATTCGGCATCAGTTCCCGNTAACACATAGCGTACATAGCCAAATACATTACTACTATTATTGGGGTAATAAACCAAACCGAATTCCATACCGTTATTTAGACTAACTCCATTTAAAGCATNTTCTAATTCATTATAGTTAGCTACTAATAAACTAAATCGATCTTGTGGAGATTTTAAAAAACTAAATAAACTTTCAGGGGTTTGAAACGAATTTAAAAAAGTATTTAACTCGCCTTGATTTGCAAAATTATCATTCGCTAATTCTGGTGTGTCTGCTTTATAAAGATAAAAATAGTTAAGCCCTCTATAAATAAAGTTTTCAATATCTAAGTCTGAAGCAGTTTGTATATTGTCATCTAAATCTTCAAAGCAAGAAACAAATAAAGTAGAAATAGTAATTAGCAACAATAAGATTTTTTTTCTCATAAGTTTGGGTATATTCGATATTGAATTAAACCACTAAAATANTTACATTATTGTTAATTGAAAATATTTTGTAACAATATTAAGCGAAACTCGTCATCTTAATATAACAGTAAATAATTAGCAATCGTTTGAAACAAAAAGAATTTTTAAATACTATTCTTCCTTGCAAAAACACCTTATATAGGTTGGCAAAAAGNCTTTTAGTTTCNAGCGATGAAGCTGAAGATGCTGTGCAAGAGGTGTTTTTGAAACTATGGAAAGGAAGAGATAAAATTAATAATTATAGAAGTCCAGAGGCATTTGCAATTACCGTGACAAAAAATTATTGTTTAGATCGATTAAAATCAAAACAAGCTTCAAATTTAAAAATAGTTCATAGTAATTATAAAAATAGCGAAAATATAGAAAGGACTATTGAAGGAAATGAANGAGTCGAATTNGTTACTAAAATCATGGAAACCTTACCAGAAAAACAAAAAATGATTATGCAGTTAAGAGATATTGAACAATTTGAATTTGCTGAAATCTCTCAGATGCTAGAAATAAATGAAACTGCAATTAGAGTAGCATTATCAAGAGCTCGAAAAGTAGTTAGAGAACAATTAATTAAACAATACAATTATGGAATTAGCTAAAATAGAATCATTATTAGATTCTTATTTTAAAGGAGAAACAAGTTTAGACCAAGAAAATATACTTCGGGAGTATTTTTCAANTGCTGATATAGCTCCTCATTTAATGGCCTATCAAAGATTGTTTATAGGNNTAAAAAATGCACAAAAAGAAGTTTCAGAACNAGAAGTTAGTCTTNCTGAATCTTCAACTAATTCGAGAAGGTGGTGGTTAAGTATTGCAGTCTCTTTAGTTATATTNTTAGGANTGATTGGTTTACAGTTTCCAACAAACCAGNTGACTNCTGAAGAGCAACATGCCTTGGCAGAATTCAATAAATCAAGAACGACTTTATTACTTATGTCTAANAGCTTTAATAGTGNAACCCAAGAATTGGCAGTTATNTCTCAGTTTACGGAAACAAAAAATAGAATTTTAAAATAAATAGTATNCAATAATTAAATAAATAAGAATCATGAAAAAGTTAGTAATTTTAATAGCAATAGTAGTANCTCCGATGTATATGAGNGCGCAAGATGCATTTGACTCATTTGAATTTGAGCGTGAAGTAAGTTCAGTGGTAGTTACCAAAAACATGTTTAAACTTTTAAGTCAATTAGATTTAGAATCTAATGATATAGAANCTAAAGAATATTTAGAATTAGTAAACAATCTAGATAATATCAAGATTTATAGTACTGAGAATGAAGAAGTAGGTGCAAGAATGGATGTTGCTGTAGCAACCTATTTGTCACAATCTCCTGNATTATCTGAATTGATGAGGGTAAANGACAGTGGTAAAAATATTAAGTTTTATTCAAGAAATGGTNAAAGTGATAATTATGTAAGTGAATTATTAATGCACCTTACTGGAAATATCGACGGTGATGANAGAACGATTATTATGAAAATTACAGGAAACATAGACCTTAAAAAGATTTCAAAACTTACAAGTGAACTAAATATGCCTGGTAGCGAAGAATTGAAGAACATAAATAGCGAAAACTAANTAGATGATACTTATAAAATATATTTTAGGAATTGGATTAGCAGCACTTACTTTATTTAGCTGNAGTAATAAAGAATCATTGCAACGCTATATCGTAGATAGGCAANNNGATGACTCTTTTTTAAAAATTGATATTGCAGCAAGTTTATTAAAAACAGATAGCGCTAATTTATCTCAAGAAGAAAAAGATATTTTGAAAACTATAAAAAAGATAAATGTAATTGCATATCCGATAGATAAAGGAAATGTTTCAGCCTATGAAGTAAAAATGAAAGTGTTAAAAACGATCTTAGATCAAGATCGCTATAAAACGCTTATGAAGTATGGGTCCAATAAAGAAGGAGCAGCGCTAAAATATGTAGGTTTAGAAGATGCAATTGACGAAATTATAGTATTTGTAAGGGATGATGAAAAAGGTTTTGCTTTATTTAGGTTATTAGGTGATAATATGCGTCCTGAGCAAATGATAAAATTAATGACAGCTATTGAAAAAGGAGATATCGATGTCACTAAATTAAATTCAATAGGAAAGATCTTTAATATGTAAAAAGAAAATAACTTCAATAAAAAAAGATCGATTTATATAGTCGATCTTTTTTTTTAATTCAATTTTAAAATATAAATCTATATCCCAGTATAATTAGAAGGAGTAATCACTCGCATTTCTTGTTTTACACTTTCCGGAACTTCTAGAGTTTCAATAAAAGCAGCAATAGACTCCGCATTAATCACCGAGTTGGTTCTTGTTAAACCTTTTAAGGCTTCATAAGCATTAGGATAAGCTTCACGTCTAAGAATGGTTTGAATTGCTTCAGCAACTACCGCCCAATTATTTTCTAAATCTTCCGCAAACTTTCCTTCATTTAACAATAACTTATTTAACCCTTTTAAAGTAGATTGAAAGGCAATCAGTGTATGTCCAAAAGGAACCCCCACGTTTCTAAGAACTGTACTATCGGTTAAATCTCTTTGTAGTCTACTAACAGGCAATTTAGCAGATAAATGCTCAAATAAAGCATTCGCAATACCTAAATTACCTTCGCTGTTTTCAAAATCGATAGGATTTACTTTATGTGGCATGGCGCTGGATCCTACTTCACCCTTTTTAATTTTTTGTTTAAAATAATCCATCGAAACATACGTCCAAAAATCACGATCTAAGTCGATGATAATAGTATTGATTCTTTTTAAACAATCAAATAAAGCAGCCATATGATCGTAATGCTCTATCTGTGTAGTAGGAAAGGAGTGATGNANTCCTANTTTATCNTNAACNAANTTTTCTGCAAATNTTTTCCAATCGGTAGTTGGATATGCNACTTTATGAGCGTTAAAATTTCCAGTTGCTCCACCGAATTTCGCAGCACTTTTAAGATTGTCTAATAAATCGAATTGCTCTTCAATACGAACTACAAATACATTTATTTCTTTGCCCAAACGAGTAGGAGATGCGGGTTGCCCGTGAGTTCTAGCAAGCATTGGGATNTCAGACCAATCGGCAGCTAAGGAAGCTAATTTGTTTTTTAATTCTAATAATTGAGGAACATACACCTCGTTCATCGCATTTTTTAAAGATAAAGGAACGGCGGTGTTGTTAATGTCTTGAGAAGTCAATCCAAAATGGATAAACTCTTTATATACCTTAAGGTTTAAAGTATCAAACTCTTCTTTAATATAATATTCAACCGCTTTTACATCGTGGTTGGTAATACTTTCAATGTCCTTAATTCGTTGAGCATCTTTAGTAGAAAAATTGACATATAATTTTCTTAATTTAGGGAATAATGAAGTGTCAAAATTAGCAAGTTGAGGTAGCTTTAATTCCACTAATGCAATAAAATATTCAATCTCTACTTGAACACGATATTTAATCAGCGCTTCTTCAGAAAAAAAAGGGATTAAAAAATTGGTTTTGGAAGCATACCGACCATCAATAGGTGAAATAGCTTGTAATGAGTGTGTTGACATAGTTATGGNTTTGAATAGTTTACCATGCAATATGCGATGGAAAATAAAAATGCAAAGATAGGGAAGTTTAATAGTTTGCTATTATGCGTTTAGATTTTTTAACTAATTCCTTTCAATTTTATNGATTGTTTTGTTTNCAAGAGTTTTATAAGCTACTGTTTTGTTGTTTANAGAGTGTTCAATAATTATTCTGTATTCTAAATGATTTCAACTGTTCTATATATAAACCCTCAATATCTTGGTAACTCTTTAAGAAATCTNATCTTAAATTTTGAAACAATAGTTTAATAATTCAGTTAGGATCTCTNGATGGTTGNCCACTTGATGGACAACATTTAATCGAGTGAAACGATATACTCTTGCAGCGCCGATTTGTTTGCTAATATTTCAGAATTGGTTTTTAATAATAAAACANTTGAGNTTATTTAATGTTTTTAATAAATTCAATTGCTTTTGCAATACCAGTGGTNGCTTTTTCAGCATATACCTTTATTCTTTCNGTTGAATTTACGGCTGGTTTCGGNTCTATGAAAAAAATNTTTACTGATGGTGAAACAAATTGAACTAAACTAGCAGCAGGATATACCTGCATCGAAGTTCCTACAATAATCAATATTTCAGCTTTTTGTACTAGTTTAATTGCNGTATTCATTTCAGGAACCTCTTCTCCAAACCATACAATATGTGGCCTTAACTGATAACCATCTTTACATTTATTTCCTATTATCAAATCTTTTTTCCATTCCAATACTGTAGTATTAATTANGGTACTTCTAACTTTTAATAATTCTCCGTGTAAATGCAAAACATTTGAACTTCCAGCTCTCTCGTGTAAATCATCTACATTTTGTGTGATAATCGTTACAGGATGTATTTTTTCTAAATCCGCCAACATCTTATGGGCTTTATTAGGATTGACTTCTAACAATTGTTTNCGACGTTGGTTGTAAAATTCTAAAACTAAATTTTGATTAGCATTCCAACNTTTAGGAGAAGCAACTTCCATCACATCGTGGCCTTCCCAAAGGCCATTGCTATCCCTAAAAGTATTAATTCCACTTTCGGCACTNATTCCAGCTCCTGTTAAAACGACGATATTCATTCTTGTTGGTTTTTTNTATCTTTGTAAAAATTAATTTTTATTAAAATTTGATTTTTAAAAATAAATAATAATCTTGGATAATCAATTATTAGAACACTTACTTTCTTTTTTAACAGAACGAAGAAAAAATCTTTTTGAAGAGGTNATTTCTAAACGCACGAGGCACTTTACTATAGCAACAGAAGATGTATATCAACTGCATAATACCAGTGCGGTAATGAGATCTTGTGACGTTTTTGGTNTTCAGGATTTGCATGTGATTGAAGAAAAAGTAAGTAAGAAAATAGATAGAGAAATTGCAATGGGAGCTCAGAAGTGGGTAAACATAGATCGCCATAATTCTACAAAAGAATGCATTAATAACTTAAAAGAAAATGGGTATCAGATTATTGCCACTACTCCACATAATAATTCTGCTGAATTAAAAGATTTTGATATTTCAAAGAAATCAGCCTTTTTCTTCGGTAAGGAAAAAGAAGGCTTAAGTGATATTGTGCTAGATGCTGCTGATGGATATTTAAAAATACCGATGTATGGTTTTACTGAAAGTTTGAATATCTCGGTTGCTGCTGCAATCATATTACAAACTTTAGTTAGTAAATTAAAAGATTCTGANATTGATTGGGAGCTTTCAGAACAAGAAAAAAACCAAATTAGNTTACATTGGGCCAAAATGAGTATAANAAGTTCCACTAAAATTATAGAAAGATTTAATAAAACTAATTAATTTATTTTATAAATTATTACTGCGACATGAAATTAGTTTTTGCAACTCACAATCAAAATAAATTAAAAGAAGTAGCAACTTTAATGCCTTCTTATATNGAGCTGTTAAGTTTAACAGATATTGGTTGCTTTGATGAAATACCAGAAACTTCTTCAACGATAGAGGGGAATGCTTTNTTAAAAGCAAATTTCGTAAAAGAACATTATGGTTTTGATTGTTTTGCCGATGATACTGGATTAGAAGTGCAAGAACTAAATAATGAACCTGGTGTTTACAGTGCAAGGTATGCTGGNCCCGCTAATGATGCCCAAGCAAATATGGACAAATTATTAGCGAATTTAAATAATAAAACCAATAGAAGCGCTCGTTTTAAAACGGTTATTGTGTTTATTCAATCTGAAAAAATAGAATTTTTTACCGGTATTTGCGAGGGAACTATTACCAGGGATAAAAAAGGGACTTTAGGATTTGGTTATGATCCAATATTTCAAGCAATTGGCTTTAAAAAAACATTTGCAGAAATGACATTAGCGCAAAAAAGTGAAATTGGGCATAGGGGAAAAGCNGTTCGTTTATTAACCAATTACTTATCTAAAGCTTAGATTAAAAATAAACCTTTATATTTGCCGCTTGAAAATCCTCAGGGTGAGGACGTGTTGAAAGAAGTAGTATAGGATTTATTTGTCGGGTATACTTCTAAAACATCACACAAATAAATAAAATAAAATACTACAATGAGCAAATTTGCTGAACTAGGTCTGGAGGATAATCTTCTAAAGGCCATCGAAGATATGGGGTTTACTTCTCCATCTGANNTACAAGAAAAAGCAATCCCAGTTTTACTAGAAAAAGATACCGATATGGTTTCTTTAGCACAAACAGGAACTGGTAAAACAGCAGCATTTGGTTTTCCTATGTTGCAAAAAATAGATGTAGGAAGCCGTACCACTCAGGGGCTGATACTTTCTCCAACAAGAGAACTTTGTTTGCAAATCACCAACGAAATTAAAAGCTATGGTAAGTATTGCAAAGGATTAAATGTTGTAGCAGTATATGGAGGAGCTAGCATTTCCGATCAAGCTAGAGACATTAAAAAAGGAGCACAAATTATTGTTGCAACTCCTGGAAGAATGAAAGACATGATTGGAAGGCGAATGATCGACATTTCAAAAATTGAATATTGCGTTCTTGATGAGGCTGATGAAATGTTGAACATGGGATTCTATGAAGACATTACAGAAATACTTTCATATTCTCCAGATGATAAGAGTACCTGGTTGTTTAGCGCAACGATGCCAAGAGAAGTTTCTAACATCGCTAAAAAATTCATGTATGATCCCGTTGAAATTACNGTAGGTGGAAAGAATATGGGAGCAGAAAATGTATCTCATGAATACTATCTAGTAAACGCAAGAGACCGTTACAATGCTTTAAAAAGACTAGCAGATGCAAATCCATCTATATTTTCAGTGATATTTTGTCGTACCAAAAGAGATACACAAAAAGTAGCAGAATTATTGATAGAAGATGGTTACAGTGCTGCTGCATTACACGGAGATCTTAGTCAGAACCAACGTGATTTGGTAATGAAATCTTTNCGTAACAGACAAATACAAATGTTAGTAGCAACAGATGTTGCTGCGCGTGGTATCGATGTAGANGATATTACACACGTAATAAATTATCAATTATCAGATGAAATAGAAACCTATACACACCGAAGTGGACGTACAGGTAGGGCAGGTAAAACGGGTATNTCTATAGTGATTGCTTCAAAAAGTGAAAGCCGAAAAATTCATGCCATNGAAAAAATTATTCAAAAGAAATTTATTTTAAAAGAAGTTCCTTCAGGNATGGAAATTTGTGAAGTTCAATTATTTCATTTAGCTAATAAAATAAAACAAACAGAAATTAATCACGATATAGATGCATACCTTCCAAATATAAACGAGGTATTAGAAGANTTTTCAAAAGAAGAATTGATCAAAAAAGTTTTTTCTGTAGAGTTTACAAGATTTTATAATTATTATAANAAAGCGAAAGATTTAAATGTATCAGCAGGTGATATGTCGGAAGGATCTAAAGACACAGTTCGTTACTTTATCAATATTGGAGGTAAAGATGACTTTGATTGGATGAGTTTAAAAGATTTCTTAAAAGAAATGTTGCACCTTGGTCAAGATGATTTGTATAAAGTAGATGTTAAAGAAAGCTTTTCTTTTTTTAATACAGATAAAAAACATCAAGAATTAGTAATGGATTTCTTTAAAGATTTTGAACTCGAAGGAAGAAGAGTTTCTGTAGAAATTTCAAAAGACACTGGAAGAGGAAAACGTGGTGGAAGAGATCGTGGTGGAAGCCGTAGAGGATTNAAAAGCCGTGGGGGAGAAAGAAGAGGTAGCGGNGATAGAAGTGATAATAGAAGAAGTAGCGGAAGTGGAGGTGATCGTAGAGATAATAGAAGAGGTGGNGGAAGTGGAGATGACCGAAGAGGTGNTGGTAGAAGTGATAGAGCCGGTAGTGACAGAGNTAGAGGCGATAGTGGAAATTCTGGTTTTAAAGGAAGAAGTCGAAGATCTAGCGATAAACCTTCAGGTAAAGGTACAGGAGGGAGAAGACGTAGAGATTAAATCTTAAATTTTTGTTATTATAAAAACTTTGGTTTAAAATTGGCGTCTATTAAGTTATATTAGCTACTTCTATGAAAAAATATTGTTTATTACTATTGTGTTTTGTGACTATTTTAGGATGGTCTCAAGATGAACTTTCTAATAAAATGAAAGATTCTGTTCTAGTGCCTTCAATGATTATTGGAAAGGTTTTAAACGCCTCAAACAACCTAATATTAGAAAATGTACACGTTGTTAATTTAAATACTGTAAAAGGTACTTTAACTAACGATGAAGGAATATTTGTAATGAAAGCAGAAGTAAATGATACCTTGTATTTTTCATATTTGGGATTCAAGTCCATTCGCGTAAGGGTGACTAATGACTGGTTAAAATTTGGTGAGATTAAAATTAAAATGACCGAGTTAAGTATTGCTTTAGAAGAGGTAATTTTAAGGCCTATTCAGTTAACAGGATATATAGAAGTAGATGCTAAGTTAATACCTATCTATGATGATTATCGTTATCGAATCGCAGGAGTTGGAGGAGGTTATGAAGGAGGCCAGTCTCAACCTGGGTCTGTAACTAAGGTTTTAAATTCAATATTTAATCCTGCAGATTTTCTCTATAATGTTTTTGGAAAACGACCAAGGCAAATGAGTAAAATGCGTAAAATGAAAGATGATGACGAGATAAGGAATTTACTTCAGTCTAAATATGATAGAGAAACCCTAATGGCAGTATTGCAATTAGAAAGAATTGATATTGATGAAATACTAAATAATTGTAGTTATTCAGAAAATTTTATCAAGACTGCAAACGATCTTCAGATATTAGATGCAATTAGTGAATGTTACGAAGAGTATCGAGTTTTAAATAGAGGGAGGAAGTAGTTTAATGCTTCAAGTTATAATACACTACACATTACATTTTTTAGTACCTGGATTAATAGCATGGGTGTTTTTTAGAGAACAATGGAAAAAAGCTTGGCTCATTATGGTTGCAACCATGTTAGTAGATGTAGATCATTTACTGTCAAGTCCAATGTATGTTGCTAATCGTTGTAGTATTAATTTTCATGTATTACATTCCTATTATGCGATTATAATTTATTTAATATTATTTTATTTTAAGAAATTTAGAATTCTTTCTGTTGGGTTATTATTTCATATGGTTACAGATTTTATTGATTGTTTGTTAATGAAGTAGTATTTTAGTGATTCATTAAATAGTTATTTATGAATGATATAGTTTCTAAACAACGNACTTTTTTTTATACCCATAAAACGAAAGCAATTCAATTTCGATTAGCNCAACTTAACAAATTAGGNACGCTTTTAAAATCAAATGAAGATTTATTGTATCAAGCGATATATAAAGATTTTAAGAAATCTAAATTTGACACCTATGTTACTGAATTAGCTTTGCTGTATCAGGATTTAAAAGAAGCTAAAAAAAATATTCATAAATGGTCTAGAACTAAGCGAGTAGGAACCAATATGCTTAATTTNCCCGCCAGTAGTTATATCATTCCTGAGCCATTAGGAGTTTGTTTGGTAATTGGAGCATGGAATTATCCATATCAATTAACATTAGCTCCTGTAATTGCAGCTATAGCTGCTGGAAACACTGTAATTATAAAGCCAAGTGAAATGGCTCCAAAGACGAGTGCTTTAATGGCAAATTTAATCAATGAAAATTTTGATTCTGCGTTTTTAAAAGTTGTAGAAGGNGGTGTCTCAGAAACAACAACGCTATTAAAAAGTAAATTCGANAAAATATTTTTTACTGGCAGTCCACAGGTAGGAAAAATTATTTACCAAGCCGCAGCTAAAAACTTAACNCCTGTGACTTTAGAATTGGGTGGTAAAAGTCCTGCAATTATAACTGAAGATNNTAATTTAAANATGACTGTAAAAAGACTGGTNTGGGCAAAATTTTTAAACGCTGGCCAAACTTGTATTGCTCCAGATTATGTGCTNGTTCATAAATCGATAGTGAAAAAAACATTGGAATTATTGAAGATTGAAATTGAAAAAGAGAGTTTTTCTNTAGAAAACGGAAATTACACTCAAATTATAAATGAACGTAATTTAAACCGTCTTTCCAACATGTTTTCTTCTGAAAATGTTTTTGTTGGAGGCCGAATAAATACTTTAAATAGATTAATTGAACCAACTGTATTACATGATGTTAAGTTTTCNGATGATATAATGAAAGAAGAAATATTTGGNCCTATTCTCCCAGTAATATCATATCAAAATATTGAAGAGGTAATACAATATGTAAATGGTAACCCTACACCTTTGGCTTGTTATGTTTTTACAAATAATAATCAAGTAAAAAAGAAAATTTTAAACGAAATTTCATTTGGTGGTGGAGCNGTAAATGATGCNATAATGCACATCGCAAATTCAAAATTACCTTTTGGTGGANTTGGTAATAGTGGTATCGGTTCTTATCATGGAGAAGCTGGATTTAAATCTTTTTCTCATTTTAAAAGTATTTTAGAAAAATCGAATCTTATGGAATTATCTTTAAAATATTATCCGCACAGTAAGAGAAAGCTTTCCTGGATTCAACGATTTATGGGTTTTTGATGCTACTTTATTTAATAAATAACAAAAGANAATCATTTTTTTTTAACTTATTGCTTATGAACCGTAATGATAACTGTTTTTGATGTTGGCGTATTACTAATTCTAGCTTTACTTTGTAATGGTACCAGTACATTAGCTTCTGGAAAGTAAGTAGCAGTACATTGTTTAGGAATATNATAAGGGATAACAAGGAAACTTCTAGCGATCCGTTCTTCTCCTTTANAATGACTTATTAAATTAACTTTATCAAGTTTTTTTAATTTTCGTTGCTTGATGTCANCTGGATTCATAAAAATAACTCTACGCTCATTTAAAACNCCTCGNTATCTATCATCTAAACCGTAAATAGTTGTATTGTANTGATCATGTGTTCTGATAGTCATCATAATCAATTGATCTNTCTTCAATACGATATCAGAAACAANATTTATACTAAAGTTTGCTTTTCCAGTTAATGTNGGGGTAAAGTCNTTGTTTCTTGCNGTATTTGGTAAATAAAATCCACCTTTTATTCTTATGCGTTNATTATAGTTTTTAAATCCAGGAATGGTAGCTTCTATTTTATCCCTAATAGAATCNTAGTCNTTAGTGAATTCAGACCATTTAATGGTTGAATTCACTAAGCTTGCTTTTGCTATTCCAACAACAATTGCTGGTTCACTTAATAAGAATTCAGACAAAGGCTTTAGAGGGCCAGAAGATGATTGAACAACNCCCATAGAATTTTCAACGCTTACAAATTGAACTCCTTTTTCTTGAATATCTTTTTCAGACCTTCCCAAGCAAGGTAGAATCAATGCTTTTTTTCCATGTATTAAATGACTTCTATTTAATTTGGTAGAAACCTGTACGGTTAATTTACAATTTTGTAATGCTTCAGCTGTATATTCAGTATCTGGAGTCGCAGAAAGGAAGTTACCTCCCATCCCAATAAAAACGCNAGCTTTTTGTTGATGCATTGCTTCAATTGCATCAACAACATCATAGCCATGATTTCGGGGTGCTTTAAAGTTAAATTCTTTTTCTAAANTATCTAAGAATGCCTNTTCTGGTTTTTCCCAAATCCCCATTGTTCTGTCTCCTTGCACATTAGAATGTCCGCGAACCGGACAAGTTCCTGCCCCTTGTTTGCCAATACTTCCTTTTAATAATAATAAGTTGACAAGTTCACGAATGTTATCTACAGAATTTTTGTGTTGTGTTAATCCCATAGCCCAACAGATAATTATTTTTTTCTTTTGGGCAATCAACTCTGTAGCTTCTTTGATTGTTTCAAAATCTATGCCTGTTTGTGGAATTAATTCTTCAATAGAAGTCTTTTCTAAATCTTTGATAAAATCGTCATATCCTAATGTTTTTGAAGCGATAAATTGATGATCAAAAACTGAATTGGGATNTTCTTGCTCTTTTTCCCAGAGTAATTTTAAGATTATCTTTAACANAGCAACATCGCCATTTATTTTTACTTGTAGAAAAATATCTGTTAATTTCTGACCTTTACCAATCCATTTAATCGGATTTTGCGGATGATTATATCGCATTAATCCAACTTCTGGCAANGGGTTGATGGTGATAATTTTACCACCTCTTTTTTTTGTTTCTCCTAAAGCTGTTAACATTCTAGGATGATTTGTCCCAGGGTTTTGCCCCATTACAATGACTAATTCTGCATGATTAAAATCATCCAAGGTTACAGATCCTTTTCCAATACCTAGCGTCTCGTTTAGNGCTGNACCACTAGATTCATGACACATATTAGAACAATCAGGTAGGTTATTNGTGCCAAATTTTCTTACAAACAATTGATATAAAAAAGCAGCTTCATTACTNGTTCTTCCTGAAGTGTAAAAAATAGCTTCATCAGGAGATGGTAATAATTTTAATTCGTTACCGATCATTTTAAAAGCATCTTCCCAAGAAATTTCTTCATAATGATCTTTNCCTTCATAAACAACAACAGGATGTGTAATTCTTCCTTTTTTACCTATTTCATAATCTGATAATTTTGATAGTTCTGAAATAGAATGAGTGGCAAAGAACATNGGTGAAACTCTATTTTTAGTAGCTTCTTCAGCTACTGCTTTAGCACCATTCTCACAATACTCTGCTAAAAAAGCTCTTTTTTCATCTGGATCTGGCCAGGCACAACCCGGACAATCAAATCCACCTTTTTGATTTAAATTTGCTAAAAGGNTAATTNCTTTTGCCAATCCAACCTCATTTTTTATACTAGAAATAGCAGATTTTATTGCCTTAAATCCAACAGCGGAAGTTGGATTTTTTTTTAATTCAATTCCTGTTAGTTTTTCAGGCGCTTGTGCATGTATTTTTTTTGTACTCATGACAATACTTTGGTTTGTAAAAAACTAGGGTTTGCATAAATAGTCATTTTATTTTCTCTAGTAAATCCAATTAAACAAATNCCAAATTCCTTGGCGAAATCTACAGCCATAGAAGAACAGGCAGAAACTGCAACAATTACTTGGATTTTAGCCAAAAAAGCTTTGGAAACAATTTCATAAGAAACACGTCCACTTACGAGTAAATACATTCCATTTTTTAAATGATCCTTTAGTAATAAACTGCCAACACATTTATCTACAGCATTGTGTCTTCCAATATCTTCTCTNATGGTTAGAAGNTGAAACTTCTTATCAAAAATTCCTGCCGCATGGCTTCCTCCAGTTTTTTTAAACGTNTCTTGATGTTTTTGTAAGGTCCCAAACATATGCAATAAGCTTNCAGAAGAAAAAGATACTTTTTTAACTATTTTATCACCACTCACCTTTAAATCTTCTAGTTGTTGTTTTCCGCAAATACCACAAGAAGAAACTGATAATAATGTTCTTTTGTTTAAGTACCCTTTTCCTAAAACATTTGTTGGAATAGTCACATTTATAATACTTGGAATTCCGTATTCCTCCTTAATAACCTCAAGAGGAATTGAGCTAGAGTTTTTATAAATATCTTCNGCATACAAAAGACCAAAAACTAAATCTTTGTCATTATTTGGCGTTCGCATTACTACCGAATATGCNTTAGAGTTAATGTTAATTTGTAAAGGAGCTTCAACTACTAACTCATCCATTTTAATAGATTGAGAATTATTTATNATATGTAGTCCTTCGTATGTATTTGTCTGCATAATATAACTAGTAAAAAGTTATCAAAACAAATCTAATAAAAAAAGGGCATGAACACCTCAAAAGATATAAGTTAAAACATANTAAAATTATTCTTTATAAAATATTAAGGTGTTTTTTTTTGACCAAATTAANTCANTAAAAAATAGTTCTTTAGGTATTATTATTATTTTGTAGTTATCTTACCAAGGTACAAATTTTACTTTTTAGCAATATGAAAATTCTTGATAAATCGACTTGGAAACGAAAAGAACATTTTGATTTTTTCAATCAATTTGATGAGCCGTTTTTTGGTTTAGTTACTGAGGTTGATTGTACAAAGGCATATCAAATATCAAAAAGTAAAGGGCAATCCTTTTTTGCTTATTACCTTCATAAGTCTTTATTGGCNGTAAATTTAGTCGATGAGTTGAGGTANCGCATAGTAAATAATGATGTAATAATATTTGATGAAATTCATGCGTCCTCAACTATAGGAAGAAAAGACGGTACTTTCGCATTTACATTTGTTCCGTATAGTTTTNATTTTGCTAATTTTAATGAATNATTAAAAGAAGAAATTNATCAAGTGCAAAACTCAAATGGATTGAGAGTAAATGACGATGATTCTAGAATTGATGTAATTCATTATTCTTCAATACCATGGCACACATTTTCTGGATTGACTCATGCAAGAAATTATAAGCGAAAAGATAGTGCGCCAAAAATTACCTTCGGAAAAATGTTTCAGAAAGGAGATCAGAAAATGATGAATNTTGCCATATATGTNCATCATGGATTGGCAGATGGATTTCACATTGCTAAATATTTAAATTATTTTCAAAAATTTATGAATGGTGAATAGTGATTTTTAAACTAAAAAGTAAATTTTAATTCCTAAAATGAAAAAAATATTCAAATACATAGCAATACTATTAATTATAGTTATTGCGTATTTTATAATTACAACCTATCCAAAATTGGATTTGATAAGCGGCTTTGCTGCAAAGAGTATTTCATCACATTATTTTATTGGAGATCGTCCCATTAAATANATAGAANTAGAAGATAATTCAGCTTCAACTATGGATATGGCTTCGAGTGAGCTATTGGTTTCTGAAAAAATAACAAAATCAAANGTTTTTGACTTAAAAGAAAGAATTGCCTTTTATAGAGATGGTGTTGGCAGCGTTCTAATACCCACCGGTAAAAAAAGAAAAAACGCTTCCCTTGCAAAACCAAAACGCAATAAAANATCTACNAACCTTCCATATCCTTATGGCGATCTGCCTCAAAAAGATACTATTTTTCAAAATATTGATTATAAAAAATTANANAAGGTNGTAAATAANGCTTTTGTCGATTCAGGNGGAATTGAAAANAAAACNCGTTCTGCNNTNGTNATTTATAAAGGACANATAATTGAAGAACAATATATCAATGGATTTGATGAGCAATCAATNATATTGGGGTGGTCTATGGCAAAAAGCATTACAAGTGCNGTTATTGGAGTNATGGTTNAAGAAAAGAAAGTGAGCCTTAGTCAAACTAATTTATTTNAGGAATGGAGTAACGATTCTCGAAAAAATATAACTCTTGCGAATCTTTTGAATATGAATAGTGGTTTAGAATGGGAGGAAAANTATACTAAAATTTGCGATGCCACTAAAATGCTTTTTTTAGAAGAAAACATGACCCAATCACAATTAGTAAAACCATTAATNGCNGAGCGAAANAATTCTTGGAANTATTCTAGNGGNACAACTAATTTGTTAAGTGGATNTATTAGNAATCAATTTTCAACACATCAAGANTATTTNGATTATTGGTATGAAAAAGTCATNGATAAAATTGGAATGCACTCGATGNTAATAGAAACTGANTTNGATGGTAATTATATTGGAAGCTCTTATGCATGGGCTACAACNAGGGATTGGGCTAAATTTGGCTTATTGTATTTGNACCATGGGAATTGGAATGGAGTTCAGGTTTTAGANCCTTCNTGGGTAGATTTTACAAAAAAACCAAGNGTTGGCTCTGCCGGTGTNTATGGAGGTCATTTTTGGTTAAATGCTGGAGGGAAATTTCCAGAGGTACCAAGAGACATGTTTTCGTGTAATGGATTTCAGGGACAANGAGTGTGGATTATTCCATCTAAGGATTTAGTGGTCGTAAGAACAGGATTGAACGNGTATCCNTTTTTTGATATCAATCTATTTTTAAGTGAAATAATTTCAACTATCGAATAATATTAGCAACANTTTTAAATGTAANTNTTNCCATAAAATGTAATAACTTATGAAAAAAGNATNATTTACTNTAACTGTGGTGATAAGGTTCATTTCTTAAAATAGTGAATCCTCTATACAATTGCTCAATAAAAAACAACCGAACCATTTGATGTGAAAAAGTCATTGTTGACAAGGATATCTTTGCNTTAGCACGTTGATATATTTCTTCACTAAACCCATAAGGNCCTCCAATTATAAAAATTAAATTTTTAAGTCCACTATTCATTTTTTTCTGAAGAAATANNGAAAACTCGACAGAACTAAATGTTTTACCTTTTTCATCNAAAATAATGATAGTATCCGATTTTTCTATTCGTTTCAAAAGTTCGTTTCCCTCAGCTATNTTTTGTTGTTTTTTAGATNNGTTTTTAGCATTTTTAATATCTGGAATTATTTCAANATTAAATGAAACATAAAAACTAAGACGTTTACTATATTCTTCAATTAAAGGTTGAAGATCTTTNGAATCTGTTTTGCCAATCGCGATTAGTTTTATTTTCATACTCTTACTTAAGGTATTTATNTTNGGTTATAAAAATCAAAAATACAAAGATTACTACTTTCTTTTCTAAGTTCTTTNTTAATGCTTCCAGCTATTTTCTTATTTTTGTTCAAAACCTACNCTTATGATTTCTGAAAAAAAATTTGATAAAGAAGTAGATTTAATTATTGTTAATGCCATTAGGGAAGACATAGGTGATGGTGACCATAGCTCCNTAGCNTCTATTCCATATGATGCCANTGGTAAAGCAAANCTATTAGTAAAAGAAGNTGGAATTATAGCAGGGATTGAATTTGCTAAACGTGTTTTTGATTATGTAGATCCAGGTTTNAAATTAGAACAATTAATGGANGATGGAACTGAGGTGAAATATGGAGATATTTGTTTTTATGTTAGCGGTAATTCACAATCTATTTTAAANTCGGAGCGATTGATATTAAATGCAATGCAGCGAATGAGCGCTATTTCTACAAAAACTAAAAAGTTTGTAGATGTATTATNGGATACCAAAACAAAAATATTAGATACTCGAAAAACAACCCCAGGTNTTAGGGCTTTAGAAAAATGGGCTGTAAAAATAGGGGGAGGAGAAAATCATCGTTTTGCGTTGTATGATATGATNATGTTAAAAGATAATCACATAGATTTTTGTGGTGGAATTACTAAGGCAATTCAACAAACAAAAGAGTATCTTTTAGACAATCANTTGAATTTAAAAATTATGATNGAAGCTAGGAATTTAAAAGAAATTNAAGAAATATTGCAGTCTGAAGGGGTTNATAGAATTTTAATTGATAATTTTAATTATGAAGATACTAAAACAGCAGTTGCCTTGATTGGTGATAAATGCTTGACAGAATCAAGTGGAGGAATCACATTAGAAACCGTAAAAAAATATGCAGCATGTGGAGTGGATTTTATTTCAACTGGTGCCATCACTCATTCTGTATGTAATATGGATTTAAGCNTAAAAGCACTATGAGTGATAACATAGAAAAATATATCTTAAAAATACCAATCNTAAGATTACTGATTATCATTCCTCAAAAAATTTATTTACCAAAATTTAAAGGACTTACTTTATACGATCTTCTTAAAACTTATTTCTTNGGAATAATAGAAGGGACATTTTCATCTAGAGCAGGATCTATTGCATTTAGTTTTTTTATGGCATTGTTCCCTTTTATATTATTTCTTTTAAATTTGATTCCTTATTTACCCATAGAACCNTACCATTTCGTTGAATTTATAGACGATGTGTTACCAAAAGATACCGCAAGTTTTTTTATGCCAGTTNTCCTTGATATAATTGATAATCCAAGGGGAGGTTTGCTTTCGTTTGTGTTCTTGTTGACTATATTTTTAATGTCNAATGGAATAAATGCTATATTTAGCAGTTTTGAATACTCTTATCATATCACTATNAATAGGTCATTTTTTAAACAATATTTTGTAGCATCNTTAGTTTCTATATTTTTAGCNTTATTGCTTTTATTAACCATTGTNATTATTGTTTTTAGCGAACAATTTATATGGGACNTAAGTAAAGAAGAATTTTTAAGTAATGGAGTGTTTTGGGTAGAAACCATCCGNAGTATTATTTTTATTATCTTGGTCTACTTCGTGATTGCAATTCTTTACTACTTTGGAATAAAAAAAGGAAAGAGTATTCNTTTTTTTTCAATTGGGGCTCTCGTTACTACAATGTTATTTGTTTTGACTACATATCTTTTTGGAGTTTATATTACTAACTTTTCAAATTACAACGAATTATACGGCTCCATTGGAGCTCTATTAATTTTAATGCTTTATATATGGATCAACTCTAATTTATTATTATTNGGGTTCGAATTAAATGCAACANTAAAAACCCTTCGATTAAAAGAATAATACAGTGTATTTTATAGACGTCATTTTACCAATNCCTTTAAAACAAACATTTACCTACGAGGTAAATAAAGATGAAGCTATGTTCCTTAGGCAAGGAATGCGAGTTGCGGTTCCATTTGGAAANTCTAAGCTATATACTGGAATTATTTATGCGATTCATCAAGTGGCNCCTCAGGGTTATGATACNAAATCTATTGATCAAATTTTAGATGAGAACCCAATTGTCAATGAGATTCAGATAAAACATTGGGAATGGATNGCAAATTATTATATGTGTACTTTAGGTGAAGTTTTGAGAGCTGCTTTGCCAAATGCCTTTTTATTGGAAAGTGAAACNATTATAACCTTAATAGATAAGAATCCAAAAGATGAATTTAAATTAAGTGATCAAGAATTTTTGGTTTTAGAGGCATTGCAAGTTCAATCANNTTTGCACATAAACGATATTCGAGGCATTTTGGATAAAAAAAATGTGGTAAGTATACTTCAAAGTCTTTTAGGGAAAGGTTTAATNGGGGTTCAAGAGGAGGTTTATGAAAAGTATAGCCCAAAAATTAAACGCTACATCAAACTTTCTTCTGATTTTTCTACGGAAGAAAATTTAAAATNATTAATAGATTCTTTAACAAGAGCNCCAAAGCAAAAACAAGTCCTTATGACATTATTTATGCTGTCCTCCAAAGAAAAAAAACCNATAGAATCGGTTTTTCTTCAGAAAAAAAGTGATACCAGTTCTTCTGTTATTAATGGTTTGGTTAGCAANGGTGTTTTAANAGAATATTTTATTCGAAAAGATAGAATTTCNTATGATGGTGAGGATACTTCAGATATAAAAAAATTAAGTGATGCCCAATCANAAGCTTTAAAGAAAATAAAAATTTCTTTTGAAACTAAAAACACNGCATTATTGCATGGNGTTACTTCAAGCGGAAAAACTGAAATTTATGTTCAATTAATTNAAGAAATTTTAAAACAGNAAAAACAAGTTTTATATATGCTTCCAGAAATAGCATTAACCACACAATTAATTANTAGNTTACAGNATTATTTTGGTGAAAAAATTTCAGTTTATCATTCAAAATACTCAANAAGTGAACGAGTTGAAGTATGGAATAATGTATTAGAAAATAAACCAAAAGCTCAGGTTATTATNGGTGCGCGATCCTCACTTTTNCTGCCTTTTTTTAANCTAGGACTTATTATCGTTGATGAAGAACATGANCCTTCGTTTAAACAATATGCGCCTTCTCCAAGGTACAATGGTAGAGATAGTGCTGTAGTACTTGCTAAATTACATAATGCAAAAGTATTGATGGGTTCAGCAACACCTTCATTAGAAAGTTATTACAATGCAAAAAATGNCCGTTATGGATTNATTACATTAAAAAAACGCTTTGGNAATGTTATGATGCCTNCGATAGAATTGGTTGATATAAAANAAAAGTATCGTAAAAAATTAATGAATGGTCATTTTAGTGATCGCTTACTTGAAGAAATAAATTTATCTCTAAAAAATAANGAACAAGTCATTTTATTTCAAAATAGAAGAGGCTATTCACCTGTCATAGAGTGTAATACTTGTGGTGTNTCTCCACAATGCCCAAATTGTGACGTAAGTTTAACGTACCATCAATATAAAAATCAGTTAAGGTGTCATTATTGTGGTTATAATGTNCCAAAGATGGTATCATGTATTGCTTGTGGAAGTGAGACGTTAGATCATAAAGGTTTTGGTACAGAACAAATTGAATTAGANTTGAAAGAATTATTTCCTGATTCTAGAATCGCTAGAATGGATCAGGATACGACTAAGAGAAAACATGCACATGCCAAAATAATTGAAGCTTTAGAACTTCAAGAGATAGATATATTGGTTGGTACTCAAATGTTAGCAAAAGGTTTAGATTTCAGGCATGTTAGTTTAGTGGGGGTAATGAATGCAGATAATCTATTAAATTTTCCCGATTTTAGAGCNCACGAAAGGAGTTTCCAATTATTACAACAAGTTGCTGGTAGGGCAGGTAGAACAAAAAAAAGAGGAAAAGTAATTATACAGACCTACAATCCATATCATCAAATATTACAACAAGTAAGCATTAATAGTTTTGATGAAATGTATAAGCAACAAATGGAAGACCGGTATCAGTTTAAATATCCTCCATATTATAGGATGATTAAAATTGTAGTAAAAGAACGCTCTTTTCAAAAAATGGATAAATCATCTATTTGGTTAGCNAAGGCTTTAAAAATAAAGTTAAAGGAAAATATACTTGGCCCAGAAACTCCAGCTATAGGTAGAATTCGTAATATGTTTATTACTAATATTTTGATTAAAATTCCGAAGAATCAATCCTTGCCAAAAACTAAGGAATATGTTAATTCAATNATGAGAAACTTTNACTCGATAAAAGAATTTTCGAGCGTTCGAGTAATTATTGATGTAGATAANTATTAACGACTCATAGAAGCAGACAGTGCTTCAATAAGCTGAGACTTNCTATTTCTACTTAAAGGAAGTTGTTGTTTTTCCAACTCAATAACTTTACTNTTATACCTCAATACTTTNTCAAGATTCACGATATAAGATTTGTGAATTCTTAAAAACCGATCTTCAGGCAATATAGCTTCAAATGTTTTCATGGTTGAAAGAACAATTAATGAATCATTTTCAGTTACTAACTTTACATAATCTCCTAATGCTNCAATATATTTNANATCGTTTAAGAATACTTTACGCTTTTTAAGNTTGCTTTTTACAAAAATAAAATCATTTTCATCAAAAGATTCATCGTTTTTCATTTTAAAATTACTAACAGCTTTGTGTACAGCATTTAAAAAACGTTCTTTTGAAATTGGTTTACGTAAATAATCAACAGCATCATAATCAAATGCTTTAAAAGCATATTTGGTTTTACCAGTAACAAAAATAATTTGTGGTTTNAGAGTAAGATCATCCAATAGAGCAAATCCAGATAGAATCGGCATTTCAATATCTAAAAAAACAAGATCAATTTCTGAAGTTGCCAAACCTATTTTTGCTTCAATCGCATTACTATATTCAGCAATAAGTTCTAAAGAAGGATGATTTTTTATCAATCTTACGATAGAAAGTCTTTGCAAAGTTGAATCATCAACAATNGCACATTTTAATATTGGATTGCTCATAAAGTTAGTCTTAAATGANTACAATNATACTTAAAATGTCGATGAAATGCAAATTCCATTAACTTTAACGATAAAATATTGATTTTTGTTTTTTTTTTGTAGGAATAAAATTTACTTAGGTAATGAAGTTTGTTAATAGTAAAAAAAATAGTATTTTTGCACGCTCTTGGGAANTCCTGAGGTAAATAATAATAATTTAAAATAGATTTTTATGAATCATTATGAAACTGTTTTCATCTTAAATCCCGTTTTATCTGAAGAACAGATAAAGGAAACAGTAAAGAAATACGAAGATATTCTTGTTTCTAAAGGTGCTAAGATGATATCCAAAGAAAATTGGGGGCTAAAAAAATTAGCTTACGCAATTCAACACAAAAAAAGTGGTTTTTATCACTTATTTGAGTTTACAATAGCTGGTGAAGCTCTAAACGACTTAGAAATTGAGTTTAGAAGAGATGAACGNATTATGCGTTACCTAACTGTANCACTAGACAAGCATGCAATCGCATGGGCTGAAAAAAGAAGAAACCGTAACAAAAAAACCGCATAAGCTATGTCATCTATTGAACAACAAGCAAAAGGAAAGAAAGAGGGAGATATTAGATATTTAACACCTCTTAATATTGAGACTTCTAAAGTTAAGAAATATTGTATGTTTCAAAAATCTGGAATCAAATATGTTGATTATAAAGATTCTGATTTTTTAATGAGGTTTATTAATGAACAAGGTAANATTTTACCAAGAAGATTAACAGGTACTTCATTAAAATATCAACGTAAAGTTGCTGTAGCTGTAAAGAGAGCTCGTCATNTAGCATTAATGCCATACGTAGCAGATTTATTAAAATAAAAAATAGATAGGATATGGAACTTATATTAAAAAAAGACGTTGAAAATCTAGGATTTNCTGACGACTTGGTAATTGTAAAAAATGGATATGGTAGGAACTTCTTACTTCCTCAAGGATTAGCTGTTTTAGCTACACCATCTACAAAAAAGATACTAGCAGAAACNTTAAAGCAACGTGCTTTTAAGGAAAAGAAAATCGTTGATGATGCTCAAAAAGAAGCTAATAAATTAAATGGATTAGAAATTAAAATAGCTTCTAAAACTGGAGAAGGAAACAAATTATTTGGATCTGTTGCTAGCGCTAATTTAGTTGNAGCTCTTGAAAGTAANGGTGTAACTATTGACAAGAAGTTTATNACCATCGCTGGTGGATTAATTAAGCGTACTGGTCAATATGAAGCTAAAATTCGTTTTCATAGAGATGTTATTGCTAATTTTTCATTCGAAGTAGTNGGAGAAAAAAAATAGATATTGTTAGTTAATAGCTAAAAGTTGTTAATATAAAAAACCATTTACTNGAGTAAATGGTTTTTTTTATTTTACTTTCGAATCATAATAACCAATTAATTCATTTATAATGAGACATTACAAAAAATTATTATTTGCTATGTTTTTTTTATTAGGAGCTATAAGTGCTGAGGCACAGGTAACATCTTCTAGTATTAAAGGTTTAGTTTTGGATGAAAGCAATCAGCCCTTTTCAGGAGCAAATATTGTGGCAATTCACACCCCTTCAGGCACAAAATCTGGTGCAATTACTAATTTTGAAGGTAGATATAGTTTACTTAATATGAGGGTAGGCGGACCTTATACAGTCACCATAACTTATTTAGGGTACGATAGCCAAATTTTTAATAACGTATATCTTGATTTGGGGATTACCTTTAATTTAAATGTAGTCTTATCAGAGGATAGCCAACAACTAGATGCAGTAGTTATCACCGGAAGTACTGGTAAAAGCACCTTTGGATCTGACCGAACAGGTCAAGAAACCAATGTGGGTAGAAGAGAATTAACTCGTTTACCATCCATTTCAAGGTCTGCTAAAGATTTCACAAGATTAGAGCCCTCTGCGAGTGACGGGTCTTTTGGAGGAAGAAACGATCAGTTTAACAATTACTCACTTGACGGTGCTATTTTTAGTAATCCTTTTGGTTTAGACGCAGCAACGCCTGGAGGGCAGACAGATGCACAGCCTATATCTTTGGATGCTATAGAACAAATACAAATTTCTACAGCACCTTATGATGTAAGACAGTCAGGTTTTACTGGTGCCTCAGTAAATGCGGTTACTAAAAGTGGAACAAACGATTTTCATGGTACCGTTTATGGTTTCTACAGAAATCAAGACCTTACTGGTAGTAAAGTTAAAGGAGATGATATTTCAGTTCCAAAACTAAAACAATTACAATTTGGTGCCAGTGCTGGTGGTGCAATTGTAAAAAATAAATTATTCTTTTTTGCCAACTTTGAAAAAGACGACAGAGAAGACTTAGCTCAAAATTGGTTGCCTAATACAGGTTCTGGTTTTATTAATGAATCAAGAGTTTTAGAATCTGATTTAAATGAAGTTAGAGATGCATTATTAAGTGTAGGATATGACCCAGGAGCCTACGAGGGATATACTCATAAAACAGAATCGACCAAGGGAATTTTTAAATTGGATTGGAATATTAATGATAATAACCGTTTAGCTATTATTTATAATTTTTTAGATGCATCAAAAGAAAAACCTGCTCATCCATCTGCTCTAGGGTTTAGAGGTCCAAGTGCATCTACTTTACAGTTTGAAAATGCAGGCTACCAAATCAATAATAAATTAAATTCCATACAAATGGAGTTGAATTCTAACCTTGAAGGAAATGCTTCTAATAAATTGCAAATAGGCTATAGTTCATTTCATGACTTTAGAAATCCAAAATCGACTCCTGCACCATCTATAACTATTACTAAAGATGGATCTAATTACATTATTGCTGGTCAAGAACCATTTTCAATTCATAATGACCTTAAACAAAAAGTTTTTCAGTTTTCTGATAATTTAAGTTTTGTAAAGGGGAATCATACTGTAACTTTTGGTTTATCCTTTGAAAAGTTTGAATTTGATAATTCTTTTAATTTAGGCGCTTATGGAGGACAAGGTGTATTCTTCCCAACTTCAACCATGGAAGGATTTGGAGAATATGTTTCTTCAGGTGCTTTACAAGAAGCTTTTGATTTTGCAATTGCTCAAAATGCTTCTTTAAACGAAAATGGTGAAGGTAACCCTGGAGGTTGGTCTTTAGCGGAAACAAATGTGGGTCAAATGTCATTTTATACTCAAGATGAATGGGATGTTTCTAATAATTTAAAATTAACTTACGGAATTCGTTTTGATAAACCATTGTATTTTGATACTGCACAAAAAGCACAAGAAGTAATTGATAATGCTTGTTGTAACGTACCTAGTATTCCTTATGTAAACCCTAATACAGGAGAAACAGTAACTATTGACAATACTCAAATGCCCTCTAATAAAGTATTGTTTTCTCCAAGGTTTGGTTTTAATTATAACCATAAAGGAGAGGATAAACTTCAACTACGTGGAGGTTCAGGAGTCTTTACTGGCCGTTTACCGTTTGTTTGGATAGGTAATCAAATATCAAGTCCAGAAGTATTTTTCTTGCAAGCAGTAGATCCAAATTTTAAGTTCCCACAAGTTTGGAGAACCAATTTAGGGACCGATTATAGATTTGATGGTGGATTAATTTTAACTGGAGATTTATCATACACAAAAGATATCAATGCTGCTCATGTCCAAAATTGGGGCTTATTACCTCCTAGTGGAACTTTAGGTGGTGTGGATAATCGTCCGATTTATACAGCCAATGATTTAATTAATAATGCATATGTAATGACAAACTCAGATAAAGGAAGTACTTGGAATGCTACTTTGAAAGGTCAAAAGACGTTTGGGGAAGGGTACTATGTAATGTTGGCTTATAACTATTTAAATTCACAAGATGTAAATTCTATTGAAGCTGAAATAACAGGAGATGCTTTTGCATTCAATGCTGCATTAGGTAATGTTAATGATGCTGTCCTTGCGAATTCTAAATATGGTGATCAACACAGAGTTATTGGTGTGGCTAGTAAAAAATGGAAATATGGAAATGATAAGTGGGCAACTACAGTTTCTACCTTTTTTGAATACGCAAAAGGAGGACGTTTTAATTATACATATGGAGGAGATATCAATGGAGATGGTTCTAGTTTAAATGATTTATTATACATCCCAACTAGTGCAGAAATTAACCAAATGGAATTTTCTGGAATCGGTCAAGGAGAAGCATTTGATGCTTATATTGAACAAGACGATTATTTAAGTGGTCGTAGAGGAGAATATGCAGAACGTTATGGTGCTCTTTCTCCTTGGAGAAGTCGTTGGGATTTAAAAATATTACAAGATTATAATATTAAAATTAACGACAAAAAAACAAATACCATTCAAATAAGTATGGATATGTTAAACGTAGGTAATCTAATTAGTTCTGATTGGGGTCTTATTCAGCAACCCAACAATGTGCAGCCTATTGGAGTATCTTTAGATACTGCTACCAGTATTCCAACCTATACTTTTAATCCTGATTTAAAAGAAACATTTGGATATGATTCTAGTTTAGCTTCAAGATGGCAAGTGCAATTTGGATTGCGTTATATATTTTAAATAAATATAAATTTTATACTTAATTTTGTGCCCCTATTTTAGGGGCACTTTTCATGATGAAATATACGAGACTTACCAAAGAACAATTTGAAGAACTACAAGAAGAGTTTATAAACTTCTTGGCAGTACAATCCATTACTGGGAAAGAATGGGAAGAAATTAAAAGAGTAAAGCCTGAAGTAGCAGAAGAAGAGTTGGACGTTTTTAGCGATCTAATTTGGGAAGGTGTTTTAAATAATGCTTCCTATCTTGAAAATATTTCTGCACAGCAATTATTTCTTTTTAAAGTAGAAGAATCTTTTATGAAATTAATAGTAATTAAAACTACTAATAAAAAAATTGATTTTACTACAGCATCAGGTTATCAATGGCTTCAAAAGAATTTTGCGTTTGATGAAGTTGAATTTTTTACTGCTAACAAAGATTTTACAGGTTATAAAAACGAAGATATTTTTTCATTAGTATCGCAGGGAGCTATCATTACAAAAGGATCTTTATTTAATTTTTTTAATAAAATCGTAAATTAAACCTTAGCTACTTCAGTAATTAAAAACCTATTTTATTGATTTTTTTTATACTTTTTTGAGTTTGACTTAATTAATAAGTAGGGTATTCCTAAAATCATTGAAGTCCAAAAAGTATAATTTTGAACATTTGGATTTTCAGTGAATTTTGCAATAAATGATCCGAAAATTATAATTAAAGCCATTCCGAACATGCCATTCCTGAAAACGGTTGCTATTCCTTCAATATTGTATTTTTCTTTTTCTTCCTTTGACATGGTATTATAACCAGCAATTAGATAATACATTTTTCCATATTTAATTAAAACTCCAAAAGCGATAAAAAGAATAGCAACTGTAATCATTATTTTTTATTTTTAAATTTATTTTTTTTAAAAAATCACATATTTTAAATTCCTTTTCTTTGAAGTAACACCAAAAGTGCTTATCGAGTTACTCTTTAGGAACATAGACATGTTACTCAAGGTTTGTTCAATTAATAAGTTTAAATTAAGACCTTTTTCAATATTTTTTTTAAAGTTTTTCATTTTATAATAGAAGGCTAAATTAGAACAGGACTCATAAAAAAAAATTTATCATAATTGATTTTTTATTGAGCACTTCGCTAATTTACAAATTTTAATAGTATTATGAATTGATATTGATTCTTATTATAAATCATATACTTCATTAATTCTCCCAATATTAAACCCTTGATCTAAAACATTTTTAGCTTCAATATTATTTAAGTTAATTACAGGGTTTGTATGGTTAAAATGAATAAATATTACTTTTTTTCTTTCTATAGAATCCAGTGTTTTAAAAATTTCAAGGCTTTCAATTACAAAAGGATGTGGGATTTGAGAAATGTCGCGATTATTTATTTCTTTTCCACTATAAAATGTAGCATCTAAAAAGGCATAATCTACTTTCTTAATTTCTTCTACAATACTTTTATCCCACTTATTCCATTTGTCAATATCTGGTATGAATAATGCAGTTTTATTAGGCCCTTTAATTCTATAGCCAACAGTTTCAGAATATTCATCTCGATGTGGCACTAAAAAAGGAGTTGCCATTAAATTTGGTGTAAGAAAAATTGATTGTTCCTTTTCAATTTGAGTCAGTGAAATATTTTTATTTGTAACGAGCTGACTCCAGGGACCATTTGTTTCTAAATATTTTTTCATTCTAGGCATAGCAAATACATTAACATTTTTTGCATTTGCAGCTTCTTTTCCTAAATACATTAATCCCGAATAATGGCCAATATGAGCGTGGGTTAAGAAAATTCCATCGACCATTTCATTCTTATTTTGAATAGCATCTTTTAATAGCGCCTTCATTTGTTTTGCTATATCAGGAGTTGCTTCAAATAAATATTTTTTACTATAGTTATTATCAACTAAACCCAATGCAACAACTTGTCTATCCATATCAGTATCGCTAAATAAGTTTTTGCAACACATTTTTTTACAGGCTATATGGGGAGATCCAGCATCTTGAATAGTTCCAAGAACAATTAAGGATGTACTCTTTTTATGTAGTATTTGATTGGTCTTGATTTTATATGTTTTCTCAGGTAATTGTTTGTTTACACAAGAATGCATCACAATGACTATTAGAAATATATAATAATGTTTCATTTTTTATTCACGATGTTATTCATACCTCAAACTTTCGATAGGATCAAGTTTAGATGCTTTCATAGCTGGATAAAAACCTGCAATAATTGCTACAACAAATGTGATAATTGTTGCCCAAATCATTGGGATCCATGGCAAAGAGAATTCAGATTCAAAAAAGGAAGAAAAAGCAAATCCTGTTAAAATTCCCAATATGATTCCTAAAACACTGCCTATTTGACCAATCACAATAGTTTCGATAAAAAACTGAGTTGATATGGTAGCGTTTTTTGCGCCTAGTGCTTTTCGAACTCCAATTTCTCTGGTTCTCTCACTTACAGATACTAACATGATGTTCATTAAAGCGATTGAAGAGCCTAAAATGGTAATAATACTAATAATCCAAGCTGCAACCTCTAAATACCCGGTGATACTGGTAATTCTATTAATTAAATCATCGCTTCTTTCAATTCCAAAATTATCCTTTTCAATTGGACTTAGTCTTCTGATGTTTCGAAAAGTAACTATGGCTTCATCTTGTGCAGCATTTAATAACTCTTTATCTTTTACCATAATACTAATGGTATAGTTGATATTAGGCTCTGTAAAAATACCTCTGGCAACCTGAATTGGTATGAGAATTCTTAAATCTTGATTGTTNCCAAATGTAGATCCTTTAGACTCTAGAACACCAACCACTTTAAATTTCACACCTCTAATGCTAATGGTTTTACCGATGGGATTATCGTTTAAAAATAAGCTCTTTAAAAAGTCCGAACCGATGATACAGACTTTGTTGTTATTCTGAATATCAAAAATGGTAAAGTTTCTTCCGTTTTCTATTTCAGTTCCTGTATTTTCAAGATAAAACTCATTGATTCCAAAAATCTGAACTTCAGGATCTGTTTTTTCGCTTTCAAATTTAACTTCTGCTGCACTAGTTCCAACAAATGATANAGAGGTTTGAGTAGTTGGATATTCGTAAATAGCTAAAAATTCTCTAATATTTTGATAACTAATAATTGGATTTACCTTTTTTCTTTCCCTGCCACCTCGTTGTATATTAAAATCGTAACGTTGTATGTTAAAAGTATTTGAGCCCATAGAAGCAAAACTTCCTGAAATTGAATTTTCCATTGCTTTTACGGAACTAAGAATTCCTACTAAAGACCANATACCAATACCAATAATAACAACCGTTAAGATGGTTCTTAATATTTGAGTTTTAATTGAATTAAATGCAATTAGTACATTTACTCGAAAAAGGGAAAACATAAAAAGGATTTTATTTTATCCGTTAGACTAAAATTGGACTATAAAGTTACCATTATTTTGAAATATCTTTATCATTTAAATTTGAAATTAGGATATTTGCAAAACGATACACAAAAATAAAGAAACTAAATATTAACAACGTGGCACAAAAACCATCCATACCAAAAGGAACTAGAGATTTTTCACCTCAAGAAGTATCCAAAAGAAACTATATCATGAGTAGAATGAGAAATAGTTTTAAAACTTATGGGTACCAGCCTATAGAAACTCCATCATTTGAAAAAAGTGAAACCTTAATGGGTAAATATGGAGAAGAGGGCGATCGATTGATTTTTAAAATATTAAATAGTGGAGATTATTTAAAAAAAGCGGANGATAATTTATTAACAGAAAAAAACAGTTTAAAACTAACATCAAGCATTTCAGAAAAAGCGTTGAGGTATGATCTTACGGTGCCTTTTGCTAGGTATGTGGTACAAAACCAAAANGATATTATATTTCCATTTAAACGGTATCAAATTCAACCTGTATGGCGTGCAGATCGTCCACAAAAAGGAAGATTTAGAGAGTTTTATCAATGNGATGCAGATGTAGTAGGATCTACTTCCTTATGGCAAGAAGTTGAACTTATTCAGTTATACGATGATGTATTCGACCAGCTAAATTTAGTTGGTGTTACCATTAAATTAAANAATCGTAAAATTTTAAGTGGTATTGCTGAAGTAATTGGTGCAGAAGATAAACTAATAGATTTTACGGTTTCCTTAGATAAGTTGGATAAAATAGGTGAAGAGGGAGTTAAAACTGAAATGTTGAGCAAAGGTATTTCTCCAGAGGCATTGAATAAATTAAACCCATTATTTAGCTTAAAAGGAACGACTTTAGAAAAACTTTCAAAATTAAAAAAAATNCTTTCTTCTTCAGAAACGGGTTTAAAAGGAATTGAAGAATTAAAATTTATCACCAATGCTTTTGAAACACTTTCGTTAAAATCAACACAAATAGAGGTTGATGTTACCCTTGCAAGAGGCCTTAATTATTATACGGGAGCTATTTTTGAAGTTTCACCACCAAAGGGAGTGAATATGGGAAGTATTGGTGGAGGTGGTCGTTATGATGATTTAACAGGAATTTTTGGATTAAAAAACACGAGTGGTGTTGGTATTTCATTTGGACTGGATAGGATATATTTAGTCTTAGAAGAACTAAACCTTTTNCCTGAAACTGTTCTTGCGACTACAAAAGTATTNTTTATTAATTTTGGNGANAGAGAATCGTTATATGCTTTGCAAGCCATTTCTAAATTNAGAGCAAATGGGATTGCTAGTGAATTATATCCNGATNNAGNTAAGATGGGAAAACAGATNGGTTATGCAGATAAAAGAAACATACCATTTGTNATTTTAGCAGGTGATAAAGAAATAGAAAATCANTCNTATACNCTAAAAAGTATGTTNAGTGGAGATCAATCAAACTACACTTTAGATCAACTGATATCCTTTTTTAAATAAGTTGTTATATCTTGCAAAAGGTNTAAGCTCAAAAANGCTAACTCCATAACATCGNTATGAAAAATACATTTANATTATTATTTATTTTTTTTTCGTTTNTTGTTTCTACNCACGTTTTTGNNCAAGATAAAAAGCCTAAAGTCGTTTTAGTTTTAAGTGGAGGAGGAGCAAAAGGTATTGCGCATATTCCCGTGTTACAAGCTTTAGATTCNTTAGAGATTGTTCCAGATCTNATAATTGGTACTAGTATGGGAAGTNTAGTTGGAGGCCTNTATGCAATGGGATATTCTGGTGATAGTATTGCNAATATTGCTAATAATGCAAATTGGGATAATTTGTTAACTGGAGACATTCCTTTGAGCAAAGTTAGTACTGAAGAAAAGAGTGAATTTAAAAAGTATTTANTTGAATTAGAATTAGTTAATTGGTCNCCTAAACTNAACTCTTCGCTNTTAAGAGATCAAAATCTTCGTGAATTTTTAAGCCTATTAACCTTTCCAGTTTATAATATTAATAATTTTGATGACTTATCCATTCCATTTCGAGCAATNACAACAGATATAGTAAATGGAAAAGAAGTTATTTTAGATAAAGGATCTTTAAGCNTAGCGATGCGCGCTAGTATGTNAGTGCCAAGTATATTNCANCCGGTAGTTTANGAAAATACCTTGTTGGTAGATGGAGGGATACTCAATAATTTCCCTACTGATATTGCAAAACGAATGGGTGCAGATATTATTATAGGCAGTNCAGTAGGAGGTGGTATGCTACCAAAAAATAAATTAGATAATATGTCTGCTTTATTAGTTCAGTCAAGTATGTTATCAAGTAATTTAAAGGTTAAAAAAAATAAAGAAATCTGTGATATTCTTATAGATCATGTACCTTATCTTGAATATTCTACAGGAGATTTTAANAAAAGTAAAGAAATATTTAAAGAAGGAGAAATTGCAACTAACAANAANTTATCTAGTTTAATTAAATTATCTAAAACTTTAAAAAAATATAAACAAAGAGTTCATAAAGTACCAGATGCAAAAAATAAAATTCTTTTAGATACNATTGTTTTTAAAAATATAAGTATTGGAAATTACAAAGTAGCTAAAGAAAGNACTGATATTGAACCTCATAACGAATACAGNGCTAAAGAATTAGTNGCNGGAGTTAACAGAGCTANAGGTACAAGAATGTTTTCAAAAATAACGTATGAATCATTTATAGAAAATAATCAACTTGGCTTGCAGTTAAACTTTTTCGAGTATTCNAAAAATCAATTAAAAGGTTCATTACATTACGATACGTATCGGGGTGGAGGAATAGTTGTTAATTATACAGGAAGAAATATATTGGGNAAATCCTCTAGAATACTTGTTACTTTNGATATAGCTGAACAACCAAGGGCTAGANTNCAATATCAAAANATATTTGGAANGNATAAAAATTGGTGGTTTNANTCGGAAGCAATTGGAGAGTTGTTAATTCAAGANGTNTTTGAAGATGGAANTAAAATAGAAAATATTAAACAAAATTATTTTCAATTTAACAATCAAATAAANAAGAACATTAATTCATTNTTCAGTTATNTTGGAGTTGGAATNNATTATGANCTAACNAATTTAAGGCCAAAATTTGATCCAGATTTAGTTGGTAATTTTTTTGGTCTAAAAAAATATAATTTTAATACCATTGAAATNAATGCAAATTANACCTATAATAGTTTAAANAAAGTATTNTTTTCAACTAAAGGAACNTATTTNAAAGGNTCGGTAAGNAGNTCNATACATAANGCTATTTANATAGANCCAATAGANGAAAANAGCCCTTTAATTGATGGTTTNACCAATNGTTTTTCAAAACTTAATTTAAGTTTTGAAAAANGANTTGGCTTTACTAAAAANNTAANAGGAATTTTAAAAGGNACTGCTAATTTTATTTATGAAGATACCCTAAAATCNAAGGANNTTTCATTTAATGAATATGGTTATGCAGGNAAATANTCTCTAGGAGGATANATTCCTAATAANCGCAGTAGAAGTTATTTGTTTGCAGGATTGCANGAAGANGAGCTTACCGTTAATCAATTTATGAAAATAACACTAGCCCTNCAATTAAATCCAATNAATAAAATATATGTNGTTCCNCATNTCAATATTGCTTCTGTTGGATTTACCAATTTTGACNACTATNTAGAAGATGCTTTTTTNCCAAAAGGAGACTGGGAAGATAAAATAGAAACNAGTTTNTTAATGTCTGCAGGANCTACTTTTTCATATAATTCNTTATTAGGNCCTGTTAATTTTGATATATCTTANATAAATGATGTTGATAAAATTAGGCTTTATTTTAGTNTAGGCTTTTTATTTAATNCATCCAACTAATTATTATCACATGCCTAAAAAAANTAAAAAAGGAATGTTATTACCACCTGCAATAGGATATTCTTTTAAAATAGTTTTAGACTTGATTAGAAAGAATAAAATTCAATTTAAGTANATTCCAAAGTTAATAGCAATAGTTATTGTGAATTTGATTAACTATCCTTTTAGAAGNTATGAACGTTTATTTATTAATCCAAACTATTATAAAAAAGCAATTAATCATTCTCCAGTCTTTATAATTGGTCATTGGAGAAGTGGTACGACCCATCTTCATAATTTACTTTGTCAAGATGAACAAATGGCTTATGCCACAACCTACCAAAGTGTATTTCCGGATACGCTATTCAATAAATTAGGGCGATTTTTATTTAGGAGTTTTTCCACTCTTTTAATTCCTGGAACTCGAAATGGTGATAATGTAACACTAGGAGCATCACTTCCTCAAGAAGAAGAATTTGCATTAGGAGACAAAACACCACTATGTTTTTATTTTTTCTGGATGTTTCCTACCAATATGATTAAATACTATAATGATTTTATTAGGNTTAATAATATTAATCTTAATCAGCTAGAGAATTGGAAAGCAGAATATAAATTACTTATAAAGAAAGCAATAAAAAATACTAAAGGAAATCGCTATCTCTCTAAAAACCCACCAAATACAGGTCGTATTAGAGTTTTGTTGGAAATGTTTCCTGATGCTAAGTTTATACATATTCATAGAAATCCTATCGAAGTTTTTTTATCTACTCAAAACTTCTATAATAAAATGCTACCTCCATTGCAGTTACAAAGTATAAGTAAAGAAGAAATAGATTTAAACATACAGCGTGTTTATAAAAAGATTATGAGTGATTATTTAAATCAAAAAGAATTAATACCTTCGGGAAATCTCATAGAAGTTTCATATGATGAATTGGAAGAAAATCCAACTGCCATATTNAATAAAATATATGAAACTTTAAATTTTGATAATTACGATTTAGCTTCA
The DNA here is from genome assembly GCA_002713705.1 of Flavobacteriaceae bacterium. Classification (GTDB taxonomy): domain Bacteria; phylum Bacteroidota; class Bacteroidia; order Flavobacteriales; family Flavobacteriaceae; genus Marifrigoribacter. The sequence goes on from PAUJ01000006.1 coordinate 204,796, forward strand.
AAAAACTTTGAAAGTTATATTGATAAATTAAAAAGCTATAAAAAAAATACNCACAAGATAAATAAGAATCAATTAGATATATTATTAAAGGAGTGGGGATTTACAATGGAACTGTATAATTATTCAATACCAAAACATATCGAAATAATTGATTAATAATTTAATGAAAAAAATAATATTTTTAATATCGCTTTTAGTCTTTTATAGTCCTTTTATATTCTCTCAAGAAAAATGGGAGTTAAATAAAGATTCAGATGGAATAAAAGTTTATTCCAAGGAAGTAGAAGGTTATAGATTTAAAAGTTTTANAGGAACTACTATAATTAAAGGAACTCTTCAAAATTTTATTTTTACACTATCTGATATTAAAAATATTCCTGATTGGGGTCATAATGTAGAATCTGCTAAATTATTAGAACAATCAGGTGATACAATTCAAATTTATTATTCCATAGCAAAAGCTCCTTTTCCTTATAAAAATAGAGATGGAGTTTACCAAAATAGTTATAAATGGGATTCAACTTCTAAAACTTTAATTATTGATATTAAGGTGCTTGATGAATATATAGAGGAAAATAATAAATATGTAAGAGTAAGAGGGTATGGTTTTTGGAAAATTAAAGTCCTTTCAGAAAATAAATTAGAAACTACTTTTTCAATGCAAGTTGATCCTGGCGGTAGTGTTCCTGCTTGGATAGCAAATATGTTTGTCGATGACACCCCTTATTACACCTTAAANAAAATAAAAAAAATAATAGAGAATAATAGAAATACAAGTTATAATTATAATTTCATTGATTAATCTTTTTCTACTTCAGCTTTTAAATTTTCAATTGTAAAAACATCATCATTCATTCCTTGATCAAATTTAACATCTGATAGTATTATAGAAGTTGAATGTTTTTTTAAAACACTAGTCATNATGACTTCTTTTGCATACCAATAGTTATCTTGTTTTTTATATTTATAAGTAGCTAACTTGAAATAGTTATTACTTTTATTAAAAAATTCCATTTTAATTGGATAGTAATTAGTATTATCCATTGTTAAAATAATTTTTGAGTACTTTGTTTTTTTAGATTTTGGTGTCAATTCTAATATGTAAAAATCAGGATCATTAGCGTTAATTATGACAGGATCATACCTGTCACTATATGGAATACCACTCATATCTTCTTGTGAAAAATCGGTGCCATTAAATGCTTGACTTTTACTTAATAACGATATTCTAACAGCTTTTCCAAATGCAGGCATGTAGAGCCAAATAATATTATCTGGCAACGATAAAGTAGCTATTCCTGCCTGTTTGTCTGGTTTGGTATAGCGATATAGTTTTTTAAATTTTCCCTTTTGTTTTAAAGATGCTTCTCTTTCTTTTACACTTCCGTTTTTGTCTTTAATAACCATTAATACATGTGCTTCTTTATCTTTTGGAGCAGAAATTAAAAAATCCATATTTTGTAGTAAAGCATCGGCACTTTGAGCTTTTAATGGACTGCAATTAAAAAAGATAATAATGATATATACTGTTAAAAGCTTAAGATTCATTTTGTATATTGTTTTTAGACTTATTTCTATTCATTAATATTAATATGGAAGGAAGCAGTGTTAAAGCACCTAAACATGAACTAACCATACTAAGTGCAATGAGTAGTCCGAAATATTGTAACGGAACCATTTCTGAAAAAACTAAAATTAAGAATCCTGCAGAAACTGAAATTACATTGATAATTATGGCATTTCCACTAATTAAAATTGATTCTTGAATTGATGCATAAAGATCTTGACTTTTTTTATAGGATTCATTAAAATGTGAAATGATATGAATGGAATAATCTATTCCTATTCCGAGAGCAACACTAGCAACTAATACAGTTGCAATATTTAATGAGATTCCAGTCAGTCCCATAAAACCAAATAGTAACATGATGGTCGCTATNATTGGTATGGAAGCATAAAGGCCANTTATCCAAGAACGCAATATGATGCCTACTAAAATGATAACAAAAAGTATCGCAATTAAGATACTTCCTATTTGACTATTTATTAAACTTTGATCCATTGTGATNTCAACAAATGGCATTCCTGTGATTTCAATTTCACAATCTTTAGAAGAATTNGTAGCNATAAAAGCTCTCATATATTTNGCAAATTCTTTTTTTGATTCATTATCGGGNGATTTAAATTTAGAGATGATAATNCCTTCCGTTAAATCTTCATTTACAAAACGATTTAATACTTCATTNCCTTCTAGTAAAAACCATAATTGTTCTATCTGTTCACTCTTATTTGGTATTCCTCTGGTATTCGTAATATTTAAATTAATTTCAGCAATCAATTTTGCAATAGACATTGAAGTATACACATCTGGGCTTTTCTCCATATGTTCAGAAGTCTTAATCATGGTCTTTAAAACCTTAGGACTTTGCATATTCCCTTTAAAATGAACAAATATTGGTTTGGTACCTCCAAATTTTTCAATCATAATTTTTTCTGCCAATCNCGTTGGNTTGTTCTTTTTAAAATACTCTTGAATATCTACACTTCTTTTAATTGAAGACATNCCAACAATACTTATTGCAATTAATACCATCCAAAAAATTAATATAGTTTTGGGTCTTTTAATTAATNAAGCATTGATAGGTTTAAGAAAATAATTGGTTATGTAGGAATGTTCTTTTTGCTTAATATTTTTTTTTCCTTTGTAATTTACAACTTCTAGAATAGCAGGAACGAAGAATATGGATAATAGGGATGCAAATAAGGTTCCTAATGCTGTAAAGATTCCAAAATCAACTATCATATTAAGATAGGCTCCAAATATGAAAGAAACAAAGCCAATGATCGTGGTAAGTGCTGCTAAAATTAATGGTATTAAAACAAAAGCAAGAGCCGTAGCTATTACATCTGCTTCTTTTGATTGACTCACTTTATTAATTCTATTGATTACGTGGATGGTATAAGCACTCCCAATCGCCAATAATATGATGGGTATATTATTGGAAATCATAGACATTTTTATATCGAGAAAAGCCATGCTACCCAAACTCCAAACTATAGNTATAATGGCAATTAAAAGAGGCAGTAATANACCGCTTATCGATCTAAAACTCAAGAATAAAATAAACGCAATTACTAAAAAAGCAAGAGGTAATAAATTTGTTAAATCATCCCTCATTAAATCTGAAATATAGGTTAATAGCATTGGGGAACCTATGTAGTAAAGCTTCTCAGGTAAGTTTAATTCTTCTGTTTTTNGAATTACGTTTTTAGCTATCGCATTAACATCAGAATTATTATCTAAATTAAAAATGATTAATGTAGANGTTTCATCTTCAGAGACAATGGAACCTTTATACATTTCATTATTTAAAATATTATTTCTTAAAATTTGAAAATCTTTAGGACTTTCAGGAATTTCATATTCATCTACTAATTTTCCAATTTCAATTCCATAATCACCTCCTTTGATATTTATAATATTAGTAAGGCTNGATACNGNNGTAATTCCATCNATATTAGCTAAAGTATCTGTAAGTAATTGAATGTGCTCTAATACAGAGGTTTGGTAAATGTTATCCGTTTCTAGGATAATAACTCCCATNTTATTGCCTCCAAAATTCTTTCCTATTTTTTTTAATAANCTGGCATCTGGATCATCATCTGGTAAAGATCTTAAAATATCAGCATCTATTTTCAGGCTTCTTATTTCATTTCCAAAGAAAAGGGTGCCCATTAGAACCAATGAAATGATTAGCCACTTTTTAGCTAATATTCTTTTAGATAAATTTACGAGGTCCAAATCTTTTGTTTTTGAAGTGAATTTTAGTNGTNTATTCAATTGCTAATTTACTATTTTTTAATTTTATTACCACAATTTAGGCAGAAGTGCTTTTCTTTTTTTAGGATAATTTTTAAAATTATTTTTATACCANTTATGATGTCCCGCTANTCTTGGTAGTAAATTAGCAGCTGTCCATATTAAAAAAGTTGTTGCTGGAAAATTCCAAGCTATTAAAGCAAAACCAATCCATTGAATAATTTCTCCCAAATAATTTGGGCAAGAGATATATTCAAAAAGAAANCCNCTTGGTATTTTATAACCTACTTCGTTTGGCTTTCGTANATTAATAAGAATGGTATCACTAATTTGATTTATTAAAAAACCACCAATAAACAGCAGCATACCTAAATAAAAATTCCAATTTTGAAAAGAAGAAACATCATAGTGTTCTAAATTGGATAAAAAATATCCATTNAACCCAGCATTAACAAAATTGAAACCNATAGCAGATAATACAATAGTAATNGGCATTTTTTTTCTTTTGGTTCTAATCCTAAATGGGTATATAAAAGTTCTATTAAAATAATGAATAAGCCAAANTATACTTAGCATAGCGGCATAATGACTCTGNTTNTAACTTACAAAAAAATAGAGGATGATTAAAAATGAAGGTACTTCCATAANAACCCATCCCAAATTATTAGGAATTTCTGTTCCCCAACCTTTTCTTAGGTGCCTGCCATAAGGTGCTCTTATAAATTGCAATAGAATAAATGAAGAAACACCAACTAACGACCAGATGANACAGATTAAATTAAATGTTTCTAAACTCATAAATTTGATTTTTTTCTATACCAAGTCAATAAATCTTGTATGGTTTCATTGATTGGTCTGACCGAATGATTTAAAGCTGTTTTAGCTTTAAAAAAATCCATTTGCTTAGGNGCTAGTTTTAAGGTTGTTAAACTCTCNTTNCTTATTGGCCNATGTGAATTAAATATTTTTTTAGCAATTTTAATAAATGGTATTGTAGCGATTAGTAGTGGAATTGGAATACTAATAAAGTGTTTTTTTGGATTTGCAATTTCTGCAATTTGTTTGATGGNAAAATAATTACCACCCACTAAATAAATTTCTCCTTGTTTACCTGAANCAATACTATTAATGATGGTTAGTGATAAATCCCTAACATCTACTATATTATATCCTCCTGTGGTAATAAATGGGATTTTATAATTAGCCATGTCTATAATTGATTGTCCAAAATGTGAAGGTTTATGATCTGGAGGACCTACAATAGCAGTTGGTCTTATTATAAAAGCTGCTAAGTTAAAATTTTCAATCGCTTTCAGTACTTTTTTTTCAGCGCTTGCTTTTGTCCAATCATACAAAAAATGATCTTTTGTTTTGTAGGGTCTATTTTCGGTATATACTTCCTTCTTTTTAGTTTCAATAACTGCAGCACAAGAGCTTATATAAATCATTTTAACGTTTTGATTTATACAAGCATCAATTAAATGTTCTGTACCTTTTACATTNATATCGTAAACAAGACTTTCATCTTTATCTCCAATAGAAATAATACTGGCTGCATGAATTAATACAGACGTATTTTTAAGCAACTCTTTTAAGGTATTCGGTTTTAATACGTCTCCCTTAATCCAATTTAAATTTGGATGAATTANAGTNGGTTTACTATGGTAATATAGTGCATTGACACAGTAGTTTTTTTNAAGAAGTAATGCTATCAAACAACTTCCTAAATGACCNGCTCCTCCAGTAATACTAATAAATTTCTCCTTATCCATTTTAGTTGAAAAACAATTGGAAAGATACTGAATTTGTTNAACTAATAAATTTATTTAAAATAAGGAGTTATTTTATTAAAACTAATTTCTTTAAAATTTGAAATTATTTTAGTTGCCTNTGTATATTCTTGATTNTTTGAATGAGGACTTTTAAATGCTACACAAAAGATACCTGCAGCTGCAGCTGCTTTAATACCATTGGTAGAGTCTTCAATAACCAAACATTCATTTTTTGAATGCCCTGAAGCGATAGCGGCTTTTATAAATATCTCTGGATGAGGTTTAGACGCTTTTAAATCTGCCCCACTAAGTTTCGCTATAAAATAGTNATTTAGTCCAAACCTGTTAAAAACATTATTTATCGTAGCCATAGAAGCTGAAGATGCTAGTACNAGCGTTATACCGTTTTTATGATAATCTTTAATTAAATCTAAAACACCATCAATGAGAGCTAAGTTTTTATCATTAAAAAACAGTTCCTTAAAAAAATTTCTTTTCAGCAGAATTAAGGTTTCTGATGATTGAGATAAATTAAAAAGGTTGCAGAGTTGTTTGCATATATTNCTAGTAGATTGNCCTGTAAATGATTCATACAATGCNTCTGAAACAGTAATATTTACTGCATCAAACATTTTATAATACGCTTTACAATGNAGCGGCTCGGTGTCTACAATGACCCCATCCATATCAAATAAAACTGCTTTTAACATAGTTTTTATTTACAAATATACATGATGATTTAACCAATCGAATACTAAGTTATTGATTAGTTTTATTTGAAACCGATTGATTTGCGATTTTAATAATTCTCTTCAGCTTTTCTTTGCGAGTATCTTCTTCTTCTCGTAATTTATTTTTTTTGCGATTGATAAGTTTTGTATGCTTTGCTTTATTTCGAGTGTTTTTTTCCTTTCCTTTTTTGGCCATAAGTTTCACAAAAATAGAGAAATAATAAAATAGGTTTATGAATGTGTATTAATTTATTATAANTATTTATTTGTTTAATTAAATGTTACTATGATTAAACATTTTTTTTGTATCTTTATNAATTAAATTTTGTTTTAAAAAAAGACTAGATGTAAGCATTTTGTGAAAACAATTGTTTCTAATTTTATACAAAAGCAAATAAGTTTTAAAACAGATATAGTTTAACATGACAGAAAAATTTCAATTTACGATGCATGAATTAGATCCCATTATAGAAATGGCATGGGAAGATCGGACTACTTTTGAGGCTATACTGCTCCAATTTGGATTGTCAGAAAATGAAGTCATTAAGCTAATGCGCAGANACTTAAAAGAATCTAGTTTTAAACGTTGGCCTAAATGTGTTAATAGTGGTNTAAGTAAAAAANATTTAAAAAAACACAATCTAGCAATTAGTNCCTTTAAATGTTNTCGGCAAAAAGCCATATCTGTTGCTAAAATAAACAAGCGTTAAATGGAATTATTTGAAACACAATCTTCCCTTTTTCCAACTAAATATTCTGAAATACTTCAGCGTGTTCGCCTTATTGACCCTATTAAGTACAGTTCGACACGAAATTACATCAATGGTTCGGTCAGCCATTTATCACCTTATATTTCAAGGGGAATTATTTCTACAAAATTTATTCTATCCGAAATTTTAAATCGTGGATANANACCTGGTCAGGTTGAAAAATTCATACAAGAATTAGCTTGGCGAGACTACTGGCAACAGGTTTGGGTTTCAAAAGGTGATGGTATNAATGAAGACATTAAAAACAAACAAGCACCCATTNCTAACACNTGTATTTCAAAAGCTATCATTGAGGCNAATACTGGTATTCAAGCAATAGATCAAAGCATTCAAAATTTTTATAAAACAGGCTATTTACACAATCANCTAAGGATGTATATCGCTTCAATAGCTTGTAATATAGCGCACAGTCATTGGAAAACTCCAGGGAAATGGATGTATTATTACTTATTAGATGCAGATTGGGCTAGTAATGCNNTGAGTTGGCAATGGGTTGCAGGAGCAAATGCAAATAAGAAATATGTTGCGAATCAAGACAATATCAATAAGTATTGTAATACCCAACAAAAAAACACCTTTTTAGATATTTCGTATGAGGCTTTTAATTCCTTAGAAATTCCTGATATTTTAAAAGAGACTTCACCACTAATTTTAAAGACTCCTTTGCCAAGTCAGGGTTCAATTATTATAGATAAAAAGCTACCCACTTATATTTATAATTTTTACAATTTAGACCCACTTTGGAACAAAGAATCTACTGTTAATAGAGTTCTTTTATTAGAGCCTTCTCATTTTGAGCAATATCCCGTAGCTAGAAAAACAATCGATTTTATCCTTAATTTTTCCAAAGAAAACATTGATAATATTCAAATATATGTTGGAGAATTTAAAGATTTCACTTCCGATTATACCTCCGAAAATATTTATTATAAAGAACATCCCTTAAATAAAAATTACAAGGGAATTGAGCTACCCAGAGATTGGATGTTTACTGTACAAGGATATTTTCCTTCTTTCTTTTCTTTTTGGAAAAAATGTAAAAAAGAACTGGTCTATTGAGAAGACAAGCTATTAATATTGTTTGGTTAAAACGCGACATAAGATCGCAAGATCATCAACCGCTGTTAGCTGCAGAGCAAGCTGGTATTCCATACCGTATAATATATTTATTTGAGCCTGAGCTTATTGCATATCCAGATACCAGCCCAAGACATTTACAATTTGTATATCATTCTATTATGGCTTTAAATCATTCGCTTGGAACTTTTAATAGATCTGTAGAAATTTTTTATGGGGAAGCCAGTGTTATATTTGAATATTTAATGAAAAATTTCACTGTAGAGACTATTTTTAGTTATCGTGAAAGTGGAACACAAAGTACTTGGCAGCGTGATAAAAAAGCAGCATTTTTTTTTATTAAACATCACATTATTTGGAAACAATACCAAAGAGATGGAATTCTTCGCGGTATTAAAAATAGAGATGATTGGAATAGAAAATGGCATGCAACAATGCATTCCCCTATAGTTCAAAATCGCTATACATTATCTAAAGAGGTGATGCTGTCGCACCCTTTTTTATTGCCCAATGCATTGGAGATAAAATTAAAGGAATACCCNAAAACATATCAACCCGCTGGAGAATATAATGCTTGGCGATATTTAAAGTCATTTGTCGCAAAAAGAGGTTTTAATTATCAAAAGCATATTTCCAAACCTACCGAAAGTAGATCGNGCTGTAGCAGGTTATCTCCCTATTTAGCTTGGGGTAATATGAGTATTAAGCAAGCATTTCAATTTGTAGGGACCCACCCAAACGGAACAAAAAATAGCAGGGCTTTTTNTGCCATGCTCACTCGATTACATTGGCATTGCCATTTTATCCAAAAATTTGAAGTAGAATGCAGTTACGAAACCCATTGTGTTAACAGTGGATATGAGTTATTGTCACATAAAAAAAATGAAGCCTANATTAAAGCTTGGAAAACAGGAACAACTGGCTATCCTTTAATCGATGCTTGTATGCGTGCGGTTGAACAAACTGGATGGATTAATTTTAGAATGCGTGCCATGGTAGTTTCCTTTTTCACTATGAATTTAGATCAAGATTGGCGTGATGGCACCTATCATTTGGCCCGACAGTTTTTAGACTATGAGCCGGGTATTCATTATCCTCAGTTTCAGATGCAAGCTGGGACTACTGGTATTAATACTGTACGTTTATACAATCCTGTGAAAAACTCTCAAGAACACGATCCAGAAGGTATATTTATTAAAAAATGGATTCCAGAACTTGCCAATGTTCCTAATAACCATATACATGAGCCCTGGAAAATGACCAATATGGAGCAGATTTTTTGCGGGCTTATTATAGGAGAGGATTATCCGCTTCCTATTGTCGAATTACAAGAAAGTGCTCGAATTGCTAGAGATAAAATTTGGGGACATAAAAAGCATCCCGCGGTGCAAAAAGATAAAAAACGATTATTAAACACACACGTAAATAGAAGACATAATGATTTACACTAGCGAACAGATCAAAAAACTTGACAAAATTACAAGGTTAAAGATCATTAATTCCGTTACCGGTATAAAGCCTGGAAACCTTATCGGTACTATTGATAATAAAGGACAAACCAACTTGGCTATATTTAGTTCGGTAGTCCATTTAGGCAGTAATCCTCCGCTATCGGGTTTTATTTCAAGACCTAAAGGAAAAGAATTTGGTCATACTTACCGAAATATTCAGGAAAACGGGCAGTATACGATTAACCATATTCACCCAGAATTTATAAAAAATGCTCATTACACCTCTGCAAAATTTGACGCTGCAGTTTCAGAGTTTGAATATTGTAACCTTTCGGAAGAATATCTAAAAGGTTTTAAAGCTCCATTTTTAAAAGAAAGTACTTTTAAAATGGGAATGTGTTTTAGAGAAGCTATAGACATTAAGTCTAATGGAACTATTTTAGTGGTAGGCGAAATTGAACATTTATTAATTCCAGATACCGCAATCGAAAATAACGATGTAGATTTAGAGCTCTCCGATAGTATTGGAATTTCGGGTTTAAATAGTTATTATTCATTAAAAAAAATAGAAATCTATCCTTATGCAGCAGTAAGTGAAGTACCAGAATTTTAGAAATGAAAAAACAACACCTGCCTCAAAAAATATGTTTGGTCTGTGAGCGTCCTTTTAATTGGCGTAAAAAATGGAAAAAAACATGGGATGAGGTTAAATATTGTAGCGAAGGTTGCAGAAAGAACAAATGAAAAGTATCCACTTAATATTTCCACATCAACTATTTCAAGAATCTCCATTATTTGAAATAGACGTCCCTATATATATTGTTGAAGAATATTTATTCTTTAAACAGTATCCATTTCATAAACAAAAAATAGCTTTTCATAGAGCAACTATGAAGTGCTATGCAGATTTTATTCGGGAAACTAAAAATCTCGAAGTTTTTTATGTCGAATCGATTGAAGAAATTTCGGATGTACGAATACTTATACCCGAATTAAAGCGTCAAGGTATAGGACACATACATTATATAGATCCTACAGATTATTGGCTTCAAAAAAGATTAAATAGAAGTATTTGCGAAAGTGGAATGACTTTTACAGAACACAATTCGCCTTCCTTTTTAAATACTAAGGAAGATCTTGCTTCTTTCTTCCGCAGTGATAAAAAAAAATACCATCAAACAACCTTCTATATCGATCAGCGTAAAAAACGAAATATTCTTATAGAATCGGATGGAAAACCATCTGGTGGCGCTTGGACATTTGATACAGAAAACAGAAAAAAATATCCAGCTAAAAAGACAGCCCCAATTGTTCAGTTTCCTGATATAGACCCTTATTACATAGAAGCCAAAATATATGTTGAAACTCATTTTTCAAAACATTTAGGAAGCCTTACAGATTCTCCTTTATATCCAATAAATTTTAAAATAACAAAAGCTTGGTTAAATCAATTTTTTAAAGAACGTTTTAATGATTTTGGTATATATGAGGATGCCATTGTTGCAGAAAACTCTATATTAAATCATAGTGTACTAACACCGATGTTAAATGTTGGTTTAATAAGTCCAAAAGAAATTATTGATGCTTGTCTACTTTACGCAAAAGAAAACAAGGTGCCAATAAACTCTACTGAGGGTTTTGTTCGTCAAATAATAGGATGGAGAGAATTTATAAGAGGTGTTTACATAACTAGAGGAAGCGAGGAGCGAACCACTAATTTTTGGAAATTTAAAAAGAAAATACCTGTTTCTTTTTATACCGGTACAACCGGTATTCCGCCCATAGATATTACCATTAAAAAGGTATTAGAGACCGGCTATTGTCATCACATAGAACGCTTGATGGTTTTAGGCAATTTCATGCTGTTATGCGAATTTGACCCAGACGATGTTTACCGCTGGTTCATGGAACTCTTTATAGACTCATATGACTGGGTAATGGTAACTAATGTATATGGAATGAGTCAATTCGCAGATGGAGGATTGATGGCTAGTAAACCTTATATAAGTGGTAGTAATTATTTAATGAAAATGAGCAATTATAAAAAAGGCGAATGGCAAGCTGTTTGGGATGGTTTGTTTTGGCGCTTTATGAATAGCCATCGCGATTTCTTTTTATCAAATCCACGTTTGGGGATGCTCGTAAGAATGTTTGATAAAATGCCTATTGAAAAACAAGAAAATCATATCAAAAATGGAGAAGCATATCTAGAAACTTTAATGCATGAACTTTAGCTGTAAAATAAAGAAGTTTATTTCTAGCTTGTTATCCTTATATTTATTGGTTTATTAAGTTAGAAAATCAAGCAAAATAAGAATATAAAATTGTTAAATTAAAAATAATACTGATGCTATTTAATACCTCATACACCAATAAAGAATACACGAAAGAAAGTGCCAATTTGGTAGGCAAAGCATATACTTATTTTGAAAAAATAAAAATGGGAGGTAATGGCTCTAGCAGGTTAATTATAAAAGAGTTAAGCCCTAACCTAGAACCAAAAAATATGCAAAAGACTGCTATTAATTATGCAAATATTGAATTACGTCCTATGGGAATTATTATACATTTTGCGAATAGGTTAGATCGTTATTCATGGATTATACCTTATTATCGTTTAGTTAGCTATAGTAATCTTGCCTTTAGCATACATTCCAATGGGAATTTTATAAAGTTCAATAAAAACAAGAACTATCGGAACAATAAAAAGTTTATCAATAAAATGATAGATTTAAAAATAAATCAATTAAAGTTAGGGTACTATGATGCTTAATGCATCATAGATTCTTTGTTATTTTTAAACTAGTTGGTGCTGTAGCAGACAAATAGTAATCGATAAACTCTCCATTGGACCCTACTAAATATTTTTGAAAATTCCATTTTACTTTAGAATCTTTTTTTCCGTTTAAATATTTGGATGTAAGCCACTTATATAAAGGGTGTTGTCTGCTTCCTTTTACATCAATCTTTTCAGTAAGTAAAAATGTAACACCAAAATTTAAGGTACAAAACTCTTGAATTTGCTTAGCGTCTCCCGGTTCTTGTTTCCCAAATTGATTACAAGGTAAACCTATTACAACGAGATCTTCTGCATAGTTGTCGCTTAAAGTTTGTAACTCTTTATATTGTTTTGTAAACCCGCATTTAGAAGCTACGTTAACAAAGAGTATTTTCATATTCTTAAAATCTGTAAGTATAATTGGTAGCCCCTTTATATTATTTATAGCGATGGAATAAATAGATTCCGTTTCTGGTTCTTTAGGAGCTCTCGCTGCTAATTTTGCTTTATTAATAGTTTTCATAATTATATCTTATGGTAGTTAATAACTGTTAATTTGAACTATTTTCCATCAAAAGAGCAGACATTAGAATCATTTTTAAAATACTTTAAAATATTTAGGAGTATAAAATTATTTTTTAGTTAGAATACCTTTTCGATCTCCTACAAATAATTTGTTTTTTGTTCTTTAAGTAATTGTCTTTAAATTTCTAAAAATAATTTAAACTCTAACACAAAAGTACTAATTTTGTTAGTGGTGATGTGTGTAAAGTAAATAAAATTAAAATGAATAAACAAGACCATAAAATACATATCATAGGTGGAGGGATTAGTGGTTTAATAGCCGCAAAAGTATTAGAGGAACACGGTATTTATCCTATTCTTTTAGAAGCTACAGACCGCGTTGGTGGAAGAGTAAAAACAGATATTGTATCTGGCTATCAATTAGATCATGGATTTCAGGTATTATTGACATCTTATCCTGCTGCTCAGAAACACCTTGAATTTAAAGCTTTAGAATTACAAAAATTCCTGCCTGGGGCTGCTATTTTTAAAAATAAAAAACAAGTAACCATCGGAGATCCTTTAAGAGATTTTTCCTTGCTATTATCAACATTATTCTCTAAAATAGGAACTTTTTCAGATAAAATTAAAATTCTCAAACTAAACCAAAGATTAAAGCAAAAAGAAATTTCTGCTATTTTTTTAGAAAAAGAACAGAGTACCATATCTTATTTAAAAGATTTAGGTTTTTCTGTTTACATAATAGACTGTTTTTTTAAACCCTTTTTTAGCGGTATATTTCTTGAAAACAAATTAGAAACTTCCAGCAGAATGTTTGAATTTGTTTATAAAATGTTTGGAGAAGGTCATGCTGCCATACCAAAGGATGGTATAGAAGCCATACCAAAGCAACTTTTTCAAAATTTAAAGCACACCGTTTTTAAGTTTCATACCAAGGTAGCAGCAATAAATGATAGCGCTATAGTTCTCGAAAATGGAGCCCAATTAGAAAGTGATTATACTATTATAGCAACTGAAGCTAGTAGGTTAATTAAAAATTTAAAAAATCAATCTATACAATGGAAATCTTGCGATACTCTATATTTTGAAACGGAAAATAGAACTATTAAAAAACCATTAATTGGCCTGATTCCTAAAAATGACACTTTGATTAATAATATTTTTTACCACACAAGTTTTAAAACTTCTAGCCAACCCAAAAAAGAATTGCTTTCTGTTACCGTTGTCGATCCTAAAAATTTTGATAAAGAGCTGCTTATTGAACATGTCAAAAAGGAATTAAATGAACTTTGTGGTATCAGTTCTTGCACATTTATAAAGCATTATCGAATTCCTATGGCATTGCCAAAATTAAATAATATACAATACAAAATGTCTTCATTGGAAACGAGATTAAGCACAGGAATTTTTCTAGCGGGAGATACCCAATTAAATGGTTCTTTAAACGCAGCAATACTATCTGGAGAAAATGCAGCCCTTGGAGTTATTGAGTCGCTAAGGCAAGGAAGAAAATCACTGAAAATTTAATAATTTTTATTGCTAAACAAAATTTTATATAGTTATTGTCTTATTAGTTTATGTGCAGCTTAGTTCTATATTAATAACATAAACTTTAAAAAAAATTAAAGGTAATATTCTTTTGTAATTTAAAATAAAAACTTTCCACTAAGGCGAAGTCATAAAAAAACCACCCTAAATTAATAGAGTGGTTTATAAGGTATTTAATTGTTTAGGATTAATTCTTTATAAACTTTCTATTGGTTTGACTCACACCATTTGAAATGTTAATGATATAAACACCTTTTGATAATTCACTTACATCTATTTTATCAGTATAACTTTCAGCAATTACTTCAGCACCTAAAAGATTATAGATAGAAATATTTACAGAATTTTCAATACCATCTATCATTAAGAAATCATTTGTAGGATTTGGAAAAACAGTAACAGATTCACTATTTAAATAATCCCCTACATTTAAGGGCTGGCACATTCCATCATCCTCAAAAACCCATTGAAATTGAGCCTCAATAATTGCTCTTGCTGCTGCCCCAAAACAATATTTAGTATCTATGGCGCCAAGTGTTACACCATTCGATAAGCTGCCTAAAGACTGCCAACCAATTAAAATGTTATCATAATTTTCGGTAGTTAACCCAGAACCATCAAACATATTAATCATAGTAGTTACCTTACTTACGTCCCAAGAACTTAAATCTTCGTCAAAATTAGATTCATTTAGGAATAAACTGGACATATCCACAATACCACTAGTACAAGTGGTTGTTGCATTAGCTGGTGTAATTTGTTCTTTGGTTCTTTTAGTATAAGTAATACCATTAACAACGCCTTCTGCGCCGATTGCTGCATCTGTACACATACAAGTAAGCCCATTAGCGTTTAAATAAAAATCTTGTGCTAAAAGAGAACTTACAGAAAGTGTAAAAAAAAGTAAAAAAGTAATTGTTTTCATAATAATTTAGTTTTGTTATAAAAATTGGTTTCGTTTAAAAAATTGGTTTTATTAAAAAATATTCTCAATATAATAGATGAATTTTTGAAAATATTTCTTACAAATCACTTATTTATTGAAAGTGTAAACCTACAAACAAAAAAATATACAAACAAATCGTGCATAAAAACCTACATTTTTTTTATTTATTTTTCTTAAAAAAAAAATTAACTATGTAGGAAATATCTTTTAAATAATTAAAATATAGGTTTAAAAACATAAAAACTTTCTTTTTTTTAAATATGTTAAAGTTGTGTTAAAATATTTTTTCTATTTATTGTTAAATTAATAACTTTATTTAATATATTGATAATCAATATATTAAATAAAGTAGTTGATTCTGTTAAAAACATATAATTACTTACTTAATAATAAAGGTTGCTTTTGAGCCACGTCAATTAAATCTGTTTCTATATCATAAAGAAGTAGATGGTCTTCATAAAACTTTGGTAATTTTGTTATTGGAAAGGATGGTTTGGTTCATACCATACGCAAATGGAGTGCAGAATGGTAATATATATACAGGAGCAATTATGAACTTATAAAAAAATATCAATAAGATGTCTTTTAACAATAAAACGGTTACTTTTTAAAAGTATAACTGTTTTATTTTTAGAGTAGGGGTAACTGGCTCTATAATTAGGCTTCATTGGATTATGCGACATTCTTCAATAAAGAAAAGTCGAACCTATTTAAGAGGTTTAGAAATAGCTGAATTAAAGGAGTTGGTTATACCTTAAATATAAAATAAAACTCATTTAAATAAAAAAAGCCAGTAAACGAACTGGCTTTTTTATTCCATTTAATTCTAAAAGTAAATAAGTTAGGTATTGCTAATTTTTAGCTTACATACCTGGTTTGATAGGATGTGGGGTCATATTCATATCTCGAATACATTTATAAGATCCATCTCGTTTTTCAAAGTAGGCCATATAATATCCATTATCTTTTTCATTTCCAGAAACATCGTAGACGGTCCAAGAACCAATCTCAACAGCAGTAGAATCCATCGCAAATAGATCTACAACCCTATATACATTGTAATTTCCAGTAGTATCTTTTGCAAGTGCTTTTGTAATATGTTCTGTAATAGCTACCTTACCTACAAGCGGTTGTTCGTAATTGAGGTAACTTATGGCATCATCACTATAGTAATCT
Organism: Flavobacteriaceae bacterium; assembly: GCA_002713705.1. Classification (GTDB taxonomy): domain Bacteria; phylum Bacteroidota; class Bacteroidia; order Flavobacteriales; family Flavobacteriaceae; genus Marifrigoribacter. Next base: position 221,391 of record PAUJ01000006.1, read on the forward strand.
GCCATTGCATCTGCATCTTTCGCTTTTTCATTTGCAGCAAAGGCATCTTCCATAGCTTGGATTTCGCTCTTTACTTTTTCCATATCCATAACTTCCTTTTTTTCTTTATTTGCACAAGATGAAATAATTAATGCTGTAATTGCTAAAAGGCCAAATAATTTAATGTTTTTTATCATAATAGGTTTGTTTAAATTTAAATTACAATATACAACTAAAGTATTTTTATAAGCGATTAATTATTCACTCTTTTAACTCGCTAAATATTTTTAGTATATCAATTCATTGAAGAATGAGAGGATGTTGAATCCTGCATAGTTTAAAATTTAAAATAAAAAATGTTGTTTGGATTTGTCTCTCCAACCTGATTGATTTTTATGCCTTACAAAAAAAATTTTTAAATCACTTTGATTGGAATGTTCAACAAAATATATTTTTTTATCAGATTNGTTTTTATAATCAACGAAATACCACAATCCTTTGTTTCCATCTACTTGGTTTGGGTAATCTACTTTAAATACCTTTAAATCAGATTGATTTTCATAGTCAACGACGAATACTTTTATATCAGATTGATTAGAGTATTCCGTAGAAAACACTTTTTGAGAATAATTTTTAAGTGTTGTAAACAATAAAATAATTAATATTTTTTTCATAACTATTATTTTGTAGCAGTAATCATGATAGCCTCCAAGACTTTAAAGTTTATAATTCTATTCCTNTCAATATACAATAAAAATAATGACTTTGTTAGGTGACCTATAATACTCATAATAAGAGAACTTTCCATATTACCATGCAGATTGGAAAAATAATTAAAAAAATAATTTGATTTACCTAGGTTCATTTTCTTTTGTTAACTTAGTAATGTAAAACAAATATTTACAAAAGCATTAGCATCACTCTTACCAATTAAATCGCATATGAAAAACATTACAATAGTTGCCGTTTTGATACTGTTTTCAGAGTTTTTACATGCCCAGTATTCTATAAAAGACACTTTTGCAAATCCTTTAGAATGCACCTATATGACTAGAGATGCTTTTATTATATGGTGGGATAATGACTATGATTATAGTGTAGAGGTCGATATTTTACTTGATCAGATTATCGAATATAGAAACGAATGTTTAAATGAATTAAATATGATGGATCCACCAGGAGTTATTGATGGATACTATCAAAATATATATTTGCATGGTGACGGTGGTTATTTTGACAGTAATGGTTGGGGCAATGGTGTTGGAACAGACAGTAATGGCTATCCATTCTACACCATGCCTTATAATTTATTTAATGATATAATTACCGTAGCACACGAAATCTTTCATCTTTATCAATACAATTCCAATTCTCCTGGATTTGCTTATTCTGGAGATAGCCAATGGTATATTGAAGCTTCCGCAAATTGGTATGGTGCAAGACAAGATTTTACAGCAGAAAGAGCTTTTATTGAAGCGGAAAGTTTAGTTAAACTGCCACAGGTACCGTTTTGGTTAAGCTTTGATAATTTTCCCAACACGTATCCTGAAAATTGGCAACGCTATGTGCATCAATATGCCTTAGCATTGTTTTTGTTTTACCTTACAGAAGAAGTAGGTATCTCTCCTAATGTTATCTCGGAAGGATTTTATATGGGTTTAACGGAAACTCCACAAGAATACCTATATAATCAATTAGGGCCTGTTTTATATAGAAATACTTTTATGGATTGGATTGCTAGCATGACCAACGATTTTGATTTTATTACAGAAAATCAAAGGGTGGCTAATGAATCGGAATGGTTGACATATGCAGACCCTGATGACGATAATGAATACACGGAAGTCTTTGATTTTAATGGTACCAACGGTTGGTTCCAGCCTGCATTTGAAGATATTACAAACGCCTGGTCATATAATACTTTCAAACTTGAAAATACCAATACCACTTCTTATACTTTTCAGCTTAATGGAGATAGCAATGGTACCTTTGGAAGCCCTTCATATTTTCAAGGAAAAATTTTAGTTAAAAATACAGATGGGAGTCATATTTTATATGATTTATTAATGACAGATGACACTAATGGTGCTAAAACTATAGATGTAAGTAGTTCTGATACTGAAATTTATTATATCATAGGATCTATGCCCTCCTATTTTGAAGAGATTGATGAAGAGTTTCAATTATTCCCATACCAACTAAAAATATCTAATTTCTTTCTTGATGTTTCAGCTTTTACAACTGCTAACTTTATTAAAGCATATCCAAATCCTATCGAAGATATTCTTCGTGTTGAATTAGAAGAAAAAACGCATGAAATTAAAATTGAATTATATTCCATAATAGGGCATAAAATCTTTGAAGAAACTTATTTTAATAAAAAAGAAATTGAAATTGATTTTTCATATCTAAATAATGGTGTAAATTTTTTAAAGGTTAGTACTAACAAAAAATCAATTATTTTTAAATTGCTCAAAAAATAAAACAAATTGACAAGAAGACCATATCTAATTTTTTTTTTAAAAAAAACAATAAAAATGTAACATAATATTTATGATTTAATTGGGATTCTTTTATGAATTTATTGGGAGTGCAATCATCTAATTTTTGAGTATCTTTATTATTATAAGATTCTTCGGTCAGCTGAATCTTATATTGTTTGATTATTTGAATTGTTGTTATGAAAAAGAGTGTAACTTTAGTTAGTTATGCTCTTTTTGTTGTTTATAACTATCTTATTTACAATTTTATATATTCTTATGCAGCTGAATTTTTACATTTTAGAGAATTAATCTTTAGATGTTTTTTAGGGAAGAAAAACCTCTTCATTTTGATGGNGAGTAATTATTAGTTTATAGTTTTTTTTATTGTTCATAAGTATCTTGTTTACAGTATGATAAGGTCTAATTTATTTTGTAAATTTAAATTATGGGAAGTAGTATCTTATGAAATGAGACTTGCTTTTTATTTATTTAGACGGAGAGGAGTGTGCTTGTGATGCCGTATTTGGTTATTTTATTTCGGTAAAGGTAGTAGGTACACTCCTTTCTTTAATGTAAATGCTTTGTATTTGAAAAAAATACGTATGCTATTTAATACCACTGTTGTAAAGAATAATCTAATTAAAAATTCATCCAATTCATTCTTATAAGTCTCTGGCATAAACAATGCCGTTAGTATAGCAATGATATAACTACTATTAAGTAATAAGTGGTATACGACTGAAGTGGTTTTTAATGAATTGTTAATTTTAGGGAGTTAGTTATTGGGAAATAGAAATATAAAAAAAATCCAAAACAATTTTGTTTTGGATTTTTNTGTAAAAAATTTTATTTATTTAAAATCATTTCTTTTCAGCAACAGTTTTAAATCAAACGTATCTGGACCAGAATCTATGGCAACTCCTTTTTTGGCATAAATTCTATAACGAGTACAATAAATCGCTTGACATAAAAAAAATCGCTTTTTTCCTATAATGAAGGGAAATAACAGGAATTTAATTTATTTTCTTCTAATAAAGGAACATNATCATTAAATATTGGTGAAGAATGTAAACAAACAATATGAAGTTGACCTTTATTATTTTTTTTAACTGTAAAAGACATTTTAGCAAAAGCTACAGCACCTGCATCGCTTCTAAATGGAACGTATGCTAGGTATTGGCCAATATTATTAGTTAATTTTAAATAAAAATTATTTGAACTACTAAATCCATTGTTACAACTATCATCAGTAGCAATTCTAAGACCAGGTATAGTGATAGCGTTAAAATATTTAAAATAATGTTGAATATTTAAATCATCAACTGCGGGATTATTTAATAATCCTGAGGTTGAAGTATCAAGTGAATTAACTTGAGAAGCTTTTTTAAATCTAATTATTCTAGAGACAGTTCCTCTTAATATACCATTTTCTGAAAAATAATCTGAGATTAATTTAGATCTAGTTTCAACACCATCTATGTATTTACTTGATTTGTATCTTGAAGTAATTTCTGAATTTTCAGTTGCTGTTACAACACCTGCCCATTCTAATATAAATTCTTCTGCTTCAACTGCGGTAAGTTCTAAAACTTTCTCTGTACTCCCTAAATTATTTGAATCCTTGTTTTTGCAGCCTATTAGTGATAGAGATAAAACGGCTACTAGTACGAATGTAGTTAATAAATTATTAGTTTTCATAATTTTGATTTTAGTTAAAAAAGTATTTTATAAATTAAATAACATAAATTTTATTTAGACACGAAAGTAATAAATTTATTATCATAATTAAAATATTACTTTCATTTTTAATCCAATTCCTTTTTATAAGTTTCTGGTATAAAATATGCTGTTAGTATGGCAATAATACAACTTACTATTAAGTAATAAGCAGGCATCCAAATATTTCCCCCACTAACTTTAATTAACCAAGTACATAAAACTGGAGTAGTACCTCCAAATAATGCCAATGATACATTATAACTCACGGAAATCCCAGTATATCTAACACTTGTTGGAAAAGATTCCGTCATTAACGCAGGAATTACTGCCTGAAACATAGCTTCAAAAACAGAAAACGCAAGCATCGCAATAAGTATGGCCACATAAGTATTTTTAAACATCAATGCAAAAAGAGGATATGTGAAAATGGTAAATCCTATTAGAGACATAAACAGTACTTTCTTTCGACCAATTTTATCGCTTATAAATCCAAACAATGGTATTATAAGCATTAGCACAATTATTGCTATGGTGTGTGCAGATAAAGCATCTTCCAGCTTTACGTTATGAAAAGTATGTAAATAAGAAGGAAGAAAAATGAATATCAGATAAACAGAAACACCAAAGGCCCAACTTAATAACATTATTTTAACTGCTTGCATCTTATAATCTGACCAGAACTCAGCCAATGGGGTTTTAGTTGATATATGTTCTTTTTTATTTTTATCATAATAAGTGTCATCGCCCATTCCTTTGCGAAGATAAATACCTATAACACCAATTACTGCTCCGAATAAAAAGGGAATTCTCCACCCAAAATCATGCAACTCTTCTGTGGACAGTAAACCTGTAATTAATGATGCAATTCCCGAACCCAAGAGCATTCCACCAAAAACACCAAAGGTAGACCAACTGCCATAAAAACCTCGTTTTTCTTTTGGTGCTTTCTCCACTAGAAATGATATAGATCCAGTAAATTCTCCACCTACCGAAAGACCTTGAAAGAGCCTTAAAATAACAAGTAAAGCTGCCGAATACCATCCAATATTCTCATAGGTAGGCAGAAAACCAATCAATGTAGTTGGAATAGCCATTAACAGTACAGATATTTTTAAGGCTTTCTTTCGACCATATTTATCTCCAATATGACCAAATATTATTCCACCTATTGGCCTCATTAAATATCCAGCGGCGAACACACCAAAGGCTGCGATTAATTGAACTATTTTATCTTCATCTGGAAAAAATTGAGCACCAATTACAGTGGCAAAAAAGCCATAAACCGTAAAATCGTACCACTCTAATATATTTCCAATAAATCCGGCTATTAGTGATCGTTTGTTTATTGGATTACTTTCTATTTTTTCAATCATTTTTTTTATTTGAACGTAAATATAATTTTTTTATTTATTAGTTTAGTAATTTAAAAAACTATAACCATTAAGTTTGATATAATTTAGAAATAGAATATTGAAATTATGAAGAATCAAGAATATGATTTGGTCTGTGTTGGAGGAGGAATTATGAGTGCAACCTTAGCAGTTTTGTGTAAGACATTAAAACCTGATTTGAATATTTTAATTCTAGAAAGATTGAACGATGTAGCAAAAGAAAGTACTGCATCATGGAACAATGCAGGAACTGGGCACTCTGCTCTTTGTGAATTAAATTACACACCTGAAGATGAAGATGGAACTGTTGACATCCATAAAGCCATTGAAATTTGTAAACAATTTGAAATTTCAAAACAGTTTTGGGCCTATTTGGTAAATGAAAATCTTATTGAAGACCCTTCCACATTTATTACAAAATGCCCCCATCATAGCTTTGTAACGGGTAAGAAAAATGTTCTTTATTTAGAGAACCGTTTTAAAGCAATGAAAGAACACTTTATGTTTGATTCAATTCAATTCACGAAAGAATTTGAAATAATGAAACAATGGTTTCCTTTAATATTACAAGGAAGAGATAAGAAAGATGTTATTGCTGCTTCTAGAATTGATAGGGGAACAGAAATGAATTTCGGAAGTCTTACTAAGCAGCTATACAACATATTAGAAAACACTTATAACACCAAAGTCTCATGTAATAAAGAAGTAGTAGATGTTGATCCATCTGGTGATGAAGATTGGGCCTTAAAAGTAAACGATGTTCTTACTAATGAAAATACATTCATAAAGGCTAAGCATGTTTTTATAGGAGCTGGAGGAGGAAGCCTAACCTTACTCGAAAAAGTAGAAATNGAAGAAAAGGATGGCTATGGTGGTTTTCCAATTAGTGGGGAATGGCTCGTTTGTAAGAATGAAAAAATTATTAATCAGCATTTTGCTAAAGTCTATAGCATGGCAGAGATAGGCTCTCCTCCCATGTCAGTTCCTCACCTAGATACCAGGTATATTAATGGAAAACGAGAACTTCTATTTGGTCCATTTGCAGGATTTACTACTAAATTTTTAAAAAAAGGATCAAATTTAGACTTATTCAAATCTATAAAAATTGAAAACTTACACTCGATGTGGGGTGTTTTTTGGCATAACTTATCCCTTACTAAATATTTAATACATCAAGTAATGATGTCATTTGATGATCGGATGAATGCGTTGCGTGTTTTTATGAAAANCGCAAAAAATGAAGATTGGAAAATTATTGTTGCGGGCCAAAGAGTCCAAACTATAAAACGCGATGAAAAAGAAGGAGGTAAGTTAGAATTTGGTACTGAAATAGTAAGCAGTAAATGTGGAAAAATNACTTGCCTTCTTGGCGCNTCTCCTGGAGCATCAACATCGGTTGTAGCTATGTTAGAAGTTATTGAAATGGCATTTCCGGAAATACTCAATTCCGATAGCGGTAAAGAAATTTTAAAATCGGTAATACCTTCTCTAAATGTTTCTATTGATTCGGAATCTTTTAAGAAGAATTTAGAGGATGTAACACTAAGTTTAGGCTTAAAGTAAAGAAGTTCTGAACAAATGCGTTATCAAATTAGTAAGCGGATTGCCTAGTATACTCAATAACTAATTGTTTCCTTTTCTAAATCCATAGGTGTTTTGATCTATAAAACTCTTAGGAAATTTATCCACACCAGGAAATCCCAAATCAATAGTCCCGCTATCTTCGGGTATGTAATTAGTTTTAAAAATATAATCCCAAAGACTTAGGCTAATTCCAAAATTCACACCATACCTTCCTTCCGGCAGATCATAAGCATGGTGGTGTAAATGCATTACCGGGTTATTAATAATATATTTTAGGGGACCCCAGGTAATTTTAATATTTGCGTGGTTAAAGTGACCGATAGTAATTGCAATAAAATGAACAATATAAGCCTGTTCTGGCTCAAAGCCAAATAATATCATAACAGCGAATGTTTTCAAAGGCTTATAAAAAATGTTTTCCATCCAATGGTAACGTAAATGTGCTGCAAAGCCCATTTCTTTAACACTGTGATGAACTTTATGGAATTTCCAAAGAAAGGAGTATTTATGTAGTAATGAATGAGTAAACCATTGCACAAAATCCAAGATGATAAAGAAAACCAATAATTGCAACCACATTGGCCAATTAGAAGGGTCAATAAATGCAATGCTTTTACTTGTAATACCGATATCGGAAAAACCTACTTGTATAAGTCTATAAAATCCACTTATGGCTATTGAAAATATAAAAAAATTAAAAAACATATAAAATCCATCTAACCAAAAATCTTTTCTAAAAACAGATTGTTCCTTTCTCCATGGAAAAATAATTTCTAAAACCCATATAAAAAGAGAAATAGAAATTAATCCCCAAAAATAATTGATATACCATGGTACTTCAAAAAGGATCGATTTCCAAGTCCAATCTACTGTTTCGNTAAAAGCATTAATAAATGTATCTAGGTATTTATTCATAATTATTTAAAAGACTTGAAATACTGTCAAGTAGTATAAGTGCCATAGCAAAACTACTCCATTCTTTATAAAATCCAATATTTTTTTATTTATAAAACTAGAAAACTGAAATATCCACCACAATCTTCAAGAATCACAAAGTTCGTTATCATCATAAATTATAAATATATNATTTTTTTCTGAATCCATTCGACNTAAGAAGAGCTCCATTAAAAAAAAACAATCANCGTAGGNAATGCACATATTTTTTAATTCTTAAAATGATTAAAAATATAATTATTATCAAAAAGTAATATTAGTTGCAGTTTAATAGACCTTATTTTATTTTGTTACATTAAAAATTATTATTACTTTTTATTAGCAAGTATTCAATGGGGGATTTTATATTTGTAAGGTTTTAACAAAAACCTTTTAAACCATCAAAGGGTTATCTTCTCGATAGCCCTTTATTATTTTATTTATCACTTGATGAATTTAATTAATTTTACTGATACTAATTTTTCTTATATTTTAGTTAGTATCAAAATAATCCACATGAAAAAAATTACCTACTTAATAATATCTCTCATACTCGTTTCTTTTACAAATAGTACCAATATTATATCTAATCTTGAATTCATTGCTGATTTAGACAATCTTGTATATGTTGCTGATAATGGTATCACTATTAAAGCAAAGGAATGGGCGAAGATTGGTGCTACTTGAATAATAGCAGCGCTTAGCTATACTGTCGTAAACGAGGAAATGTTAAGAGAAATGTTGGCAAATGAAGAAGACCTTACTAGAATAGCCACTTCTAAAGTGACTAATATGAGTGCGCTTTTTTATGGAGCTGAAACTTTTAGCCAAGCTATTGGAAATTAGGATTTAAGTAAAGTAACTACTGTGCATAGTATGTTTTATGGTGCAACTTCTTTTAATCAAAATTTAGGTGCTTGGAATTTTGATACTGTTACAGACTGTAATAAATTTAGTTATGATACACCACAATGGAGAGTTTCAAAGCCTGTTTTTAAAAACTGCACCCCTTATACGGTCTTGAATCAACTTATATTATTATGTAAAAAATTATTTATTAAATGTATTTTTTATTGGTCTATAGGTATTACAGAAAAACATTGCAATTTATGATCTTCAATTATTAAATCAAATTCCAGGGGATTACAGCAAACCGTGCAGTCCTCAATAAAGTTTTGATGATTAACGGAGGGATCTATCATTTTTAATTGATATTCCCAACAATGTGGACAGTCAAAATAATGCTCTAACATATTAATTTTATGATTTTATTCAGGTTTAGTTTCTATTACCTAAAAATATAATCAAAAATACCACACATTTAATGATGTAACAAGCCCTTTTTTTTAATTTAATGAGTATATTTTTAATATATTTATAAAAATAAATATCATGAACGCATTATCAGAAAAAAGTATTAAAGAAAAAATAAAAAACTTTCAAGATTGGACCTATCATGAAAATGCAATCCATACCTCGTTAGAATTCAAAGATTTTAAAGATACCTTTTCGGTAATGACTCGAATCGCTTTTGAAGCAGAAAAATTAGGTCACCACCCGGATTGGAGTAATGTATATAATTCTTTAAATATCAGCCTTTCAACGCATGATGCTGGTGGTGTAACGGATAAGGATTTTGAATTGGCTAAAGTGATTGATGAATTAGTGAGTTAATTTAAAATATAAAAGACCGGTTATTGTGTGTTCCGATGGTCTATCGAAATGTCTTTTAGTACCTTTCGGGACATTCCCAAAACTCTTAAAATCGTAGAAATTATAAATTTAACGATTAACCAACTTTCTTAATTTTAAAAAATAAGACTTAGTAGTATGTGGGGAGCAAATAAATGGACTGACGGTATGTTTAAAAAATATTGGTGGCTTATTGTTATTTTAATAGTTCTTTATATATTTTTTAGAATAATGAACCCTTAATAGCATTAACTAATAATAGTTAAAATCGTTACTAATTTATCAATACTTAGGTTGGTTTTTTTTTTCTTTATGTACAAATCATGTAACTATCAGCAATAAGTTAAATCAAAAAAAGAGCAACCACTTCTGATTGCTCTTATAGTAGTGAGATAAATATTTAAATTCGAATCTCTATCTTATAAAAACGTTTCCTTATTCCATCGTTTCTGTTTCTATTACTTCCACGGGAGCTGGTACCAAAGAATTCATCATGCCTCCCAAGTCAAACCAATCTCCACCATTTATAATTTTACCATCTTTAAATTCAAAAGAATGGTAGCTGGTTAAACTTAATTCTTGTCCAGTTTCTGCATAAACAGAGGTCCATGTCCCATAAACACGAGTACTGCCATCGGGAACACCGGTTTCGGTATCTACACCAGGCAGCCAATAATCTGCTGTGAATACCATATTATCAAATGCCGCTTGATACCAAAGAATAGCGGCTTTTACTTCTTCTATGCCACCGATTCCCATTCCGTAAGCAGGCATATGCCATGTTAAGTCTTCGGAGAGATAAGTAAACATTTCTTCTGCATTTTCGCTTTCATGTAGTTTAAAGTAAGCCTTTGCAGCTTCCGTGTTTTTTTCAAATTCGGCATGTTTTCCATTTGAACAAGCTACTGCCATAACGCCTGCAATTAAAAGGATTGATAATTTTTTCATAATTGTTTGTTTTAAATTAATTGTCTTTAAATGTAATAAATTGCATTCAACCAAACAAATATGAATTTCAGATACTAATAAGGTTTGTTACTATAATGCCAAGTATGACTTTATAAAAGAGCTTAAAGCATGCTGAATTTAAAAAAACCAATGTGTGAAATTAGGTTTTATTCAGGTTTTAACATANAGGAGTAATTTTGTTATTTTTTACCGTCACTTGAATTGGATACAATTGGCAGTCTTATCTGTGACATATAATTTGAAGAATGATGTATCTTATTATGAGCGATTACACTTTCTTTTTCATCATAGTTATTACCTCCTGTATTCAAATTACGAGCAAAACGAGGGAAATTACTACTCGATATTTCAATGCGTATGCGATGTCCTTTTTTAAAATAATTACTGGTTGACATAGGAGTCAAATCTAATTGATAAACTTTATCTTTCTCCATAAATACTTCTTTGTCATAACCTTCCCGATACCTTACACGCTGTATTGTTTCATCCAAATTATATGCTTTCCCATCTGGATATACATCGATGAGTTTAATGGTAAAATCGGTGTCTTTTGCATCAGAAGAAACATAGAGTGTAGCTTCAATAAAACCTGAAATTTCTATGCCTTCTTCTAAAATATCAGTGCTGTAAACCAAAATATCATTTCTCGTCTCCATTTGTTGTTGATCGAAAGCACCTCCTTTAATTGCATTTCCTGTACAGCATACATTACCACCATAGGAAGGTACTGGTTTCATTGGGTCATAGGTAAAACTATCTGGACTATCAAAATTTGCTTTTGATGTTGATAATTTTCCATCACCAAAAAAGCTATTGGCCTGCCCATTACTTTTTAAATAATAGCTTATTAATTTAGTGTTTTCTGGAGGCCAAGCTTCTGATGCTTGCCACTTGTTGCTACCCATTGTATAATATTGCACTCTAGGTGTTTTCGCTTTAAAATCATTTTGTTCTCCTTTTAGCCAAAAATCAAACCAAAGATAAATTTGTTCTTCATAGTTAAGTCTTGCATCTCCAACACTGCGTTCTCCAACAATAGTATTTTCAGTTGCTCGATTATAGCGACAATGCAAAGTTGGTGCTATTACTAAGTATTGGTTATCGCTTATTGATTTGTTTTTTGCGTTATTTCTAAGATGATTAAATAAGGCTAGATTTGGAGTTATAGACACATCGTACCATGAAGCGAACCAAAAGCTTGGAACAGCAATTTCCATATCATCATGGTAAATACCTCCATTAAACCAAGCTTCATCATTTGGTTTACGGCGTATCATTTTATCAAAAATCTCATTTTTACCATTTATGTTTTTTAGAATATCCTGAATAGGCAAATGATTTAGGGCCTCTGCCATATCTACTGTTGGATTTTCGGGTGCTAAATCGTAAAACCTAGAAATTCTAATTAGATCTTCTTGAGTTGCTCCGGCTGGAATTCGTGGTTTAAATTTATCGTGCTCTACACCATATAACCAAGAAAAGAATAACATCTGTTCTACACCACCACGATACCAATTTCCTTGTTCGTTAATATCACCAATCCGTCCAACACCAGCACCATAACCCTGTGGTACCATTGCCGCAAGAGAAGGATGATCTAAAGCAGCAACTGCCATTTGCCATTCTGCAGTAGAAGAACAACCTACAGTTCCTATTTTACCATTGGACCAAGATTGATTTTTCATCCAAGTAAATGCATCATAGCCATCTGTTAATGGAACTCCTAAAATATCCCATTCACCTTCTGAAAAATAGCGTCCACGTTCATTTTGAACTACATAAGCATAACCTCTTTTAACTGCTTCTAAAGCTTTTATAGCTGTTCTTGTTTTTTGTTTTCCATCTCCCCAAGAATTAAAATTATAGGGTGTTCGTGAAAAAATAATAGGCACTTTTTTATCTGTTTTAGGACGATAGATATCAGTAGCTAAACGAATACCATCGCGCATTGGCATCATTATTTTTTGATCTATAATAGCAAATTCTTCAAGCTCTTGAAGAACTTTGTCTTGTGCATAAAGGTTAAAATTATCTATAAAGAAACAAACAAGTAACAACGAAATTAAAATAATGTGTTTTTTCATTTTATGATTTTTTTTTTGATGTGCTTTAATTTTTAGATAAAAATATAAGTGTGTTTATAGTTGAAATAGATATCCGCAAAATTAATAAATTTTTAATAAAAAATCTCAACTAGAGCCTTTTGAACATGATATAAATACAGCACAGAAAGTTTAAATTGAAGCACATCGACTAAAATCATTTATTAAAAAATGCTATGTAGTAATCATATATTTTATTTCTTTACTCTTTAAACTTTTTAAATTCCAATTCTCATTTTCTATCGGTATAAACCTAACCTGAAACAAAATTATAATATGTGTTTAGTTTTTATTTAATTATTCAATCCGCTCAATAATTAAAAGTAATTACAATTTACTAAAGAATATTATTTACCTTTTCGTTATGCAAAACCATAGTGGTTTGAGTGCTTTGTATATAATCTAAGGTAGATAATCGATCGAGAATAAAAACTCTTAACTCATCAGAATCCTTTACTGCCACATGCAAAATAAAATCATTGTCACCTGCCATGTGAAATAATTGAAGAACACCCGGCAACTGAGAAGCTTTTTTTATAAAATCTCCAATTACCCAACGGTGTTGCTTGTTTAGCTTAATGGCTAACATTACCTCAATATTAAGACCCAGCTTTTTTTGATCAATTTGAATAGAAGTCCCCTTAAAATATCCCTTCTGGGTTAGTTTTTTAATTCGATCGTGTGTGCTAGATTGTGCAATTTCAATTTTTGCAGCAATCTCTTTGTTTGAAAGGCGTGCATTATTCAGTAATAGGCTTAAAATCTGAATATCTTTCGAGTCCAATTCTTTTTTCATAGTATTAACGAATATATTTAGGTTTTATTAAAGTATAGGCAAATATTATTGTGCTTATATATATATATTAAGATATTTGTTCAAATATAATTAAATATAAGGAATTAAATATAGATATTTTATAACCAATCATGTTCTAAATAAAGATGAATGAAATAAAAATATTTTCTCCCGCGACGGTTGCCAACGTGGCCTGTGGATATGATGTGCTAGGTTTTTGCTTAGATGCAGTAGGAGACGAGATGCTTATTAGAAAAGTCGATAAAAAAGGGATTCTAATTACTAAAATTGAAGGATTCGAACTCCCTTTTAAAACCGAATTAAATGTTGCTGGAGTTTCTGCTCTAGCGATGTATGAAAAGCTTCAACCAGATTGTGGTTTCGAAATTGAAATCTATAAAAATATAAAACCTGGTAGTGGTATTGGTAGTAGTGCAGCGAGTGCTGTTGGCAGTGTTTTTGGAATGAATGCTCTTTTAGGAAGCCCTTATAATAAAACCGAACTTACCCAATTTGCTATGAAAGGGGAAGCCTTGGCTAGTAAATGTGAACATGCAGATAATTTAGCACCTGCTTTGTTTGGAGGTTTCACCTTAGTAAAAAGCCTATCGCCTTTAGAAATTTTGGAAATTCCATCTCCAGATAATTTATATGCAACCATTATTCACCCGCAAATAGAGATTAAAACAGCAGATTCTAGAGCCATTCTTCCAAAAGAAGTAAAGCTTCAAGAAGCAATTGTTCAATGGGCAAACTTTGGAAGTTTGATCCATAGTTTACATACTAACAATTACCAATTAATGAAAAGATCGTTGCATGATGCCATTATAGAACCTCACAGAAGTAAGTTAATTCCGTTTTATAAGGAAGTTAAACAAGCAGCGCTAAATGCAGGAGCTTTAGGTACTAATATTTCTGGTTCTGGACCTTCTATTTTTTCTTTATGCAAAGGAATTGAAATTGCAACCATGGTAAGCGACGCTATAAAAAAAGTATATTTAAGCACAGGGATTAAATTTGATATTCACATCTCAAAAATTAATATTGAAGGGATCAAAGTGTTATAGGTTAAATCGGAAAAATTTCCATTCAAACGCTAGAAAAATAAACAAATAATGAAATACTACAGTTTAAATAAAAAAGCAGCTAATGTATCTTTTAAAGATGCGGTTATTAAAGGATTGGCACCAGATAGAGGATTGTATTTTCCCGAACAAATAAACCCCTTACCAAAAGCATTTTTTGAGAACATTGATAGCCTATCTCATTCTGAAATTGCCTTCAAAGCCATCCAGCAATTTATATCTCCAGAAATTCCAACAGATGTTTTAAAAANCATAATAGAAGAAACACTTTCTTTTGATTTTCCCGTGGTGGAATTCAATAAAAATATTTCAACTTTAGAACTGTTTCACGGACCAACGATGGCATTTAAAGATGTTGGTGCTCGTTTTATGGCACGTTGTTTAGGCTATTTTAATAAAAACAACAACAATGAAGTAACCGTTTTAGTAGCAACATCTGGCGATACAGGTGCAGCTGTAGCAAATGGGTTTTTAGGGGTCAAAAATGTAAAAGTAGTAATACTCTACCCGAGTGGGAAAGTGAGTGCCATTCAAGAAAAACAATTAACGACCCTTGGGCAAAACATTAGCGCCCTAGAAGTTAAGGGTACCTTCGATGATTGTCAAGCCATGGTTAAAACCGCTTTTTTAGATAAAAAACTTACCGATATGATGCAGTTAACCTCAGCAAATTCTATCAATGTGGCACGTTGGTTGCCACAATTATTTTATTTTATGTTTGCATACAAAAGATTATATAAAAAGCATAAAGACCTTGTTTTTTCTGTNCCAAGTGGAAATTTTGGAAATGTCTGTGCAGGCATGATTGCGCAGCAGTTAGGTTTGCCTATTAAACATTTTATAGCATCAAATAACGACAACAATGTAGTAACAAAATATTTAAGTACAGCGCTATACAAACCAAAGCCATCTGTGCAAACCATTAGTAATGCAATGGATGTAGGAGATCCAAGTAATTTTATTCGCATTCAAGAACTATATAAAAATAATTTTGAGACCCTAAAAGAAAACCTTTCGTCGTTTAGTTTTTCCAATGAGGAAACTAAGGCAGCGATGCTAGAAATTTATAACCGTTATAATTATGTTGCCGATCCACACGGAGCGGTTGGTTATTTAGGGTGTAAAGCTTATTTAGAAAAGAATCCAACTGCTTATTGTGTGTTTTTTGAGACTGCACATCCCACTAAATTTTTAGACATTGTAGAAGCGGTGGTCAAAAAGGAACAAGTTCTACCACCACAAATTAAATCAGTAATGGGAAAAATTAAAGAAGCAATCACAATAGTTACCTACGAGGATTTAAAACATTATTTATTGAATTCTTAGTTGAGTTGTATAATTCAAGTTCAAAATCATTAAGAGTAAAGATTACAATAGAGAATCAATTATACTAACCAAACCTTTGCTTATTGGATTATCTCCATTACAAGAAGATTGGTTATTGTCTCCATTGTTCTCTCCGTCATTATAATTATTGTTACTATCATTACTATTACATGCAATGATTAATAAAGCTAAATATANNTAGATAAGTTTTTTCATTGTATTTATTATTTGTTANAACCCAAAAATTTAAAATATAAATTATTATCTTAATACCTTAATCTTAAAACTTATAAAATGAAAAAATTACTATTTATTTTACTATTAGTTGGATTGCATTCAACTTGTTTTTCTCAAGATTCAACACTCACAAGTGAAGAGAAGAAAGAGCTTTTAGCCCAGAGCCCTTTTAACAATGTTTACCCTACATCAATACTTAAAAGTTCTGATGCTTATTTTAAAGCTCAAATGGGCTTATACAAAGAAGGTGCAATAGCTGAAAAAGAAGCTCATTTAGTAGCGCTTGGAACCTCTGCAGCTACTAAATGTCAATACTGTATCCCTTATCATATTGCAGAACTGAAAAGATTAGGTGCATCTGACGATGAAATAAAAACGGCTGTTCTCATTGCTGCTGATATTATGAAAATGAGCACGCTATTTTATGGAAACGAATTTGATTTAGAGGCATTTAAAAAAATTCTTAAAGGAGAATAATATACAAAAGGGATACCTTTTTTAAGAAATAAAGCACTATAATTCGATGTATTGTAGTGCTTTTTCAGTTATCATCCACTCTATAACCAAGCTACAGAAGACTATGGGGCATTCATCAATCAATGTAAGTTTAACCTATTTACGTGGTGCAGAAATAGCTGAACTAAAGGAGGAAGATATGTCTATGGTTTAGTTATTCTTTTGATAATTGTCATATAGATATAATGGTAGTGCTAATGAAAAGCCAACCATAAATAAAGATACCAAATACTTTATGAACTGATTTTTACTGATTGCTTTTAATCTTAATCTGTAAATAAGAAAAATAAGAAAAGATATGGCTGCAATAGTTAAATCAGCATTTAAAATACTCATTGCATAATTCTGGTTAATTTGTTCAAAAAATAGTGAAGTAGACCATTCCCAATTATTTGTTTCAATAAATTTAAAGATGTAATAGTAAGGATAAGCTATTCCTATAATACATAATATGGCAAATACTTTTTTCATAAAATAAATTATTGTAGAGTGTGATTATAAAATCTAAATAGTAAATATAATTCTATTTAAATCTAATCACAACCTTACCATTTAGTGCAATATAGTTTTGGTAAGAAATAGGTCTTTTATAACTTTATATTAGAACAGTTATTTTTTTGAGTTAATCAATTATCTCTATAAGGTGCTCATAGCTTCCATCATCGTTTCTTATAGTTGTTAATTGTCCTCTGGCTCCCATATATTTTCCTGTTCCACCTATAACGCCTCTTATTTGTGGTTTTATTTTAATAAACTCAGCACCTGTTAAAGATGGAGATTCTGTGCCACCTCCTATAATAATAGTATTGGAATCTCCAAAGTCAAAAACAATATGGTTCAATCCTAGTTGAAATCCTTCAGTACTATTAGAAAAATCTGCCGTTGTACGACAACCAAATAATTTACCAATAATAGCTTTATCATCTGTAAGAATCCCATTAAAGCAATGAAAATCACCGTGTGATAATCCTTCTGTTCCAAGGTCAACAATCGAAATTTCTGGAATCTCTTGGTGACATTTAATAGTGGTTATTTTATTATTTTTTTCTTGCTGATTGCATCCAATTATTAAAATAAAGACCAGTAATGGTAAAAATAATTTTTTCATTGTGTTTTTCATCATAAATATATTTATAAATATTATTAGCCTCCAGTTGGACTACACGCTGTAGGGTTATTTCTGCACCACTTACCTATACCATCAACAAACAAACTAACATCCTCAAAACTTTGATTGGCTGTTAAATTAGAGTTTTCAATAGTATAGATAATATTATCTCCATCAAAATCTGCATCTGTAATAACCACTTCAACTTCTTCAACACCATCTCCATCTACCCAAGTTAAAACAGCATTTGGACTGTCAGTATAAAAGTTATCAGACTCCTCATTTTCATCCCATAATGAAGCATATTCCTCTCCATTCAAATAAAGATAATCTCGATAAGGTCTGTCAGAAAAGACAAAAATATCATTTGTTACGGGCATAACAAGAGTATTACTATTAGTTGATATAGCTTGTGTAGCCGTATGAACGAATAACCATTCTTCTTGTGTTTCATTGTTATTATCATCTGTTGAGCAAGCAACGATTAATAAGCCTAAAAATAAATAGATAAGTTTTCTCATTGTGTTTAGTTTTAAACCAAAAATAGTAAAATTTATTAAAAAATATTAAGTGTATTATATGTAATCAATTATTTTAAAATATAATTCTATTTAAATCTAATCACAACCTTACCATTTAGTAGAATATAGTTTTTATAAGAAATAGGTCTTTTATAGCTTTCTATTATGGCTTCTCTTGGGTTGTTAATTATTAATAGCATTATCAAGTTGTTTATCTGAATAATCACTTAATCTATCTATTATTTCTATAGTGAAGTTTTGTTGTTCCTGTATTTCTTCTTGTTGAGGTTTAGTAATTATATAAGGTAAACCAAGTTGTATTAATTTAAGTCTTTCTGCTTTTGTCATATCCTCTATATCAAGAGAACTAATAGCATCACTTATTATATCTGATAGTTTATCTTTTATCTTACTATTAAGTTTATTAGGTGTTCCTTTTTGTCTTCCTCCAAACTTCTTTCCAGTTGTATTCATATCTATTTTAAACTACTTTTTAAATACCTGAAAGATTACAGAACAACTATTCATTCGTAATTGGATATAGCTATCCTTAATACAAGCAAGTATTATTTTTTATATCTGTATATATAACGTTTTTGAAATATTTATTTAGATAAATCTTTGAAGATTTTTATTTATATATCCCTTTAGGGGAATACAACAAGGAAACTTTTTATCTGAAAAAATTTAGAAGAATATATTTTGAAATACTATAAGATAAAGTTACAAGTTTAAATTTAAAAAGTCAAGGGAAAACCAAATACGTTATTGACAAAATAATCCGTATTTATCAACATTTTAGGGGGTTAAGCACCCTTTAACTAGGGTGTTTTTTTATTTAAAACTATCTTTAGTAGAAAACAGTAAGTTTTTTTTGTCTTATGGTTTTTTAAAAATTGACTATTTTAGTACCTCAACTAAATCAACACAATGAAAAAACTATCCTATCTATTTTTAATACTTCTAATGTTATCTTGTATTACCGAATTAATACTTTAAAAAAAGTCTTTTGTTGTTTTTTGCAAGATAATTTTTTTTTTAAATTGCAATAGTTAACTGACCAATAACCAGATTATTAATTAATATTTTTAAAATGAAAAAACTTACTTATTTATTTTTAGCACTTCTAATGCTAGCTTGTACTACCGATGATAACAACAACGTAGATAACAGCAATACCCTTGAAAAAGAGTGGTTGTATACCCATACTGCTTTAGAAGCAACAGCAACCTCAAGCACTACCATTGTAATCCCTTTTACAGCGGATATATTTGCTTTTTCCGATAGACCTAATAGAGAACATAAATATATTAGTGGAGGCGAGTTTGCTTCCTATTGGAATGATTACGATGATGAAAATAGTTTTAAGTTAGACCCTCCTAATGCTGTTTTAACGTGGGTAGATGCAGATGGAGTCTCTGAAGTAGAAGTAGTGATTACCGATGCCAATTTTGATGGTAACAATATTATTTATACGATTGAAAACACTACCATTACAGCCAATCAAAGTTTTGAAGACGTTAGTTTGTTTGTAGATGCAAATGGGAGTACTAATGCAGTTTATTTAGCATCTAATGGATTAACCGTTAAAGCTAGTGCGGGTGCACAAAATAATGAGCAAGGGCGTATAGGTAATATTACTTTTACTGTTGTAAATTTAGAAACTTTAAATTTTGAGATTAGTCAAGGAGGGGATGTATCTACTTTGTGTACATCTTTAGTAACTGATATGAAAAATTTATTTCAGAATAATACTACTTTCAATCAAGATATTAGCTCTTGGGATGTGAGTAATGTAACTGATATGAATAGCATGTTTGAGGGGACTTCTTTTAACCAAGATATCAGTAATTGGGATGTGAGTAATGTTACAACTATGTATTATATGTTTGCATATAATACTTCTTTTAACCAAGATATAAGTTCTTGGGATGTGAGTAGTAGTAATACTAATACGTCTGGTATGTTTAGAGGTACTCCTTTTAACCAAGATATCAGTAGTTGGGATGTGAGTAATGTAATTAATATGGATAATATGTTTGAAGATTCTCCTTTTAACCAAGATATCAGTTCTTGGGATGTGAGTAATGTTCTTGGTATGTTAGGTATGTTTCAAAATGCTACTGCTTTTAACCAAGATATTAGTTCTTGGGATGTGAGTAGTGTTACAAGTTGTGGTAATTTTAGTGATGGTGCACCTCTAACAGAGGCAAACACCCCCAACTTCACGAATTGTCCAAATATTTATTTAGATACGAATGGAGTAACTATTAAAGCAAGTGCTGCATCAACAAATGGATATTCGGAAGAGGTAAATGGTGTTACGTATACAGTAGTTGACTTATCAACCCTAAACACAATGATTAGTAACGGAGATGATGTTACCAAAGTGGTTACTTCGTTAATAACTGATATGAAAAATTTATTTCAGAATAATACTACTTTTAACCAAGACATTAGTACTT
>PAUJ01000034.1 GCA_002713705.1 Flavobacteriaceae bacterium
CAGGAGTCGATTGGTTAACTGTAGTGATATTCTTTGAATTTGTAGTTGACTTACCAGGAGATGGAAGTACGTATTATTACGATGATATTGAACTAGCAGCCCCTTTAAGTATAGGTGATACTGTTTTATCAACTGTTGTTTCTTTTCCAAATCCAGTTAAAACGCTTTGGAATGTACAAGCACAAGAAACCATTACCGATATAANTATTTATAACCTTTTTGGTCAAAAAATACTCTCTATATCACCAAATATGTCTGATGTTTCGTTGAATATGTCAGAAATGAGAACCGGTGTTTATTTAGCTCATGTATATTCTGATAAAGGGACTAAAATTATAAAAATATTAAAAGAATAAAAAAACTGACAATCAAATCAGTATNTTATTGAATATTAATTAGAAAAAAGAGGTGATTTATCTGAAATTTTCAGAAAAATTACCTCTTTTAAATAAATACTTCTAAACTAATAAACCTCATATGGCTATATTTTCTTTTATCGCATTTACAATTATAGTTGCGATTATTTCATATGTAGCAACAANAAAGACAAACGAAAAAACATCTGATGGTTATTTTTTAGGTGGAAGAAGCCTTACAGCNGGAGTAATAGCAGGTTCATTATTACTTACTAATCTTTCAACAGAACAATTAGTGGGTCTCAANGGTTCAGCATATGAAAGTGGACTATCGGTTATGGCTTGGGAAACACTTGCGGCAATTGCGATGGTTGTCACTGCATTATTTTTACTTCCAAGATATTTGAAAGGAGGCCTTACCACAGTACCTCAATTTTTAGCAAAGCGTTTTGATGTTACTACAAAGACCATCACTTCTGGTTTGTTCTTAACTGGATATGTTGTTGTCTTGTTACCTGTTATTTTNTATTCAGGATCTTTGGCCATAAGCGGAATGTTTAATATTCCGGAAGTATTCAATATTACAAAAAATCAATCTATATGGCTTTGTGTTTGGGGTATTGGAATTATAGGCTCTATTTATGCAGTTTTTGGAGGATTAAAAGCAGTAGTAGTATCTGATAGTATTAACGCCATTGGATTGTTAATTGGTGGATTGCTTATTCCTATTTTTGGATTATTAGNTGTCGGTGATGNAAGTATTATGGANGGTNTTTCAGTATTAACCGCAGAACATCCAGAAAAATTTAAATCTATGGGTAGTTCCACTGACCCAGTACCTTTTTATACTATTTTTACAGGAATGATGTTGGTACAACTTTTTTATTGGGGTACCAATCAACAAATTATCCAAAGAGCACTAGGTGCAAAAAACTTAAAGGAAGGGCAAAAAGGATTGCTTTTAGGCTCATTTATAAAAATATTAGGGCCACTTATTGTNGTTCTTCCAGGAATTATTGCATACCATATTTTTAATGGTAATTTAGAAACATCAGATCAAGCATATCCAATGTTAGTTGCTAAAGTACTACCTCCNATATTATTAGGGTTTTTCGCGGCAGTTATTTTTGGAGCTATTTTAAGTTCATTCAATAGTGTTTTGAATAGTTCTGTTACTCTTTTCGGTATGGATATTTACAAGCAACATATTAATCCTAAAGCCGAAGAANGACTTGTTGTAAAACAAGGNAAACGTTTTGGATTATTATTAGCANTGGCATCCATGTTTATAGCTCCCGCAATTGCAAATGCCGGTAGCTTATTTGATTACTTACAAGAAATNAATGGAATCTATAGCATACCAATTTTAACTATTATNNTAGTTGGATACCTTACAAAACGTGTNCCAGCTATCGCTGCTAAGATTGGATTATTATCAGGGTCTATTTTATACATTTTCAGTCAATTTTTACTACAACCTTATTTTATTACTAAAGCATTAGCTAAAGCAAGTGCATCAGGCATAACANACCCAACACAATTAGCCTTTATCAAATCACAAGCATATTTCGGTTTACATTATTTAGATGTAATGGCAATTTTATTTGTACTAAATGTTTTTATTATGTTACTAATAGGTAAAATAAATCCAAGACCAGAAGCATATGTGCAAGAATACACTNAACAAGTTGACATAACTCCTTGGAAATATGTTAANATTTCTGGTTTTATGATTTGTATAATTGTTATTGGGATCTATATTTATTTTCAATAAAAAAATTATATATTGAAAAATTAATAGATAATGGCATTTAAAATTTTATAAATGAAAAAAAGTATAAGAAAAATAGGTGTTTTAACNAGTGGAGGTGATGCACCAGGTATGAATGCTGCTATTAGAGCAGTAGTTAGAGCTTCTGTATATCATAATTTGGAATGNACNGGNATATATAGAGGNTATGAAGGGCTTATAGAAGGAGACTTTAAAAATTTAAATGCACGTTCTGTTAAAAATATAATAAATAGAGGTGGNACCTTACTAAAATCTGCTAGATCTAAAGTTTTTCTTTCTAAAGAAGGTCGATTAATAGCTTATAACAATTTAAAAAATGAAGGTATAGATGCACTTGTCACTATTGGAGGAGACGGTACATTTGCTGGCGCNTCTGTTTTTAGTAATGAATTTGATATTCCTATTATTGGAATACCAGGAACCATTGATAATGATATTAGTGGTACCGATTTTACGATAGGATATGACACTGCATTAAACACCGTTGTAGAAGCAATCGATAAAATTAGAGATACCGCAAATTCACATAATAGATTGTTTTTAGTTGAAGTAATGGGGCGAGATGCTGGAGATATNGCATTAAATGCAGGAATTGGTGCAGGGGCAGAGGAAATACTTATCCCTGAGCAAGANATGGGNAGATTACGTTTAATAGAATCACTTAAAAAAAGTAAAAAATCAGGTAAGACATCTAGTATTATTGTTGTTTCAGAAGGAGATCAAATCGGTAAAAATATATTTAAACTTGCNAGTTATATCGAAGAGAAACTTACAGGGTATGAAGTAAGAGTAACTGTTTTAGGCCATATTCAAAGAGGCGGAAGTCCTAGTTGTTTTGATCGNGTTTTAGCAAGTCGATTAGGGGTCAAGGCAGTTGATGCNTTAATAGATAATCAGAAAAATGTGATGATAGGCATTCGTCATAATAAATTAATTTGTGTTCCATTTANAGAAACNCTTAATAAGACAAGTAAAGAATTAGATTTAGAATTAATAAGAGTCGCAGACATTACGTCTATATAATCAAAAAAAAAATATGAAAACAAAAATTGGAATNAACGGCTTTGGCCGAATAGGTAGACTTGCATTTAGAATTGCATCACAAAATAAAGATATTGAAGTTGTGGGAGTAAATGATCTATTAGACGTAGATCATTTGGCTTATTTATTAAAATACGATTCAGTCCATGGGAAATACTCAGGAAAAGTGGAAGTGAAAAATGGACAGTTAGTNGTTGATGATCGCATTATTCGAGTAACCGCAGAAAGAAATCCCGAAGATTTAAAGTGGAACGAGGTCAGTGCAGATGTAGTTATTGATTGTACTGGAATTTTTACNAGCCTTACCAATGCAGATGCACATTTAAGGGCTGGTGCAAAAAANGTGNTAATTTCTGCTCCNTCTAAAGATGCTCCNATGTTNGTAATGGGTGTCAATCATAANGATGNTAANGNAACAGATACAATAGTTTCCAACGCATCTTGTACTACAAATTGCTTGGCTCCTCTNGCTAAAATTATTGATGANGAATATGAAATTATAGAAGGTCTTATGACNACNGTNCATGCAACAACTGCTACTCAGTTTACTGTAGACGGNCCTTCACGCAAAGATTTTAGAGGGGGTCGTAGTGCATTAACTAATATTATTCCTGCTTCNACAGGTGCAGCGGTTGCTGTTGGTAAGGTGATACCTAAATTAAATGGAAAANTAACAGGAATGTCCTTACGTGTTCCAACTGCCGATGTTTCNGTTGTAGATTTAACAGTTCGTACAAATAAAAGNGCGAGCTATGAGGATATTATGAAATTATTTAAAAATGCNTCTGAAGGTGATTATAAAGGTATNGTTAACTANACGGAAGATGCNGTTGTTTCTCAAGATTTTGTGAGTGATTCTCATACTTGTACATTTGATGCNGGTGCNGGTATTGCACTTAACGATAATTTCTTTAAGTTAGTGGCTTGGTATGATAANGAGTATGGTTATTCTTCTAAATTAATAGATTTAGCAGTTCATATTACAAATCTTTAAAAATGATTTTAATTACTGATGGTGGTTCTACAAAATGCGACTGGATCTTAATGGATAAGACNGGTAATGTGGTGCTNAAAACAAGAACCAANGGGTTAAATCCCGCTGTTGTTCCAGAAGAGAATATAAAAGAACGTATTCTTGNTAATGAAGAACTTNTACCTTTTTTTAATAAAATTACCACTNTTGATTTTTATGGNGCTGGTTGTGGTACAAAAACTCCNATACAATTATTAACTAATATTCTTTCTGAAATATTTTTATTTGCAGAAATTTCAGTAAACGAGGACATGATTGCAGCTGTATATTCAGCTACNCTTGAACCCGGGATAGTATGTATTTTAGGTACTGGTTCGAACAGTTGTTATTTTGATGGTAAGGAAATTCATAATGGTNTAGAGTCACTAGGATATTCGTTAATGGATGAAGCTAGTGGAAATTACTTCGGAAAGCGTCTATTACGTGATTACTTNTATAAGAAAATGCCAACTCAGTTNGCTATAGATTTCGAAAAACGTTTTAATTTAGATCCAGATGAAATTAAAAATCATCTCTATAAAAGACATAATCCAAATAGGTANTTAGCNTCTTTTGCCGAATTTATTTTTACTTCGAAAGAAGTTAATGGTTACTTTNACAAATTGATTAGTGAAGGGATGTTAAAATTTATAGAATATCGAATTCTTTGTTTTAAAGAATCACAAAATGTACCGATTCATTTTATTGGTTCGATAGCTCATTTTTCAGAAGATATCATAAAAGATTGTATGAAGCCTTATAATTTAGAATTAGGTAACATAATAAGGAGACCTATTGATGGTTTAATTGAATACTATAAACAACATAAATTATAATAAATGAATCTTCCTTCTATCAATCCCACAGCAACTGAAGCTTGGAATAAATTACAGGCACATTTTTCTGAAATAAAAGAGGTCCATATGATGGATTTATTTAAAGATGATACANAGCGTGTAAATAAAATGAATGTTTCTTGGAATGAGTTTCAAGTTGATTATTCAAANAATAGAGTTACAGATAAAACAATTAGTTTNTTACTTCAGTTGGCAGAAGAAGTAGGTTTAAAAAAAGCCATCGAACTTCAATTTGAAGGATCTAAAATAAATAAAACAGANGACAGAGCCGTTTTGCATTCAGCACTTCGTGATTTTGATTCTATGAAGCCTGAAGTAAAAAAAGCACTTCAGAAAATGAAAAAAACTTCCAATGCGNTTATAAAAGGTNCATGGAAAGGTTTTACAGGNAAACCTATTACTGACATAGTAAATATTGGCATCGGNGGCAGTGAATTAGGACCTAAAATGGTAACTAATGCTTTAAAATACTATGGCAATGCTTTAAAATTACANTATGTTTCCAATGTAGATGGTGATCATGTTTNCGAGACTTTAAAAAAACTAGACAGAGAAACTACTTTATTTATAATTGTTTCNAAAAGTTTTACTACTCAAGAAACAATGACCAATGCAAATGCTATAAAAAATTGGTTTTTNCAAGGAGNATCNCANTTAGATATTGAAAAGCATTTTATTGCAGTATCCACAAATGAAAGTGCNATTATNGATTTTGGTATTTCGAAATATAATATTTTTCCAATTTGGGATTGGGTTGGTGGACGTTTTTCATTATGGAGTTCGGTGGGTCTTTCTACTTGTTGTGCAATTGGTTATGATAATTTTGAGGAACTACTTCGAGGTGCACATGAAATGGATTTGCACTTTCGCAANGAAGATTTTTCAGAAAACATTCCAGTTATTTTAGCTTTACTTTCGGTTTGGTATAATAATTTCTTCTCCAGTGAGACAGAAGCCATCATTCCTTANACCCAATATTTAGAAGATTTTGTTCCTTATCTGCAACAAGCNATCATGGAAAGTAACGGTAAAAGTGTAGATCGAAATGGAANTAAAGTTAATTACCAAACNGGAACTGTTGTTTGGGGGAATGTTGGAGCCAATGCTCAACATGCTTTTTTCCAATTATTACATCAAGGTACAAAATTAGTTCCTGTAGATTTTATAGGTTTTTCTGAATCNCTTTACCAACATAAAAAACAACATGATATACTAAAAGCTAATTTCTTTTCTCAATCTGAGGCTTTATTGCAAGGAACNTATAAGCAAAACGCTCCTAATGAATTCAGATCTTTTAATGGAAATAAACCTTCTAATACTATNTTTATCAATAGCTTAACNCCTAAAAATTTNGGTAGTCTTATAGCTATTTATGAACATAAAATATTTGTCCAAGGTATNATTTGGAATATTTTTAGTTATGATCAATGGGGAGTTGAATTAGGAAAAAAATTAACGAATCAGTTATTATCNACTTCATAGTTGTCAAAATAAAGACAAGTTATAGTTAAACTTTNATTTTTTTAAAATCATTATATTGNCTTTGATAAAAAACCTATGAAAAATTCAGTTTTTATTATAATTACATCTTTAATTTTTTTTTCTTCATGCAAAAGCAAAAAAGAAACTTTATCTNATGCTAGCTGTGAATCTTGTGAAGATGCTATAATTAGATTTTATGGAGAACCTGCTTCAGACGGTTGTGGATGGGTTGTTAAAGCTTCTGATACCATATATATGCCTAAAAATTTACTTCCTGAATTTTATACNGATAGTCTAAAANTTAGAATTAAATATAAAGTGCTAGAAAGAGTTAATTGTGGATTGCTTAAGGACGCACATCCTTCCATTTTTATTGAAGAAATTTATAAGAATTACTATTAAAACCCTTGAAATAANAAAAACCTACTCGTAGTTGAGTAGGTTTTTATTTTTTAGTTCTGATATCTTTATTTTATAATTAGTTGCTTTACTATTTTACTTTGNTCCCCTTGAATAATTACAAAATAATTTGCTTTAGATAGCTCTGAAATATTAATTAATTGTTCAATTCCCATGTCTTTCAAATCAANTAATTTAATTAATCTTCCCATCATGTCATAGATAGAAATAGTTTCTAAATCTAGGTTCTGAGGATTGCCTAATTTTACTATTTCACTTGCAGGGTTAGGATATAATAAAAGACTTGATAATATNGAATTATCTGCCAATTCTAAATTGTTATCAATTGTAATTTCAAAGGAACAAGATANTATAGTTCCATCATTTAATAATGCATTGACTGTAATTACATTTACACCTAATGGTAATTCAGTTCCAGTATTAGGGCTTTGAGAAGTTGCAGCAGGAATAACGTTACAAATATCTGTGACAATAATTAATTCATCTCGATAATCTAAAACTTCATAAGAAGATCCAGCTGGAATACTAACAGTAAAATCTTCAGGACAGGTAGTTACAATTGTTGANCCATCTACAACCTCTACGTATCCCACACAATTACTAGTTAATCCATCATTATCNGTAACTGTTAATGTTACATTAACAAAACCAACATCNTCACAATCAAAAGTGTCAATATCAATGGACATGGAAACTATTTCTTCATTATCNTAACTTCCTCCATCAATATCTTCTACAACTATAGATGCCTCTCCGTTAGAATCTAATTGAACCACATATGTTGATTTACATACGGCAACTGGNGGGTTGTCTATTTCTTCTGGATCTAAACAACTTCCAGCATTTGCAATCTTGTTAAGAATCACAGCAGATGGCTGAGATCCAAATCCT
The DNA here is from genome assembly GCA_002713705.1 of Flavobacteriaceae bacterium. Classification (GTDB taxonomy): domain Bacteria; phylum Bacteroidota; class Bacteroidia; order Flavobacteriales; family Flavobacteriaceae; genus Marifrigoribacter. The sequence goes on from PAUJ01000034.1 coordinate 7,852, forward strand.
TTATTAAAATTGATTCCAACACCTTGGAGATGGCAGTAACTCATTATTGTTCCACCTGTTGTAGGGTTTGGAGGTCGAGCACAACTACCTTCGGTTGCAGCACAACCATCAATAGCAGTGTTATCTCCATTCCATACACATGCATGGGTATGATTCGAGCCCATAAGATGCCCCATTTCATGGGTAATTACCATCACATTCCACGAGTATGTAGGGACAGTTACAACTGCATTATTTGCTAAGCCAGAATAACAAACGTTATTATTACTACACATACCGTTAAGCCAAGCNACTCCACCATAATTCTGTCTTTCAATTAAATGATTAATATCTCCATTTAAATTTTGTTGGTTGCTATTTACATTTGATGTAAAACTATTTAATTGTTCAAAAGAATCAACACCGTCAAAAGGATCTGGAGTGACCCATACCATCATACTAGATGTCCTTACCGATATACCATCGTTAGCGTATAGTACATAACTTTGTGTAAAAATACCAGTGATAAAAACAATTGTATTCGCAAGGTTCCCACCTTGGGCATTGTAAACACTTTGTCCAGATTCAATATAAACATCTANTTCATCTCCAGGTTCTTGTACACTTGTTGGTGGTGGTGTTAACTCNTCTTCCGAATATGCGATACCATCGTCTTCTGTTGAACAGAATATTTCTTGTGTGTCATTTTTTAGATCANTATCAAAATATATGATGTGTTTTTTATCTGAATCTTCTAGTTTTCCTATGGTATAATTGCCTTCNTCGTTAGCGATAAAACCACTAATCTGAGATTCAAAAACACTTATTGAAACCAATGAATTAGGNTTCCCTGCTATAGTACCACGATAGTGTTTTCCAAAGTCTACTTCATTTGTAATATCGTTACCATTATTAGTTATAGCTTTAAAATCAGGCGAAAAAACAGCAACTTGAATTAAATCTAAAGCAATTGTTTCACCATTCGATTTAAATGGAATGCTAAGTTGCATTTGTTTAGGATCTTGGTTTCTTATTTCGTTGATCTTAGCTTGATCAATNTCAACAACCACACCATCGGTAACAGCATCTGAGTAATTTTNTGAAGCGTTTTCAGTTTGTGAGTTAAATATTTCAAAAGATTGAAATTCACCAGAAATTGCCTTTGCAGCAGTAATTGACTGAGAAACTTTACCTGTTTTGTTTTCCTGTGCAATTGATAAAAATGGAAGGAAAAGAGCTAATAAAAGAATTTTTTTCATNGTTTTTTTTTCAAATGTAGCATTATTACTNTTACAAAACAATCAATTTTNAAAAAATATNTGGGAGGTTAGATCGAGATGATTCTTGGTTGGATATGCTTGTTATTATTATTATTATTATTTAGGATGAGCTAGAGAGTTATCATCAAATATCTTTTGTAAATTGAATTATCCACAATAGTAANNATTTTGCAATAAATAAGAATAGAAAACAGTGTAAAATTAAAAAGAAGGTTTTATTGTAAGAAACCTAAAGCAAATCGCTCCCAACGGATTCATAGTCTTTTTGAAAATAAACCTTCTANTACTATTTTTATCAATAGCTTAANAACTAAAAATTTAGGTAGCCTTATAGCTTTTTATGAGCATAAAATATTTGTCNAAGGAATCAATTGAAATATTATTAGTTATGATNAATGGGGAGTTGAATTAGGGAANTATTAANGAATCAATTATTATCTACTTCATAACAATCANANTAAATNCAGNNCNNAGTTAAAGTTTNATTAATTTTTTTTNTAAAANCTATTANTTTATTANTTTTAACAAAAATANTNTTCNTGAAAAAAANATCACTATNTNTTGTATTTANTATANTCTCCGTATTTGGAGNNTTGNATNCACAAACAGANTTNCAAANNCAAGAAATTANAGCAAATTATGANCTAGAAAAGTTAAGTNTTNTAGAATCANAANNNANTGAANAACAAAACCGAAACTATCAAAAGGCTNATGAAATNGCTGATTTATTAGGTTGGNAAAAAATTATCCAATCNCCAAACGGTAATTTAGCTAAGCTTGTTGGTGTTAATTTAAATGGAAAACCNTTATATNTCATCACCACTAATAGAGAAGGAGGTATAACTACTAGAGCNAATAANGTTCATACAGGAGGCGGTAACGGACTTGAATTAGATGGACAGAANATGATTGTGGGAATGTGGGAAGTAGGTGATGNAAATCTTAACCATCCCTTATTAGAAGATAGGGTAATTNAAATNGACAATANNTCAGNCATTAGCGATCATGCAACTCATGTAGCAGGAACTTTAATTGGAGGAGGAGCACTTAACGGTGGAGCTACTANAGGNATGGCTCCTTTAGCTATAATTTATTCCTATACTTCTCAGTCNGACTCTAGTGAGATGATCGCNGCAGCAGCAGATGGGCTATTAATTTCTAATCATTCATACGGTTATGATATTGATTTTTTTGATTTATGGCAAATTGGATATTACGGAGGTAATGCNAGAGGATTTGATAATATAACNTACAATGCACCNTACTATTTNCCATTTCAATCTGCNGGAAATGACCGACAGTCTGGAGCAAATACAGGCAATGGAGGTTATGACTATTTAACGGGTGCTGCGCTTTCAAAAAATGCTATGGTTGTAGCAGCAGTNAATGAAGTTTTAAACTANACTGGACCCAATAGCGTTAATATGTCTTCATTTAGTAGCTGGGGACCAACAGACGATGGTCGTATTAAACCAGATATTTCNGCTAAAGGAGTTAATATGTATTCAGCTACAGGAGCTACAGGTTATTCTAATTATAGTGGTACATCAATGTCTTCTCCCAATGCTGCTGGTAGNGCTACANTATTNCAACAACATTACAATAATTTAAACGGAGTTTTCATGAGAAGCTCAACATTAAGAGGTTTAGTTTTGCACACTGCAGATGAAGCAGGCACTAGTCCAGGTCCAGATTATAGGTTTGGTTGGGGTTTGTTTAATACAGAAAGAGCTGCAGATGTTATTTCTGAATCTGGAATATCTTCCACAATTTTGGANGAAGAAATAAAGACAGATGAAGTTTATACCTATTCGGTTCAATCTGATGGAGTTGATGANTTANTGGTTTCANTGACTTGGGTTGACCCACCNGGAAATTTATTACCTAACGGAATTAACGATAATCCNATTCCATCTTTAATAAATGATTTAGACTTAAGAGTTTCAAAAGATGGAGGAGCAACTTACCTTCCTTGGAAGTTAGATGTTGCAAATTTTAGTGCACCGGCAACTACTGGNGACAATNTAGTTGATAATATTGAAAAAATTGAAATACCAGGAGCTTCGGGTGAATATATTATTCAGGTTTCTCATAAAGGAGCAGCACTATTTGATGGTATTCAAGCTTTTTCATTAATCGTTACAGGAATTGAAAATAAAGAGTTTACGATATCTTCTCATCAGGGAATATTAGAAGTATGTTCTGCTGATGATAGTGCTGATTTTAATGTTGATTTAGGATTTAGTGATGGCTTTTCTGATACAATAGATTTTACAGTTTCTGGTTTACCATCTGGTACTTCTGGAAGTTTTTCTTCCCCTTCTTTAAGTGACGAAGGAACAACTGTGTTAACTTTAGGTGGACTTGGAAGTTTAAGTACTGGTGATTACCCTTTTCTGGTTACTGGTTCTGGATCTTCTGAAACTATTAATTTATATTTAATTTTACGAATATTAAGTGATGAAGTTGCAAATATTGAATTAATTTTTCCTCCAGATGGAGCAGTAGATCAGCCAGTAGTAATAGAATTTACATGGGAACTTGGAGATGAAAGTGTTAATAGTTATGATTTTGAATTAAGTAGGTATTCAGATTTTTCTGAAGTTGAATTTTCAGCAAATGTTTTATTTCCTAAATATTTAGCATTAGGAGTAACAGAAGGAGCAACCTACTATTGGAGGGTAAAATCAAATACCACCTGTGCAGATGGTAACTTCTTAGAAGTTTATACCTTTACAGTTGATGGGATACTTGGAGTTAACGATCAATCAATAGAAGGCTTAGTGATTTATCCAAACCCTGCATCTAATGTTTTAAATTTAGATGCATCAACACCAATATCTAATATTGAAATTGTAAATGTTCTAGGACAAGTTTTACTCAGTAAAACCTCAAATACGTCAATTTCACAAATAGATGTTTCATCATTAGCTACAGGAAATTATTTTATTGCTGTAACTTCTGAAAATAATAAAAAGGTATTGCAGTTTTTGAAAAACTAATTAATAATATCATTAAAAAAAGCCCTTATCTGTTAAGAGAAGGGCTTTTTTTATTTAAAAAGAGTGCCTTTTAGCAATTTTAATTAGTCTAGAATCTGGAATTCTAGACTAATTTAAATTGCTTTGAATTCCTCAATTAACATTATATACTAATAGTTGTTTTTTCTCTTTTTATAAAACCGATATAGAAGGTATTTACGAAATAACTTTAGAGGGATTCATTAGAATGGAAAAGGCTATTTCATTAAAAAAGACAATAGAAGTCAAAAATTAACTATCTTAGTTTCCTTAATAGCTCTCCTGTTATATAAATTTATTTAAAATGCTTACAAAAGTATATGGGAGTGCTGTATTTGGTGTTGAAGCCAGTACAATTACTGTTGAAGTTAATGTAGACAAAGGGGTTGGTTACCATTTAGTGGGCTTGCCTGACAATGCCGTTAGAGAAAGTAATTTCCGAATTGCTGCAGCATTACAAAACAACGGTTATAAAATTCCAGGAAAAAAACTAATTCTTAATATGTCTCCCGCAGATTTGCGAAAGGAAGGATCCGCTTATGATTTAACTTTGGCGATGGGTATTTTAGTTGCTACCGGACAAATAAAAGAAAAAATTCCCTTAGAAAGTTATATTATTATGGGAGAACTTTCTTTGGATGGGAATTTGCAACCCATTCGTGGGGCCTTGCCTATTTCTATTAAAGCTAAAGAAGAAGGTTTTAAGGGATTTATTCTACCTGAAATAAATGCAAAAGAAGCAGCTATTGTTCAAGGAATTGATGTTTTCGGTGTTAAAAATATAAAGGAAGTAATCGACTTTGTAAATGAAGGAATTCCTTTAATTAAAACTATAGTAGATATAGAAACTGAATTTAATCACCGATTAGAAAATCCTGATTTTGATTTTGCAGATGTAAAAGGCCAAGAATCCATAAAACGATGTATGGAAATTGCAGCTGCAGGAGGGCATAATATTATTTTAATAGGTCCACCAGGTTCTGGAAAAACAATGTTAGCAAAACGATTGCCGAGTATTTTACCTCCCATGACCTTAGGCGAAGCTCTTGAAACCACAAAAATCCATAGTGTAGCCGGAAGAACTATTAAAAAAGGCGGAATTATAAGTGCTCGACCTTTTAGGAGTCCTCATCACACTATTTCTGATGTAAAGATGCATAATGTGGTATATAAAATATAGGTTTAGAAATTGCTGAATTGAAAGAGGAGGATATGCTTATAGTCTGACCTTCGTTATTCCACCTTTGTGAGAGTGCCTGTCCAATATCCCGATACAACTAAAAGATTGGTTGTAGCATCATAATTGTCTTGGTGTAATTCAATTTGTAACTCATCCCCATTTAATGTCCCACTTCCATATTCAAGAACATAGGACGTTTGAGTTGATACGGCTTGAGTAGAGGGAATAACAAACCCTGAAGAATCAAATTGGCAAGTATTGGTTATTATTAAATTCCCGTCAATCATAACCTCATTAGACGAACCAATAGATATAAATGACATAGAATGGTTATTGAGCGTTTGTATATAACTTCCATTTACATAAGTCATCACATCGCCCCGATATGTTCCCAAGTAATCAAGAGGAGCATTTCCATCATCATCTCCTCCACAAGAGATAATAGTTATTGCTAATAAAAGGTAGAGTAGTTTTCTCGTTGTTTTGTTCAATTTAATCTTGATATGTGTATAAAATTCTTCTATATGAACCTGTCAAACTTAAAGTTTCTCCTGTGTTACTGTCTTCGAATGTTCCACTAAAATTTCCCTCTACTGCCCATTCTGTTTCGTTATTAGATGAACTAATTTGATTGATACTTGTTACATTGTGTATTCCATTAGTAAAATTATCGTAGGAAATTCCTTCAATTCTGCTGTAACAAATTAAGACTAATGTTAGGTTACAAGGATTCTCGAGATAATCGCCTTTTACTGGATAAGAACCTGTTGATACTCCCTGAAAATCAGATGTTAAATTATAATGGGATAAGGATGATGAATAACGATGTGAAGCGGTTTCTATTTCTTCACCATATTGCTCAGTTGCAGCATTGCCATTACAATCTGTAATGTCCGACGCAATAAAAAACACTACATTTGATGCAACCTCATAGTTCTGACCATTTGCTGTAATTCTAAAATAATTTTCTGTACTATTTGAATTCCCATCGTTGTCATCGGAGGAACAACTCGCTATAATAATGGCTAAAAAGAGGTAGAGTAGTTTTTTCATAATAAGTTAGTTTGCTCAAATATAATAAAATTAGTTTAACCTACTTAAGAGGTTTAGAAATAGCTGAACTGAAGGAGGAAAATATGACTATGGTTTAG
>PAUJ01000035.1 GCA_002713705.1 Flavobacteriaceae bacterium
CGACGGGGCTCACCTCTTACCTTTCCGAACAGAGAAGTTAAGCCCGTTTGCGCCGATGGTACTACTACTGTGGAAGAGTAGGTCGCCGCCTTCCTTAAGTCCCAATTCGAAAGAATTGGGACTTTTTTTTACCCAAAATCCAAATGTATTTTTTAATTTTAAAAAAAAATAGGGATGCCTCTCTAAAATCAAAATAAATATGATTCATATTTTATAAATTGAATATTTTATATTTCTATAATAAGACAGTTTTATCAAATAAGATTAGCATTAATACACGTAAGATTGGAGTAAACAGATTCAATTTGAAATAAATCTTAAATATTCTACACTAAAGACACTTAAGTAATTGAAGGTGTATTTATAAAGTAGTTTATATTCTATAAGATGAAGTTCAACATAAAGCAATTGAACTAGTTAAAACTATAATAAAGGACTTGGCACTCGTATAATAGATAATATATGCTAAGTTTTAAAACTCAATTACTATTAAAAGACTTAATGTGATTTAAAGTGCTTCATTTAATGAACAGATAAAAAAGAAATAATAAATTATTGAAAACTAAAAGTAGAAAGAGGAGCATTATTACTCACAACAAAAAAATGTTTGTCTCCATCTATAAGAATTTGAGAAACATCTTTAGCATCTCTATCTATAAATGGGGCATAATATTTATCGTACTTAAAAGACCCTTTTCCATTTCCAAGTAATACATAACCATAATTACTATCATAACGAATGGTTTCTACTTCTGCATCATAAATTGCGCCTATACCCATAATGTCTTTATAACCGTCATTATTAAAGTCATCTGATAAAATTGACAGAGTTGGCCCCATTTGTGCTTCATTTGGTAGGGTAGTGTTTTTAAAGTTTCCATTACCTAAATTTTCTAGATAGATTGATTCAAAAGTTTGTGCTACTAATTGAAAAGCATCATTCAAGTTTTCTTCCCCATATATTTCATTCATATCAAAATGAGCAAATTCTTTATAGGTTTGTATTTTCTCTAATAAATAAGGATTCTGTTCAGAGCTGCATTCCTTACCTCTTATAGGTACTAATTTACCGTGATTAATTTTACTCATAGCAATATCAAGACTACCGTTTTCGTCAAAATCTTTTGCGTAAATAAATAAAGGTTTTTCTATAGTTGGGTGAAATTTATTATTCTTTCCTAAATTTCCTAAAACGTAATCTTGATCGCCATCTCCATCAAAATCGTCACTAATTATACTAAACCACCAACCTTTATTATCATCAAGTCCATTTATTATCTCTTTTTCAAATATCCCATCTTGGTTAGTGAAAATTAATGGAGCCATCCATTCACCTACCATCATTAAATCCAAATCATTATCATTATCATAATCTGTAAATATAGCTTCAGAAATCATTCCTATTTTAGAAAGAGAATTACTAGATTCTAAAACATCATTAAATTTTCCATTTTCATTATTCAATAAATAAGAACGAGGAGACAGAGGGTATTTGCCAGGAATAACATTTCCGCCGATAAATAAATCTTCATCTCCATCGTAATCATAGTCACCAGCAATTACACTTTTTCCAGATGTTAACATTTTTGGAAGTGCTTTTTTGGTTTTAGAAAAATCTCCTTTTCCATTATTTAGGTATAACCTATCTTGTAGTAAAGAACTTTCTTCATCTAAATCATAACCCGCACTCACAACATATAAATCTTGATCACCGTCACCGTCAGCATCAAAAAAAAGGGCATTTGCATCTTCATACTTAGCTTCTTTTTTCCAAAGTGAATTATTAGTAGTTAAAAAGGTTCCATCTTTTTTCTGAATATATAAAGCCGCAATTGCACCTGAAGCATTACCTACAAAAAAGTCTTCTAAGCCATCATTATTAACATCAGCTTTTACAATTCCGGTTCCTTTTGTAGATTGTTTTTGTGGAAGTAATAATTGCAAGGAATAGTCATTAAAATCATTTTCTTGGTGTTGGTAATCTATACCAAGAGATGAAGGGCTAATGTCATTTTTAAATGTACCATGTTTTATCGCATCAAAAGTTTCGTTGGTTGCTGAAGTGTAATCTATTGTAAGGATTTGATTGGATTGTACATCCTTGAGTTTAGAGATTTTGCCATCTGGCCATTCAATTAAAATCGTACTTAGATTTGAGTTGGGTCCTAAACCAAAATTAAGATTTGGGGTTATTGAAGACTCATAACCACGAGTTAAGTACATTTTTTGATATTGAGTTTCAGTTTCTGAAGTAACATAAACACTCGTTCCAATTCCTAAAGGATTATTCTTTGGTCCTTTTAATTTTAATTGAATAAAATTATTTTCAGAATTATTTCGATACATACCAATCTTGTCATTTGTATTATTTACAATTATGTCTAAGTCGCCATCATTGTCAAAATCTGCATATGCAGCACCACTAGAAAAATTAGGGTCGTCTAATCCCCATTCTTTTATGACTTTAGTAAATGTTAAGTCTCCATTATTTTTAAAAACATAATTGTTAAGCTTTTGAGCCGGTATAAGGTTTAAAACCTCATGTAATTGCATAGAAATTCCATCATCATTTAATTTGTGTAATTTATTTCTAAAATCTTGGTTTGTATAATCTTTTACAACTCCATTAGATATAAAAACATCTTTAAGGCCATCATTGTCAAAATCTGCAATTAAAGGTGCCCAACTCCAATCTGTTTTTGCCAAACCACTTAGTAATCCAGTTTCTTTAAATTTTCCGTTACCCCCATTAAATTGTAACATATTAGACATATAAGCATGGTGGTATCCAATATCCACCATTTTCATAAAATTAGAAGTATTCATTGAGGCCATGTTTTCTTTACTTCTTTCATGGCTTTCTGGAGCCATATCTAAAGTGAGTAAGTCTGGGAAACTATCATTGTTAAGATCGGCATAATCGGACCCCATACTGTTAAATGAAATATGATTCACTCTTGTTAGTGCTTCGTTTTTAAAGGTGCCGTCTTTTTGGTTGATATACATTACATCTGGTTCTAAAAAATCATTAGAAATAAAAATATCATCCCATCCATCATTATTAAAATCACCAACTGCTCCCGAAAGTCCCCATGCCTTATTGTACAATCCAGTTTCTCTTGTGACTTTTGTAAAAGATGACCCATCGTTTCTGTATAATTGATCGCTGGTTACTTCTTCAATTGCACTTTGTATTTCATTACTGATCTTACTGTTGTTTTTAAAATCGTATCTATGATTAACTACATATAGATCTAAATCCCCATCTTTATCATAATCTAAAGTATAAGCTTGGGTAGAATATCCAGGATCATCAAGGCCCCAATTTTTAGCATCTTCTAAGAAACTACCGTCTTTTTGATTTACAAAAAGTAAATTACGCCTTCCATTATCATCATTTAAAGAACCTGCTTTTGAAACATATATGTCTAGCCAACCATCATTATTTACATCTAGCATAGTAACTCCAGTTGAAAAACCATTATAATCTTCAGTTTTAGAAGAAAAAGTAATGTCTTCAAAAATAAAATCCCCATTGTTTTTATATAATTTATTAGGACCAAAGTTAGACACTAAATACACATCCTGAAATCCATCGTGGTCAATATCTCCAATTGCCACCCCTGCACCTGTATACAAATACGGGTAATTTAAAAAATTAAAATCCATCGTTTCTTTTACTTTATTATTAAAAAAGATATTTGAGGTTTCACTATCGATTTTAGTAAACAATGTTTGATTATGATTTTCTTCAGTAGAGGTTTTATTTGAAGATGAATCCTTACAAGCAGCAAAAAATAAAATTATAAGAGTAGTGTAAAAAAAAAGTTTCATGAAAATAATATTATTTATGATTTCAACTCAAATATAATTAAAACTATTGTTTTTATTAAAGTAAAAATAAATTCATAAACATATTATTTAAAAAATAGATTTAGTAGATTTAATTTAAAAAGAAATTGATTACTGCGAACAGTTACTAATGTAGAATTATCTCCATGAAAATTACTCTTTTGGTTTATATAAATGTAAAACTATAAAAAATATGCAATGACAATAGCAAGAATTACTGCACTCATTTTCGAAAGATTAAATTGATGGTTTTTAGAGCTCTCAAAAAGAATAGTTGTAGAAACATGAAAAAACACACCAATTGCAACAGCCGTAATTTCTCTTTGATAGTTTTGTGTTATTTCAAAGTTGTTGGATAACCAATTACCTAAAGGAGTCATTAATCCAAATAAAAACAGAAATAATAATATAGTAGTTTTCTTATAATTAGCTTTAATGAAAAATACAGATAAAATTAAGGCGATTGGGATTTTATGTACCATTATTCCAATTAATAAGTTGTTGTTTTCAGTAATTGGAACTCCTTCTAATAGCGCATGAATACTTAAACTAATAAATAGTAGCCAGGGAAAAGAATTGGTATGTTTGTTAATATGAACATGCCCGTGTTCTGCTCCTTGTGAGAAAAATTCTAAAATAATCTGTAATAATATACCAGCAATTATATATACTCCGATAGTTTTATTAGGATTTTGATAAACTACTGGTAACAATTCAAAAATGGTAAGTGCTAAAAGAAATGATCCACTAAAAGCCAAGTAAATAGATAAAGATTTTACCTCCTTAACCTTTAATATTAAAGCTATTAAATAACCAATAAAAACAGAAGTAAAGAGTAATATATAGATCATTAAATTAGTTAAATATTAAAATTAATCGCCTTGAATTCTCTTTGTTGTATTCATTTAATTGATAATCACCAAACGAGTAAATTAAATTTACTCCAGCATCCTTAAAGTAGTTTTTAAAATCCAAAAGTGAAATGGCTTTTACTTTTTCAGTAAAATTATATTCCTGGTTATTATGTTTAAATTTAATGTTTTTAAAAATATAACCGTCTTTGATTTCACGTTCAATAAAGAAGGTTATGGCATCTACTATTTTAGTTTCAGATGGCACTAAATGGTTCTCAACAAAATTGATATTTAAAAAGTCTATAACCCCATAACCGTTTGGTTTTAATTCACTTTTTATAGACTTTATCGTTTTTAAATTATCTTCTTCTTTTTCAAAATAACCAAAACTTGTAAATAAATTAAAAACAGCATCAAACTGTTTAGGGTAGGGTTTACTCATATTATGCTCATCAAAAAATAAATTATCGTTTTCAAATTTCTTTGCATAAGTAATGCTTTGTGGAGATAAGTCTACCCCAGTAACATGATAACCTAATTCATTTAAATATTTTGAATGACGCCCTTTACCACAGGCTAAATCTAAAATAGTAGATCCTGGTGCTAGTTTTAAAAAAGAACTTAAATTTTTCATGAATAAACCGGCTTCTTTATCATCTCGATTTTTGTATAAAATATGGTAATAAGGGGAGTCAAACCAGGATGTATACCAATTTTCTATATCTTTTAGCATGAATTATTATTTGGGCTACTAAATTACTGTATTTTTGTGGTTGTGAATAAAATATCAATGGAAAAAAATTTTAAAATGATTGCTAAGACCATGTTTGGTCTAGAAGAAGTGTTAGCAACAGAATTAAGAAAATTAGGGGCCTCCAAAGTAGAAATTGGTACTAGAAATGTTGCTTTTGAAGGAGATAAGGGATTTATGTATAAAGCAAATCTTTGCTGTAGAACTGCTATTAAAGTTTTAAAGCCTGTTACCTCTTTTAATGTTTTTACAGAAGCAGATATTTATAAAAAAGTATATGCTTTTCCTTGGGAAAATTATATGGATGTTGATGGGAGTCTTGCTGTAGATGCTACTGTTTTTTCAGAAAAATTCACACATTCCCAATACATAGCTTTAAAAACCAAAGACGCTATTGTTGATCGTTTTAGAGATAAAGAAGGTAGAAGGCCTGATGTAGATTTAGACCATCCAACTCTTAGAGTTAATATTCATATTGATCGTAATATTTGCACATTATCTTTAGATAGTTCTGGGCAATCATTACATAAACGAGGTTATAAGGTGGCAAATACAATGGCACCCATTAATGAAGTACTTGCTGCAGGTATGATCATGTTAGCTGGATGGAATGGACAATGTGATTTGTTGGATCCTATGTGTGGAAGTGGAACTATTTTAACGGAAGCCGCTATGATCGCATGTAATATCCCGCCAAATTTAAATCGTGATGAATTTTCCTTTGAGAATTGGCCTGATTTTGATGTGGACTTATATGAATTAATTGAAAATGCAGCATTAAAAAAAATAAGAGAATCCAATTATAGCATACAAGGATTTGATATAGAAGCTGACGTTGTCGATAAGGCAAAAGAAAATATAGAAAGTGCAAATTTAAAAGAATTTATTAAGGTTCATCATCAAGATTTTTTTGAGAGTAAAAAAGAAACCGAACGTCCTCTTTTTATCATTTTTAATCCACCTTATGATGAAAGAATACAGATAGATGCTGAAAAATTATACGCATCCATTGGTACTACTTTGAAACATCAATATCCTGGTACCCAAGCTTGGATGATCACCAGTAATATGGAAGCCTTAAAAAATGTAGGTTTAAGACCCTCTAAAAGAATTAAGCTTTATAATGGTAAATTAGAGGCTAAATTTGTACGGTATGATATGTATGAAGGAAGCAAAAAAACAAAAAAAAATAATTAATACTTATTTCTTATAAATAGGGATTAAATAAGAAATGCCATAACCAAAACCTGCTCCAAAATTCCCATAGTCATTTGTTTTGTTAAACCCGGGAATGTAAAGGTTGTTAAAATTTTCAGGAACTTGCTCATAAAACTTATTCTTTAATTGCAGGTTTATGGATAAAAATAAATTATTAAAAACCTCTGTTTTAACTCCAAAAATAAATTCTATCCAATGTGCATTTAAACCGGAATATGAAATTGGATCATAAACAATCGTTCCAGGAAAAGTACTATCTCCAGTGTATACAGTGTAACCTTGAAGATCTTGGTTAAAAGTAGAGAACCCATATCTTAAGCCAGCATAAATTGCATTGTCCATACCCACCCAGTTATTATAAGCATTAAAGTCTAAACCTAACTTAACATAACTTCCTTTGGTAGATGAAACTAAATTTTCCTCAATTTGATCATCCGTATCATTACCAATCTCAGCAGCTAAATAAAATCTATGAGTTATTCTAAAATCAGCCATTATTTCAAAACCAGAAAAATCTTTATCCACTAGAGATTGAATGGGTCTAGCAAGATCAATCCCTAATCGCAATCCATATTTATTGTTTTTAATAATGGAGTCTTTAGCTATTATTTCTTTTTCTTCTTGTGCCTTACCTAAATAAGTACCAAAAAACAGAAGACTAATGAAAAATAGTAACGTGTGTTTCATCTTCATTTTCGACTTTTGATTTATTAACTTCAATTTCACTAATCCAATTTTCACCTTCAACGATTTCTAATTGTGTAATTAATTCCTTAAAAATAACTTTAAAAGCACAAGCTCTATTTATATAAATATTATCTCTTTGATAGGAGAAATTTACGTTATCAGTATTACCTGAATTACTTGAAGTGTTGTTTTCAGTAAATAAGTACTTTGTATTATTTGTTCCAGTGTTTAATGGGATTAATATAGAATCTGTAGTTTGAGATTTATAAATATCGATACTATCGTTGTTAACTATAGTTGTCACTGTTAAATTTGTAACATTTTTTGATAACAAGGGATTTATCTTGTTTTTAAATTTTATTACAAGAAGAGGAGTCGTAGGAGTTTCTTTTGTACAAATATCATCTTTTGTGCAAGCTGACGTTATACCGACAATTAAGAATAATAAAACTATTTTTTGAATCATAGTTTGATTGCTATTTGTTTCTTTTTTCCAAAAGTACAACATTTTCTACATGAAATGTTTGTGGGAACATATCTACCGCTTGNNTTTTTGTTACTTTATAATCTTCGTCTAATATTGCTAAGTCCCNAGCNTGNGTTGCGCTATTGCAACTTACATAAACAATTTTATTTGCTGAAATTTTCAGCAGTTGTTCTACAACATCTTTATGCATTCCATCTCTTGGTGGNTCGGTAATAATTACATCGGGAATACCATGTNGNTCAATAAANTNATNATTAAAGACTTTTTTCATATCTCCAACATAAAATGCTGNATTTTTAATATTATTTAATTTTGCATTTTCCTTAGCCGCATCNATAGCNTCNGGTACNGATTCAATTCCGATTACTTTTTTTGCTTTTTTAGAAATAAACTGTGCAATTGTNCCNGTACCTGTATATAAATCAAAAACAATTTCATTTCCTGTTAACTNAGCAAAATCTCTAGTTATTTTATATAATTCGTANGCTTGCTCAGAATTAGTTTGATAAAAAGATTTTGCATTTATTTTAAAACGAAGACCTTCCATTTCTTCAAANATATNATCTTCACCCTTAAAGCAAATTACATCTTGATCGTATAAAGTATCGTTTCCTTTTGAATTAANTACATATAGTAAGGAGGTTATTTCTGNAAATTCATTTCCGATTGCTTCCATTAGTAATTCTAAATTGACTTTATCTTCATGAAAAAATTGAACTAAAACCATTAAATCTCCAGTTGTAGAGGTTCGTATCATAAGNGTTCTTAAGAAACCTTCCTGTTTTCTGTTATTGTAAAATGTAAGCTTTAGTTCTTCCGCTTTATTTTTCACAAAGTTTCGAATGTTATTACTAGGGTCTCTTTGTAAATGACAAGAATCTATATCTANTATCTTATCCCACATTCCTGGAATNTGAAATCCAAGAGCATTTCTATTTTCAATAATTTCATCACTTTTAATCTGATCTAATGTTAACCATTTACTATCACTAAAAGAAAACTCCATTTTATTACGATAATAATACTGNTNTTTAGCACCTAAAATTGGTGAGACATNNGGTAATTCAATTTTCCCAATGCGTTTCAAGTTATTCTCAACTTCCTTTTGTTTGAAAAATAGTTGGTGTTCATAGCCCATGTATTGCCATTTACAACCTCCACAGGTTCCGAAAAATTCACATTTAGCTTGTACTCTTTTATTGGATAAATTAGAAAATGAAATGGCTCTTCCCTCGTAATANCTTTTTCTTTTTTTAGTGATCTGCACGGAACAAATGTCACCTGGNACAGCATTNTTGATGAAAATTACTTTTCCGTCTGCTGCAAAACCGATTGCTTTTCCTTTAGCGCCTGCATCGGTAATTTCAATATTTTCAAAAACCTTNTTTTNTTTTTTTCTAGCCATAACTACAAAAATAAGAATAGCATTAAAACTCTGTGTTAGAAAATCAAATATATTTTGATATTTTATTTATGGGNACNAAATTTAATTTTTAAAATGATTTTTGGAGTACTTAAATTTTAGTAAATTGCATTCCGAAGGATNATTTCTCTCCTCCGCTGAATTTTCGAGTCTTCGAAAGAATAAAGGTACAGTAGGAATTACATTTATTTTAATTTAAATTTATATGTTATGAACTTAATAGAAAAGACTTCATCACAAAAAGCAATCGATTTAGAAAATGAATTTGGAGCCCATAATTATCATCCACTTCCTGTAGTCCTAGAANGAGGAGAAGGAGTATTTGTATGGGATGTAGAAGGNAAAAAATANTATGATTTTNTNTCNGCATATTCAGCTGTAAATCAAGGTCATTGTCATCCAAAAATTATTAATGCTTTAACGGAACAAGCAAAAAAACTNACCTTAACATCAAGAGCATTTCATAATGATACTTTAGGTAACTATGAAAAGTATATTTGTGAATATTTTAATTTTGATAAAGTATTACCTATGAATAGTGGTGCAGAAGCTGTCGAAACAGCTATTAAACTTTGTAGAAAGTACGCTTATGAAAAATTAGGTATTGAGGAAAATAAAGCAGAAATAATAGTATGTGAAAATAATTTTCATGGAAGAACNACCACCATTATTTCATTTTCAAATGATAAAGATGCACGNAAAAACTTTGGCCCTTATACCGATGGTTTTATTAAAATCGAATATGATAATTTAGAAGTATTAGAAGATGTTTTAAAAAACAATTCAAATATTGCTGGATTTTTAGTTGAACCAATTCAAGGAGAAGCAGGAGTTTATGTTCCTTCTAAAGATTATTTGTCCAAAGCTAAAGAGTTATGTGAAAAATACAATGTATTATTTATTGCAGACGAAGTACAAACTGGTATTGCAAGAACAGGACGCTTATTGGCTACTTGTGGTAATTGTAGCTGNCCAAANAAAGATTGTAGTGGTGTACCCGATGTAAAACCAGATATTTTAATTTTAGGAAAAGCAGTTAGTGGTGGAGTATATCCTGTTTCTGCAGTTTTAGCTTGTAATGAAATAATGANCGTTATAAAGCCTGGTCAACACGGATCTACTTTTGGAGGTAATCCNATAGCATCTGCTGTTGCAATAGCCGCCTTANAAGTNGTTAAGGATGAAAAGCTTGCTGAGAATGCAGAACGNTTNGGTGANTTATTTAGAGANCAGCTTTCAAAGTTTATTGAAACTACCAATTTGATTATTGGAGTTAGAGGTAAAGGNTTNTTAAATGCAATTTTGATAAACGATACAGAAGATAGTTCAACTGCTTGGGATATTTGTTTGAAATTAAGAGATAATGGATTATTAGCGAAACCTACTCATGGTAATATTATTCGATTTGCCCCACCTTTAGTAATGACAGAAGAACAAATTATNGATTGTTTAGCAATTATTAAGAAAACAATTAATGAATTTNAAATTTAAATNGAATAAACATANCATAAAATATAAAAGCGGCTAATNGCCGCTTTTATATTTTATGNTAAAAAGATAATTATTAATAATTATTTGCTTTATTTGNNGTATGAAAATTGGAGATAAAGTTTCTGTATTAGATGAAGATATATCTGGNGAAGTTACTGCNATATCAAAAAATAAAATAACAATAATAGATTCAGATGGTTTTGAATATCANTATCTTAGAAAAAGAATTGGTATATGANTCTAATGATTTTTCTGATTTAACTATTTCTCTTCAAAATATTTCTGAAATNATTTCAGAAAAGGAACAGAAAAAGAATAAAAACATACCGAAAGTAAAATCTAAAGATAGAANCCTNCCTCCAATGGANGTAGATTTGCATATCCANCAATTNGTNCCAAAAACNAGAGGACTGGATAATTTTNNAATGTTGAANATACAATTAGATACNGCAAGGNATAANATNACATTTGCNATTTCAAAAANNATNCANCGTATCGTTTTTATTCATGGNGTNGGAGAAGGNGTTTTACGTTATGAATTACANCGACTATTAAAAGAATACGAAGGNCANCTNAAGTTNTANGATGCNGATTATCAAAAGTATGGAATTGGAGCAACGGAAGTTTACTTNTTTCAAAATAAAAAATAACTNAATTNAANTCGGGTGTTANAGAAATANTTCCATCNATCACACCACTTTTATTTCCAAGNATCATGGTTTCCTTTGTAATTTCTTCAGANCCATTTACCAATACTAAATTATTAANNACCAACTCAATATCACTTGTTATTTGGTAAGAATGTATTCTGTATTGATCTATGGNATTACTATTTGNAATAGCTGCNGTTAAATAATCNGGATCATCACTAGTANCNGTAAAATCATTAGTAGGGTCTAAATCTCCATTGGCATCTTCNTAGCGTGTNAATATGGTATCTCCATCATCATCAATGTCTAAATAATCAAAAATTCCATCATTATCAGTATCTANAGGNAATTCATTGTNTCCGGATAAAAAACCAGCACCTAACTCATTAACAGTAGGTACATTATCTCCATCNTCGTCATTGTCAAAATAATTTAATAATCCNTCGTTATCCGTATCTANATTACTTTCTNGGTCTTCTTCAATTCCATCTTCATCATCTCTAGTTACAATAGTTGTAAGTNAAGCAATACCTGATGCTCCNAAATATTCTATACTTACACNAGGNCTNGTTGGNGGAATGTTACTGCAAAAATAACTATCTGTAATATCACCATNGTATTTACGATAATCAACAACATATGTATTGCCGTTTAAAACGTATTCTACAGTTCCGGATTCAAAAAATAAAATATCTGAAGTTTCTAAAATTAAAGAAATACTCTCTGCGGATAAAGAGTTGTTTATATTATAAAAAATATAAGCTCCAGGGCCACCACAATTATTTAAATTCGAAGTTTCAAAGTTGAAATCTGTNACTATGATNTCGCCATCATTACAAGAGNAGAGTAAGNTAAAAANAATNANAATAAAAAATAATTTACGCATAACAAATAAATGTATACAAATAAACAATTTTCTTTATTATGAAACTATAAAATTTAGTATTTTTGGCNANNATCAANTCATTATTTTTTNTTATTTTCNACAANTATGAAGACAGTTTATTTTGATAATGCAGCAACTACNNAGGTTAGAGATGAAGTTGTNCTAGANNTCTCTGAGGCTTTAANTGAATACGGTAACCCNTCTTCTACACACGCTATTGGTAGGTCTTCAAAATCAATATTAGAAAATTGTCGAAAAGAAATTGCATCAATTTTTAAAGTATCAGCTGCTGAAATAATTTTCACTTCNGGTGGTACAGAAGCAGATAATTTAATTCTTAATAGTTGTGTTCGTGANTTGAAAGTTACTAGAATAATTACAAGTAAAATTGAGCATCATGCAGTATTGCANGCTATTGANGANCTGNGNTTAAATTATAATTTAAACGTTAATTANGTGAATTTAGATGCGAATGGAATGATAGANTATAATCATTTANATAANTTACTNAATGACAACTCTAGTAAAACATTAGTAAGCTTAATGCATGTAAATAACGAGATAGGAAATCGNATTGATTTAAAAAAAGTTGCAGATTTATGTAAAGAAAACAATGCTTTATTTCATAGTGATACGGTGCAATCTGTTGGTCATTATAATTTAAATTTCTCTGAAATTCCAATTGATTTTGCTGCAGTAGCTGCACATAAATTTCATGGACCAAAGGGAGTTGGTTTTGCATTTATTCGAAAAAACTCANGATTAAAACCNNTAATTGTAGGAGGNCAGCAAGAAAGAGGATTAAGAGCTGGAACGGAATCGGTATATGCAATAGCTGGATTAAACAAAGCTTTGCAAATCTCTTATAGTAATTTGGAGAAAGAGATGAAATATATTAAGTCTATTAAAAATTATTTTAAAGATCGACTTCTCCAAGAAATACCAAATTCAAAATTAAATGGTTATTGCGGAGATGATTCCTTAAGTACTTATACTTTATTAAATGTATTGTTACCAATGAAGCCAGAAATTGGGACGATGTTATTATTTCAATTAGATTTAAAAGGGATAGCTTGCTCAAAAGGTTCTGCTTGCCAAAGTGGAAGCATAGGAGGTTCTCATGTTCTAGCTGAAATACTTTCCGAAGAAGATATGCAAAAACCTTCACTTCGATTTTCATTTTCAACATTCAACACTAAGGAAGAAGTTGATTATGTTATTGAAACATTAAAAGGTATCATTCAATTTTAATTTGAATTCTAAAATCTCATAGTAGTTCTTAAATTAAAAACACGAGGAGTTAAATAGTTAGGAATTGAATACTGCACTTTTGTGTAAACATCCCTGACAAATGTGTTCGTAATTGAATTTTGTACATCAAAAATATTAAAAATTTCCAGCCCTACAGTAAGTTCTTTAAAAGGTTTGAAAAAACCAGATTTTTTTAATTTATTTTCATTGATTAATACATATGAAAAGCCAACATCAGCTCTTTTATAATCAGGTAATCTAGTTTGGTAGTCGTAAGGGTCAGCATAACTTGGTGAACCTCCTGGTAGACCCGTATTATAGGTTAAATTAAGATATAACTTTAAATCAGGTATCACCTTTATGTAATCTTGAAATAGTACCGCGAATTTTAATCGTTGATCTGTGGGTCTAAAAATATAGCCTCTATCATTAATATTCTCTTCTGTTTTAAGAAAACCTATACTTACCCAACTTTCGGTTCCTGGTACAAATTCTCCAGCTAATCTTAGATCTACACCATATGCATATGCAACTGCATTATTTCTTGCACGGTATCGTATTCTTACATTTTCTAACGTATATGGGTTGACATCGGTTAGGGATTTATAATAAATTTCAGAATTTAAAGTAAATGGTCTTTCCCAAAGGTCAAAGCTATAATCGTTACCCAAAACGATATGAATTGATTGTTGTGCTTTAACTTCTGGATGAACAATCCCTAAAGAATCTCGTAACTCTCTATAAAGTGGTGGTTGGTGGTAAAAACCACCTGAGACTCTAAAAAGCATATCAGNTTCCCAATCGGGTTTTAATGATATTTGAGCTCTTGGGCTAAAAACGGTTTGGGTATTACTTNTTAANCCTTTTCCGGCAACAGTCCAATTATGTGCCCTAAGGCCTGCATTTAGCCATAAATCACTATTTCCTANGGTTGTTCTTTTGCTCCATTGTACAAATCCAGAAATGTGATCTATTTGAACATCGTTAATTGCTCTAACTGCNGTATANGGAACAATTGGAGAAACAAAAGGNTCATAAGGNTGATCNTTTCCTAGATCTCCAATGGGTGGTCGAATAGAAAACCCTGCGGAATCAATTATTTCATACTCTTGAATGCGATCA
Organism: Flavobacteriaceae bacterium; assembly: GCA_002713705.1. GTDB lineage: Bacteria > Bacteroidota > Bacteroidia > Flavobacteriales > Flavobacteriaceae > Marifrigoribacter. Next base: position 14,673 of record PAUJ01000035.1, read on the forward strand.
CGAATGTCTTCATGTGTATATTTAATACCGTATTCTATGTTGTGGTCTTCAATAGTTAAAAGACCTTTGTGTTCTAAATTAATAAATAATGCATCAAGATCGTTTCTAGCATGTGTTAATTGNGATCCAATTCCTTCTGTAAACTCGACTTCACCAAGATCTTCTCCTCCAATATCGGTATTAACNTCACCCAATCGATATTCTGCAAATATATCATAGTGTTCTTGTTCTTTTGAATGATAGATAGACCCAATTATTTTTGCAGTATAACTTTCTGAAACTACATAGGTTCCTTTTAAAGCTCCAAAATAAGTTTGATATTGATCTCTTTCTTGTCCTTCGTAAAAGACNAGCAAGGCTACTGGATCTGCAATAGTTCCAAAATTAGTTTGTCTGNTCAAAGGCTCGTATTGATAATCNTTTATTGATATATTTCCTAAAAAATCAAGTTGAAATTTATTGGTAATTTTATANNTAAAATAAGCCTGAGCNTCTGCNAATACAGGTTTGTAATTGGCTTNCGTTTCTTTTGAATTTACAAACAGACTATTATTTCTGTAACGCAGCCCAGCGATNCCAGTAAAACGTCCATTNTTTGAGGCGCCTCCNGCAGAAACATTTGATCCTAGTAAACTTAAATCAGCACTTGCNTCAAAAGAAACAGGCTTGCGATACGTTATGTCTAATACCGANGATAANTTATCACCATATTTTGCTTGAAAACCACCAGCAGAAAAATCAACTTTCGAAGTTAAATCTGTNTTAACAAAGCTAAAACCTTCTTGTTGTCCACTTCTAATTAAAANAGGCCTGTACACTTCAATTTCGTTTACATAAACTAAGTTTTCATCATAGTTNCCACCTCTAACAGCGTATTGTGTGCTTAATTCGTTATTGCTATTTACTCCAGGTAACGATTTTATTAAATTTTCAACTCCTGCATTTGCGCCTGGAATTTTTCGGATTGCTTCAGGACTTATAGTTATAATGCCTTCTATTTGCATTCTTTTTTTTCGTGATATTANAACTTCACCAATTTGTTCAATATCAATTTTCATCACCGGATTTATTTCAAAGTCTGAATTTGGGCTTAAGGCNGGAACTGAAACTTGAATNTTTTTAAATGTAACGTGAGAAAAAATTAAGGTTAATTTTTNATTAGCTGGNACTTCAAGAGAGAAGAAGCCATCAAAATTTGTCTGAGTTCCTTCATCATCAGTAGCNATATTAACTTCTGAAACAGGTGTGTTTTTTTCGTCAAGAACTACTCCTTTTATGATAGCATTTTGTGATAGAAGGTTTCCGGTAATTATAAAAAATAAAAATAANAGAAGATAAGTATATGTTTTCAAATGTATTTATAGTTTTATTTTCTAAAAAATGTTGCNTCAAATGTAGCATTATTTCCAACATTATCAATGACAATTAGTTTCAAATTATTTTCAGATTCTGAAATTATTTGATCATCAAAATCATAAGTAAGAACATCTTTTTTNTAATTATATTCCATTAATATAAACTTCCCATTAATNGTAGCTCTATAGGAACTAATTCCACTNAGAACGTCAGTGATTTTTATTTTAAGTGTTTTGTTTTTACTTATCCATTTGTTNTCTTNAAAATTNAGCGCTTTAATTTTNGGANCACNTTTGTCTNTTACTAAAACAAATGAACCAAGTGTTTTGGTATATGCAGTTAATTTATTTCCTTTTCTANANGTGAAATTATAATAGGGCTCTTTCTTGTAGTTAAGCCTTCCAATNTAAAGCTTGTNAATATCCTCGTCNTTNTAATTTGAAANATCTGTTGAAATGCNGATANTTTTATGAAGNGGAATAGTGTTTTTATGCAATANCAANGTGTCTTCTTTNGCNTTAATNTCTANATATANATCTTCATAAAAACTATTTGTTGGTATGTAAATATTAAATTTTCCTTTCGTTATAGAAGTTGCTTCATTAGCATAAATAAAATCTTTAGTAATGTTTGATTCTCTCTTTTTCACAATGGCTAACTCTTCTCCTTTTATGGGTATTGATATGCTTACTTTGTTATTTTTAAAATCGGTAACTTCTATTTTATAGNTNTAATTTAATTGATTTTGCACATCNATAAANCCATTTTCATCTTCTAGTTGTATGATGCTTAAAGGATTATTGGTTTGTCTAAAAAGTTTTTGTACTCGACTTTTATTGTTTTTAAAATATTCATAATCTATAAATCTGTTCAAATACCTTGTTTCTGCAAATGAAAATTTTTCAAAAGCTATTTTAAATTTCTCCTTCCCATTACAATAGGTATCAATTTTATAAATTCCATTCTTATTGGAAGCTCCATTTTGTTGNTCATAGGTTGATATTCCGAAACCAATTTTTCCAAAAGCAGTAATNTTTTCTGCNTTGTAGGATCCGTCCTTTTGAGGNNTCAACCTTATTTTTACNCGATTTTCTGATTGATTAATNTGNGCATCTTTACTTAAAGGATACGCAAANANACTAGAAACTATGGGTTTTTTTGTATCGGNAATTTCTATACCAAAAAGCAANGGATTCATAGGTCTAGAATTTGAATCNCGAATTTCAAAATGAAGATGNGGNCCTTCACTGCCTCCGCTATTNCCAGTNTAGGCNATAAGNTCACCTTTCTTTACNTTTAGTTGGTTGGCTTCTGGNAATAGTTCAATTTCATAAACTTCTTTTTTATATTGAGCATTTTTCAGATAACTTTGAATGCTNTCTNCATATTTTTTTAAATGNGCATACACTGTAGAATACCCATTNGGATGTTTTATGTATAAGGCCTTNCCATATCCAAAATGAGAAACTTTTATCCTACTTACAAANCCATCTGCAGGNGCATATANAGGAATTCCTNCTTGTTGTTGAGTTTTTAAGTCNATACCACTATGAAAATGATCNGTTCTAAGTTCTCCNAAACTGCCAGATAGNATTAAAGGAATTTCAATTGGATTGTTAAAATATGTTGTTGGAATACTATCTTGAGCNAACGTAAACCAATAAAAAAATAANAAGAAGANTTTAAGTAGTTTCATAGTGTNAAATTAACAATACGCTATAAATAATTAGAGGAATTGANGTAATTTAATAGATAAGTTATTCAATAATACAAAATATAGTGGTTTTTAATTGGCTTTTCAACCGCCGATTGTTAACTTTGTAAACAGAGTATTGAAATAAATTTTAATGAGCAATCTATCAGAAATTGTTGATTCTCTTGAGAATAGGGTTGGNAAACTGCTTCAAGAGCATGAGAACTTGAAGAATAAAAAGTCAAAACTAGAAGAAGAAATTACAGTTTTAATAACACAACAAGACCAATATAGCAAAGAAATTGAAAATTGGCGTGAAGAATGTACTACATTAAAGTTAGCAAATTCGATGCTTGGCAGTAATNAATATAAGCGAGAANCAAAACTCAAAATAAATGAATTAGTTCGGGAAATTGATAAATGTATAACACAACTTTCTGAATAAATTAAAAAATGTCAAACCAACAAAAAATAAAACTATCCATNGCAGACAGAGTATATCCATTAACGACTACTCCAGAGCAAGAAGAAGGGCTAAGAAAAGCTACAAAAAAGATAGGTGAAATGATTAAAAGGTTTGAGAAAAGTTATGCTGTAAGAGATAAACAAGATGTNTTAGCAATGTGTGCTTTGCAATTTGCGACTCAAGTAGAGCAAAAAAAAATAGATAATACAGAAGATAGCCAACATATTGAGGAGAAATTAAATAAATTAAATCAAATGTTGCACGATTTTTAAATCGTACGTTCTTTAAAACAAGGTTACTGCCTACATTAATACTACTTTTGGTAAACTCAACGCGAATTCTTTTAAAAAGGGTGAGTTATAGTTGTAAAAGCGAGCCGTGTCCCNAGGGAGAGCGGATACTTGACCAGCTAATTAACCCTAAACTTGTTTTAAGGAGTTTATACAAAACCCAGCTATTAATGTAGGTTTTTTTATGAATAAAACTCAAGCTATATTTAGCTAGTAGTTTAAATATAATATCAACAATGGACAATATAATAGTACCGATAATAGTAGGCGTTGTAGCAATAATCATTGGATTTGTAATCGCAAAAATACTAGAGAAAAATAAGGCTTCAGATATCATTAAATCTGCTAAAAAAAGAGCTGCTAATATCTCTAAACAAGCAGAAATAGATGCAGAAACCATGAAGAAGGATAAAATGCTTCAGGCTAAAGAAAAATTTTTAGAATTAAAAGCAGAGCATGAAAGAGTTATTTTAAATAGGGATAAAAAAATATCTGAATCAGAAAAAAGGACTCGTGACAAAGAGTCAAAAGCTACCAGTGATCTCGCAAAATCAAAAAATTTAATTTCTGAGTATGAACAAAAGAAAAAAGAATGTGATGAACGCATTTCTTTTTTAGATAAAAAGCAAACTGAAGTTGATAAAATGCATCGCCGACAAGTTGAGCAACTAGAGGTTATTTCTAGTTTATCTGCCGAAGATGCAAAAGTTCAGTTAATGGAAACGATAAAAGATGAGGCCAAAACAGATGCAATGGCATACATTCAAACTTCATTAGAAGAAGCTAAATTAACAGCCCAACAGGAAGCCAAAAAAGTTATTATAAATACGATACAACGAATAGGAACAGAAGAAGCAATAGATAATTGTGTCTCTGTTTTTAATCTAGAAAGTGATGATGTTAAGGGTAGAATTATTGGACGTGAAGGAAGAAATATTCGTGCAATTGAAGCTGCAACTGGAGTAGAGATTATAGTAGATGACACTCCAGATGCAATTATTTTATCTTGTTTTGATTCCGTAAGAAGAGAAATTGCTCGTTTGTCTTTACATAAATTAGTTACCGATGGGCGTATTCATCCAGCTCGAATTGAAGAAGTAGTTAAAAAGACCACTCATCAGGTAGAAGAAGAGATTAAAGAAGTAGGAAAGCGTGCTGTTATCGATTTAGGGATTCATGGATTGCATCCAGAATTAATTAAAGCTGTTGGACGTATGAAATTCCGTTCTTCTTATGGTCAGAATTTATTACATCATTCTCGTGAAGTAGCTAAGCTTTGTGGTGTGATGGCTTCAGAATTAGGTTTGAATCCTAAATTAGCTAAGAGAGCCGGATTATTGCATGATATTGGAAAAGTTCCTGAAACAGAAACAGAACTTCCTCACGCTTTATTAGGAATGCAAATGGCTGAAAAGCATGGAGAAAAACCAGATGTTTGCAATGCTATTGGTGCCCATCATGATGAGATAGAAATGACGAGTTTATTATCCCCAATAATTCAAGTTTGTGATGCCATAAGTGGAGCTAGGCCTGGGGCAAGACGTCAGGTGTTGGATTCGTATATACAACGTTTAAAAGATCTAGAGGATGTTGCTTTTGGTTTTAAAGGTGTAAATAAAGCATATGCAATTCAAGCTGGACGTGAGCTTCGTGTGATGGTTGAAAGTGAGAAGGTAAGTGATGAAAAAGCCTCTGAATTATCATTTAATATTTCACAAAAAATTCAAACTGAAATGACTTATCCTGGTCAAGTAAAAGTCACAGTTATTAGAGAGACAAGAGCGGTAACTATTGCAAAATAAATCGTGGATATTTAGATCCTTAGGTTTTGAAATGGAGTTATTGCTAAATATAATTCTAATAATTGATCAATAATACTTATCTTCTTGGATGAAAATTATTTATAATTTGGCTTAAGTGTCTTTTGTCTAGGTGGGTATAAATTTCAGTAGTAGTAATGCTTTCATGCCCAAGCATTTGTTGAATAGCCCTAAGATCTGCTCCATTTCCTAATAAATGAGTTGCAAATGAATGTCTAAAAGTGTGAGGGCTTATGTTTTTTTGTATTCCTGCCTTTTCCGTTAATTCTTTTACGATGTTAAAAATCATCGCTCTTGTTAACTCATCCCCTCGTCGATTTAAAAACAAGCTGTCTTGAGCATTGGGTTTAATAACTTGATGGACTCTAATTTCATTCCTATAAATATCAATAAATTTAATAGTTAAAGAACCTATTGGAACAAAACGTTGCTTGTTTCCTTTTCCGGTAACTTTAATAAAACCTTCATCAAAAAACAAATCGGATATTTTTAAACTTATCAATTCTGAAACCCGCAATCCACAACCATATAATACCTCAATAATTGCTCTATTACGTTCCCCTTGTGGCTTGCTTAAGTCTATGATTGAAATAATTGCATCAATTTCTTTAATAGAAAGCGTATCTGGTAATTTTCTTCCTATTTTTGGGCTTTCAATAAGATCTAATGGATTAGTAGCTCTATATTCCTCAAAAATTAAATAATTAAAAAAACCCTTTAAGCCAGATATGATTCTACTTTGAGAACGAGGATTAACTTCTTTTGCAATATGATAAATAAATTCTTGTAGAATTTCTCTATTAATTTTTAATGGAGTAACTTTTGTCGACGAAGTTTCAAGCCATTTTATGAGTTTTTTAATATCGAAGGAATAGTTTTCGATGGAATTATCAGATAATCCTCTTTCTATTTTTAAATAGTCTTGATAGTATTTTAAAGCACCAAACCAATCCATCTTTTTTACAATAATTAATTAAATTTCATAAACATAAGGCTTAAATGTTTCTAAAACAAATCTAAAAATTTATATATTTGATAAACAAAATTTATAAACAAACATTATAAACAAGCATTATAAACAAACATTATGAAAAAAATTATTTTTATTTCGTTAATCTTTTTGAGTTTAAAATCATTTTCACAAGGAATAGATCTCGGTATTAAAGTAGGTGCAAATTTTACAACACTGACTGATTTTCCAAACGTAGATACTAAAACTGGTTTAAACCTTGGTGCATTTTTTACTATTAAATTTAACGACAAGATTGCGATACAAGCAGATGCACTTTATTCACAACAAGGCGCTGAATTGGATCTTGGTAAAGTTGATTTAAGTTATGTAAATGTACCTGTGGTCTTTAAATATTACCTTATTAAAAGGCTTAATATACATCTTGGTCCTCAACTTGGTTTCATAGTAAGCGATGGTGACGTTTATCCAACCGAATCAAATGATGTTTCGGGTGTTGTAGGGCTTGGTTTAGATTTACCCTTGGGCTTTAGAGTTGACGGTCGTTATAATTTTGGTCTTACTGAAGTTTTTCCTGATGTAGCCGATGTAAAAAACCAGGTTTTTAGCCTATCCATTGGATGGACACTTCTTTAAATTTAGTCTTTTTTAGAGTGTGTTAAATTGTTGATAATTATTAAAACTATTTTAAAAACGCATTAAATATTTTTTTTATTTTATGTAAATGATTTAAAAACAATAAGTTACGTAGTTTATTTATTTTTTAGTTATTAACAACTTAATGTTAATAACGTATTTTTATTGTGGTATAATAATGCTTTTCTTTATTTAATTTTAATTGACAATAATCAAAACAATTAATATTATGAAAAATTTATTATTATTTACTGCAATAGCAGTTTTCGTATTTTCAACAGCAAATGCTAAAGATGAACAATACATTTCAGAAGGAGGTTTTGCAAAATCAGATTTATATATTTCAGGTTCTGTAGGACTTGCAAGTGTAAGTAAAGATGGTAACTCAAATACTGCTTATAGTATTTCCCCAGCAATTGGATATTTTTTATCCGATAATGTTGCTTTAGAAGCAGATTTGACTTTTTCTGATGCAGGAACTGATGATAGTTCAGCCTTTGGTGCTGCTATTGGAGCAATTTATTTCTTTTCACCAGCAAAACAATTTTCTTTTGCTGTAGGAGGTGGATTTGATTACACTTCAGCTGAGCAAGGTGTTCCTGATTCTAAATTAAATTCATGGTTTATAGGTTTAACTCCTGGAATGAATTATTTTATTTCAGATTCTTTTGCATTAAGAGCTGGTATTGGTTCATTAGGTTATGGTAGTTCAAAACTAGATACTGATGGAGCTGAAGCTACTAACACGTTTGGATTTTCATTAGATTTATACGATATTAAATTCGGTTTAACGTATAAATTTTAATTGTTAATCAAATAAAATATTAAAACTCGAAGCAAAGCTTCGAGTTTTTTTTTTTTTCTATAAAATGCACAATTTTTTCTTTTTATTTATTAAAGGAAAGTAATTCTATTTTTTGTAATTTTATAATATGAATATAGTCATCATTAATGGTCCCAATTTAAATTTACTAGGCAGACGTGAACCTCTTATTTACGGGGATCAAACTTTCGAGGATTACTTTAATAATTTACAAAAAAAATATTCAACACTCAATTTATCTTACTTTCAATCTAATATAGAAGGAGAGCTTATTGATAAGCTTCAGGAGGTTGGTTTCACATTTGATGGAATTATTTTGAATGCTGCTGCATATACACACACCTCAGTAGGCATTGGTGACGCAGTTAAAGGGATAACAACACCAGTAGTTGAGGTACATATATCTAATACTTTTTCTCGAGAAGAGTTTAGACATCATTCTTATGTTTCTCCAAATGCAAAAGGAATTGTATTGGGTTTTGGCTTGAAAAGCTATGAATTGGCACTAAAAAGTTTTTTATAAAAACGCCCTATTTTCATAGAGCGTTTTTATCCTTGTGTAGTAAATTTTTAAAGATGTATTACTTCACCATAAGCGTCAGCAACAGCTTCCATTACCGCCTCACTCATGGTCGGATGTGGATGTATCGTTTTTAAAACTTCGTGCCCGGTAGTTTCTAATTTTCTTCCTAAAACAGCTTCCGCAATCATATCGGTTACGCCAGCGCCAATCATATGGCATCCTAACCACTCACCGTATTTAGCATCAAAAATCACTTTTACAAAGCCTTCTTTAGTTCCAGCGGCACTTGCTTTTCCAGAAGCTGAAAACGGAAATTTTCCAACTTTAATGTCATATCCTTTTTCGATGGCTTGTTTTTCAGTGTATCCAACAGAAGCAATTTCAGGTGTCGCATAGGTACATCCAGGAATATTTCCGTAATCAATTGATTCTATATGCATTCCTTTTATTTTTTCAATACAAGTAATACCTTCTGCTGATGCTACATGTGCTAATGCAGGACCGGGAGTTATATCTCCAATAGCATAATAACCTGGGATGTTAGTTTGGTACCAATCATTTACTACTATTTTATCACGATCTACAACAATTCCTACCTCTTCTAAACCAATGTTTTCTAAATTTGATTTTATTCCTACAGCAGAAAGCACAATTTCAGCTTCTAAAATTTCTTCTCCTTTTTTAGTTTTAACACTCGCTTTTATCATTTTCCCTGAGGTGTCAACACTTTCAACAGAAGAGTTTGTCATTACTTTAATTCCTGCTTTTTTAAATGAGCGTTCAAATTGCTTAGATACTTCTTCATCCTCTAGAGGAACTAAATTTGGTAAGTATTCAACAATAGTTACCTTGGTTCCCATGGCATTGTAAAAATGTGCAAATTCAGCTCCAATTGCACCACTACCTACTACAATCATACTTTTAGGTTGCTTTTTTAAAGTCATAGCTTCTCTATATCCAATTACTTTTTTACCATCTTGAGGTATATTTGGTAATTGCCTTGAGCGAGATCCTGTAGCTATTATTATGTGGTCTGCGGTATATTCTTTTCCGTCAACTTCCACTTTTTTTCCTGGTTTTAATTTTCCAAAACCATTGATGACATCAATCTTATTTTTTTTCATTAAAAACTGAACACCTTTACTCATTCCATTCGCAACTCCACGACTACGTTCTACCACTTTGGTGAAGTCTTTATCTGGATTTTCTAAACTTAAACCATAATCTTCTGCATGTTTTAAATAATCGAATACTTGAGCGCTTTTAAGCAATGCTTTAGTTGGAATACAGCCCCAATTAAGGCAAACACCACCTAAACTTTCTTTTTCTATAACTGCGGTTTTAAAACCTAGTTGTGATGCTCTAATGGCGGTAACATATCCGCCAGGACCACTTACTAAAACTATAATATCGTATTTGCTCATTTTAATGCTTTTTATTAGTTTTCTAAAATGCGAAATTACAAAATGTATATGTAATGCAATAAAAAAGCATCATAAATCAATTCCAAAAAAGAATATAATTATAGACGTTGTTTTAATATTAATTAAAAAATTAATCTTTCTTAAAATCGATAGATAAAGAATTTACACAATAACGTTGTCCAGTTTCGGTTGGACCATCGTTAAAAAGATGACCGATGTGACCACCACAGTTATTGCAGACAATCTCTGTTCGCACCATTCCAAGACTTTTATCCAATACATTTTTTATACTTCCTTCAATTGCGTCATCAAAAGAGGGCCAACCACAACCACTTTCAAACTTTTGGCTACTTTTAAATAACGGAACATTGCAGGCACCACATTGATAGCTGCCGTTTTCAAAATGAAGATTAAACTTCCCGGTGAATGGACGTTCTGTTCCTTTTTCACGCAACACATGGTAGGCTTCCTTTGAAAGTTTCTCTTTCCAGTATTCTTCAGGTTTTTGATTTGGGAATATATTATTTTTCATCCATCACTTTTATGGGAATAAATTTAAGTGCCGCACCATTAATGCAATGTCTCAAGCCAGTCGTGTTAGCAGGGCCATCGTTAAAAACATGACCTAAATGACCACCACAGCTGGCGCAATGTTCTTCCGTTCTAGTGTATAGTAAGTCATTATCAGTTGAGAATTCTACATTGGCTTTTATTTCACGATCAAAACTTGGCCAACCAGAACCGCTATCAAATTTATGTTCACTTTTAAATAAGGGGGTGTCACAAGCTGCACAGATGTATGTACCCTTGTTTTGGTTTTTATTAAATTCACTCGAAAAGGGACGTTCAGTGCCTTTTTCGCGCAAGATATAATATTCTTGTGGGCTTAGTTTTTCTTTCCATTCTGCTTCGGTCTTAGTGATAGGAAAAACATCTGTACCTTTCTTTGACTGAGCTTTTGTGTTACAGCTAAATAATACAATACTTAATAACAATAATGCAACGTTTTTCATTCTAAATTATAATGTTTAATTTTTATAAAATATGTGATTTACACACTATTAGTTTGATAATAATTGAATGTCTGAAACTTCTAGTTGAAATTTATTCATTAACTCATTCATTCCTAGGTTGCTGTTTGCATATTCAGCTGGAAGAATTGCTATTCTAAATATTTGGTTGTCAGTGTATTCAGCACCAAGGGTATTTAAGTTGAAATTTGCATCTAAGAAGATATTTACATCTATATAAGTATGGTCAAATGTATATAATAACGTTCCTTGATTTAGAAAATAAGTTTGAGGTAATTGACTCCACACATCAATACTACCATCGACTACTTCTTCTAATAAATAAACTAAAACAACATCAGATTCGTAAACTACTATATCTGATGGAAATGATACGAGTCTACTATAACTATTATTAGGATTAAAATTTGCAGTAGCTTCAAATACTTTACCTAATTCTGAATAACCTGGAGGTCCAGCAGGTCCAGTACAAGAAATTAATAAAACGAATGCGCAAAGTGTGAATAGTAAAGATAGTTTTTTCATAATTATTATTTTTTTTGTATTTAATTGCAAAATTCATTCCAAAACAAAATACAGGTTGTAAATATAGAAAAATTAGTATCTTTAAAAGTTTTAATATCACAATAATTAAAATCATCTTCTAATATTTTTTGGTCTTAATTAATTATAATATTTAATATGCAATACCTGAAAAAGGGAAGTAAAAAATTATTGAATGCTTGGGCATTTTACGATTGGGCAAATTCAGTTTATAGTTTAGTAATCGCATCTGCTGTATTCCCAATTTATTATCAAGCACTGTTTAGTTCTGCAGGAATTAATTCAATCACTATTTTTGGAGGTGAAATAAGAAGCACCCCACTTATTACTTACACGACAGCTGCTGCATTTGTAATCATTTCTTTATTAGTTCCAATTCTTTCTGGTATTGCTGATTTTGTAGGTAATAAAAAAGTTTTTATGAAATTTTTCTGTTATTTGGGAGCCTTTTCTTGTATGGGTTTATATTTTTTTAGTTTAGAAAATATTTTGGTTAGTTTATTGTTATATTTTTTGGCATTAGTTGGTTTTTGGAGTAGTTGGGTATTTTATAATTCCTATTTACCGGATGTAGCATTTCCAGAACAACAAGATCGATTGAGTGCAAAAGGATTTTCATTAGGGTATATAGGAAGTGTTATTTTGTTATTATTTAATTTGGCAATGATAATGATGCCAGATACCTTTGGATTGGGCGATGACGGTGCTGCAAAAATACTAGCAATGAAATATTCTTTTATTTCTGTAGGAATTTGGTGGATTGTTTTTAGTCAATATACTTTTTATTATTTGCCAAAAGGAAATAAATCTAATAATAAAATTTCATGGAGGATTTTACTAGATGGCTTTAAAGAGTTAAGGGGTGTATATCAATCATTGTCTGAAAACCTAGTGCTTAAAAGTTACTTATCTGCATTTTTTGTTTACAGTATAGCAGTTCAAACGGTAATGTTGGTTGCTGCTTATTTTGGAGAACAAGAGATAAATTGGGGAGATGATGATCAAAAAACAATTGGCTTAATTTCAAGTATTTTAATTATACAATTAGTTGCAATTGTTGGGGCTCAATTAACCTCAAAAGCTTCAGAAAAATATGGAAATGTAACTACATTAATCGTAATTAATGGGATTTGGGCCTTAATATGCATAGTAGCATTTTTTATTACCTCTCCTCTTCAATTTTATGCCACTGCTGGTTTTGTTGGTATGGTCATGGGTGGCATACAAGCTTTATCAAGATCTACTTATTCAAAATTTTTACCAGAAACAAAAGATACCGCCTCTTATTTTAGTTTTTACGATGTTTCTGAAAAAATAGGGATTGTAATTGGAATGTTAATATACGGTATCATTGATCAATTAACTGGAAGTATGCGTAATTCTATTCTGTTTTTAGTAGTTTTTTTTATAATTGGCGCACTTTTATTATTTAGAATCCCAAGAAATAAGTAAAACTCCACAATTTTTATTTATGTTTGTTGTTATTATGAAATAAAAACTAATTATGAAGAAATTTGAACTCTTAAAATGGACAATAGCCTTAATTGTCCTTATTAATTTTTCTGCTTGTATTAATGAGCCACTAGAAGGAGAGTTTCCTCAGAATGAGGATATAATTAACATAGATGAGGGTGGCTTTAGAGCTGATATAGGGTTTAATAGATTTACTGCTGATGCTGCAGTTGGAACATTAAGTACTTCTAATGTTTTAACCATAACAGGTTCTATACTAGAAACTGGAGAAAGTATTGTCTTGATTGTTGGAAATCCTGATATTGGAACATTTAATTTAACCGCTGGATTAGGGACTGATAACAGTGCTTCCTATTTTGAAACCGCAACGAGTAACTCTTATGTTTCTTTTGGTACATCTGGAGCTTCAGGTCAATTAAGTATCACTGAGTTTGATATTGAAAATTTAAAAATTTCTGGAACCTTTAGTTTTACAGGAACTAGATTCGCTATAGATGCTACTGGGAATCCAATATTAGATGCTGCTGGAAATCCAGTTATCGAAGATGAAGAGATTACTAATGGAATTTTCAATAAAATTAATTTTACTAACGAAGACCAAGGTGGTGGTGGAACACCAATTAATGATGTGTTTTTTGCAAAAGTAGATGGTGTTGATTTTGATAGTGAATCGGTAACAACTACATTAAATGATGTAGCAGGAGTATCTGTTGTTAAGATTGTTGCTGTGAATGAAGAAGGAGAAATTTTGCGAATTGATATTCCGGAAGATTTAGGTCTTGGAACTTACGATATGTTAGCTCTTTCCGACGGTACAAAGCTAATAGGCCTTTACAATCCTGCTTCAATTGGAGAGAATTTAACCTCCAACCCAGGAAAAATCACCATTACTAGGTTTAATACCTTTACGGGAATTATAGAAGCAACTTTCAATTTCACTGCAACTGATCCAGTAGGACCAGATCAAACGGTAGCTGAGATTACGGAAGGTAATTTTAAAGTAGATTATATTTCATCTCCTGGAGATACGGTTACCAGTTTCACTGCAACGATTGATGATGAAGTTTTTGGTCCAGATTCTATTTTTGTAGGAGAATCTATATTTAATGGAGTTTCTAGATTTAACATAACTGCCATTGTTTCTAATACAGGTCAAAAAATGGGATTATTTTTTCCAAAAAATATTGAAGTTGGAACCTATGAATTAACAACTAACCTCATTGATGGAAGTGAGAAATTTAGTCAATACACTCCAGAAATTGGCGTTTCAATGACTTATATCTCTAGCCCAGGAAGCTTAACTATTTTGGATTATGATTTGGGAGCTAGAATAATTGAAGGGACTTTTTCATTTTCTGCAATAGATCAAACAAGTCAAGATCCAACAGAATATATAGTTACTGAAGGTGAGTTTACGTTAGAATTTTAATAAAGTATCTATTTTTAACATAAAAAAAAGCCTCCTGAATTAATTTAGGAGGCTTTTTTGTGGTTTAAACTATATTGTTAGTTAGAACTTATATCTCCAGTACCCATAACTTTAGTGTCACTTTTACTGGGGTTTCCTGAATAGTTTATATCTCCAGATCCATTAACTCTAGCTTTTATACTATTTTTTGCCACTACTCTAGCATCTCCTGAGCCTGAGACATAAGCTTGAACGTTTTGGGAATTTAAAGAATCACCATCAAAATCACCGCTACCAGTTACTTTAATTTCCAAATGGGTAGTATTACCGGTAATTTTTAAATCACCAGAACCAGTTACTTTAGCGTCAATTCTATTAGAATCGACATCAAGAATCATATCACCGCTTCCTGTTACTTCAGCTTCAAATTGATCACTTTTTATTTGACTATTAGTTAAAACATCTCCAGATCCTGTAAGTGAAACGTTGTCTAAGTCTTTAAAAGGTACCGTTATATGTAGTCCTTTTTTAGTGCTAATATTAATATTGTTTTTAATTTTAATCTTTAAAACACCTTTATTAGATTCAATACTAACATATTCATGTATATTATCATCGGTTTTAACCGTAATGTTACCCTCTGTGCCTTTTTCTAATTTTACATCCATAAAACCTACTATATCTACTTTATGGTAATCTGAAGTTAAATGTTTTTTAGTAGTGACGTTACCGTTACCTTTTACTTTTTTAAATTGAGCATTACTAGTAGTAAAAGTTAATAACGTTAATGCTATTAATAAAAAATAATGTATTGGATTTTTCATTTTCGTTTTTTTTTTATTATTTAATTAGTGTAGCAATGATAACATTTGTTACACTAAAGATAGTATATCTAAAATAATGGTTTTCTTATTTATTAGTTTTTGAAATTTATTTAATCAATACTATTAGCAGCGATTAAAATGGCATAACAATTGAACTAATTCATTTATAAATAAAGATTGTAATAAAGCTAACGGCTGAATTTCAGTAACGTAAATAAGATTAATAAAATATAATACATAATGCCCTACTATTTCAAATACAATAGTTGTGCCATTATGTCCTAAATAAATATATGGCTAGATCAAAAATAACATCTCTCGACAGTTTGTCATTTCAAGATTTAAATGAAGATGCAGAATTAATTCCTTTAATGACTCCTGAAGACGAAGAAGCGATGAATAAAGAAGAGTTGCCAGAAATACTCCCNATTTTGCCTTTGCGAAATACGGTGCTTTTTCCTGGTGTGGTAATACCCATTACTGCCGGACGTGATAAATCTATCGAATTAATTAAAGAAACNAATAAAGNGAATAAAATTATTGGTGTCGTTTCTCAAATAGATGAAAATGTAGAAAATCCAGAATTAAAAGATATTAACAANGTGGGTACGGTTGCAAAAATATTAAGGGTACTAAAAATGCCTGATGGTAATACAACTGTAATTTTACAGGGTCAAAAACGTTTTGAAGTTANTGAGNTAATCACTTCAACTCCGTATATGACTGCAACTATTAAGGAAGTTCCTGAAGCNAGACCTGCAAAGGAGAATGAAGAGTTTAAGGCGATTATTGATTCGATAAAAGAAAAATCATTAAAAATCATTAAAAANAGTCCTAANATACCTTCTGAAGCAGCTTTTGCTATTAAAAACATTGAGAGTAGTTCNTTTTTAATCAATTTTGTTTCTTCTAATTTAAATGTCTCTGTTGGTGATAAACAAAACCTATTAGAAATNAATGACCTTAAATTACGTGCAATGGAAACATTGCGTTTTATGGAAATTGAATTGAAAAAATTATCACTTCGAATCGATATTCAATCTAAAGTTGAAAGTGATATTAGNCAACAACAAAAAGAATATTTNCTTCATCAACAGATGAAAACTATTCAAGAAGAACTAGGTGGTAATACTTCTGAAGAAGAAATAGAAGAAATGAGAGAACGTNCCAAAAAGAAAATTTGGAATAAAGAAGTCGCTAAACATTTTGAAAAAGAGTTGGCTAAATTGCAACGGATGAATCCACAAGTTGCAGAATATGGAATTCAACGTAATTATTTAGAATTGTATTTAGATTTGCCTTGGGAANAATATAGTACNGATAAATTTGATTTAATAAGGGCTCGTAAAATACTAGATCGAGATCATTTTGGTTTGGACGATGTAAAAAAACGGATTATAGAGCATCTTGCAGTTTTAAAACTTCGTAACGATATGAAATCTCCAATTTTGTGTTTATATGGACCTCCTGGTGTGGGAAAAACTTCATTNGGNAAATCTATAGCNGAAGCATTGGGTAGAAAATATGTAAGAATGTCTTTGGGTGGGTTGAGAGATGAATCTGAAATTAGAGGGCATCGTAAAACGTACATTGGNGCAATGCCTGGTAGAATANTAAAAAATATTAAAAAAGCTGAAACAGGAAACCCGGTTTTTGTGTTAGATGAAATTGATAAACTATCCGTTGGAAGTCAAGGAGACCCTTCCTCAGCAATGCTAGAAGTATTAGATCCAGAACAAAATAACTCATTTTATGATAATTTCTTAGAAGTTGGATATGACTTATCTAAAGTTATGTTTGTCGCAACCTCANATAGTTTGGGTACTATACAGCCTGCACTTCGCGATCGTATGGAAATTATTAATGTATCTGGTTATACTATTGAAGAAAAAATTGAGATTGCAAAACGTCACTTATTGCCAAAGCAATTATCAGATCATGGTTTAACTACAAATGATTTAAAAATTGGAAAACCACAGCTAGAGAAAATTATTGAAGGATACACTCGTGAAAGTGGTGTAAGAGGTTTGGAAAAGCAATTGGCTAAAATGGTTCGTTATGCTGCGATGAAAATTGCAATGGAAGAAGAATATGCNAAAAAAGTAAACAACGATATTATTGTTGAAGTATTAGGAGCTCCAAAGTTAGAAAGGGATAAATATGAAAATAATGATGTCGCTGGTGTTGTTACTGGTTTAGCTTGGACNAGAGTTGGAGGAGATATTTTATTTATTGAGTCCATTATCTCAAAAGGAAAAGGCAATCTTACTTTAACNGGTAATTTAGGGAAGGTAATGAAAGAATCAGCTACCATTGCAATGGAGTATATCAAAGCAAATGCTGNGCTATTAGGNGTCTCTCCAGGCGTATTTAATAAATACAACGTTCANATTCATGTTCCAGAAGGAGCAACTCCAAAAGATGGACCAAGNGCTGGNATNACNATGTTAACTTCTNTAGTTTCTTTATATACTCAACGTAAAGTGAAAANAAGCTTAGCGATGACAGGAGAGATTACCTTGAGAGGNAAAGTACTCCCNGTAGGTGGAATTAAAGAAAAAATATTAGCTGCAAAAAGAGCNCATATAAAAGAGATTATGCTTTGTGAAGANAATAGGAGGGATATTGAAGAAATTAAGCCTGAATATATAAAAGGATTGACATTTCACTATGTTAAAGAAATGAGTCAGGTTATCGACGTTGCACTNACAAAACAAAAAGTAAAAAACGCAAAAAAAATTTCNTAATAACTTTATACGAAAAGTNTTTTTAAGTACTAAGAGGCTAGTGTTTAAAGNTCTTTTTTGAGTGCTTTGAAATTTAGGTATTATATTCATTAATATTAAGTTATTTAATAAATCAAAATAAATTATACTTGTAGTCGTTTAAACTTCAGGAAAAGGAATAGTGCGTTCATGAGCCAAAAGCTTATTTTATTGGNTATTTTATTGTTATCAATTTTTGCAAATGCTCAAGTTGGTGGTAAATATGCATACCAATTTTTAAACCTTACTACTTCGCCAAGAATGGCAGCATTGGGNGGGAAAAACATTACAAATTACGATTATGACCCTACACAAGCACTNGTAAATCCTGCAAGTATTAATCCTGAAATGGATAACCATTTGTCGATGAATTANGTGAATTATATNGGTGATGTTAATTATGGATCTGCTGCATATGCTTATTTATGGGATAGAAGAACTCAAGTNCTCCATGCTGGAGTTACCTATGTAAATTATGGAAATTTTGANGGATATGATGAACAAGGGAATNCTACAAATAGTTTTAGTGGTAGTGAAGTGGCTTTTTCCTTAGGACATGCAAGAAATATAGCTTTTTCTGATTTTTATATAGGCGGAAATTTAAAATTAATATCATCTGCTTTAGANCAATACTCTTCTTTTGGTATTGCTGTAG
This sequence comes from Flavobacteriaceae bacterium, assembly GCA_002713705.1. Lineage (GTDB taxonomy): Bacteria > Bacteroidota > Bacteroidia > Flavobacteriales > Flavobacteriaceae > Marifrigoribacter. The sequence goes on from PAUJ01000035.1 coordinate 33,373, forward strand.
ACATNGGAATCATGTATGTTTATAAAGATTGGGATCTTAATATTTCTGGTGTTATAAGGAATGTAGGAACCCAAATTAACCCCTATGATGGTATTTATGAANCTTTGCCATTAGAAGTTATATTAGGAATTTCACAAACCTTAATGAATGTTCCGATAAGATGGCATCTTACTTTTGAAAATATGCAGGTTTGGAATATCGCTTTTGTAAACCCCAATAGAGATGAAACGGATTTAGAAGGAAATGTTACAACTGAAAATATAAACGTTATAGACGATATATTTAGACANACCATTTTAGGTATAGAACTNTTTCCNGACAAAGGATTTAATNTTAGATTNGGTTATAATTTTAGAAGAGGAGAGGAGTTGCGAATTGTTGAAAAAAGAGCTTTTGCAGGTCTTAGTGCAGGTTTTTCAGTGAAATTCAATAAGTTGAGGTTAAGTTATACTTATGCTAAATATAGCTCNGCTGCNGCTTCAAGTTATTTTGGTTTAATGTTAAATCTTCAATAATTGTATTTTTTAATTTAAAAAAATNTTATTTTTCAATCNCATTAAANTTNTATAAATTGAAAAAAATTATAATTGCTATTGACGGGTATTCTTCTACTGGAAAAAGTACAGTAGCAAAACAACTCGCCGATTATTTAGATTATACATATGTTGACTCTGGTGCNATGTATAGAGCAGTTGCATTATTTGCATTGCAAAATAATTACATATCAAAANATAGTTTTGATCAAGAACTTTTTATNAAAGCACTCCCAGAAATAGAATTGGATTTTAAAAAAGAAAATGATAACTCCAAANCAAATATGTTNCTNAATGGTGTTAATGTGGAAAAAGAAATTAGATCNATGTATGTTTCCGATTTTGTAAGTCCGGTAGCGACTCTTTCAGAAGTAAGAAAGAAACTAGTTGCTATNCAGCATCAAATGGGTNTTAAAAAGGGCATCGTAATGGACGGGCGTGATATTGGTACTATTGTTTTTCCTAAGGCAGAATTAAAAATATTTATGAATGCTGATGCTGAGGTTAGAGCGATGAGAAGATTTAATGAATTAAAAGAAAAAAATCAAANAATTACCTATGNTGAGATTTTGAAAAATGTTCAAAAAAGGGATTTATTAGATACCACACGAGAAGATTCTCCTTTAATNATAGCAAATGATGCGATAGAACTAGATAATTCAGAAACAAATAAAGAAGATCAATTTCATATTATTTTGCAACTTGCTAAAGATAGAATTGCGGGTAGAATTTAAAACAAATTATCANGATGAAAACNATTAACCAAAGGTTGTTATTTTTTNNATTGTTAATAAATACAATCGGTTTTGCTCAAAAATACACAAAGACGGATACGTCTGAACTAAGCAAAAATTGGAATNAAACTACGTTTTATGCTTCTAAGTCTTTCACTGAAAATATTACTGAGATTCCGAGTTTTTCGANATTGAAAAAAAACTTAGAATTAGGNNCAAGTACAAAAGAAATTGAAGANCAAGAAATGGTTACTATTTTTGCGATGACTAATAATGCTTACGAAAAACTACAAGGANTTAACGANTCTATTTTTGATATTGTACCGATANCTAATAGAATTGCAATTATNAAGTACCACGTAATACCNGGAAGGGTTGATAAGCGTTCTATTAAAAAAGCAATTCAATACAAAGGAGGAATTNCTTATTTCANNACCTTACANGGAGTTAAATTAGGTNTAAAAGAGGAAAATAGCCAATTATTTTTAGTGGATTCATTTGGAAATACTTCTGTTATTTCAGCTACAGATTTTTACCATAAAAATGGTTTTTTTCATATAGTTGAAGGGTATGNNCTTCCTNCTTNANACTNATAAAAACAGTTANGAATTAATAATTATCGCAAGCTCGCACCGAATTCGCTTTCGAAATTTTGTTGTAGCTTTTTCATAATCTTATCTATTTGTTTATCNGTAAGTGTTCTTTTTTCGTCTTGTATTGTAAAACTTAATGCATACGATTTTTTACCCNCTGGCAATTTACTTCCTGTATAAACGTCAAATAAATTAATATTTTTAAGTAATTTTTTTTCTGTTTTTTGAGCAGTTTTCTTTAAAGAATCAAATGTTATGCTTTCATCAATTAACAGTGCAAGGTCACGTTTTACTTTTGGAAATTTTGAAATCGCTTTAAGCTTAAAGTTGTCAGTAGCTATTTCTTCTANNACTTCGTCCCATTTAAAGTCGGCATAAAAAGTTTCTGCATCAATCCCAAAAGCAGCGGTGATACTTTTATTAATGGTACCGAATTCTACCAATAATTTATTGTTTTTTGAAAATGATAGGCCTTCAGAGAAATTTTCATCTTTTGTTCCATTTTCAGAATAATCTGTAATTCCTAATCTGTCTAAAACGTTAGTGACAAATCCTTTAAAATAAAAAAATGTNCTTTTTGAAGAAGGTGAAATCCAGTTTGTATCACCTTTTAATCCGGAAACTAATAATGATAAATGCTTTGGTTCTTTAAGGNCAGTATCANATTGATGGTATGTTTTTCCGAATTCAAATAATTTAANATCGNTTNTTTTTCGGTTGGAGTTAAAGGACAANGCTTCTAAAGCGTTAAACAACATTGATTGTCTCATTACCGATAAATCATTGCTTAATGGATTTAGCATTTTTATGTTATTTTCATGGCTTAGTGCTTTGCTTAAATCAATGTATTTTGGAGATGTAAGNGAGTTCCCCATCATCTCATAAAACCCTAGAGCAGTAAGTTGATTTCCAATTTTATTCTGAATTTGATAATCTTCAATTAATTGATTTGCAGCAATNGAAGCGTTTAGCTTTTCAGTNAATTTAATATTATTATANCCATACACTCTTAAAATTTCTTCAATAACATCAGCTTCACGTGTTACATCATTTCGGTAGGCAGGTATCGTCATTCCTAATCCAGCTTCCGTAACATTATTGATTTTAATATCTAATGAAGTTANTATCTCTTTTATAATTTCTTTTGGAATTTCTTCTCCAATAAGACTGGTAGCGTTATTAAAGTTTAGAAANACTTGATGGTCCTGAATTTTCTTTGGATAGATATCCATAACATCACTAGTGATTTTACCTCCAGCTATTTCTNTTATAAGCAATGCAGCATGAATTAAGGCATATTCTGTTAAGTTAGGATCAATACCTCTTTCAAAACGAAAAGAAGCATCTGTATTTAAAGCGTGACGTTTCGCTGTTTTACGTATGCTAATAGGATTAAAATAAGCACTTTCTAAAAATATATTTTCAGTGTTTTCGCTAACTCCACTTTCTATGCCTCCAAAGACACCTGCTATACACATTGGTTTTTCNGCATCACAAATCATTAAATCATCNTCGTGAAGTTCTCTTTCTAATCCATCTAANGTGATGAATTTTGTTCCTTTTGCAACGGTTTTTACTATTATTTTATCACCGGATATTTTACTGCTATCAAAGGCATGTAATGGTTGCCCTAATTCGTGTAAAACATAATTTGTAGCATCAACAATATTATTTGTTGGGACTATGCCAATAGATTTTAGTCTATTTTGAATCCATTNTGGAGACTCTTTGACTTTNACGCCNCTAATAGTCACTCCACAATACCTTGGGGCTAAATTATTATCATTAACCTGTATNTCAATTTTGTGTGTTCTGTTTTCAACTCCAAAACTGCTGTTTGAAGGCGTAATTAATTTTACTAAAANCNCTTTCCTTAATAAGCCAGCTTTTAAGTCACGTGCAACTCCCAAATGACTCATNGCGTCTGCTCTATTAGGTGTTAAACCTATTTCAAAAACGTGATCATTTTCAATTTCAAAAATATCAGAACCAAGTGAACCTNTAGTAATNTTTTTATCAAGAATCATAATACCATCATGACTTTTTCCTANACCTAATTCATCTTCCGCACAAATCATTCCATGACTTTCCTCACCNCGAATTTTACCTTTTTTTATTTTAAAAGGNTTTCCGTCTGCATCGTATAAAGAAGTTCCAATAGTAGCTACGGNTACTTTTTGACCNTTGGCTACATTTGGAGCCCCACAAACAATTTGTACAACTTCTCCATTTCCTAGATCTACTTTTGTAATTTTTAAGCGATCGGCATTAGGATGTTGCTCACATTCTAAAACGTGCCCAACAACAATTCCCTTTAATCCCCCTGGTACGGACTCGAAAGTTTCAATACCTTCAATTTCTAATCCTAAGTCGGTTAATAAATTTCCTGTTTTTTCGGCATTCCAATCAATTTTGATAAATTGTTTCAGCCAGTTATATGAAATTTTCATGCTTAAATTTTGTTACAATCTGCAAATATAATACTTCACATCTTTTATATGAAGGAATTTTACGTTTAAGAACTAATGTTTTGACTAAGAAATATAATTCCAAATGTTTTTGTACTTAGTTAATTGGATATAAGTGCTTTTTACGGGGNTATTTTCTNCTAATGANAGCGAAGGGTCGTTTTTTAAAGTTTCAAAGGCATAACTTCTTGCAATCTTTAATATTTCATGGTCTTTTATAATATCGGCTATTTTTAAATTTAAAATACCACTTTGTTGTGTGCCCATAATATCTCCAGGNCCTCTAAGTTTTAAATCTACTTCAGCAATTTCAAAGCCATCACTAGTTCTAACCATAGTTTCTANTCGTGTACTCGCATTTTCAGATAGTTTGTGGCCAGTCATTAAGATACAATAACTTTGGTCAGCACCCCTGCCAACTCGTCCCCGAAGTTGATGAAGTTGAGCTAAACCAAAACGTTCTGCGCTTTCAATAATCATCACACTGGCATTTGGTACGTTAACACCAACTTCAATTACAGTGGTAGCNACCATTATTTGAGTTTCCCCTNTTATAAAGCGATTCATTTCAAATTCTTTATCTTGAGNTTTCATTTTTCCATGAACTATGGATATTTGATAATTGGGTTTTTGAAACTCTCTGGAAATACTTTCGTAACCATCCATTAAATCTTTATAATCTAAAACTTCACTTTCTTGTATTAAAGGATATACAATGTAGACCTGTCTGCCTTTTGAAATTTCATCTTTTATAAACTTAAAAACACGAAGCCTATTTGANTCAAAACGGTGTACGGTTTTAATGGTTTTTCTNCCAGGTGGAAGTTCATCGATTATCGAAATATCTAGGTCTCCATAAACACTCATTGCAAGGGTTCTTGGAATTGGTGTTGCCGTCATTACAAGGACGTGAGGAGGGAAGGTGTTTTTATGCCAGAGTTTGCTCCTTTGAGCAACCCCAAAACGATGTTGTTCGTCAATAATTGCAAGCCCTAAATTTTTAAATTTCACCTTATCTTCTAGCAAGGCATGAGTNCCNATTAAGAGGTCAATTTCTCCATTTTCAAGTTTTTCATGAATTATNCTTCTATCTGAAGTTTTAGTTGAGCCTGTTAATATGTAAATNCTGAGATTCATGTATTTACATAATTCTAATAGGCTCTTATAGTGCTGGACTGACAAAATTTCAGTAGGAGCCATTAGACAAGCTTGAAAACCATTGTCAAGTGCTATTAATATTGACATTAATGCTACAATCGTTTTACCAGAACCTACATCTCCTTGTAATANCCGATTCATTTGGGCATTGCTACCTAAGTCCATTCTAATTTCCTTGATTACTCGCTTTTGTGCTTGCGTTAATTCGAAGGGTAAATGGTCTTTAAAAAAAGTATTAAAATGATTACCAATTTTGGTGAATGGATAGCCTTTTATTTTGGATTTATGAAGTAAATTTTTACGAATTAATTGCAATTGAATATAGAATAATTCTTCAAATTTTAATCGNTATTGTGCCCTCGATAGTAGCTGTTGATTTTGTGGAAAATGGATGTTTAAAAGCGCTTCTTTTTTTGCTATTAATTTTAAAGATTCTAGGATGTTATTTGGTAACGTTTCTGAAATGCTTTTCTTGGTTTCTAAAAACAATTGTTGCATCATTGAATTAAGAACTCGATTCGATAAACCTCTGGCTATTAATTTTTCAGTAGAAGGATAAACAGGTTGCATAACTGGACGTAAATTTCTTTCATATTCCGTTAATAGTTCCATTTCTGGATGTGGCATCGAAAAAACACCATTGTACCAATTTGTTTTTCCAAAAATAACATAGGGAATATTTAATTTTAAATTTTCTTTAATCCATTTATGTCCTTTAAACCACACTAATTCCATTTTTCCAAAATTATCCTGAAAGTTTGCTATCAAGCGTTTTCCTCTTTTTTGGTCTACCGTTTTAATATGTGTTATTTTTCCAATAATCTGTAAATCTGCACTGGTGCGCTGGAGTTGATCAATATTGTAAAACTGAGTTCTATCTATATACCTATTGGGAAATAGATTCACTAAATCTTGAAATGTATATACTCCCAACTCTTTTTTAAGTAAATCGGCTCTATTTGGCCCGACCCCTTTTAAATAATCTATTGGTGTTTGAAATAAATTGATATTCATTTTATTAGTTACTAATGTTTTTCCACAATAATAAAAAAATAAGATACTAAATTATATATTTGTAAAGAAACTTTAACTATTTAAAAAGAATCTAATGAAAAAAATATGCAACTTACTAGTTTTAATCATTACAATTTGCGTGAATTCTGCTTTCGGTTTTGATGCTTCCGTGCCTGTATTAACAAGCCAATTGACGGAAGATTACCCTTTGGAAATGCCTGAATTAAAGGAATACCCAATATATATCAATGCTACAGTTGAAGATCCCGATATGATTGATCTAGTAACTTTAACTGTTGATGGAGTTACTTATAATGCGATTCAGAAAAATGGATTTTATTATTATTCTTGGATTCCATCTTCTTACGGTGTTCATGAAATACTTATTACAGCAAAAGCTGTTAGTGGAGAAGAGACTTTATTGATGAAGAATGTTGAGGTGACCAATACTGCGTCTTCTCAGGTTGTTGAAACTTTTAAAGATGTTGTTATAGAATATGGAGGAGAGAACAGTCGATGGTATTACGGATATTATACCTTACCTCAGTCAATTGGTGCCTATGATTCAATCAATGCACTTTTTGAAGTTGAATGTCCAAATATAAGCGGTGGTTGTGATGATTGGGATCGATGGGCTCATATAGATATAAAAGGACCTGATGGAAATTGGATTCAGATTATTAGATACATAACGCCATATGGAGTCGGCTGTAATCATGAAATTGATTTAACGGATTATATGTCCTTATTGCAAGGAGAAGTAGAATTAAGAGTATTTATTGATACCTGGGGAACTGGTGGATGGCAATTATCATTAAATCTTGATTACCATCAAGGAACCCCCGAATATGATTATTCAGGAGTTATTGAAGCTTGGGATGCAACTTATAATTTTGGAGATCCAGCAGACTTACAACCGGTAGAGACCTATACTGCAGAAATATTGAATACAGTGGATGAATCTTACTTGAGATTATCTAATACGGGTCATGGTTGGGGTGAAAATAACACACAAAACGCTGCAGAATTCTTTAATGCGTTTCATAATATAGATATAAACGCAGAGGAAGTTTATTCGCAACACCTATTTAACTTATGTAATCCAAATCCAGATAATTGTACAGGTCAACAAGGATCTTGGACCTTCAATAGAGCAGGTTGGTGTCCAGGGGCGATTGCACACCCAGATATTTTTGATTTATCGTCTTATATTGGATCAAGTATTGATTTGGATTATCGTTTTCATTCATCATATGTAGATAATTGTCATCCAAATAATGTGGATTGTATATCAGGGACCACTTGCCCTGATTGCGATGCGGGATATAATCCTCACTACAATGTAGACGGGCAAATCATTAGTAAAAGTCAAACCCCTTTGTTTTATGATAATATTCTAGGAGTAAATACCATAAATAACGATGAAATTTACGAGATTACAGTATATCCAAATCCTTCTAATGGATCGTTCTCATTGTTTACAAATCATCTTGAAGGAAGAACAAGAGTTAGTATTTATACCATAGAAGGCAAGCAGGTTAAAGTTTATTATTTTGATTCCAATGAAGAATTATTAAATCATAAATTTAATCTTAGTAAAGTACCTAGTGGGACCTATTTTATCAATCTAGAAAATAAAAAAGGGACGGGTACTAAAAAAATTGTTTTACAATAAACAAAATTCATAGTACGTGTTAAAAAGGTTATTTTTGAGAAACAGAAATAACCTTTTTTATTTATGATTTTTTTTTATTTGCTGCAAAAGATAAAGCCATTAATTTTTTTACCTCGTTTTTTTTACCTTTTATTATGGTTGTCCTTTAGCTCTTTTGTTTACGGTCAACAAACCGAAATAGTTGATTTTATAAGTGTTAAAGCAGTGGTCAGGCCATTGATAAAAGAGAAAAAAGTCATTGCAACTACTTCTTATACATTTAAAATATTAAAGAAATGTGATTCGGTATATTTAGATGCTCAAGGTGTTTTTTTATTAAAAAACATAAAAAATCGTAAAATAGCTATTCATTTAAATAACAATAAGATCTGGCTAGTTTCTAAATTTAAGCCAACTCAAACTTATACAGTTTCTTTTGAATACGAAGTGAGTCCCAAAAAAGCGTTGTATTTTTTAGATCATCAAATCTGGACTCAAGGACAAGGTAAATACACCTCTAATTGGTTTCCTAGTATTGATGATATGAACGATAAAATTGAATTTGACCTTAGTTATATTATTCCTTCAGATAAATCAATTGTTGCAAACGGTAAATTAGTTGCTGTAACTGATACTGGTGCTTTTAAAAAATGGAGCTTTGATATGAAACAGCCTATGTCAAGTTACTTGCTATCATTTGCAGTTGGAGATTTTTCTAAAAAAAAAATAACTTCTTCTAGCAATGTTGCTATTGAGCTTTATTATTCAAGTACTGATTCATTACTTGTAGAACCGACCTACAGATATTCAAAAATAATTTTTGACTTTTTAGAAAATGAAATTGGAGTAAATTATCCTTGGCAGAATTATAAACAAGTACCCTTAAAAGATTTTTTATATGCTGGAATGGAAAACACTTCTGCTACTTTTTTTTCAGATGCATTTATAGTTGATTCGATTGGGTTTATTGATCGAAATTATGTAAATGTGAACGCTCATGAACTAGCACATCAATGGTTTGGAAACTTAGTTACAGAAACTTCTGGACAAAGTCATTGGCTACATGAAGGGTTTGCGAGCTATTATGCTTTGTTAACTGAAAAAGAAATCTTCGGTGAAGATTATTATTATTGGAAATTATTTCAATCTGCAGAGCAACTAAAATTGTTAAGTGAACAAGGAAAAGGAGAGTCTTTAAATAATCCTAATGCGAGTTCATTGACATTTTATGAAAAAGGAGCTTGGGCATTACATGTATTAAGAGAAAAGGTTGGAGATTCTGTTTTTAAAAAAGCAATTAATAATTATATAGAAAAACACCGATATAAAAATGTCACTACCGACGATTTTATCATTGAGGTGGAACAAGCTTATGGTAAAAAATTACATGAATTTAAAAAAGATTGGATATTGCAAAGCGCATTTAAATCAGAACAAGCTTATCAATCATTGATCAAATCAAATTTTATTAATGAATATTTTAAGATTTCTGCTTTGCGAGGAACTCCAATTCAATTGAAAATAGCAGAACTTGAAAAAGCATTAGTTTTCCCCGATGATTTTATTGGTCAAGAAATAGTTTATCAATTAAAAAACGAGCCGTTATATTTAACACTGCCATTGTATAAAAAAGCTTTTGATAGTAATAATATATTTGTTAGACAATCGATTGCATTATCAATGGATAAAATCCCTAAAGAATTAAAATCTTACTATGAAAGTCTTTTAATGGATAGTTCTTATTTAACTCAAGAATCGGCATTGGGAAATTTATGGGTTAATTTTCCAGAAAACCAATCAAGATATTTGGATGAAATGGAGGGAGTTATTGGATTTCGTGATAAAAACATAAGACAGTTTTGGTTGTTTTTAGCATTGATTACTGAAGATTATCAAACCGCTAGAAAAGATATTTTTGTAAAGGAACTGATTGAATATACCGCTCCTAGCTATGGTTATAATACTCGTGAAAAAGCATTGAGATATATCGGTAATTTAAATTTATGGGATGAGGACTCGCTACTACATCTGATCGATGCGAGTCAACATCATTATTGGAGATTTAGAGATTTTTCTAGAAACCTACTTAAAGGTTTATTAGAAAATGAAAATTATCAAAAACAATTCTTATTAATAGAACATCAATTAGATGTTGATTCTTTAATTTTTTTAAAAAGAATGTTAAATGAAAAATAATCTAAAAGACTAAAATTATGAGGGCATTAGTGATTTCAGGAGGCGGAAGTAAAGGAGCATTTGCTGGAGGAGTTTCTCAATATTTAATTGAAGAACTAAAGCACAAGTACGATCTTTATTTAGGAACCTCTACAGGTAGTTTATTAATTAGTCATTTAGCCTTAAATAAAACCGAAAAAATAAAGGACATATACACTTCTGTAAATCAAAAAAGTATATTTAATAACTGTCCATTTACCGTTAAAAAAACAAAACATGGGCAAATGGAAATTGCGATCAACCACATTAATGTATTAAAGAATTTAGTGCTTGGAAGAAAAACTTTCGGTGAGAGCAAAAACTTACGAAAACTTATTTCAAAAGCGCTGAGCATTGATGAATTTCAAGATTTGCAAAATAGTACTGAAGATATTATTGTTACGGTTTCCAATTTTTCCTTAAATCAAGTAGAGTATAAATCGATTAATGATTTTGAATACGATGATTTTTGTGACTGGATTTGGATTTCTTGTAATTATACACCGTTTATGAGTTTGGTAAACAAACAAGGCTGCGAATATGCTGATGGAGGATTTGGTAGTGTGGTTCCGATAGAAGAGGCTATAAAAAGAGGGGCTACCGTTATTGATGTTATTGTTTTAGAAACAGAAGTCACACACTTAAATAGAATGCCTTCAAAAAATGCTTTTTCCTTGATGACCAATATGCATTCTTTTATGGCAGATAGCATAGAAAAGCAAAATATTCGCATAGGAAAATTTGTAGCCTCAAATAATGATGTAATTATTAATTTTTATTACACGCCTACTGTATTAACTACCAATTCATTAATTTTTAATCAAGATCGCATGAAACAGTGGTGGGAAATAGGATTTGAATATGCTAAAAGAAAAAATACCGGTTTAAATGAGTTAATAGATTAATACATTTCACCAACTTCTTTTTTGATATACAACAAGGCTTTATGTGAAGGGGTAATTTCATCCATAAAGTGATTTAATACAAAAGCTCTTAACTTATCTACATTCTTTACTTTTTCGTTCATGCCAGACTTTCTTATTATTTGTATGGTTGCATTTTTTGTCGCAGTAATTAAATTCCAACATTCTGGACTCACGTATATTTGTTGAGACAGATTATGCTCGTATTCTTTATCAATATTCTGAATAAGTAATGTTTCATATTCTTGTAAATCATCAGAATACGGTTTCACCCTAATCAAAAGTTTGTTTGGATCAATGCGTTCTAAAAAGAGTGTCAGTCGTTCGTAAGCTTGAAGTCTAACTGGTAATAAGCTTTTTTGAGCTTCTTTTTGAATCAAATAACGCCTTCTTCCTTCTTCATTGGACGTATGCCCTTTAAAAAAAAAATAAGCAACCAAGCCAACTACAATGGCTGGTAACAAATAAGCAAAATAACTAATAACTAAGGTAAGGTCTTCCATAAATATAAATTTCTACAACAAACTTAATAGGTTTTATAATAGTTTACAAGATTGTATCTATTTAAAAGAATTTTTTTTATTCATAATATACTTGCCAAGTAGGAGATAATCGTTTAGGATTTATTTTCTTATAGAGGGGATACCCTCCTTTAAACTGGGGAGCTATCAACCTCCCTATTTGGTAGCTCCACTTTTTGCAAAAACTCTTTTTACAAATAATAGGCATATCTTTTTTGTTTAATTCAGCTATTTATGAGCTTCTTAAATAGGCTAAACTCGTATTTATGAAAAAATATATATCACAAGTTATTAGGAATTAGCTCTACTAAACAAAGACTAATTAAATTGGTAATATTAATATCTGCCTAACAATTGATAACTAATTAGTTTTATTTAAATAATCTAATGTTAATTGGCAAAATACCTTCACACCTAGTAACATACTGCTGTCATCAATTAAAAAATCTGGAGTATGATGAGGAAAAGATTCTTTATTTCCAGGAGTCATTCCTCCTAAGAAAAAATAAAATCCAGGTACTACTTCTTGAAAATAAGAAAAGTCTTCACCACCTGTAGTAGCCTTTACAAGATGCACATTATCTTTACCTGCCACAGCTTCTAAACTAGGGAGCATTTGTTCTGTTAACTCTAAATCATTAAACGTTATTACGGTATTGCTCTGCCATGTTATAGTTGCAGTACCTCCATAAGCTGCCGCTATATCTCTAGACATTTCATTCATACGACGTATGATTTTTTCTCTCATATCTGAATCAAGAGTTCTTACGGTACCCACTAGCTCTGCACTTTCAGGTATGATATTAAATCGAACACCACTTGTAATTTTTCCAACAGTAATTACTGCTGCTTCGTTTGTTAAGTCAGATTCACGACTAATAATACTTTGAAAGCCATCAATTATTTTAGCTGAAATATAAATAGGATCTACACCGCCCCATGGTCTTGAACCGTGAGTTTGCTTTCCTTTAACATTTACTGTAAATTGTTCTACTGCAGCCATAGTACCTCCTGGCTTGTAGTTAATAGTTCCGACTGGTGTGCCAGAACCAATATGCAAACCAAAGATGGCATCCACATCGGGATTTTTCAAAACACCTTCTTTAATCATTAATGATGCTCCAGCCTCTTCACCTGGAGGAGGTCCTTCCTCAGCAGGTTGGAAAATAAATTTTACCGTTCCATGAAGCAAATATTTATGCTTAGAAAGTACTTCAGCAACCCCCATTAAGATAGCAATGTGAGTATCATGACCGCAAGCATGCATTACACCAGTTTCTTGTCCTAAAAAAGTAGTAGTGACCTTACTTTTAAATGGTAAATCATTTCGTTCTGTTACTGGAAGCGCATCAATATCTGCTCTTAACGCTATAACTTTTCCAGGAAAATCACCTTTTAAAATTCCGACCACTCCAGTATGAGCAACGTTTTCCGTCACATCAAAACCGAGATTTTTTAAATGTTCAGCTATTTTTTTACCCGTATTAAATTCTCTATTAGACAATTCCGGGTTTTCGTGAAAATAATGACGCCAATCAATAACTTTTCCTTCAATACTATTAATGTCGTTTAATAAGCTTTGGTCCATTTGAGCAAATATTGTTGCTGAACAAAACAATAATAAAAGTAGTTTTTGAAACTTCATGCTGGCGGTTTTTATAATTTAGCTAAAGGTATTTAATTAAAATGAACTTTTATATGTATTTACAGCGTTAATTATTATGCTCAACGAAAAAAACAGTTTAAAAAGATAGTAGTTTTTTAAGAATAATTGTTTGTAAAAAATATAAAAACCATAAAAATATTCTTTATATTTTCTTTAATTTCACATCGAATTTTTTCTGAAAATAAGATCAAAAAATAGTGCAAGAATATTTAAAACAACTCAATGAGGCTCAATTAGCTCCTGTTCTGCAAAAGGAAGGAGCAATGATTGTTATTGCAGGTGCTGGCTCTGGTAAAACAAGGGTTTTGACATTTAGAATTGCTTACTTAATGTCACAAGGTGTCGATGCTTTTAATATTTTGTCTTTAACTTTTACCAATAAAGCAGCACGAGAAATGAAAACTCGTATTTCTAGAATAGTCGGTAATAGTGAAGCTAAAAATTTATGGATGGGAACCTTCCATAGTGTGTTTGCTAAAATACTTCGATTTGAAGCAGATAAATTAGGCTATCCTACAAACTTTACTATTTATGATACTCAAGACTCGCAGAGTGTGATAAGAGCAGTTATAAAAGAAATGCACTTGGATAAAGATATTTATAAATACAAGCAAGTTTATTCTAGAATTTCATCTTATAAAAATAGCTTAATAACTGTAAAAGCATATTTTAATAATCCAGATTTAATGGAAGCTGATGCCATGGCAAAAGTTCCAAGAATGGGAGATATATATAAATCATATGTAGATAAATGTTTTAAAGCAGGAGCTATGGACTTTGATGATTTGTTGTTGAAAACCAATGAGTTGTTAACAAGGTTTCCAGAAGTATTGGCAAAATATCAAAATCGATTTCGTTATGTATTAGTTGATGAGTATCAGGATACCAACCATAGCCAATACCTAATTATAAAAGCGTTAAGCGATCGATTTCAAAATATTTGTGTAGTAGGAGATGATGCTCAAAGCATCTATGCTTTTAGAGGCGCAAATATTAATAATATTTTAAATTTTCAAAAAGATTATGATGCTGTTAAAGTATTTAGATTAGAGCAAAACTATCGATCTACAAAAAATATAGTAAATGCTGCTAATAGCATCATTGAAAAGAATAAATCACGATTGGATAAAATTGTTTGGACTGCTAATGATGAAGGTTCTAAAATATTGGTTAATCGAAGCATGACCGATGGTGATGAGGGCAGGTTTGTAGCTAATACCATTTTTGAGATTAAAATGAATCATCAACTTCTNAATGGAAATTTTGCTATTTTATACCGTACCAATGCNCAGTCTAGAGCAATTGAAGATGCACTTAGAAAGAAAGATATTCCTTATCGAATTTATGGAGGTTTAAGTTTTTATCAACGTAAAGAAATAAAAGATGTATTGTCTTATTTACGTTTATTGATCAACCNTAAAGATGAGGAAGCGCTAAAACGTGTTATCAATTATCCAGCTAGAGGAATTGGTCAAACTACCGTTGAACGATTAATAGTTGTTGCGAATCAATACAATCGTTCTATTTTTGAAGTCATGCAAAATTTGAATAAAATTGAAATTCAGATTAATAAAGGAACTANATCTAAACTTCAAGATTTTGTNACNATGATTCAGAGCTTTCAAGTATTAAATGAAGGATANGATGTTTTTCAGATAACAGAACATGTGGTTAAAAAAACAGGTTTGTTTACAGAACTAAAAAAAGATGGTACTCCTGAAGGAATTGCNCGTATAGAAAATATTGAAGAGCTTTTAAATGGAATGCGTGATTTTGTTGAGGAACAAAAAGAAATAGCAGATACCACTGGCTCATTAGCCGAATTTTTAGAAGATGTAGCATTGGCTACCGATCTAGATAAAGAAACAAATGATGAGGACAAAGTTGCTTTAATGACTGTCCATTTGGCAAAAGGNCTAGAATTTCCATATGTTTTTATTGTTGGGATGGAAGAAGATCTTTTTCCAAGTGGTATGAGTATGAATACTCGAAGCGAGTTAGAAGAAGAAAGGCGTCTGTTTTANGTAGCAGTTACNAGAGCAGAAAANCAAGCATATTTGACCTATACACAATCTAGATACCGTTGGGGAAAATTAATTGATGCNGANCCGAGTCGTTTTATTGAAGAGATTGATGAAAGTTTCGTGGAATATTTAACTCCAACCACTGNAAGTCGATANAAACCATTATTGGATGCTGATATATTTGATGATGTAGACCGNAGTAAATTAAGATTGAGCAAACCNACCTCTGGAGTAGCTCCAACNGGACCTAATAAGAATAATTTAAGAAAACTAAGAAGAATTAAACCGGTAACAAGTACTGCCGAAAAAAACATAAATTTAAAAGACCTTAATTTATCGGTTGGAACCNTNGTGGAGCACGTTAGATTTGGGAAAGGAAATATCACAAAGATTGAAGGTGTAGGAGCTGATACAAAGGCAGAGATTAATTTCGCCAACGGTGGCCTTAAAAAATTACTACTTCGGTTTGCGAAATTGAAAGTACTAGATTAATCAATCGTTAATTAATAGTTTACGATTGACTAAAGAAAATGTTGGTTTTTTTTCCTAAAAATAAAATAGAATAAACTTTTTTTTTGACAAAAAANAACAAGGAAATTACCANAAGTTTGAAACTAAAAATTTACAATGGCTGCGTTTATAAAANTATATGNAGAAAANCCNAATNCNGAAGAAATTAAAAANGTAGTTTCTATTCTTAAAAAAGGTGGTTTAATCATCTATCCAAGTGATTCGGTATACGCTTTAGGTTGTGATATTAGCAATTATAAAGCGTTAGAAAAAGTAGCAAGAATAAAAGGAGTAAAATTAGACAAAGCNAATTTCTCATTTGTATGCGAAAGCATTAGTAATATATCAAGCTATGTAACTCATATTAGCACACCTACCTTTAAAATACTAAAAAGAGCATTGCCTGGACCCTATACATTTATATTGCCTGGAAATAATAATTTACCAAAGGCATTTAAAAAGAAAAAAGAAGTAGGGATACGAGTACCTAATAATGAAATTGTTTTAGCTATTGTTCGGGAATTAGGAAACCCTATAATTTCAACTTCTATTTACGATGAAGATGAAATAGTGGAGTATACAACGGATCCAGAATTGATTTATGAAAAATGGGGTTCGCAAGTAGATNTAGTGATTGATGGAGGTTATGGAGGAAATATTCCAACTACAGTAATCAATCTTTGTGGGGATAAACCGGAATTAATAAGGGAAGGTAAAGGTAGTTTAGATATATAAAAAAAGGCTGATAAATACTTATCANCCTTTTTTTATAATTTATAGTTCTATTAATTAATTGCAGGATCTTTTAANCCTTCCTCAATCATTGTATAGAATTGATCTAATTTTGGAAGAATAACAATTCTAGTTCTTCTGTTTTGAGCTCTTTCTTCCGCAGTATCATTACCGGTTTTAGGTACATATTGACTTCGACCTCCAGCGGTCATTCTAGCAGGAGAAACANCAAAATCATCTTGTAATATTCTAACAACAGTAGTTGCTCTAAGNACACTTAANTCCCAATTGTCCTTGATACAATTTGTACTTATAGTTTTAGAATCGGTATGACCCTCTACNAAAAATTCGAAATCAGGTTTGTTATTTACGACCATGGCAATTTTTCCTAGNACTTCTTTTGCTTTTCCGGAAACATTGATACTTCCACTTTTAAATAATAGTTTATCAGAAATACTTACAAATACAACTCCTTTTTCAACATTAATTTCAATATCGGTATCGTTCATATCTCCAAGCACCCCTTTTAAGCTTTGTACTAAAGCAAGATTAACCGAATCACGACGTGTAATAGCATCTCGTAATTTATTAATGGTTAGGTCTTTCTCTTTCATGCTCTCTAAGGATTTCTCCAGGTTTGAAGCTCCTTTTATNGTAAGGTCTGTGAAATCTCCTATTTGANTAATCAATTCACCATTCGTTGCATTTAATGATGCTACTTGGCTTTTTANCGCATTGTTTTCTGCAGATAATCCAGATCTTTCTGAAAGGCAATTATTTAATTTTACGGTTGCAGTATTTAATAAATCTTGCGTAGTTTTTTGCTTACCTTCTAGTTCTGCATATTTTTTATTCGTTACACAAGAAGTTAAAAACAAACTAGAACAAGCTACTAGAATCAGGAATTTTTTCATAATTATATTTCGGTTTTAGTATTATTCAAAATTATAAAAACAAACTATAGTAAAAAAAAGTATTAGTATTTTTTTAANACAATTANTTTAGTTGTTTAAATGTACGATTTTTTCTAATAAAATAATTCCAAACAATAGATTTTATANGNTAGTACTTAAATGGTGTGTTATTATTATTCCGTTTTTTTAANTAAATAGGGATCAGTCTATAAAAACTAAAGTGTGCTTTTATAATTGCAAGGCTATGTTTCCATTTTCCTTGAATTAGAAACTGNAGCCCANCCAGTCCATCTAGAATAAGTCTGANAATTAGTAATAAGTAAATTTTTGAGCTGCCTACATTCTTTAANAACATNAATAAGGAATTCCTGAAATTATAAAATGTTTTTTTAGAGTTATAGGACGAAAGTGTTGCTCCACCTATATGATAAACAGTAGACTTTCCAANATATTTAATCGTTCCTCCTTTTAATTGAAGTCTCCAACATANATCAATTTCTTCTTGATGGGTAAAAAATATCTCGTCTAAACCATCGACCTCCNTATAAGCTCTTTTTCTAACAAAAAAACAAGCGCCAGAAGCCCAAAATATTGGTGTGATGTCATCATATTGTCCTTTATCTTNTTCCAAGGTATTAAAAATACGACCTCTACAATATGGATAGCCTAATCGATCGATATAACCGCCACCTGCNCCTGCATATTCAAAATAGGATTTGTTATTATAATCCAATATTTTTGGTTGTGCAGCCACTAAGTTTTCATCTTTCTTAAATTCAGAAATAATTGGGGTNAGCCAATNTTTGCTNACTAATATGTCACTATTCAGTAAAACAAATAGCTCTTCAGTTAAACCTTCTAAGGCATCATTATANCCCTTNGCATATCCTCCATTTGTTTTATTTTGAATGATTTTGATGAACGGAAAGTTGTTTTTTACAAATGAAACGGAATCATCTGTAGATGCATTATCAGCAATGTAAATGGTNGCTTCTTTTTCAGAGCAGCTAATAACAGAAGGTAAAAATTGTTCTAGTAATTTTTTTCCATTCCAATTAAGNATAACAACAGCAACATTCATAAGCGCAAAGTAAAATTTTATTTTCCCTTTGACAAGGTTCTGATTCTTTAAATAGTTTTATTGATAATTGGGNAGGTCTTTCAGAAATAAATATTTTTTATTTGCAAAATCCATTTTACAAAAAAAATGTTCNAAACCATTAGTTACCATTAANGTCTCCGATTTTAATACAAGATTGTAACGTGCAATTTGATCAAAAGTCTGTTGATTGGTTTTTATGGATGGAGCTTTGCATTCTACGATTATTTTNATGGTTCCATCCTTATTAAATACTACAATATCATAACGTTTAACCGTATCGTTTAATTGCAATTTTTTTTCAACATTGATATGAGACGTTGGATATTTTTTTTCAGAAGTCAAAAAATGAATTGTATGCTGTCGAACCCATTCCTCTGGAGTTAATACCACAAACTTTTTTCGGATGATATCAAAAATCAACGTTTTATTTTCGTTACTTTTGAATCTGAAATTATATTTNGGAAAGTTGAGGTTTTGCACGTTGCAATTTACTTATTTTTCTAAAATTAACTAATAACGAAAANAAATTAAATTGCCTTTAGAAAAAGTAAAACATATTATTTCTGATATTAAAAAAGGAATTATAAAACCAATCTATTTTTTAATGGGAGAGGAAGCTTACTATATCGATGCGCTTTCTAAATATATCGAAANCCATGTGCTTTCTGAAGAGGAGAAAGGGTTCAATCAGACTGTTTTTTATGGGCGTGATGTAAAAATTGAAGACTTGGTAAGTACAGCCAAACGTTTTCCTATGATGTCAGAACGACAAGTGGTTATAGTTAAGGAAGCTCAAGATTTATCCAGAACTTTGGATCGTTTAGAGGNCTATGCCGAAAACCCTCAACCCTCAACANTATTNGTGTTTTNCTATAAATATAAAAAGCTAGATAAACGAAAAAAAATTTATAAGGCGATTGCTAAAAATGGAGTCNTTTTTGAAAGTAAAAAAATCTATGACAATCAAATTCCAGATTGGATTAGAAAGGTTTTAGCAAGCAAAGGATACACTATCTCTCCGAAAGCATCACAGATGTTAGTGGAGTTTCTAGGAAANGATTTAGCCAAGATCAATAANGAATTAGAAAAGCTACAATTAATTGTTCAATCTGGCGAGCAAATATCTGCAGAAATAATAGAGAATAATATCGGAATCAGTAAAGATTATAATAATTTTGAATTATTAAATGCCTTGGCACATAGAAATGTAAAAAAGGCATTTGGAATCNTTCAATATTTTGCACATGACCCCAAAAACCATCCTACTGTAGTAACGGTAGCAACCCTATTTGGATTNTTTTCGAAAGTGATGAAATACCATGCATTAACCAATAAATCTCAAGCACCAAAAGCATTAGGTGTACATCCGTTTTTTATAAAGGACTATGAAGTAGCAGCTCGTAATTATCCAATGCGTAGCATTAGTAAGATCATTGCNTCCATTCGAGAAATTGATTTAAAAAGTAAAGGAGTGGGTGCCAATTTAAGTCAGGAAGATTTATTAAAAGAATTACTAGTCCGCGTTATTGGGTTTTAGGAAATATAAAAAAGNGCAAAATAATTTATTAAATGTATTTTTGTAAAAACATAAATTTTAATGCCAAATTTTAAAGCCTGGATATCTGCAGCACGTTTAAGAACTTTACCATTATCGGTATCCGGAATAATAGTTGGTTCTTCATTAGCTATGAACCNTCTGTTTTGGCAATCTTCTATATTTTGGTTAGCGATTTTAACTACCATAGGTTTTCAAGTGCTTTCCAATTTTGCAAATGACTATGGAGATGGTATTAAAGGTGCCGATGATAATAGGGAAGGNGAGCAACGAATGGTTTCATCGGGTTTGATTTCTCCTAAACAAATGAAGACGGGTATTTTGATTACCGCGATTTTTAGCATGATCNCNGCAATTGTATTAATTTACTATGCATTTGGAGCTGAGGATTTNTTACATTCACTGCTGTTTTTTATGCTTGGTATTGCTTCTGTCATTGCTGCATTAAAATATACTATTGGTGAAAATGCTTATGGCTATTCTGGTTTAGGAGATGNTTTTGTGTTTTTATTTTTTGGATTATTAAGTGTTTTAGGAAGTTATTATCTATTGGACCACCAAATGGTATNGGACTTATTATTACCCGCNTCAACAATAGGTTTTTTAAGTATGGCGGTGCTTAATTTGAATAATATGCGTGATATTNAAAATGANGCAAAAAATAATAAAAATACCTTGGTAGTTAGCTTAGGAAGCTCAAAAGCAAAAATTTACCATTATGTATTAATTTGTTTGGCTGTCTTATTGACCTTGCTTTATTCNATTATAAATGATCATTCCATTCGTCAATTAATATATGTAATTGCGTTTNTACCCTTAATNATAAACTTAGTAACTGTATATAAAAATAAGGAACCTAAATTNTTNGATAGNGAACTTAAAAAAGTTGCTTTGAGTACCTTCTCGTTCGCACTATTATTTGGATTCTTTCATTAAAAATTTAAATNTATTCTAAATCAATCCAAATTGACAGCATCCTTTAAAAAATATTTTTTAAANTTTAAACTCCCAAGTGGAACTTCTAGAGGTGTCTTAAAAACTAAAGAAACTTATTTTATTATTATTAAAAATGAAAATAAANTGGGAATAGGAGAATGTGGTCTATTTANAGGATTGAGTATTGANGATTGTCCAGATTATGAAGAAANACTTCAGTGGNTTTGTAANCATATCGATTTAGGGNTCCAAGACCTATGTAGTCGATTAAAAATGTTTCCCTCTATTCAAATAGGTTTGGAAACNGCATTTAAATCTTTAAGTGNAAAGAATTTATTTGAAATTTATCCATCCAATTTTTCTAGTGGANACGAACACATTCCAATTAATGGATTGGTTTGGATGGGAAGTGAAGCTTTNATGAAGCAACAAATTTNTGAGAAACTCGATCAAGGTTTTCGTTGTATAAAAATNAAGATTGGTGCTATTGATTTTGATACAGAATTGAACCTATTAAAGTTAATAAGAAAAGAATATTCATCTTCCGATATCGCATTGCGAGTTGATGCCAATGGAGCTTTTAATTATTCAGAAGCATTGGAAAAATTAAAAAGGTTATCAGAATTTGATTTACATTCTATTGAACAGCCTATTAAACAGGGGCAATGGCAAGAAATGGCTAGACTCTGTGAAGATACTCCCCTGCCAATAGCATTGGATGAGGAGCTTATCGGAGTTTTTTTAGAAAAAGAAAAGTTAGATGTATTAACTACAATTAATCCACAATATATAATTTTAAAACCCAGTTTGCTAGGTGGATTTAGCGCAAGTGATCAATGGATTTCTTTAGCAGAAAACAAGAATATTGGTTGGTGGATTACTTCCGCTTTAGAAAGTAATATTGGATTAAATGCAATTGCGCAATATACCTTTACAAAAAACAGTAAATTACACCAAGGTTTGGGGACTGGTAGTCTTTTTAATAATAACATCGCTTCACCATTAGCGGTTGCTAATGGAAACCTAACTTATAATACCCACTTAGATTGGGACTTAAACTTACTTAATCATTAATATTTAGATAGAAAAGGCAATGTACATAGCTCAAGCTTATAAATTTAAACATGACGTTTGGCGTTATGTAGTTGGGACAATTATTATTTTTTTAATAGGATGGCAATTAATAGGAACGATACCTTTAACAATCGTTTCTTTTTTGGAAGCAGGAAGTTTACCCGAGTTCCTAAGCGCAAGTGAATCCTCATTTGCATCCTTGTTTCCTGCTAAGAGTAACCTTTATTTACTCTTGATCTTGCTTACTTTTATAGGAGGCTTTATTGCTTTGATTTTTGTTATTAAGTACATTCACAAACAAACGTTAACTCAACTTACCACCTCGAGAAAAAAAATAGACTGGGGACGTTTTTTCTTTGGTTTTGGATTGATTGCAACATTATCAATCGTTACTACCGTTTTAGATTTTTATTCAAATCCAGAAAATTATGTAGTGCAATTTGAGTTGATTCCGTTTTTAATAATGTTAGTGATTGTTGTTACTTTAATACCCATTCAAACAAGTTTTGAAGAATATTTTTTTAGAGGGTATCTAATGCAAGGGATTGGCATTGCAGCAAAAAACAAATGGGTTCCTTTATTGATTACCTCTGTTATCTTTGGAGGATTGCATTTTTTTAATCCTGAAGTTGAAAAAATTGGAAATATAGCCATGGTTTATTATATTGGAACTGGTTTTTTCTTAGGTATTATTACGCTAATGGATGAAGGTATGGAGATCTCTCTCGGTTTTCATGCGGGTACGAATTTAATTATAGCCTTATTGGTCACTAGTGATTGGACCGTTTTCCAGACCAATTCAATTCTATTGGATCTTTCCGAACCTGGTGCAGGAATTGAAGTGGTACTTCCAGTATTTATTCTATATCCTATGCTATTAGCAATAATGGCTTGGAAGTACAAATGGACTGGCTGGAGGGAAAAACTCTTTGGTAAAATAAGTCCGCCTGATGCGCTTGGTACACTAAAAGAATAAATCGATTTATTTTGAATACTCCTTGGAAATATATCCATCCTAAATTTAAGCTCAACGGATTGTCTTATCAATCTGATGGACTTTTTGCAATAGCTAACGATTTAATAAACTCTGGTGCTCATTATGAAATTAGTATCGGAAATTTTATTCAGGAATGGTTAGACAACAATGATCATGTTGTTGTTAAAACATCTGGGTCTACGGGTGTTCCTAAAAATTTAGATCTATCGAAGCAAAAAATGATTAACAGTGCAAAAGCAACTGGCACTTTTTTTAAGCTAGCTGAAAATACTACTGCATTATTATGTTTGCCTTCAAATTATATTGCTGGTAAAATGATGTTGGTAAGAGCAATGGTTTTGGGTTGGAATCTTCATATTGTTGCTCCCGAAAAAGATGCAATTACGCAATATGATAATGATTATGATTTTGTTGCTATGGTTCCATATCAAGTACGTTATTCTTTAAAGTCACTAAATAAAATAAAAAAATTAATCATAGGAGGAGGTGCTATTTCAAAAGAATTAAACGACCAATTACAAGGTGTTGATACCGAAGTTTTTGCAACTTATGGGATGACGGAAACCATTAGCCATATTGCGGTTAGAAGAATTAATGGCTTAGCACAATCCAATGATTATACCGCCTTACCTAGGGTGAGGTTTTCATTAGATGATAGAAATTGTTTAATGATAGATGCTCCTGAAGTTTCAGCGGAAAAAGTAATCACTAATGATATGGTGAGATTAATTTCCCCTACTTCATTTGAGTATTTGGGCAGAATTGATAATGTAGTTAATAGTGGTGGCATAAAACTTTTTCCAGAACAAATAGAAAGAAAATTAGCTTCCTATATCGACCAACCATTTATAATTGCTTCAGAAAAAAATGAATCCTTAGGAGAGCAATTAATCTTGATATTAGAAGAAGATACCGCCAAAGAAACTCCTGATTTTAAAGAAGTTTTTTTATCTTTATCAAGCTATGAACGTC
This sequence comes from Flavobacteriaceae bacterium, assembly GCA_002713705.1. Classification (GTDB taxonomy): domain Bacteria; phylum Bacteroidota; class Bacteroidia; order Flavobacteriales; family Flavobacteriaceae; genus Marifrigoribacter. Next base: position 57,667 of record PAUJ01000035.1, read on the forward strand.
CAAAAAAAATATATGTGTTTTCTAAATTTTCTTTTACAGAAACGGGTAAGATTAAAAGAATGGAACTATTAAAATATTTAGAAAAGTTTAAAAAGTAAAATTTTTATCCGAATCATTTTGTTAATTAGAAATCTAATTTATACCTATGAAATTTATTTATTTATTTATTTTCGGATGCTGTTGTACATTATCTGCACAAGAAATTCTTTCAGAAAAAGAAAGAGCTGTTTTAAAAGATGAAATCTTAGCAGATCGTTTCGATACTCTGTTACCTCAATTAATGGATACAACAGGTATTGACATGTGGTTGCTTATTTCGAGAGAATACAATGAAGATCCAGTAATGAGAACGATGCTTCCTGCTACCTGGTTAAATGCTCGAAGAAGAACTATGATTGTTTTTTATAGAAATAAAGAAGACAATACTTTTGAGAAATTAGCAATTGCAAGGTATGATATAGGAGAAAGCATAAGCTCAGCATGGAATAAGGAAGAGCAGCCTGATCAATGGAAAGCACTTGTAGATATCATAAAAAATAAGGATCCAAAAAAAATAGGAATTAATACTTCCAATGATTTTGGTATCGCTGATGGATTGGTGCAAACCGATTACGCTGCGCTTAAAAATGCCTTGCCAATTGAATATCAAGATAAATTAGTATCTGCTGAGAAGCTTTCGATAGCTTGGATCGAAACAAGGTCACAAAAAGAAATGGAGTTATATCCTACATTAGTAAAAATCACGCATGCTATTATTGATGAAGCTTTTTCAGCTAAGGTAATTACTCCTGGCGAAACTACTACAGACGATGTGGTTTGGTGGATGCGTCAAAAAGTAAGCGATTTGGGATTGGAAACATGGTTTCATCCAACGGTAGATGTACAACGTAATAAAGAAGAATTAAAAAGTCATATTTATTCCTTTTCTAAAGGAGAAGAAGAAAAACTAATCATTCCTGGTGATTTATTGCATTGTGATTTTGGGATCACTTATATTGGATTAAACACCGACTGTCAGCAGCATGCCTATGTTTTAAAAGAAAACGAAATAAAAGTGCCCGATTTTCTATCAGAAGCTTTTAAAAAAGGGAATCGAGTACAGGATATATTTACTTCTAATTTTAAGGAAGGTCAATCCGGTAATTTAATATTATTAAAATCTTTAAAGGATGCAAAATAAGAAGGGTTAAGACCTTCCATATACACGCATCCATTAGGTGTTTATGGGCACAGTGCCGGTCCCTCTATTGGTATGTGGGATTCTCAAGGAGGAGTTCCTGGTACAGGCGATTATCCATTGCATTACAATACAGTTTATGCCATTGAATTAAATACTACGGTCGAAATTAAACAATGGAAAAAAGACATCCGAATCATGCTAGAAGAGGATGGTTTTTATGGAGAAAATGGCTTTCGTTATATTGATGGAAGGCAAGAAAAAATTAAAATTGTAAATCCAAATGCTTATTAAAAAGTGTTTAATCCTAAGATTTAATTTTTAATTCCAGGTTGAAGAAGTATAAAGTTTTCTTCAACTTTAGCTTTATCTACCATGATTTTCACCGCTCTTAATAATTGTTTTGCATCGTAAATAATTCCATCCTTAATGGTGTATTTTACACCGCCAACTCGAACGACCTCATTTTCTTCGGTAAGTTTTATAGCACCTGTACCATATAAAACCTTTAGGTTTGATAATGGATTCTCTTCAATAATGACAAAATCTGCATATTTTCCAACTTCAACAGATCCAATTTTGTCAGCCATCCCGAGGGCCTCTGCTCCATTTAAAGTAGCAGTTCTTATCACCTCTAATGGATGAAATCCCGCTTCTCTTAACAATTCTAATTCTCTTATGTAAGCAAATCCATATAATTGAAAAATAAAACCAGAATCAGATCCTGCAGTGACTCTTCCGCCCCTATTTTTATATTCATTTACAAAAGCCATCCATAACCTATAATTTTCTTTCCAAGCTACTTCTTCTTCTGTACCCCAGAAATGCCAATAGGAACCGTGACTTATCTTACTTGGTTGGTAATAGTTCCATAAAGATGGGAGTGTGTATTCTTCATGCCATTCTGCTCGTCTCGCTCTTTGAAGGTCCCTACTAGCCTCGTAAATATTAAAAGTTGGATCTAATGTGAAATCCAATTCAATTAACTCATTCATCACCTTGTTCCAATGTTTGGAATAAGGCGCCGCGGCTTGTTTCCAAAGCCTACCAGCTTCTCCAAAGCGATCTTGTTCGTTGTTATAGTTATAATCCAATGGATAGTTTTGTACCGTACGATCATCAAATAAAGCCTCAGGCAGTCCATACCAATGTTCTAAGGATGTTAAACCTGACCGTGCAGAATTTAAAACATTCCATCTTGCAACGCTCATTTGTGCATGATGCATAGCGGAACGCAATCCTAACCTATTATTTTCTTCTAATGCAGCTTTCATTATATGAGGCTCTGCTCCAAAAAACTTGATTCCATCTGCTCCTTTTTCAGCATTATCTCTTACCCATTCTCGCGCTTGTTTTTCTGTAGTAATTTCTACCTCACTTCCTTCACCAAAACCTGTATATGCACGTATTCTTGGTGCTATAATTTCGTTTTTAGCACTTCTGTTTTTTAAGTCTAAGGCATAATCCAACCCTCTGCCTGAAGGTTCTCTAACAGTCGTAATTCCGTGTGCCATCCACAATTTAAAAACATATTCCCAATCTGCTCCTTGGGCTTCTCCTCCAATATGTCCATGCATATCTATAAATCCAGGCAGAAGAAACATACCAGTAGCATCTAATTCTTTTCCTGATGCATTTAATTTAGGGCGATTCTTTGGATCAATTTTAACACCGGGATATCCTACAACGGTTATTTTTTTAATAATATTATTCTCTACAACTATATCTACAGGACCAATAGGAGGCGCTCCATTACCATTGATCAAAGTTACACCTCTAATGATTAATTGTTTGAAAGGTCCTTCGCTTTGTGAAAAAGTTAGTTGCGAAAAGAAAAAAGTGATAATAAAGATACTTACGGGTACTAGTTTTCTCATTACATGCTTGTTTAATGAAAATTAAAATAAGAAAATTACAACAAATTTTTTAATTTGATGACCTATACCTGTATCACTCCTAAATTAAATTTCTTCTCTATGGGAGCGTGATTGGCCGCCTCGATCCCCATAGAAATCCAAGTTCTGGTATCTAATGGGTTGATAACTGCATCTGTCCAAATTCTTGAAGCTGCATAATAAGGCGAAACTTGCTCATCATAGCGTGCTTTAATCTTATCGTATAGTTCTTTTTCAACTTCTGGAGTAATTTCTTTTCCTTGCTTCTTTAAGGATGCGGCTTCAATTTGTAATAATACTTTTGCAGCACTATTTCCACTCATAACTGCTAATTCTGCACTTGGCCAAGCTGCTATTAACCTAGGGTCATACGCTTTTCCACACATTGCATAATTTCCAGCGCCATAAGAATTTCCTATGATAATTGTAAATTTTGGAACGACACTATTACTCACAGCGTTTACCATTTTTGCACCGTCTTTAATAATACCTCCATGTTCACTTTTACTTCCAACCATAAACCCTGTTACATCTTGAAGAAAAACCAATGGAATTTTTTTCTGATTGCAATTGGCTATAAATCGTGTTGCTTTATCAGCACTATCACTATAAATAACTCCTCCAAATTGCATTTCTCCACTTTTTGTTTTTACCAAAGTTCTTTGGTTAGCCACAATTCCAACTGCCCAGCCATCAATTCTTGCATAGCCAGTTAGGATTGTTTTACCATATTCTTTTTTGTATTCTTCAAATAAAGAAACATCCACAATTCGTTTTATTATTTCACGCATATCGTAAGGTTCGGCACGTGATTTTGGAAGTATCCCAAATAGTTCTTTTGGTTCTTCTTTTGGTTTTAGAGGTTTTTCTCTGTTATAGCCAGCTTGATCGTAATCTCCAATTTTTGAGAATATATTCTTTATGGTATCCAAAGCATCTTTATCGTCTTTAGATTTATAATCGGTTACACCACTAATTTCACAATGGGTTGAAGCACCTCCTAGTGTTTCGTTATCTATAGACTCTCCAATAGCTGCTTTTACCAAATAACTTCCGGCTAAAAATATACTTCCCGTTTTATCTACAATTAATGCTTCATCACTCATAATTGGTAAATAAGCACCTCCTGCAACACAGCTTCCCATAACTGCAGATATTTGCGTTATACCCATGCTACTCATTATCGCATTGTTTCTGAAAATTTTTCCAAAATGTTCTTTGTCTGGAAAAATTTCATCCTGCATAGGAAGATACACTCCTGCACTATCCACTAAATAGATGATTGGTAATTTATTTTCTATTGAAATTTCTTGGGCACGTAAATTCTTTTTTCCTGTAATTGGAAACCAAGCACCTGCTTTTACAGTAGCATCATTTGCAACAACAATACATTGTTTACCGCTAACATATCCTATTTTTACGACCACACCACCACTCGGGCAACCTCCGTGCTCCGTATACATTTTATCTCCTGCAAATGCAGCAATTTCAATATTTTTAGTTTTTGGATCTAGTAAGTATTCGATGCGTTCTCTCGCCGTCATTTTTCCTTTAGCATGGTGTTTTTCAATCCTGTTTTTTCCACCACCAAGTTTTACCTTTACTAGTTTTTGCCTTAAAGCAGCAATTAATAATTTATTGTGATCTTCGTTTTTATTGAAGTTTAAGTCCATAGAAAAATAACTTTTTGCTAAAATACAAAATGCCTTTTAATACATATTGTTTTTCAATCATTAGTGTCTGATTAAATTTATTAAAGAATATAAACCATTGATCATTACTGACTTCATACCGGTTTCCTTCTAAGTCACATACTGCATTTATTGTTAAATAGATGATTCCATTGCCTACAGCTTAGGGCATAGAGCTTAAAGCAAATAATTAAAACGTCATCCCCGCGAAGGCGGGGACCTCATAAAGCTGCCTTTTATATTCTTTTTAGTATCATTTCCAATTGCCTACAGCTTAGAGCATAGCTCTTAAAGCCTATTGAATGTTTTATTTTATTAAGGCTCCTCTCAATACTTTTTCCATTGCTGAAAAAGTATTCAAAAAATCTAGGCTTGCGAAACTGTATCTAAATTTTTCATTCGGTTTCTAAATTTCAGAAACTCGCTACAGTGTTTTATCGTTAATATTTTACTCTTTTTTAGCTCAAACAGCCTGAAATTTTTCACGAAACCTCATTTCAAATTTTACGATAATTTTCGGTATGCCGTTTTCCTTCTAAGTCACATACTGCATTTATTGTTAAATAGTAGGTTTTAAAGCAAAATCCTCGTGATTGTAGGAATCCCATTATAAGAAACGTCATCCCAGAGAAGGCGGGGACCTCATGAAGCTAACTTTTTTATTTTTTTTAGTACTAATCCCTTCAGCAGGAATCTCATCATAAAAATTTCGAATCATATTTTTAGTTCCATTGCCTAAAGCTCAGCGGTCTTAATTCTTTTATTGAATAACACTATTTTATATATAATATATGCTCGATAAAGTATTTGCTTTTTTGCTTTGGAAACAATTTTATTACGATATTTGTAATTCGGCTTAATTTTAAAGTAATTATACAATATAATCGTTTTCTATAAAATCATTAGAAAACAATAAATGAAACTGAATTATGGGAATGAATAAAAACACAGTATTGGCTTGGGCAACTTTTATAATGATATTAATGGGCTTAATTTTAATTGCTCTTGGAGCATTTAGATATGATGATGTTGCTGGATGGGGATTTGCTTCTGTAGGAATCGGATTCTTTGCAAATGCTTGGGTTTTTAATGCATTAAAAGGAAGAGTGTAGTTTACTAATTTTCTTTCAAGCTTTCAGAAATAAAATATAAATAACCATTTAATTAATATTATGTCAGATGACAAAAAGGTGATTTTCTCCATGTCTGGAGTTACCAAAGCCTATCAAAATTCACAAACTCCAGTACTCAAAAATATATATTTAAGTTTTTTCTATGGAGCAAAAATTGGAATACTAGGTTTAAATGGAAGTGGTAAATCTACACTTTTAAAGATTATAGCAGGGGTAGATACCAACTATAGAGGAGATGTTGTTTTTGCTGATGGATATTCTGTGGGTTATTTAGAACAAGAACCTAAATTAGATGAATCTAAAACAGTCCTAGAAATTGTAAAAGAAGGAGTACAAGATGTTGTGGATGTTCTGGATGAATACAATAAAATAAATGATATGTTTGGCTTGCCAGAAGTTTATGAAAATCCAGATAAAATGGATGATCTTATGGCAAAACAAGCTGTATTACAAGATAAAATTGATGCTACAAATGCATGGGAATTAGATACCAAGTTAGAAATTGCCATGGATGCTCTTAGAACTCCTCCCGGAGATTCCCCAATAAATGTTTTATCTGGTGGTGAGCGCAGAAGAGTTGCCTTGTGCAGATTATTATTACAAGAGCCAGATGTATTATTATTAGATGAGCCTACAAATCACTTGGATGCTGAAAGTGTTCATTGGCTAGAACACCACTTATCAAAATACAAAGGAACCGTAATAGCAGTAACTCACGATCGGTATTTTCTTGATAATGTAGCAGGTTGGATCTTAGAATTAGATCGGGGAGAAGGGATTCCTTGGAAAGGTAACTATTCTTCTTGGTTAGATCAAAAATCCAAACGAATGGCACAAGAAAGTAAAACAGCCTCTAAACGTCAAAAAACACTAGAACGCGAATTAGATTGGGTTCGTCAAGGTGCAAAAGGAAGACAAACAAAACAAAAAGCAAGACTTAATAACTATGATAAGTTAATGAGTCAAGATCAGAAACAATTGGATGAAAAATTAGAAATTTACATTCCCAATGGACCACGTTTAGGTACTAATGTTATTGAAGCTAAAGGAGTTTCTAAGGCATTTGGAGATAAGTTGCTATATGAGGATTTAAATTTTAATTTACCCCAAGCAGGAATCGTTGGTATTATTGGTCCTAATGGGGCAGGAAAAACAACTATCTTTAAAATGATTATGGGTCAGGAAACACCGGATGCTGGTGATTTTACTGTTGGAGAAACAGCTCAAATTGCTTATGTAGACCAAGCCCATTCCAATATTAATGCTGAAAAATCAATCTGGGAAAATTTCTGTGATGGTCAAGAGTTGATAATGATGGGCGGTAAACAAGTCAATTCAAGAGCTTATCTGAGTCGTTTTAACTTTGGAGGAAGTGAACAAAACAAAAAAGTTGCTACACTTTCTGGTGGAGAACGAAACCGTTTACACCTCGCCATGACTTTGCGCGAAGAAGGAAACGTTTTATTATTAGATGAACCGACAAATGACTTAGATGTCAATACACTTAGGGCCTTAGAAGAAGGTTTGGATAGTTTTGCAGGTTGTGCGGTAGTTATATCTCACGACAGGTGGTTTTTAGATCGTGTTTGTACTCATATTTTAGCTTTTGAAGGAGACAGTCAAGTATATTTCTTCGAAGGTGGATTTAGTGATTATGAAGAGAATAAAAAGAAACGATTGGGTGGTGATTTGCTGCCAAAAAGAATTAAATACAAAAAACTAATCAGATAATTTTTTAATGTTTAGTACCATAAAAGTTATTGCTTTTGATGCCGATGATACCTTATGGGTAAATGAACCTTATTTCAGAACTGCAGAAAAAGCATTTTGTGAGCTTTTAAAAGAGTATGTTCCTGAAGAAGAATGTAACGAGTTGTTATATAAATTTGAAATGCAAAATTTACCTTTGTATGGATATGGCATCAAACCTTTTGTATTATCCTTGATTGAAGCTGCCATTACTATTTCAAAAAAGCAAATTTCTTTAGAAATTGTTTCAGAAATTATCGCAATAGGAAAAGAAATGTTGCAAATGCCTGTTGAACTCATTGATGGAATTGAAGCAACGTTAGCGCATCTTTCAAAAAAGTATCTTTTGGTAATGGCTACCAAAGGAGATTTATTAGATCAAGAACGTAAATTGATAAAATCTGGTTTGGAAAAATATTTTCATCACATAGAAGTGATGAGTGATAAACAACCTGAGAATTATCAAAAGTTAATAACTCACTTAGACATTACTCCTTCGCAATTTTTAATGGTAGGTAATTCCTTAAAATCTGATGTTCTTCCGGTTTTAGAAATCGGATCTTATGCAATTCATATTCCGTTTCATACTACTTGGGAACATGAAAAAGTAGAAGAAGAAGTAATGCATTACAATTTTAAAGAACTAAAATTGGCTTCAGAATTGATCGATTTATTATAAGTATAGTACTCTATTTTTAAATTTTAAATTATGTCTAATTTATTTCAAATAACAGTATTTTTTTTAACTTCTTTTTTAGTTTTTTTTAATGCATCGGCTCAAGAAAAAACTAATTTCACTTCATTAGATGTCTTTCAGTTAGAATTTGCTGCGGATCCTCAAATAGCCCCAGATGGCTCTACTATAATTTATAGAAGAAAAGGCTTTGATATTATGAAAGACCGTTCTAAAGGAAGTCTCTGGATGCTTTCATCCGACGGTGAAAACCATCATAAACTAACACATAAAGAAACCGACGAAAGACAAGCAAAATGGTCGCCAACTGGAGACCGAATTGCCTTTATAAGTAATTCAGAAAATGGAAGTGAAATCTATTTGTATTGGCTAGATTCGAAAGTTACTGCAAAGTTAACTCAACTTGAAAATAGTCCTTCTTCTATTACTTGGTCTCCCGATGGAAAGCATTTAGCATTTTCAATGAAAGTAAATGCTAAAGCACCAGTAATTGCAAAAATGCCTTCAAAACCACCAGGTGCAAAATGGGCAGCTGCACCAAGAATTACAGACCGTTTAAAACACGAGGCTGATGGACAAGGATACATCAAACCCGGATTTTCACAGATTTTTGTTATTTCTTCAGAAGGAGGCTCGCCAAGACAGTTAACAAAAGGCGATCATAACCATCGAGGAACTTTATCTTGGGCTCCTAATGGAACGGAAATTTTCTTTTCGGGAAATCTTACTGAAAATTGGGAATATGATTTTAGAAATTCTGAAGTGTATTCAGTGAATACCCAAACGTTAAAAATTAAATCCTATACATCACAAAATGGGCCTGATTATCAACCTAAAGTTTCACCAAATGGGAACTTTATATCTTATTTAGGATATAAAGATAAAGTACAGACCTATCAGGTAAATCAGTTAACGATTATGGATCGAGATGGTGAAAATAAACGAGTAATTACAAATGACCTAGACAGAAGTATTAAGAACGCGGTATGGTCTAAGGATAGTAAAGGGCTTTATATTTTGTTTGAAGATAAGGGAAAAACGAATCTTGCTTTTATGGATTTGAATGGAAAAATTTCAAAAATAACTGATAAAATAGGGGGAACTAGTCTTGGAAGGCCCTATGCGAGCGGAAGTTTTTCGGTATCAAATAAAGGAAAAATAGCTTTTACCTATGCTGCTGTTAACCGTCCAGCTGATCTAGCCATCACTTCCTTAAGATCAAAAGAAATTAAAGTGTTAACTCACTTAAATGCAGATTTATTAGATTACCGTTCCTTGGGTGAGGTAGAAGAAATATGGTATACATCAAGTATTGATGGTAGAGATATTCAGGGTTGGATAGTTTATCCTTTTAATTATGATAAAAACAAAAAATATCCAATTATTATTGAAAATCATGGAGGCCCCATATTAAATTATACCGCTAATTTTTCTGCAGAAATACAATTATATGCTGCAGCTGGGTATATGGTTTTTTATCCTAATCCCAGAGGAAGTACGAGTTACGGAGAGGAATTTGGTAATTTATTATACAATAATTACCCAGGGGAAGATTATCACGATGTCATGGATGGATTGGACGCTGTTATTAAAAAGGGAAATGTAGATGAACAACGATTGTATGTTACCGGTGGAAGTGCAGGAGGAATAATGACCGCTTGGATCATTGGAAAAACTGATCGATTTAAAGCAGCTGTTGTAGCAAAACCAGTAATGAATTGGATAAGCAAGACCCTAACCGCAGATAATTATTATGGGTATGCAAATTCTAGGTATCCAGGGCAGCCTTGGGAGAATTTTGAAAACTATTGGAAATTCTCACCAATTTCTTTGGTAGCAAATGTAGAAACTCCAACCATGGTAATGGTTGGAATGAATGATTTGCGAACACCACCGAGTGAGGCGAAGCAATTGTATCACGCTTTAAAACTTAGAAAAATACCCACCGTTTTAGTTGAAATTCCTGGTGCTTCTCATGGAATTGCCTCCAGACCTAGTAATTTAATTACTAAAGTAGCACATACCATTGCTTGGTTTGAAACGTATAAATAATAATTTTAGTTAATTATATGGCCGTTAGCAGAAAAATTATGGCGCGGTTTTTAAAAAACTAATTACAGGCGCTAAGCTTTCAAGGGGACTTTCTTCCATTGGAGTATGTCCTGTGTTTTCCAATATAACTAATGTGTTATTTGGTAAGTCTTCTTGAAATTTATAGGCATTTTCGACTGGTATTAATAAATCTTCTGCTCCCCAAAGTATCAGTGTTGGTTGCTGTATGGTTTTTATATTTTTATGAGTGCTCGTATCTTTTGGTATTTTGAGTCGATCTACAAAGGCTTTTCGGTTTCCTGCTCTGAGCGTTAGATTAAAGTACCGTTCAACTACTAAATCAGTTACTTTTGAGTTGTCAAAATATACATTTTCGACACTAGATCTCACTAAAAAACGCGGAGTTATAAAAGTAAGTAATTTATTGATTACAGGAATTGTAGCCAAGCTAAAAGCAATGGGCACAC
>PAUJ01000036.1 GCA_002713705.1 Flavobacteriaceae bacterium
GTAAGTTTCAAATCTTAGAAACGCTTTAACGAATGTTTCACAGGTTAAGTCTTCTGCTTGGTGGTGGTTTCTAGTTTTTGATTTTGCAAATGAATAAACTTCTGTCCAGTGGTTCTGAAATAATTTATTCAAAGATTGTTCGGTCCCTCCTTGGGTATACAAGTTGTTGGTCAAAGGCTAAAAGTTTTAAGTGGTGGTTCTATATATTATACGTTAGTTTTTAATTTTTGTTACACAATATTTCTATTTTTATTAAAAAAATAGTGTGGTATGTTTTTTATTATCTAAACAAGGCTGTAATCCGTCTGTAAAAGTAGATTGATATTGTTATTAAATATCACAAACTATTATTTTAAACACTCCGATATATATTTAATGATTGATTTGCAGGGCTCTACCAAATTTTAAATGCGAACCAAGTACCTACTTAAGATGGCTTTAGATAGCTGAACTTATGGATTAATATATTTTGGTGTAGTCATTGTATAGGTAATAACATAAAAATAATAAAACTATTAATATGTTTTATGTATGCATTGGTCCATACGTATTTTTTTAATTAATACTGTTTAAACAGCAAAAAAACTAGCATTTATTGTTACAGACAAACAACTAGTACCTTGTAAAAGTTTTGAGATTCAGATATACAGAACTACAGGGTTATAGTGTGTTTTAAGAAGACTACCCCTCAAAAGAAAACCGATATTTTAAGAGATAGGGAGTCAGAAATAAAATAATTTTCTCAGAGTTTTTGAGTTTTATTAGTTGATGCTCTAGTTTATTCTTTTTATTTGTCTAGCTCTGGTATTTATTGATTAAAATATAGCATGCAAATAGATCTTTAGTGAGGCAATAAGGATTGCTGCTTTCAGTATTAATCCTGGGGATCCATTTAGAAAAAAAAAAGAACACTTTTTTGTAAATGGTTGTCAAATGGTTGGCAAGATGGAGTATTAAAAATAAAAAACCCCTTGAAAATCAATTGATTAACAAGGGTTTTAGTACTGAAGACGGGACTTGAACCCGTACGGACATTACTGTCCACTGGATTTTAAGTCCAGCGTGTCTACCAATTCCACCACTTCAGCTTGCGGTTGATTGTCGTTAAATTCGAATCGAGCGAAAAACGGGATTCGAACCCGCGACCTCCACCTTGGCAAGGTGGCGCTCTACCAACTGAGCTATTTTCGCAATTAAATGAACATAGCTTTATGTGTCAAAGCGGTTGCAAATTTAAAACTTTTAAAACAACATCAAAGTGTTTTTAGTAAAAAATATAATAAAATATTATTTAATTTAATATATATAAATTGCGACTATATATTTCATTAATTTCTTTGGTCTTATTGCGCTTTAAATCAATTGATTCATTATTTAATTTACTTATTAAGTAGGACGTACACACCACTAAATATTAATTATTTTGCTAATATTAAGAATTAAAAACAATCATATTTAGCCATAAATTGTCTTGCTAATTCATTGAACCTGAATTTGAAAATAAGTAGAATTAAAGTAGCAATATTTACCTATTTTATAATCACTATATTTATAAAAAATGGAAATAATCCATATTAACTATTGGAAATTTTCCATTTTATTGTATATTTGAGAATGGATAAAGAACTAAAAATAGAGGCAAAGCGTTTTAAAAAAGTTAGGGAAGAGCAAAATTATACCCAACAATCTTTTGCAGAGTTATTGGATATTGGACTAAGTACTGTTGACATTGAGCGAGGTAAAACAAAAATTCCAGGAAAGGCGATAATGAAGCTTTTAAAAGATTTTCAAATCAATCCGCTTTGGCTATTTGGAGAAAGCTTTCAACAATATGTTGTTATTAACGGAAGGGATGTAAGTCCGAAAGTGATCACCATAAAAGAAGACAATACAGAAACTATTGTATTGGTCAATCAAAAAGCTGCTGCGGGTTATCCGCATAATATTCAAGATGTAGATTGGTATCAAACCTTACCTATTTTTAATTTCCCTTTACCAGAATATAGAAATGCTACGTATAGAGGCTTTCAGGTTGAAGGAGATAGTATGTTACCTAATATTCATCCCAACGATTGGGTTTTAGGACGCTCAGTATCTAATGTTACTGAAGCATCAGATAATAAGATTTATATTGTAGTGCTTCATGATTCTGTTTTAGTAAAGAAGCTTCAAAAAACAAATGATTCATCAAAAATTAGATTAATATCTTTAAATGAGGAGTATCTACCCATTGAAGTTAATATTGTTGATATTCAAGAGTTATGGCAAGTTAATAGCAAACTTACTTTTGGGATTGATGAACCTTCAGGTAGNAATTTACTTAAAGAATTACAACAATCTATGGAAGACTTAAAGGGNCAAATAAATAGTCTTAGATAAGGGATTTGCCTTTTAATTGTTTGATGTAATTCATTATTATNTTAGTAGCTCCTTTGTTGTTTTCGATAAATTNCTTAGCTATTTTACCCGATTNNATTCTAGTGTTTTTNTCAGTTACGAGCTTTTCTAGTGTTTTAGAACATTCAGTAGCATTTGAAATTGAAAACAATCCTTTCANTTCTCTTAGCTCTTTAGCCTCTGGGAATTTTTCAAAACGATTGCCAATTACGATTGGAACTCNAAATNTGGCAGGTTCTAAAATATTATGCAATCCGGTATCGCCCATCCCGCCACCTATATAAGCAATNTCAGCATGCGAATAAATTTTTGTTAGTAAACCNACCGTATCTATAATAAGCACATTGTATTGAGATATATTAGTTGATTTCTTTGTTGAAAACAAGCTGCTTTTTTGTTGAATATTTTTTCTAAATGATTCAATTTTAGAAGTATTTATTTCATGAGGCGCAATTATAAACTTCACATGGTCTGGAGCTTTATTGATGTAGTCAATTAAAACAGCTTCATCTTCAGGCCAGGTACTTCCGCAAACAATACATAGATTATTTTGTTTGAATTCTGAAATAAACGCTAAGGTGTTATCTTGCAGTAATTGATTACTAACACGATCAAATCTAGTGTCACCACTAACAGTAGCTTCTTTGATGTTAATATTGTTTAATAATTCCTTTGAAGTNNCATCTTGAACAAAAAAATGATCAAAACTATTTAATACTTTTNTCATAAAAACTCCATGGGGTTTAAAAAAGATCTGTTCTTTTCTAAACAGTCCTGAAACCAAAAATGTGTGTATATTTTTTTCTTTTAATTGAATTAAATAATTGGGCCAAAACTCATATTTAATAAAAATGGCTAATGAAGGATGTGCTAATTCAATGAATTTTTTTGCGTTTGACANCGTNTCAATTGGTAAATAAAGAACAATGTTCGCAAGNGTTGTGTTTTTTTTTACTTCAAAGCCTGAAGGGGAGAAAAAGGTGACAATTAATTTATGGTCAGGAAATAACTCTTTTGTTTTTTCCATGATAGGAACACCTTGTTCATATTCTCCTAAAGATGCGCAATGAAACCAAATGGTTTTATCATTAGGATGAATGGTTTCTTTTAGGGTATTAAAAACTTTTTTTCTGCCATCAACAAACAGACTCATTTTTTTACTAAAAAAAGTAGTTAGCAAAATTAGCTTACTGGTTATAAATATTGAAAAATTATATAATAAATGCATCAGATNGTACTATACTGCTAAAATACGTTTCTTTATGGAATTACATTGTTTGTCGATTTCAAATTTTGTAATTTTGTACTTTATTTTGTAATAATTAAAGGCTTTAGGGCGAAACGTATNAAACGAGTATATTATTTTTACACACTCATATANTTGAATAGTAGCGAACAGCNTATGCCCATTAAANAATAATAATTATAGGCGCATGAAAAAAATACAAATGGTTGANCTTAAAGGTCAATATANTAGAATAAAGGATCANGTAGATGCATCCATTTTAAACGTAATTGAAACAACTGCTTTTATAAATGGTCCAGAAGTTCANGCTTTTCAAAAAGAATTAGAAGCGTATTTAGAAGTTAAACATGTGATTCCTTGTGCCAATGGTACAGACGCATTACAGATAGCTATGATGGGTTTAGGTTTAAAACCTGGCGATGAAGTAATAACGGCCGATTTTACTTTTGCTGCAACTGTTGAGGTTATTGCTCTATTGGGATTAACACCTGTTTTAGTCGATGTAGATCCTATTACATTTAATATTGATGTAAANGCTATTAAAAATGCAATTACTCCAAANACCAAGGCAATAGTGCCTGTNCATTTATTTGGTTTAGCTGCAAATATGGATGAGATNATGAAATTAGCAAATGAGCATAACTTATTTGTAATTGAAGATAATGCTCAGGGTATTGGTGGATATTATGCNTCAAAAGATGGCACTAAAAAGAAAACGGGTACGATAGGACACGTAGCTTCTACCTCATTTTTCCCTTCTAAAAATTTGGGTTGTTATGGAGATGGTGGTGCTATTTTTACAAATGATGATGATTTGGCTTACACAATTAGGGGTATTGTAAACCACGGAATGTATATAAGGTACCATCATGATGTAGTAGGAGTAAATTCAAGGTTGGATTCAATTCAAGCTGCAGTTTTAAGGGCTAAGCTTCCAAATTTAGATGCCTATAATGATGCTAGGCGATTGGCAGCCTCAAAATATGCAAAGGCTTTTCAAGGAATTGATGGGGTAATTACTCCTGGTTGTTTTTGCGACTGTTCTATAGAAAATAAAGAAAAATGCAATTTACACGTATACCATCAATATACCTTAAAAATTATAAATGCTGATAGAGATGCGCTAGCTGCACATTTAAATAAAAATGGAATTCCTTGTGGTGTTTATTATCCAATTCCATTGCATTTGCAAAAAGCATATATAGATGATAGGTATAAAGAAGAAAACTTTAAAGTGACCAATCAATTAATAAAAGAAGTTATTTCATTGCCTATGCACACAGAATTGGAGGATGAACAAATCGATTTTATAACTTCAACGGTTATTGATTTTTTAAAAAACAATTAGCATGAAAAAAATATTGGTAACTGGAGGTTTAGGATATATTGGTTCCCATACCGTAGTTGAATTACAAAAAACAGGTTTTGAGGTTGTAATTATCGATGATCTTTCCAATTCTTCCAAAGAGGTTTTAAGTAGGATTACCTCTATTACTGGAATTAAACCTGATTTTGAAGAAATAGATTTAAAAAATAAACAAGCAGTTGAGCAATTCTTTAAAAACTATTCCATTGATGGGGTAATTCATTTTGCGGCTTCAAAGGCGGTAGGTGAAAGTGTGAATGAGCCATTAAAGTATTATGAAAATAACATTACAACATTAACCTACGTACTAAAGGAAATGATTGCGAACAAGGTGGCTAATTTTATTTTCAGTTCTTCTTGCACAGTTTATGGCCAAGCAGATGAATTGCCAATTACGGAAAATGCACCTACAAAACCTGCAGAATCTCCTTATGGCGCTACAAAAAAAAATGGGTGAAATTATTATTGAGGACACTACAAAAGTAACTGCATTAAAGGCAATTGCATTGCGTTATTTTAATCCGATTGGAGCACATGAAACCGCTAAAATTGGCGAATTACCTTTAGGAGTTCCTCAAAATTTAATTCCATTTGTAGTGCAAACTGCAGCTGGAATTAGAGAATGTCTCTCTGTTTTTGGTGATGATTATAACACTCCCGATGGCACTGCAGTTCGCGATTATATTCATGTTGTAGATTTAGCAAAAGCTCATATTATAGCCTTAAATAGATTGTTAAAAAATAAAAACAAAGCAAAATTTGAGTTTTTTAATATCGGAACTGGAAAAGGAAGTTCCGTGCTGGATGTCATAAATGCTTTTGAAAAAGCTACGAATAAAAAAGTGGATTATAAAATAGTAGACAGACGTCCAGGAGATGTAACTTCAGCTTATGCAGACACTAGTTTAGCCAATAATGAATTAGGTTGGAAAGCTAAATTAGGTTTAGAAGAAGCATTGGCTAGTTCATGGAAGTGGCAGGAAAGTTTAAAATAAAGTAGTTAGAGTTCAAATGAAGCGGCACTAGTAGTTAGACTTCTATCTATCTTCCGCATTAGACCTTGCAATACATTTCCGGGTCCTACCTCAATAAAATGAGTAGCTCCATCTGCAATCATTTGTTGCATGCTTTGAGTCCATTTTACAGGTGCAGTTAATTGAGAAACTAAATTCTTTTTAATTTCTGAAGGATCAATAACCGCGGTAGTACTTACATTTTGATAAATAGGACATGCAGGATTTGTAAAAGGAGTATTTTCTATAGCTGCAGCCAATTCTTCTCTTGCTGGCTCCATAAGAGGGCTATGAAAGGCTCCGCCTACTGGTAAAACCAATGCTCTTCTTGCTCCAGCTTCCTTCATGGCTTCACATGCTAAATGGATAGCGTTTACTTCTCCTGAAATCACTAATTGGCCGGGACAATTATAATTTGCCGCTACCACAATACCAGGGGTTTCTGTACATATTTTTTCAACAACAGCATCTTCTAAACTTAACACTGCTGCCATCGTAGAAGGTGTTACTTCACAAGCTTTTTGCATTGCTTGAGCTCTTTTTGATACCAAAAGAAGTCCATCCTTAAAGCTCAAGGTTTTATTTGCAACTAAAGCGGATATTTCACCTAAAGAATGGCCAGCAACCATATCTGGTTGAAATGATTCGCCCAATACTTCAGCTAAAATAGTAGAGTGTAAAAATATTGCAGGTTGGGTTACTTTAGTTTCTTTTAATGCTTCCACTGTGCCCTCAAACATTATTTTAGTGATGTCAAAACCTAAAAGTTCATTAGCTTGATGAAACAATTCTTTTGCTTTGGAAGACTTTTCGTATAGGTTCAATCCCATTCCTGTAAATTGTGCTCCTTGTCCTGGAAAAATATATGCGTTCATCTGTTTGTATTATTTTATTATTGGAGTTTGTAAATCTTTATTTCTTTAAGATGATTATTGTTCTTAATTCGATTCAAAAATAATTTATTAATTAAATTTTATAAAGTTTAGTTGCTAACAAAGGTTTGATAAGAAAAATCAAATTTATGTTTTTCATCTTTCAAATGGAATTCTTCAGAAATAAGCTTCCAATCCTCTGAAGGGATTTCAGGAAAAAAAGTATCTGCATCAAATGAACTATTCACTCGGGTTAATTCAATTTTATCTGCTATTTTCATTCCTAGTTGATAGATCTCTCCTCCACCAATAATAAAAATTTGAGAATCATTTTTTGAGATCTCCAATGCTTCAGTCATGGAATGAACAATAATAGCACCTTCTGGATGGTAATCGGTATTACGTGTAATAACAATATGTACTCTATTTGGTAGTGGTTTTGGAAACGATTGAAATGTTTTTCGTCCCATGATAATATGATGACCAGTAGTTAATTTCTTAAATCGTTTAAAGTCTTTTGGTAAATGCCAAACCAGATCGTTGTCTTTGCCTAGTTCATTATTAGATCCAGCAGCAGCTATAATTGTAATCATATTTTTTCCTCCGAATCTAGTGTTTTTTTTTCAGCTTCTAGTTTCTGTATCACTTCTTTTTCTGCTTTCTTGTCTAATTCAGATATCTTTTCTTCCTGTAGCTTTTTTAGTTTTTCTAATTGATGATTTTCCCATTCTTTATCCATAAATTTATTTTTAATTAAAACATTAAAAACATGGATTAAAAATAAAAACCCCCATGCTACAATTGTCCATACAAACCAAGGATAGCCTATTGGAGTAATTTCCTTTCCAACTCCTAAAGCTAAATTAATAATGGCCAATAAAATGGCACCAACAATAAAATAAATAAAATGAGAAAGTAAACCTTTTTTTTGAAGAATTCGCTTTCGAGCATATTCGTATTGCTCTCTTTGTTCAGCGTCATTTCGAAATTCTTTTTTAGATTTAGAAAACATATTCTTTTTTTTAGACTTAAGGTAAATATACTGTTTTTTTAAAAATAAATTAAATAGCCACAGCACCTTTAATATGCGGGTGGTGCTCGTAATCTGTTAAAGTGAAATCATCAAATGTAAAATCGAAAATATTTTTCACTTCTGGATTTAAAATCATTTTAGGAAGCGGTTTTAGATCTCTTGATAATTGAAGATCTATTTGCTCTTGATGATTGCTATAAATATGTGCATCGCCAAAAGTATGTATAAAATCTCCTGCTTCTAGTCCACAAGCTTGAGCCATCATCATGGTAAATAATGCATAGGATGCTATGTTAAAGGGGACTCCTAAAAAGATATCGGCACTTCGCTGGTATAATTGACAAGATAACTTCCCATTGGCTACATAAAATTGAAAAAAAGCGTGACAAGGAGGTAAAGCTGCTTTACCATTAGCTACATTATCTGAAAATGTTTTACTGGTATCAGGTAACACACTTGGATTCCAGGCAGAAACTAACATTCTTCTGCTGTCTGGATTGGTTTTAATCGTTTCGATGATTTCTGAAATTTGATCAATTTCATCACCATTCCAATTACGCCATTGATATCCGTAAACAGGACCTAAATCACCTTTTTCATCTGCCCACTCATTCCAAATACGAACTCCATTTTCTTGAAGGTATTTAATATTGGTATCGCCTTTTAAAAACCATAACAATTCATAAACGATTGATTTTAAATGAAGTTTTTTTGTGGTTACCATTGGGAAACCTTTGCTTAAGTCGAATCGCATTTGGTAACCAAAAACACTTTTAGTTCCTGTTCCTGTTCTATCTTGTTTTGTGGTTCCGTTTTCTAAAACATGCTTTATAAGATCGTGGTATTGTTTCATAGATGACTCCTCGTAATAAAAGGGGGTTTTATAATAATAGATTCAAATTCTTATGAGGTTAAAAATAAAAAAAAGCTTTAGATAATTATTTCTAAAGGACCTTTATATTATTAAAAGTTATCAACGTAAATAGTGAATAACAAGAGGTTATATATAATTAAAATTTAAAGCAGGGATTTACCTCATAATCTTTAAAAGATAAAAAAAGAAACATTAAAAAAATGATTAAAATTAATCTTATCCTATAATCATTCCAGCGATGGTAGCTGAAATTAAAGATGCGATGCTACCACCGATTAATGCTTTCATTCCAAATTTTGATAAGGTTTTACGTTGTCCCGGTGCTAATGATCCAATTCCCCCAATTTGAATGCCAATGGAAGCAAAATTTGCAAAACCGCATAACATATAGGTGGCCATGATAATTGACTTTTCATAGGTTAAATGAGTGGCATTGGCAACATTTTTAAGATCTGCAAGCTGTATATAGCCAAGAAATTCACTAGCTACTAATTTGATTCCTAAAAGTTGTCCCATCATCATCATATCTTCTTTTGCAACTCCAATTAACCACATTAATGGAGCGAATACAGTACCAAGAATGGCTTCTAATGAAAGTTGATCATAGGAAGAATTTGCTGCAACCCAGCTATTAATAGTAGTAAAACCTCCAAGCCAACCTAGAATTCCATTGAACATTGCTATAAAGGCAACAAAAACTAACAACATAGCGCCAACATTTACAGCTAACTTTAATCCTTCTGTAGTTCCGATTGCGATTGAATCTAATACGTTAGATCCAATTTTTTCTGAAGAAACTTCAACATCTGTATTGATGACCTCGGTTTGTGGGTATAATATTTTTGAAATTACAATGGCACCTGGCGCAGCCATAACCGATGCTGCTAATAAATGCTTTGCAAACAATAATCTAAGTACTGGATCATTACCACCTAAAAACCCAATATATGCAGCAAGAACGGCGCCTGCAACAGTTGCCATTCCTCCAATCATTACTAAAAGTATTTCTGATTTAGTCATTTTTTCTAAATACTCTTTGATAAGAAGGGGAGCTTCTGTTTGTCCTAAAAAGATATTTCCAGCGACACTAAAGCTTTCGGCACCAGATATTTTTAATAGTTTTGATAATAACCAACCAAAGGCTTTAACTACTTTTTGGATAACCCCAAAGTAAAATAACACAGATGTTAATGCAGAGAAGAAGATGATAGTTGGTAATACTTGAAATGCAAAAATAAATCCAAAGGTATCCATATCTACTACCAGTCCTTCAAATAAGAACTTACTACCAGCTCTTGTAAATTCTAATATGCTTACAAATACTTTTCCAACAGCCTCAAATGCATTTTGTACAAAAGAAACTTTTAGAACACCAATAGCAATAAATAATTGAAACGCTAAGCCAATACCTACTGTTTTCCAATTAATAGCTTTTCTGTTACTGCTAAATAAAAATGCGATAAATAACAAGGAAGTCATTCCTAAAACACCTTTCCAAATACTCGTAAAAGAAAAACCTTGACTTGGTATTACTCCTGAATTCGATTCTGATTGCAGTATTTCTTCTTTTTGTTCGCCGATGGAACTTATAAATTTATAATTCGATCCATTTTCAGTGAATATTAATGTTGAATCGGTAAGCTCACTTATTTTATACCTTCTAATAGTATCCGTAGGTTGATTGTAATAAAAAATCATTAACTTATTTTGGAACATATAATCTCCGGAAGCTTTTAAGTTTTCTTTAGCTTCTAATTCGTATGAAAAAGTTCCATCCCTTAGTGTTAAAAAGTCGTTTTCTGGATTTATACTTATTAAAGATTCTTCTTCTGCATTTTCAATACTAGAAAACTGCCATTTTTTCTCTAAGTTTTGTCCAAATGATAAAAACTGAACTAAAACTAAAACCCCAACTAATAAATATTTTTGCATAGGATGCTATTGTCTTTTTGAAATTTCGTCTCGAATACTTACTGCTTTTTCATATTCTTCACTATTAACTGCATCTTCAAGCATTTTTTTTAGTTTTTTTAATGAATGCTTGCTGAAGTCTTCTCGAGTAGAAATAGAAGATTTTTTATCGTCACCAGTAATAAGCTGTTTGATAACAGTCGCTGCTTTCTTGGAAAGATCATTTTTGTAGGGCTCTACTTCCGTTTTAATACCAGCTTTGTCTAGAATATTTTTATAGGTAAAAATTGGTACATCAAAACGCAGTGCTAAAGCAATAGCATCACTAGTTCTTGCGTCTATTATTTCTTCAATGCCATCTCTTTCACAAATAATACTAGAATAAAAAACACCATCTAATAATTTATGAATAATTACTTGTTGAACAACAATATCGTATCGTATTGCAAAGGTTTTAAATAAATCATGGGTTAGAGGCCTAGGTGGCATAATTTCTTTCTCTAGTGCAATAGCTATAGATTGGGCTTCAAAAGCACCTATAACGATTGGTAATTTTTGATCTCCATTTTCTTCACTCAAAATTAATGCATAAGCACCATTTTGAGTTTGACTGTATGAAATCCCTTTAATATTTAGTTTTATTAAACTCATTAAAATATATTAAAAAAAAACTGTTTAATTTTTTGGGTTCGCCTAAAATTAAACAGCCCATTTATTAAGGCCCAAATTAATAAAAAATTATGCGTTATTACTTTTAAACTCCTTTAATTTTTCTATTAGTAGTGGTACAAACTCAAAAGCATCTCCAACGATACCATAATCAGCAGCTTTAAAGAAAGGCGCTTCAGGGTCATTATTGATTACAACTTTTACTTTTGAAGAATTTACTCCTGCTAAATGTTGAATTGCTCCAGAAATACCAATTGCAATGTATAAATTAGAAGATACTGGTTTTCCAGTTTGTCCCACGTGTTCACCATGAGGTCTCCAACCTAAGTCACTCACTGGTTTTGAACAAGCAGTAGCTGCACCTAATACCTCAGCTAAATCTTCAATCATTCCCCAGTTTTCAGGACCTTTCATGCCACGTCCTGCAGAAACTACGATATCAGCATCTGCAATAGTTACTTTGTCGTTAGTTTTTTCTATAGAAGCCACCTTGGTATTAAAGTCTTTTTCTGATAAACTTGGAGAGAACGCTTCTGTAGTTAAAGAAGTATCATTTTCTAAAACACCAAAAGCATTTTTAGCAAGTGCAATTAATTTTTTTTCGGTAGTAATTTCTGTAGTAGCAAACGCTTTATTTGAAAATACGGTTGAGCTTATTTTAAATGGTGAAGTACTTGTTGGCAATTCCGTCACATTTGGGACAAACCCAGCTTCCATATTTACCGCTAATAAGGGTGCAAGATACTTGCTGTTTGCACTGGATGAAATTATTACTACAGGTGATGCTTCACTTTTTGCAGCTTGTGCAATCGTATCTGCATAAGCTGAAGCATTAAAAATTTGCAATTGATCATTAGAAACTTGAAGAACTTTAGAAGCTCCATATTTTCCTAATTGATCGGTATTATTACCATTTATGGATATTGCAGTAACCGAGGTTCCTAACATATCGGCTATCCCTTTTGCATAGGATACCGCTTCGAAAGCTATTTTTTTAAACGTACCTTTTTCAGATTCTGTATATACTAATACTGACATATTTTATTTTTTGTCATCCTGAACTAAATTCAGGACTTTTTTAAACATTTCTTTAATTTTATAAGTTTCCGAATTATTTCGGAATGATTTAACCAGCGTCTAAATCACCTTTGCTTCATTGTGCAACAGGTTGATTAATTCATCAACATTATCTACCAATTTAACAGCACCTTTTGAATCTGGTTTTGAGAAACCAGTAATTTTTGTTTCTATATTGGTATTTATTGGTTCTTTTACTTTTAACGGTTTGCTACGTGCTTGCATAATACCTCTCATATTTGGAATTCGAAGGTCAGATTCTTCAACAATACCTTTTTGTCCAGCTACAACTAAAGGGAGGTTAGTATTAATAATTTCATTACCACCATCTATTTCACGAGCTGCGGTTACATTGGTTCCTTCTACTTCAATATTGATACACATATTGACAAAATTAGCA
>PAUJ01000007.1:0-22733 GCA_002713705.1 Flavobacteriaceae bacterium
CAAATAACAATAAAATAATCACTGATAAATTTATTGTTAATAAATAAAATCCAAATAAACTATAACAATTACAAATTAATTAATGTTTGAAAATTGATTAATTAAAACAAAAAAACATTCACCAAAATAGCTAAGTATTGCTTTTTAGGTACGTTTTATCTATAACTAATAAAAAAAATGAAAATGAAAAAATTATCACTAAGTGTACTATTTATTTTTTTAACGCTATCTATGCATAGCCAATTAGCAAGTACTTCACCAGAAAATAAAAAAATAATATTAGAGGAATTTACGGGTATTTACTGTACTTTTTGTCCAGATGGACATGCCATTGCACAGGGTATTCAAGACAACAATGCTGGAGAAGTATTTTTAATTAATATCCATGAAGGTGGCTATGCAAATCCAAACGGTAGTGATCCAGATTTCAGGAGTCCCTTTGGTACGGCTATTTCGTCACAATCTGGATTAGTTGGATATCCTGCAGGCACTGTAAATCGTACAAATTTTCCAGGTTTGGAGCAAGGAGCTGCTGGAACAACTGCAATGAGCAGAGGTAGTTGGGGAAATGCCACAAACGTCACTTTAAATGAGCCATCTTATGTAAATGTAG
Source organism: Flavobacteriaceae bacterium (assembly GCA_002713705.1). GTDB lineage: Bacteria > Bacteroidota > Bacteroidia > Flavobacteriales > Flavobacteriaceae > Marifrigoribacter. The sequence continues at coordinate 614 of PAUJ01000007.1, forward strand.
GCGTAGAAGCTACTATTGATATGAGTTCTGGTGAACTAATTGTTCATGTACAAGCATACTATACTGGAGATAGCCCAGAGAGCACTAATTTACTCAATATTGCTTTACTACAGAACAATACTGCTGGACCTCAAACAGGAGGAGGTCAAGGAAACAACTACAATCACATGCATAGACTTGTGCACATGGTAACTGGTCAATGGGGTGAAACAATTGCTAATACAACCGAAGAATCATTGTATGATGAAACTTTCACATATACAATCCCAGAAAATTATAACAATATTCCTGTCGTACTGCAAGATTTAGAAATAGTTGTTTTTGTAACTGAAACGGAACAATACATAGTGAGTGGAAATGGAACTTACCCAACATTTACTAATTTACCATTAGACAATGACACTAATGTAGTAGAGGTAGAAGAAATAAACGATCAATGTGGTCTTGATTTTGGACCTAGAGTTGTAATCCAAAATAATGGAAACAACATTTTAACATCAGTAGATTTTGAATATTCAATTAATAGTGGTACTCCAGGCGCTTACACTTGGAATGGAAGTTTAGGTGCTTTTGAAGAAGAAATTGTTCAATTACCAGGAATTCCATACACAATAGAAAGCACAAATACTGTTAACGTCTCAATTTCAGATGATGATGACAATACAAATAATGAGGTTTCAACTACTTTTGGTGAAACAGAAGCTACTGCTACTAGTCAATTTACCGTAATCCTAAATACAGATAACAATGGAAGTGAAACTACTTGGTTTGTTAAAGACCCTTCTGGAGAAATTATTGAGAGTGGTGGCCCCTATGAAAACAATACTTCAGTTAATGAAGAAATTAATGTGCCAACTGAAGGCTGTCATGAATTTAGGCTAATTGATACTGGTGAGAACGGTAGTGGATCTGTGGTAGTTTATGACAGTAATAACGAAGTCATCTATAATTCTCCAGGGAACTATGGTGCTGGGGGTGCAGTATCATTTATTGTAAATGAGGTTGTGCTTGCTAACAACGATAACATTTTAAATGGTGTAATCATGTATCCAAATCCTACTAGTTCATTTTTAAATATTAAAAATGCTGAAAACTCTTCAATAACAGTCTTCGATTTATTAGGAAGAGTGATCTTAACTGAAAGTTTTATATCTAGTAATAAACAGCTAAACGTTTCAAGTTTATCTAATGGAACTTATTTAATTAAAATTTCAAATAATGGTCAAAATAAAATAGATAAATTTATCATAAATAAGTAAAAATAAATTTTTAAATAAAAAAAACTCCGAAGGATTCCTCGGAGTTTTTTTTATTTAAAAATTTATTTTTTTTCTTTTTTGAATTTCAAAGGCAAATAAACAACAGTTTTAGTTTCAAAAAAATCTTCTTCAAAAATACCTGCTAAAGAGTAAATTTTAGCTTTTGGAAACAAGGATAATTCTTCAGTAAGATCTCCTCCTTTTAAATAAAGAATACCATTTTTTAATTTATGATTGTTTTTTTTTGCGATGGAATACTTAACCCAACGTACAAAAGTTTCCATTTGAGCAACAGCTCTACTAATGATAAAGTCGTATTGGTCATTAATGGTTTCTACTCTTCCATTTGTAGATTTTACGTTCTGGAGATTTAATCCTTCTACCACTTCATTTACCACTTTAATTTTCTTTGCGATACTATCAACTAAATGAAATTGTACTTCCGGAAAAAGAATTGCCAAAGGAATTCCGGGAAAACCTCCACCAGTTCCAACATCTAATATTCTTGATCCAGATTGAAATTGCATTACCTTTGCAATCCCTAAAGAATGTAATACATGACGTATATATAATTCATCGATATCTTTTCTAGAAACTACATTTATTTTTAAGTTCCAATCTTTGTACAAACCTTTTAGTTGCTCAAATTGACCTATTTGTTGATCTGTTAAATCTGGAAAATATTTTAATATTAATTTCATAATAAATAATATTTTGTAAAAGTAACTTATCTTTATTAAAAAATAACATTAAGAATCATACGTTATTCATTTAAGAAACGTAATTTTGTTTCTAAGTTTATACTTAATTAAAAAATAATTATTTTGAATCAAAAACAAGTAACTTTTTCTAGGTCAAATTCGACAAAGTTTTTCAAAACTTTAAATAAAAGGGTAAATCAATATTTTAAAGAAAATAACATCGTTAAAACTGGAAATTGGAAATTATACACCAAAGCCATTATAATGTTTTCATTGTTTTTTATTCCTTTGATATTAATTTTAACGGTATCGATGCCACAATGGGCATTATTACTACTAACAGTTATTATAGGAATTGGAATGGCTGGTGTTGGAATGAATGTGATGCATGATAGTAATCATGATGCATTTTCAAGCAAAAAATGGGTAAATAAACTAATGGGGAGCAGTATCTATATTTTAGCAGGTAATGTTTACAACTGGAAAGTACAACACAATGTTTTACATCATACTTTTACAAACATTCAAGGTCAGGACGAAGATATTGATGCCGGTAGAGTTATTCGCTTCTCAAAACATTCAAAATGGATTAACATTCATAAGTTTCAAAAATTTTATTCTTTTTTCCTTTATGGACTATTAACTATCAATTGGGCAATCACTACCGATTTCAAACAGATGAACAGTTATCTAAAACGTAAATTGTCTTACGGAAAGTTCCCTAACCCTGCTACAGAATGGACTAAACTAATAATTTCTAAAGTTATTTATTATGCGGTTTGGATTGTTTTACCAATATTAGTGTTAGACATTGCTTGGTGGAAAGTATTAATAGGTTTCTTTGTAATGCATTATACTGCTGGAATCATATTAAGTGTTGTTTTCCAGCTTGCTCATGTGGTTCCGAAAGCAGAAATGCCATTACCAGACGAAAACGGTAACATGAAACATTCTTGGGCAATGCATCAATTTTATACTACCGCTAATTTTGCTCCTACTAATNANTTTATTTCTTGGTATACGGGTGGCTTAAACCATCAAGTAGAGCATCACGTATTTCCTCACATATCACACATTCATTATGGTAAAATAGCTAAAATTGTTAAAGAAACTGCATTAGAGTTTAATTTACCTTACAACGAATANAAAACTACAAGAGAAGCAATTTTAGAACATTTCAGACAATTAAAATCANTAGGCGATGAGCCNTTAGCAGTATAGTTTTATCATGAACCCGAACCTTTCTAAACGAATCAATGCAATGGCAACCTCTGCCACTTTAGCGATGGCTGCCAAAGCCAGAGAATTAAGAGAAGAAGGAAAAGATATAATAGGATTAAGTCTTGGAGAACCAGATTTTAACATACCNAACTTTGTTAAAGACGCTGCCATTAACGCTGTAAATGAAAACTACCATTCTTACACACCAGTAGATGGCTATGCTGATTTAAAAAAAGCTATTATNACAAAATTTAAACGTGATAACGATTTAGATTACAAACCCAATCAAATTGTTGTTTCTACAGGTGCAAAGCAGTCCCTTGCTAANCTAGCAATGGTATTATTAAACGAAGGAGATGAAGTANTACTTCCTGCCCCTTATTGGGTNAGTTATAGCGATATCAGTAAATTAGCAGGAGGGATTCCAGTTGAAATTCCAACATCCATTGAATCTGATTTTAAAATAACTCCAGAAAGTTTAAAAGCAGCTATTACACCAAAAACAAAAATGATNATTTATAGTTCTCCTTGTAACCCAAGCGGATCTGTTTACACTAAAGAAGAATTACGTGCATTGGCTGATGTTTTAATTCATTATCCAAAAATAATTGTGATAAGTGATGAAATTTATGAGCATATTAACTTTACTAAAAATCATGCATCNATNGCTGTTTTTGAAGACATGTATGATAGAACTGTNGTTGTTAATGGTGTATCAAAGGCATATTCAATGACTGGATGGCGTATCGGATATATTGGAGGTCCAGAATGGATTGCTCGTGCTTGTAACAAAATGCAGGGACANATTACTAGTGGAGCTAATTGCATTGCGCAACGAGCAACTATTATTGCCCTTGAGAGCTCTCCCAGTAAAATACAATACATGATTGACGCTTTTAAAAAGCGTAGAAAATTAATACTTGACTTACTATCTGAAATTCCTGGATTTAAAACCAATCAACCACAAGGTGCTTTTTATGTATTTCCTGATATTTCNNATTTCTTCGGAAAAGAAATTCAAGGAATTAAGATTAACAATGCATCAGATTTGTCNATGTATTTATTAGAAAAAGCTAATGTAGCTACTGTTACTGGAGATGCATTTGGGAGTCCTAATTGCATTCGTATTTCGTATGCTGCTTCTGAGGAAAATATTATTGAAGCGCTTAAAAGAATTAAAAAAGCACTTAATAATTTTCAAATAACAGATTAATNACAAAATTATTTATCTATTTCTCCAGAAATAAGGAGTTAATAATATTAAAACAGTAAAGAGCTCTAGTCTCCCTATCAACATTAAAAAAGCTGACCACCACTTAGCTGGGTTNGATAATGATGCGTGATTATTAACAGGACCTAAATCGCCCAAGGCAGGACCAATATTACCTAGGCTAGAAGCCGCTCCGCCGAGTGCAGTTTGAAAATCTAATCCCAGAAGCGAAAAAACTAATACTCCTATTATAAAAGACAAAAAGTAGAGTATAAAAAAACCAAGTATATTTAATACNATGGGCTGCTGAACTGCTTTAGTATTATATCGTACTGGCAATACAGCCCTGGGATGNAAAGAGCGTCTAAACTCTATCAATCCATTTTTTATCAATATAATGTGCCGGACTATTTTTATACCACCAGCAGTCGACCCAGCAGATCCGCCTAANAACATAAGTCCAAAAAAGAATACTGTTAAAAAAGGGGTCCATAAGGTATAATCTGCACTTACAAAACCAGTAGTCGTTATAATTGCTATTATTTGAAAAGCACTATGNCGAAAACTACTCTCGTACCTTCCCCAAACCATAGGATGATTTACTGTTGATTGTGTAATATCTGTTTGAAAGTAGATGATTAAAGAAGCCATTAATGTGAAAATTACAATAGAAATAACGTAAAACTTAAACTCCTCATTCTGNAAAATCTTACTGAACTTTGTTTTAAAAGCAAAATAACTTAGNACGAAGTTAGTTCCCGCTAAAAACATAAAAACAATAACGATGTATTGTATTAAAGGCTGATCATTCCAATAGGCNATGCTTGCATTTTTTGTTGAAAAACCACCGGTACTNAGGGTGCTTAANGAATGGTTAACAGCATCNAACATGCTCATTCCTGCTAACTTTAGCAATATGGTTTCTGCAANGGTATACCCTACATAAATNAACCAAAGTCTTTTTGCAGTATCTGTAATTCTGGGATGTAATTTATCANTACTAGGACCAGGAGCTTCAGCCGTAAATAATTCCATTCCTCCAATTCCTAATAATGGTAATATAGCAATCGCTAACACGATAATACCCATNCCTCCTATCCAATGCGTAATACTTCTCCAAAATAATACACCATAAGGGATACTTTCTATATCATTTAAAATAGAAGCACCAGTTGTNGTGTATCCACTCATTGTTTCAAAAAAAGCATCTGTAAAACTAGGGATAGCTCCCGTTATAATATAAGGNAANGTTCCTGCCAATGACATAAAAATCCAACCAAAAGTAACAATTACATAACCATCTCTTTTTTGAAGTTCTTTTCGCTTATTTTTTGTNAGCAACATTATAANTGCTCCTATAAAAATAGTTATAATACTTGCTTCCAACATTTCAGCAGCTACTCCATCAGAGTAATAATAACTGACAAAAGTAGCTAAAAGCATAAANCCACCGTTCACACCGATAAGTAATCCCATTAAATGGAAAATAATTTTATAATTGAGTTTTACATATGAACTCATTATACAAAAAGTTTTTCTACTTTTTTTATAGACTGAGGTAGACAACAAACNACTACCCTATCACCNGCTATAATTGTAAAATCTCCAAGAACAATCATTCCTTTTCCATTTCTTACAATCCCTCCTATTATTGCTGAACGAGGAATGTCTATTTTCTTAATTAATTGATTGCAAACCCTAGAAGTAGAAGTAACTAAAAACTCTAATGTTTCTGCATTCATATTATTAAGCTTTGTCATGGCTAGAATTTCCCCTTTTCGGATATATCTAAAAATATTGTTAGCAGCAAGTAGTTTTTTATTAATAAGCGTATCTATTCCAATGGAATGTGATAGCTGAAAATAATCCATATTTTCTACTAAAGCTATTGTTTTTTTAACACCTTTAGATTTTGCTACCAAACAAGACATAATGTTGGTTTCACTGTTTCCTGTTACCGCAATAAATGCATCCATATCGCNTATTTGTTCTTCATCTAACAAATCCACATCCCTACCATCACCTNTTATNACCAAACAATTTGNCAATTCATCTGCTATTTCAAAAGCTTTTTCTTTTTCTTTTTCTACTAGTTTTACATTAAAACTATGNTTGCATAAATCTCTTGCTGTTTTAGTCCCTATCTTACTTCCACCAAGAATCATTACATTTTTTATTTCAACTTTTACTTTTCCAGTTAATNTATAAATCTCATCTACTCCTAATTGAGTAGTTGTAAAATAAACTTGATCACCTTCTTTAAATTTTGTATCACCTCTAGGTATTAATGTATATTGAGTTGCATACCGTTGAATTGCTATTGGCATGTATTCTAAATTTGGATATAATTCGGCAACTTCTTTAACCGTTTTTCCGACAAAAGCTGTGGTCCGAGAAAGAATAAGTCCAATCATTAAAAGTGCTCCATCTTCAAACTCAAACGTATCATTAAATGCACTTTGATTTAATAAAAGTTCGATTTCTTTTGCAGCAAGAGACTCTGGAGAAATTAATTCATCAATTCCAATTTTTTTAAAACCTACTTCATCTTTATTATGAATAAACTCTGTATTGGTAATTCTAGCAATCGTATGTTTGGCACCTAATTGCTTGGCTAATGCACAAGTGGTAATATTTGTAGTCTCACTAGAAGTTACTCCAATTAACAAATCTGTATTTTGAACATTCGCTTCTTTTAATACAGCTATTGAGGTGGCATTTCCATGCACAACCCTGATATCTAAATGAGAACTAGCATTGGCTAAAGACTCTCTGTTAGTATCTATTAAAATAATATCTTGTGACTCGAAAGAAAGAAGTTTAGCTAAATGAAATCCAACCTCACCAGCACCTGCAATTATAATTTTCATAATAAATTGATGAACTAAAAGTAGAACAAATGTATATAAATAAAATAAAAATAACTGTTCGAAAATCACAAATCTATTTTCACACAATCCTACTAATCAAATAGTAAAAAATATGTAATTTTGCAATCGTTATGAAAACAGATAAAAAAGTAACACCTTATAAAGATTCTACTCTTAATAAAAAAAAGCAAGTAGAAAAAATGTTCGATACTATTTCGGAGAATTATGACGGACTTAACCGTGTCATTTCTTTTGGTACGGATATTAAATGGCGTAAAAAAGTTTTAGCAACCATTATCGAACATCAACCAGAAAGTATCCTAGATATAGCTACTGGAACCGGTGATTTGGCAGTTAAATTTGCAGAAAAAACTTCGGCAACAAAAATAATTGGATTGGATTTATCTGAAGGAATGTTGTCAATAGCTAGAAAAAAAGTTACTGATAATACATTAAAAAATACGATTGAATTTATTAAAGGAGATTCAGAAGCATTGCCATTTAGTGATAATACGTTTGATGCCATAACGGTTTCATTTGGCATTAGAAATTTTGAAAACTTAGAAAAAGGTTTATCAGAAATACTAAGAGTTTTAAAACCCAATGGATTGTTTATAATTTTAGAAACTTCCATTCCCACCAACTTTATATTTAAACAAGGATATAAAATTCATTCAAAAATAGTACTTCCTATAATCGGAAAATTATTCTCAAAAGACAAAGCTGCCTATAATTATTTAAGCGAAAGTGCGTCTGTTTTTCCTTATGGTGAAAAACTAAACAATATTTTACGGAAAATTGGGTTTATAAATGTGATAAATAATCCTCAAACTTTTGGCGTTGCAACAATTTATACCGCTACCAAATAATTATGAAAAAACTGTTTTTTGTATTTATATTATCATTTTTTAACCAAAATGTGAATGCGCAATTATTTAGTAATGAAAAATTATTAAATGGAGCAAACAATGATATGAAAGCCCTTTCTTGGGGATATTTCTTAGGATTCAACGATTACTCTTATAATTTTGATTATAAAGAACAAACTCAAGGTGATAATACAGATATTTTAGTTATTGGGGAAGCTGGCTTTAACGTTGGTCTTTTAGGTAATTTACGTATTAATAATTATCTTGATTTAAGATTAGAACCAGGCCTTAGTTTTACTTCACGAAACTTTTTATTTCCGGGTTTTGATGAAGTAAATGATTATTTAAGAGAAGTAAAAGCAACCTACATACATATCCCATTATTATTAAAAGTTTCTACAAAAAGGCTCAACAATATAAAACCATTCATAATCGGTGGGTTTTCAACATCATTTAATTTAGCAAGTAACGAAGAAAATCCTGAAGACAATGAGACTGGTCGATTTAGAACTACAGCATCAAACTATAATTATGAGTTAGGCTTTGGTATCGATTTTTATTTATATTATTTCAAATTTACACCATCCATTCGTGGTGTTTTTGGGATGAACGATGAATTAGTAAGAGATAACAACCCAAACAGTGGTTGGACTAGTAATGTTGAAAAGATGTCTTCAAGAGGAGTTTTTATAAACTTTACGATACAGTAATTCTTTTAAATTCACTTAAAAGTATTGCAGTAGCGGTTGCTACATTTAAGCTTTCAGTTTTTTTATTAACCCCAAATTGTGGAATAGCTACTTTATTACCAACAAGATTAATGATATTAGTTGAAACACCATTTGCTTCATTTCCAACTATAATTATAGCTTTATCCGGTAAATTCTCTTTATAAATATTTTTTCCGTTCATTGCTCCTATATAAACTGGTGAATTTCTTTCCAAAATAAATTCTTCGATTGCAGTGTAAACAATATTAACTCTAACAATAGAACCCATAGTGGCTTGAATAACTTTAGGATTAAAGCAATCAACTGTGTTTAATGAACATATTAAATTTTTAACATCGAACCAATCACATAACCTAATGATGGTACCTAAATTACCTGGATCCTGTATGGCATCTAATACAACAGTTATTCCGTTTTCTACATAGGGTTTTTTGTCAGGAATTTTAAAGACTGCTAAAGAATTATTCGCATTTTTCAAGGCAGTAATTTTTGAAAGTTCTTTTTCTGAAACAATCTGAACAGTTTCGCCTTCAAACAATCCGTCAACAGTAGAATATAAAGAATGTAATTGCAGTTTAGCAGTTATTAACTCGTTAATAACTTTTGGTCCTTCTGCAACAAATAATCCCAATTTATTTCGGTATTTTTTTTGCTGTAAACTTGTTATTAATTTTATTTGAGTTTTGCTTACCAAAATCATGTATTTTTGACATTAATAAATTTAGAAACTTGAACAAAGCTTTTACAAAAATATCATTATTTTTAGGATTAATTATATTAATTATTTCTTGTGATGCAGTAAAGCATGTTCCAAAGAATGAATTATTACTTACAAAGAACACAATTATTATTGACAGCACTGTTAATAAAGAATTTAAAGTTAAAAGTTTATTATTCCAACAACCCAATAAAAAAATTATTGGATTTCCCTTAGGCCTTCAAATTTATAATCTCGCAAATTTACAACCCGATTCAACTTTTCAAAATTGGGAACACAAGAAGCCAAATAGGATAAAAAGAATGAATAATATCTACTCAAAAAAACAAGTAGATAAAATAGCTTCTAACTACATAAGTTTAAATAAATGGATTCAAAAAATAGGAAAAGAACCAACTGTAATAAATAAAAAAATATTAAAAAAAAATATTATATTTATAAACAACTATTATTCAAGCTTTGGATGGTTCAATACAGAGTCTAGCTACAAAATTGATACTATTAAAAACAAAAGAGCATCAATTACTTTTTATATAAAAAAAAACAAACCTTATTTTATTGGAACTATAGAAGAAGAATTAAGTTCTCCAATAGTTGATTCATTATTTCAAATCATTAAGAATAAATCTTTAATAATACCAGAAAAGCAATATTCAGCAAATGATTTTAATAATGAAAGAGAACGAATTTCTAGAAACTTTAGAAACGCTGGATTATTTTATTTTGATCAAAGTTATATAGAATTTGAAGCAGATTCTGTTAACACTGATCATAATGTGGATATTATTTACAAAATTTCAGATAGAAAAATAAGAAAAAACGATACTGTTCGTTCAGAACCATTTAAAATACATAAAATTAGTGAGGTTCAAATAGTAACTGATTATAACTATAAAAACAGAAATAAAACCATAATAGATTCTACTTTTTTTAATGGGTATCATCTTTATAGTTACGAAGAACTTAAATTTTTCCCTAAAGCAATTACTGATGCAATTGCCATTTCACCAGGAAAAATATTTAAAGAATCAGAGCGAAGCTTAACTTACAAACAAATTAGTGATTTAAAAATATTTAAATACCCAAAGATATCCTACCTTGAAGATCCTAAAGATAGTACAGGAACAGATCTTATAGCTACTATATTATTAACATCTCGTAAAAAATATTCATTAGGATTAGATCTTGATGCTTTTACCTCAACAATTCAGCAGTTTGGTATCGGNTTTAAAGCTTCTTNCTTGAATAGAAATGTTTTTAAAAGAGCAGAAATATTAGAAATTTCAGCTAAAGGCAGAGTCGGATCTTCTTTAGATGCTGGAAATAATAAAAGTAGGTTTTTTAACAATTCAGACATTGGTGCTGATATGACTCTAATATTTCCAAGGATTATTTTCCCGATAAAAACAGATCGATTTATTCCAAAATACATGTCTCCGTCAACCTCTGCTACTGTTGGTTTTACAAATCAAAATAATATTGGTTTAGACCGTCAATACATCAACTTAATTTATAATTATCGATGGAATCCAAAAATTAAAAGAAGTAATTATTTAGATTTATTAAATATACAGTTTGTAAAGAATTTTAATCCAGAAAATTATTTTAACATTTATAACAGCTCTTATAATATCTTGAATGATATTGCANTAGATTCTGGATATGAATTTGAAAACTCAGAAACTCAACAACTTTTAATACCAGAAGAAACAAGTTCTTTTATAAGACTTGCCTTAGACCAAAATAATGATCTAGATTTAAGTGCCGAAGATCAAAATGAAGTATTAAGTATAGCAGAAAGNCAACAAAGACTTACTGAAGATAATTTAATAATTGCTNTAAATTATACATGGACAAAAGATACNAGAGAAAATAATAAAGATAATTCATTTCACAGGATACGATGGAAAATNGAATCTGCTGGGTTTATAACTAATGAATTGGNAAAAATATTAGGAGTNAAAAAAGATACATTAGANACNTATTCTATTGGTAATGTAGCATTTTCTCATTATATAAAAGCAGANGCAGAATATATAAAACATTGGGATTTAAATTATGAAAACAAACTGGCTTTTAGAAGTTTTATAGGTNTTGCTCTNCCNTATGGTAATAGNACTAGTATTCCTTTCACCAAAAGTTATTTTGCTGGTGGAGGNAATGACAATAGAGGCTGGCAAGCCTATAGCCTTGGTCCAGGAAGAAGTGGAGGTGTTTTAGATTTTAATGAAGCTAATTTTAAAATAACTTTAAATGGAGAATATCGTTTTAAATTANTTGGAAATTTTTANGGAGCTTTATTTGTTGATGCGGGTAATATTTGGAATGTTTTAGATAATATTACNGATCCTGCAAGAACTTTTACTAGCCTAAAAGATCTTGAAAATATTGCTGTTTCATCTGGTTTTGGTTTGCGTTATGATTTTNGTTTTTTTGTTTTTAGATTNGACATTGGTTTTAAAACATATAATCCCTTTTATCAAAAAGGAAANAGATGGTTTACTGATTATAATTTCGGAAATGCCGTNTATAATATTGGAATCAACTATCCATTTTAAATCATTAAATTTTATTATTTTAGCCTTATAAATTTNCAACAATGAATCATACTATCAAGCCAGGTATCGCNACCGGAAAAGAAGTTCAAAAAATACATCAATTTGCCAAGGAAAAAGGATTTGCCTTACCTGCAATAAACGTAACAGGATCAAACACTATAAATACTGTTTTAGAAACTGCTGCTGAATTAAATTCACCTGTTATTATTCAATTTTCTAATGGTGGTGCTCATTTCAATGCTGGAAAAGGACTTANTAATGAAAACCAAAAAGCTGCTATCGCNGGAGGNNTTTCAGGTGCAAAGCACGTACATGAATTAGCNAAAGTTTACGGAGCAACCGTTATTATGCATACCGATCATTGTGCAAAAAAANTATTGCCTTGGATAGATGGATTATTAGATGCTGGTGAAGAACANTTCAAACTTACAGGGTCGCCTCTTTATAGTTCTCATATGATTGATCTTTCAGAAGAACCTATNGANGAAAATATTGAAATTTGTAAAAAATACNTAGAGAGAATGTCTAAAATAGGCATGACNCTTGAAATAGAATTAGGTATCACAGGAGGNGAAGAAGATGGNGTTGATAATAGTGGTGTAGATTCTTCAAAACTTTATACNCAACCAGAAGAAGTAGCTTACGCTTATGAAGAATTAATNAAAGTGAGTGATCAATTTACAATCGCAGCAGCTTTCGGTAATGTTCATGGAGTTTATAAACCCGGAAATGTTGAATTNACTCCAATTATATTAAAAAATTCCCAAGAATTCGTTCAGAAGAAATATAACACTGGAAANAATCCAATCGATTTTGTATTTCATGGGGGAAGTGGTTCAACTTTGGAAGAAATTCGTGAAGCTATTGGTTATGGCGTCATAAAAATGAATATTGATACCGATTTACAATTTGCCTTTAATGAAGGNATCCGTGACTACATGAATAATAATGTAGCATACTTAAAAACCCAAATTGGNAACCCNGATGGAGCTGATTTACCAAACAAAAAATACTATGATCCAAGAAAATGGCTCCGTGAAGGTGAACTTACATTCAAAAAAAGATTAACACAGGCTTTTAAAGACCTNAACAACGTAAACACCTTATAAATTTATTTTTCGGCTTTTATTAGTTGACTNTTTATTTTTATTTAAATACATTGCCCAACATTTTATAAACAAATAACNATTTAAAATGTAAAACCTTACAAACTATGAGTTGGTTTAAAAGAACAAAAAAAGGGATTCAAACTCCTACCGAGTTAAAAAAAGATGTCCCAAAAGGANTATGGTATAAGTCACCTACCGGAAAAATAGTAGACACAGAACAATTAGGGAAAAATTTTTATGTAAGTCCTGAAGACGGCTATCATGTAAGAATAGGNAGTAATGAGTATTTCGATATNTTATTCGATGGAAACTACAAAGAATTAAATCCAAAGTTAACATCAAAAGATCCTTTAAAATTTAAGGATACTAAAAAATATTCTGATCGTTTAAAAGATGCCCAAGAAAAAACAAAGCTAAAGGATGCTGTTAGAACTGCAGTTGGAGAATCCATGGGAAAAGACATAGTTATAGCTTGTATGGACTTTAGTTTTATTGGCGGATCGATGGGCAGTGTTGTCGGAGAAAAAATTGCCCGGGCTGCTGGTTATGCAATCAACCAGAAATTACCGTTTATGATCATTTCAAAAAGTGGTGGAGCTAGAATGATGGAAGCGGCTTTATCTTTAATGCAATTAGCAAAAACCTCTGTTAAGCTAGCACAACTTGCTGAAGCAAAAATACCTTACATCTCTCTTTGTACAGATCCTACAACAGGTGGAACAACTGCATCTTTCGCTATGCTAGGTGATATTAATATTAGCGAACCAGGAGCATTAGTCGCTTTTGCTGGACCTCGTGTAGTTAGAGATACTACTGGAAAAGAGTTACCTGAAGGTTTTCAAAGAGCAGAGTTTTTACAAGAACACGGCTTTTTAGATTTCATTACTCATAGAAAAGATTTAAAATCTAAAGTAAATCTATATATCGATTTAATATTAAACCGTCCACTTAGAGAAAACATAGCATAAAGTAGTTAGTTGTAATACAGGTTTTATTAATCTTTATTTATTGATCATTATAAAAAACTACCCTAGATTAACATATGACTTTCAATAATAAATAGAAATACTTTTTGTCTATTAAAATAAAGCAATAATTCTATTAGGTTTATTATAGAAAAGCAATATCTTTGCGCCCTGATTATCATAGTGGTAATCTGTACATAAAAATCATTAAACTAATATTGGCATGTATTTATCACCAGAAGAAAAAGGAAAAATTTTCAAAAAACACGGTAAGTCTGAAAAAGACTCTGGATCAGCTGAAGGGCAAATTGCTTTATTCACCTACCGTATCGAGCATTTAACTCAACACCTAAGAAAAAACCACAAGGATTACAATACAGAACGTTCTTTGGTAATGTTAGTAGGTAAAAGACGATCGCTTTTAAATTATCTCATGAAAAAAGACATTATGAGATATCGTGCAATTGTTAAAGAATTGAGTTTACGTAAGTAATAGCATTGGGAGCCTTGTGCTCCCTTTTTTAATTTCTGATTCATCAGGCAATTCTTTATTAAAAGGAGAAAGTTTGAAAATAAAACTTTACACTCAATATTAATAGAGCACTTGCATTAGCAAGTATTAAAACTGAAAAGCTACCAGTAGGTTTTTCATTGGTCAACTACACACAGCACAACAACTGTATTCGTAAATGCGAATATTGACCATTGTTAACTGCACTTAATTTTAAAGTGCACAATTAAAAAATTTATGATTCCAAAAGTATTTAGAGAGGTCATTGACCTTGGTGATGGTAGAGAAATTTCTATCGAAACCGGAAAATTAGCAAAACAAGCTCATGGTAGCGTTGTAGTGCAGTCAGGAAAATGTATGATGTTATGTACAGTAGTTTCCAATTACGAACAAAAAGACCTTGGTTTTTTGCCATTAACAGTAGATTATAGAGAAAAATTTGCTGCTGCTGGTCGTTATCCTGGAGGTTTCTTTAAAAGAGAAGCAAGACCAAGTGACGGTGAAGTATTAACGATGCGTTTAGTGGATCGTGTATTACGTCCATTATTCCCAAAAGATTATACTGCAGAAACACAAGTGATGATTCAATTAATGTCTCATGACGATGACGTTATGCCAGATGCAATGGCAGGACTAGCTGCTTCTGCTGCTATTCAATTATCAGATTTTCCATTCGAATGCGCAATCTCTGAAGCAAGAGTAGGTCGTGTTAATGGTGAATTTGTCATCAACCCAACACGTGCTCAATTAGCAGAATCTGATTTAGATATGATGATTGGTGCTTCTGCAGATTCAGTAATGATGGTAGAAGGTGAAATGNATGAGATTTCTGAAGACGAAATGGCGGATGCTATTAAATTTGCACACGAAGCNATTAAAGTACAATGTGCTGCTCAACTAAGATTAGCTGAAGCATTTGGAAAGAAAGAAGTTCGTGAATATGAAGGAGAAAGAGTAGAAGAAGATTTAATGAAGAAAGTTCATGACATGGCTTATGATAAAGTATATGCTATTGCAAATGCTGGATCTGCTAAACATGAAAGAACTGCTGCATTTAAACAAATAAAAGAAGATATNAAAGCATCATTTTCTGAAGAAGAATTAGNAGATTACGGTGGTTTAGTTTCCGATTATTATCGCAAAGCGGAAAAAGCTGCGATTAGAGATTTAACTTTAAATGAAGGTTTACGTTTAGACGGTCGTAAGACTGACGAAATTAGACCAATTTGGTGTGAAGTTGATTATTTACCATCTACTCACGGTTCTTCAATTTTTACACGTGGTGAAACTCAAGCTTTAGCTACGGTAACTNTAGGAACTTCTAGAGATGCAAACAAAATNGATATGCCATCTTATGAAGGTGAAGAAAATTTCTATTTACATTATAACTTCCCTCCTTTTTGTACTGGAGAAGCTAGACCAATTCGTGGAACTTCTCGTAGAGAAGTTGGACATGGTAACTTAGCACAACGTGCATTAAAAGGAATGATTCCTGCAGACTGTCCTTATACAGTAAGAGTTGTATCTGAAGTACTAGAATCTAACGGTTCTTCTTCAATGGCTACAGTATGTTCTGGNACCATGGCATTAATGGATGCAGGTGTACAAATGAAAAAACCAGTTTCTGGTATTGCAATGGGATTAATTTCTGATGCAGAATCTGGAAACTATGCAGTTTTATCCGATATTTTAGGAGATGAAGATCANTTAGGAGATATGGATTTTAAAGTAACTGGTACTGCAGACGGTATTACTGCTTGTCAAATGGATATTAAAGTAAAAGGATTGTCTTACGAGATTTTAGTGAATGCNTTAAAACAAGCTCGTGATGGNCGTCTTCATATTTTAGAGAAATTAACAGAAACTATTGCTANACCAAACGCAGATGTTAAAGATCACGCACCTACTATGGTTACAAGACGTGTTCCTAACGAATTTATCGGAGCCTTAATTGGACCAGGTGGAAAAGTGATTCAAGAAATGCAAAAGGAAACTGAGACTACGATCGTTATTAACGAAGATCCAGTTACTGAGGAAGGTATTGTTGAAATTTTAGGAGTTGGTAGAGAAGGTATTGATGCTGTTATGGCAAAAATAGATTCTATATTATTCAAGCCCGTAGTTGATAGCGTATATGAAGTAAAAGTAATCAAGATGTTAGATTTTGGTGCTGTTGTAGAATATATGGATGCTCCAGGAAACGAAGTATTATTACACGTTTCTGAATTAGCTTGGGAACGTACAGAAAATGTTTCAGATGTAGTNAATATGGGAGATGTTTTCGATGTTAAATATTTCGGTATTGACAAACGTACTCGCAAAGAAAAGGTTTCTCGTAAAGCAATTCTTCCTAAACCGGAAGGTTTTGTGGAACGTCCNCCACGTGAGCGTAACGACAGAAATGACCGAGGTAGAGATAATCGCGGAAGAGACAATAGAAATAGAAATTAGTCAATCTATTTTTAANANCAATTAAAGCCTCCAATTTGAGAAATCACTTTGGAGGTTTTTTTATTTATTTTAAAATATTCAATAAAAATCACAACCTTTTGTAACTTTTTGCATCTCAATTACGTATAACACANTAAGGCAGTAAAATAATTAACTTAAACAGACTAGATGAGACAACTTAAAATTACCAAGCAGGTTACCAATCGTGAAACCGCTTCCCTAGATAAATATCTACAAGAAATTGGAAAAGTTGACTTAATTACCGCAGACGAAGAAGTTGAATTAGCACAACGTATNAAAGCAGGAGACCAAATTGCTTTAGAGAAGTTGACAAAGGCTAATTTACGTTTTGTTGTATCGGTAGCTAAGCAATACCAAAACCAAGGATTAACACTTCCCGATCTNATTAACGAAGGTAATTTAGGACTTATAAAAGCTGCTCAACGTTTTGATGAAACNCGTGGATTTAAGTTTATATCATATGCNGTATGGTGGATTCGTCAATCCATATTACAAGCATTGGCAGAACAATCTCGTATTGTTCGTTTGCCTTTAAATAAAATTGGTAGTATTAATAAAATTAACAAGATGTTTGCTTATTTAGAGCAAGCTCATGAACGTCCNCCTTCAGCAGAAGAAATCGCGAAAGAATTGGACATGACAATAAATGATGTAAAAGAGTCTATGAAAAACTCNGGACGCCACGTATCGATGGATGCACCTTTAGTTGAAGGAGNAGATTCGAACCTCTACGATGTATNGCGTAGTGGAGAATCTCCAAATCCAGATCGCTCACTTTTACACGAATCCTTACGNACAGAAATTGAAAGAGCACTAGAAACATTAACTCCTCGTGAGGCTGATGTAGTACGCTTGTATTTTGGNCTNGGTGACCAACATCCTATGACTCTTGAAGAAATTGGTGAAACTTTCGATCTTACTCGTGAACGTGTAAGACAAATTAAAGAAAAAGCAATTAGAAGATTAAAGCACACAACAAGATCTAAAATATTGAAAACATATTTAGGATAAATCTCAAACTACAGTTACAGTAAATTTCATAAAAAAGGAATATCNTATTATTAGTTTTTTAATTACCTCTAGCNAGTTACTAGAGGTTTTTTTTATTATTTATTATTTGATTAATAAGACTCATTAANGTTATAAGTTTTCAAAACTCTTNTTTTTATTAGTACTTTTGCTATGNGACATTTGNATCATTTAAAAAATTAATATTCTAAACTGAATTATGAGTAAAACACTAATTGCCCCATCTATTTTAGCTGCTGATTTCGGAAANTTACAACGTGATGTTGAAATGATAAACCAAAGTGATGCTCATTGGTTTCATTTAGATGTAATGGACGGTGTTTTTGTCCCNAATATCTCATTTGGTATGCCAATNATTAATTCTATNGCAAAGCATGCATCAAAAACCTTAGATGCGCATCTAATGATTATTGATCCAGATCGTTATATAAAAACATTTGCNGATTTAGGAGTTAATTACTTAACAGTACATTATGAGGCTTGCACNCATTTACATAGAACTTTACAAGCAATAAAAGCGGAAGGTATGAAAGCTGGTGTTGCATTAAATCCTCACAGCAATATTAATTTACTAGAAGACACAATCAATGATATTGACCTAGTCTGNATCATGAGTGTAAATCCGGGTTTTGGCGGTCAGAGTTTTATTNAAAACACCTATTCTAAAGTTGAAAAACTCAAGGAAATGATTACTAAAAAAAACGCCNCTACCCTTATTCAAATAGATGGAGGAGTTACCAATAAAAACGCTAAACAATTAGCGGAAGCAGGAGCAGATGTACTTGTTGCTGGAAGCTATATTTTTCGTTCAGAAAATCCAACTGAAACCATAGTAGAATTAAACAATCTTCTAAAATAAACANGCTATTTTATAGCAGCTATTATAGGTTAAGTNTCTAAAAATGGTATATCATAAAAGNTAANTACTAGTGTCAGTGCTTTGGTGTATCATTTTAATTAATCCATANACTCTCTCTATTAAGAACACTACATATACATAAAAGNTGAATTACAAAAATTAGTAGTANACACATACCATTAAAATTNAAAATTGAATCTTTTTTCTTAATAGAATTAATTAAANCCAAAGCATCAATATTATTTATTTTATTATAATTAACAAATAATTTATTTTACATTTATGGTGAACATTTTTTAATNATGAATAAAAAATTAATATCTAAAAAAAAACCNGTATACCCNATATCTAANGAGTTAACTGATTATTTAANAAAAAACGGAAGAAATATAAAAATTCCTATTTGTTATGATGATTTATTGCGCTATCAAGGNGCTGTTTCAATTTTTGATAAAAACGGNGATGATACCTTATGGCTGTCTACCTATTTTTCAGNTAATGATCAAGAAGAAATTGAATTAGGTCTTAAAAAAATATATACTATTTTACATGCCGATGGAAACGANTCAACACTTCCATTTATTAGCGTTGACAGTATAGATTATTGTACCTTCGGTAACACAAAACCGTTTAGAATAAAAATTAGAAATATATTAAATGACAACTATACTTTTTACTANTTAAAACGTGCCGATGCGTCTAGAGTTTACGGATTGGAATTAGAGCATTTATTATCACCCAATCANATAGATTTTTTAGTTTTTAAAGACACGATAATAGAAGATCATATTTCAGGAATACCCTGTGATATTTTTATAGAAGATCATTTAAACCGCTGCTCACTTCAAGATAAAAAAGCCTTGTCAAAAGAATTTGTNAAATTTAATGANCGTTGTTTTGTTAGATTATTAGGTGATATGAGAGCNTATAATTATGTAGTTGTATTAACCCACGATTTTGACAGAATTCAATATAGACTAAGAGCAATAGATTTTGATCAACAAAGTTTTGANGGAAATGTTAAGGTATATAAACCTCAATACTTAAAAGAAAACAACACTTTCGTAGAAATGTCGTTAGAANTACTTCNAAAAGGATCTATAGATCAATACGAAAAAGAAGAGCGNTCTTTATTAGCAAAAAGAGCTATTAGTAGTGANTATAGATTAAAACATCTTCTAAATTGTATGCNGAAAGATAAGGTCTCTACTTTAGAAAAAACAAATCAATTAAAAGGTGATTTATTNAAACTTACAGGTGATTTAAATTTCAAAAAAGCTACTAATATGGGAGAAGTATTAAAAAGTGCATTAGATTTTGTTATCAGAAATTATANAACAGAAAATCCATATATCATTAAATAAAACAGATTTTATTTAGAATAAAAAGCCATGAGAATAAAAAAAATATTAGTTGCTAATCGTAGTGAAATTGCCATTAGAGTACTGCGAGCCTGTACTGAAATAAATATAAAGACGGTAGCNATTTTNACTTATGAAGATCGCTACTCTCAACACCGTTATAAAGCTGACGAATCTTATCAAATTGGAAANAACAACCAACCCTTAAAACCATATTTAGATATTGATGAAATAATTAATTTAGCAAAATCTAAAAATGTTGATGCCATTCATCCAGGATATGGATTTCTCTCAGAAAATTCNAATTTCGCAAGAGAATGTGCCAAAAACGGGATTATTTTTATTGGNCCTAATCCCGAGGTAATGGATGCTTTAGGTGATAAAATTACNGCAAAAAAAAATGCTGAGAAATGCAATGTTCCCATAATAGAAGGTAATAAAAAAAAGTTATCCTCATTAAAAATTGCTCTTTCTGAAGCTTCTGAAATTGGGTATCCATTAATGTTAAAAGCNGCTTCTGGTGGTGGTGGAAGAGGAATGCGTATTATAAGAAATGTTAATGATTTAAAACAAAATTTTGATTCTGCTAAAAACGANTCACTAAATGCTTTTGGTGATGATACAATGTTTTTAGAAAAATATGTTGAAGATCCTAAGCATATAGANGTTCAAATTGTAGCAGACAACCANGGAAATATCCGACACTTANACGAACGAGATTGTTCAGTACAACGGAGACACCAAAAAGTAGTAGAAATTGCTCCTTCTTTTAATATATCTGAAGAGGTAAAGCAAAATCTCTATAAATATGCATTAGCAATCGCCAAACAAGTAAATTATAATAATATCGGTACCGTAGANTTTTTAGTNGATAANGCTGATAACGTTTATTTTATTGAAGTCAATCCACGCATACAAGTAGAACATACCGTTACTGAAATGGTAACCGGAATTGATTTGGTTAAAACTCAAATATTCGTGGCTGGTGGTTATAAATTATCCGATACTCAAATTAAAATTAATGATCAGGAATCAATAGCAACNTATGGTTTTGCATTGCAATGTAGATTAACAACCGAAGATCCTGAAAACAATTTTACACCAGATTACGGAACCATTACAACCTATCGTTCTGCTTCAGGTATGGGCATACGATTAGATGCTGGAAGTATATATCAATCGTATAAGGTGAGNCCTTTTTTCGATTCCATGTTAGTAAAAGTTTCTGCTCATGGTAGAACCTTAGATGGTGCTGTNCGCAAAATGGTAAGAGCTTTAAAAGAATTCAGAATTAGGGGTGTGAAAACCAATATTTATTTTTTGCAAAATGTTATTCAATATCCTGATTTTAAANAAGGAAAAGCGACCGTTAATTTCATTCAAAAAACTCCTGAGCTATTTAAAATTAAACTTTCGAAAGATCGTTCTTCTAAAATATTAAATTATTTAGGAGAAGTAATTGTAAATGGAAATCCTGATGTNAAGGTTTTAGATGATTCTAAGGTTTTTAGAAATGCCCAAACCCCTGATTTCAATCAATTTGCCAAATATCCAAAAGGCACAAAAGATTTACTTACGGAATTAGGTCCAGATAGGTTTAGTAAATGGTTGCGGGACGAAAAAAAAATTCATTATACAGATACCACATTTAGAGATGCACATCAATCNTTAGTNAGC
>PAUJ01000007.1:22740-69535 GCA_002713705.1 Flavobacteriaceae bacterium
ATGCGTACCTATGACATGNTAAAAGTTGCCGAAAGTTTTGCGAAAAATCATGCNAACACATTTAGTNTAGAAATGTGGGGAGGTGCGACTTTTGACGTTTGTTTACGCTTTCTTTATGAAAGTCCCTGGTCGCGATTGCGAGATTTAAGAAAAGCAATGCCAAATATCTTATTTCAGATGTTATTACGTGGTTCTAATGCAGTAGGCTATAAGGCATATCCCGACAATTTAATAGAAAGATTTGTAGATAAATCCTGGGAAAATGGAATTGATATTTTTAGGATTTTTGATTCTTTAAACTGGGTAAAAGCAATGGAACCTAGTATCAAATATGTAAGAAATACCAACGGAGCTTTAGCGGAAGCAGCCATAAGCTATACCGGAAATATTCTAGATACAACTCAAACCAAATACAAACTCAATTATTACACACAATTAGCAAAAGATTTAGAGAATGCTGGTGCTCATATTATAGCTTTAAAGGATATGGCAGGTTTATTAACACCTTATGCTGCAACTGAATTAATTGGAGCACTAAGAAATGTGGTAAAGCTTCCTATTCATTTACATACTCATGATACTTCTTCACTTCAATCTGCGACTTATTTAAAGGCCATTGAAGCAAATGTTGATGTTGTAGATGTAGCACTTGGAGGCCTGTCTGGTCTTACATCCCAACCAAATTTTAATTCTATTGTCGAAATGATGAAGTACCACGATAGAGCTCATGAATTTGATATGAATAAACTAAATCAATTCTCCAATTACTGGGAAGATATTAGAGAGTATTATTATCCTTTTGAATCTGGCTTAAAATCTGGAACAGCCGAGGTATATCAACATGAAATACCTGGTGGACAATATTCCAATCTACGCCCGCAAGCAAATGCATTAGGATTAGGAGGACGTTTTGATGAGGTTAAAAAAATGTATACCGAAGTCAATGCGATGTTTGGAAATATAGTAAAAGTAACACCATCCTCAAAAGTAGTAGGAGATATGGCTATTTTTATGGTGACAAATAATTTAACTCCTGAGGGAGTAATGGAAAACGGCGAAGAAATTTCATTTCCAGATTCAGTAATCGATTTTTTTAAAGGAGACTTAGGACAACCCGTAGGTGGATTTCCAAAAAAGCTTCAAAAAATAATATTAAAAAATCAAAAACCTTTTAAAAATAGACCAAATTTACATTTAGCACCCATTGATTTTGATGTTGCTCTTAAAGGTTTCAAAAAGAAATATCAAAAAGGTTTCAGTAGGGCCATAGAGTTTGAAGATTTTTTATCATACCTATTATACCCAAGAGTATTTGACCAAGCTCATGAAAACTACAAAAAGTATGGTAATCTAGCAATTCTTCCTACACTCAATTTCTTTTACGGAATGAAAATCCAAGAGGAAACCCTTATTGAATTAGAACCTGGAAAAGTAATTATCGTAAAATTATTATCGGTGAGCAATCCAAATGAAGATGGAATTAGAACCGTATTTTTTAAAATAAACGGGGAAAACAAAATGATAGAAGTACCAGATAAAAAATTAAATATCAGCAAAGTAGAAAATCTAAAAGCTGATGAAAACAATATCGATGAAATTGGCTCTCCGCTTCAAGGATTACTTTATAAAGTTCTCGTGAAAAAAGGGCAAGAAATAAAAGAAAATGATCCACTTTTTATTATTGAAGCCATGAAAATGGAAACAACGGTAACTGCAATTCGCGATGGTAAAGTAAAATCAATAATGCTAAAAGAAGGTGAAATGATCATGCAAGATGATTTGATTTTAAGTGTGGAATAAAAACACTTATATTACTTGATGATTTTTACAGTACATCTTTAATAATAGTAGTATTTTTATAATCTTAAAAATGGCTTCGTAGTTCAACTGGATAGAATATCAGATTTCGGCTCTGAGGGTTGGAGGTTCGAATCCTCTCGAGGTCACGAATAAATAGTGCAATTAAGAAAAAACGCCAAGCTTGCTTGAGCGTTTTTTTGTTTGTGCTATTTTCAAAGCGGAGCTTTGTGGGATCAGTGCAGCTAATCTTTAATAGCATTGAATGTTTTGATTTTCAAAGCGGAGCTTTGTGGGATCAGTGCAGCTAATCCTTAATAATATTGAATGTTTTGATTTTCATAGCGTAGCTAGATTGGGAATGACAAAGTTTATCCTTTGTAGGGCACAACAATTAAAAGCCACGTTCAAAAAAGACGCGGCTTTATGTTGTATTTAAAATAGGACTATTTAAGGTTTAGCTATAACTCTTTATCTATATCTAATTTCTTCTTTTCCATTATTGTGTAAGGAAAACCTACCTTTATCTCTAGCATGAACTACTTCTTTTTCTGTCCAAGGCCATCCACCAAATTGAGTTTTACCATAATCACTCATAGCTTCTCTAATTTCTTCCTGGGTATTCATTACAAAAGGACCGTGTTGAGCTACTGGCTCTCCAATTGGTTTACCTTCAAGAATTAAAAAGTAGCTTTCCGCATTTCCATTTTGAAATTCTATGTTCTCACCTGCTTCAAGTTCTAAAACGTGGTTAGCTAAAATTGTTTTAGCTTCTAATTTAATAGTATTTCCCTTATAAAAGAAAACAGAACGATTTGCATCACTATTTGTTTTAGGTAAAATCCAATTGGCACACGCTTCCATCTTCACAGTGTATACACCTACTGAATTGTCTGGGTTTGCTGCCCAAGAATCAGGATTAGGTTCTAAAGCATTAATTGTATTTATTTTACCTGCAATAACCTCAATTGAAGTTGTTCTNTTTAATTCATCTTTATAATTAATTAGAGGGATATCCTCATTCCATAACATTTTGAAATGTGGTTCTACCATTTTGGAAACTTTAGGCAAGTTCAACCATANTTGGAAAATTTCCAATGTGTTGTCTTTATCTTTGTTGATTAAAGGAAACATCTCAGAATGTTGAATGCCTTTACCTGCAGTCATCCATTGTACATCACCTGCCATAAATCGACCAGCAGCACCAAGAGAGTCTGAATGGTCTACAACTCCTTCTTTATTGATGGTAATGGTTTCAAATCCCCTATGAGGATGATACGGNAAGCCTGGAATTTTACTACCATGATACATACTCCAACCGTCTTTTTTATTGAAATCTTGACCAATATTTCTTCCTTTTAACGCTTCATGGTTTANCCCCATTTGAGAGTTACCCATTGGATATTGATCTCTATGATAAGCACAAAATAAAAATGGATCTTGAGTTTNNNNAGTAAAACCNAGTGGCTTTATGTTTTTTATTATCGATTTGTTCATTTATTTAGATTTAAAGAACCCTGCAATATTATGGGATACTTTCTGTATTAATTGGAGAGCATTTTTTTTACAATTCCAGATATAGTTTTACCATCGGCTTTTCCCGCTAGCTGACTATTGGTCAATCCCATAACTTTACCCATATCTTTCATAGAGTTTGCTCCAGTTTTACTAATTATTTCAGCNACCACTATTTCAACCTCATTTTCNCTCATTTGTTTGGGTAAAAATTGTGAAATGATACCAGCTTGTTCTAATTCTGGTATTGCCAAATCTTCTCTATTCTGTTCTGAAAAAATGGAAGCACTATCCTTTCGCTGTTTTACTAATTTTTGCAATATCTTATTTTCATCTATTTCGTTTAATTCAGATATTGATCCGCTAGTTTTTAATAAAATCAATTCAGATTTAACTGCACGTAATGCAGCTAATGCTTGTTGATTTTTTTCTTTCATTGCGNTTTTTATCGCTTCCATTAATTTTTTTTCTAAGCTCATTATTTTATATATTTTATNATTTCAAANATAGTTATATTTCTATTATTTGTTTTATTTCATAAAATGATAAGGACAATATATATTACAAAAAAATGCAAGACTTCTATTTAAAGAAATCTTGCATTTGTTTATTTAAGTTTAAGAATTTAATCTAAACTTGGACCACCACCNGTTTGTATAACAGTACTCATGTTTCTCCAACCTAGTTNAGCAACNAAAGATCCATTATCTCCTTCATCATANTGATCACATCAGAATCATTTCTGTTTCCTATTTGAGCTACAACACTTCCATTAAATCCTNCTTGATAAACATAAATACAAAAANATGCGCAAGACCTATATAAATATCTACCTTGCACATTTCTTAATTATAAACTATGCCTTANAAAGTATAATACTTTTAAAAACCTACAATTATTATGATTTAATATTTTTTTGCANTGCCTTTTTGAAGTTAAAAAAAATATCAATCTACATTGTCATGCAAAAAAGAATTATTGGAACGCAAATCTAATTCATTATCATCATCTGTATTTAATGAAGTTCTTGATAAGTTAGATTCTTGATTTGATGTTTCATCCAATTCTATACCCATTCGTTTGTAAGCCGGTTGCTTTTCAATTTCATCAATATGAGAAAGTTTGTTATTAAACTTATAATTAAACTCTTTCATTTGTCTTTTTCTAATTTCTGTACGTTCACTTAACAATTTAGAAATTGGCGTATTTAAAGGATCTTCTGGNTCGTTATCTTCTTTATTATTTCGNTCTGGAACAGCTATTGTTCTAGTTTCGAAAACAATTTCTTCATCACTAATCTCATCTTCAGAATCTAACGGTTTAGCATCATTTAAATGATCTTCCACTTCTTGATAGTTGTCCAAACTATANGTGATGGTTTGCTCTTTAGTTACTTCAGTAATAGGAGCTACTTCTACNTGATCATTCNCTTNNNTTTCTTCNATACCAGAAATCATTGTCTCTAACTTTCTTGAATTTTCACGATGTGGTTCATTTATTTCAAAAGTCTTTTCAGAAGCAGTATTTACCTCTAAATCAAACATTAATATTTGTTCCTCAGGAGTCTCGATATTTCTATTAACTTCTGTAAATTCATCTTCAACACTTTCTTCTACTATTGAATCTACTATAGTAAAATCTTCAACATTAATCTCGTTAATATTTACTTCTTGAAATTCAGCCAAATGATGTATGTCAATTTCTTCAAAATTAACTTCTAAATTTTTCAATGAATCAGANGTCTCAACGAAATCCTCAAATGGAATGGTTTTTTTTGAAATAACAACCTCTTTAACTTCTTCCAGAAGCGAATGTCTAATTATTGGCTCTTCAAAATTATTTATACTTGGCTTATCAATAGTTTTATTAGAAATGGAATCAACATTAGATAAAGTTTTATCAGCTACTAAAACTTGTTCTACTCGCTGTTCACCGTCAAGAATATGAATTACTTTTTTAGATTCTGTATTTACAATATCGTTTTGTTGTTCTACATTAAATCCTGTAGCAATAACTGTAATAGCTACAGCATCTTCTAAAGATTCGTCATCACCAACACCCATAATAATATTAGCACCGTGCCCAGCCTCACTCTGGATAAAGTCACTAATCTCTCCAATCTCATCAATAGTAATTTCTTCTATACCAGAAACAATTAACAACAACACATTTGTAGCTCCTTTAATTTTGTTATCATTTAACAATGGAGAATCTAATGCTTTTGAAATTGCTTCGGAAGCTCTATTTGTACCACTTGCACTAGCACTTCCCATAATCGCAGTTCCACTATTTGAAAGTACTGTTTTCGCGTCACGTAAGTCGATGTTTTGGGTATAATGATGAGTAATTACTTCTGCAATCCCCCTAGCTGCAGTTGCTAATACTTCGTCTGCTTTAGAAAAGCCAGCTTTAAAACCTAGATTACCATAAACATCGCGTAGTTTATTGTTATTAATTACTATTAGAGAATCAACATTATCTCTTAATCTTTCTACCCCAATATTTGCTTGTTGATTTCTCATTTTACCTTCAAACTCAAAAGGTATGGTTACGATCCCAACAGTAAGAATATTTAAATCCTTTGCCATTTTAGCGATAATAGGTGCTGCACCAGTTCCAGTTCCACCACCCATTCCAGCTGTTATAAATAACATTTTGGTATTTGTTGTTAGCATCGCTTTAATATCTTCCATACTTTCAACAGCAGACTGCTCTCCTATTTCAGGATTTGCTCCAGCTCCTAAACCTTCTGTTAGTGTTACACCTAATTGAATTTTATTAGGTACAGGGCTGCTATCTAAAGCTTGAGAGTCTGTATTGCAAATAACAAAATCCACACCATTTATTCCTTGACTAAACATGTGATTGATTGCGTTGCTACCTCCTCCTCCAACTCCAATGACTTTAATTACATTGGATTGGTTTTTTGGCATATCGAACTGAAAACTGTCCATTTGATTGTTGCTACTCATAATTTCATTTTTGTGAGGTTGTTAGTTTCTTTTATTATGATATTTTATATCTTCATTATTCTGCGTTATCTAAAAAATCTTTAAGGTTTTCAACCCATTTATCGAAAAATCCTTTTCGTTTTGGTGCCGGTATTTCTTCGTTGGTTAACGATTCTAATTCTTCATTAATTTCTTCTTCCTGAACTTCATTTATTTTAGTATTCTCCAATCCATTTAAAACCAATCCAACTGCAGTTGCATACATCGGACTGGTAACTTCACTATCACTATCACCTGCCATATGCTCATTAGGAAAACCAACACGAGTATCCATTCCTGTTATATACTCTACCAATTGTTTTAAATGTTTTAATTGAGCTCCTCCTCCAGTTAACACAATCCCCGCTATTAGTTTTTTCTTTTGATCCTCATGACCATAATTTTTAATTTCTAGATATACTTGTTCAACTATCTCAATTACTCGAGCGTGAATTATTTTTGAAAGGTTTTTAAGGGTAATTTCTTTAGGCTCTCTTCCCCTTAATCCAGGGATAGATACAATTTCGTTATCTTTATTTTCTCCTGGCCAAGCTGATCCAAATTTAATTTTAAGCAATTCGGCTTGTTTTTCAATGATGGAGCAACCTTCTTTAATATCTTCAGTTATAACATTTCCTCCAAAAGGGATTACTGCAGTATGCCTGATAATTCCATCTTTAAATATTGCCAAATCGGTTGTTCCGCCACCAATATCGATCAATGCAACGCCTGCCTCTTTTTCTTCAATTCCCAATACTGCATTTGCAGAAGCCAATGGTTCTAATGTGATACCAGAAAGAGTTAAACCCGAGCTCTTTATACACCTCCCAATATTTCTAATAGAAGTAACTTGACCTACAACAACATGAAAATTGGCCTCTAACCTGCCTCCATACATTCCTATCGGTTCAGTTATTTCATTTTGCCCATCAACTTTAAAATCTTGCGGCAGTACATGAATTATTTCTTCACCAGGTAACATTACTAATTTATGAACTTGATTACACAAGTTTTCAATATCAAGCTCATCAATTACAATATCGCTATCTTTTCTAGTGATGTAATCGCTATGTTGTAAACTTCTAATGTGTTGTCCTGCGATTCCTACAATTACATCAGAAATTTTCATTCCTGATGAAGTCTCTGCATCTTGGACTGCTTGTTGAATGGATTGAATGGTTTGTGTTATGTTATTTACAACTCCACGATGAACTCCTAAACTTTTAGACTTACCAAGACCTAAGATTTCAAGTTTATCATATTCATTGTACTTACCAATCATGGCAACAATCTTGGTAGTACCAATATCTAATCCAACTGCTATTTTATTATCCTCCATTTGTTTCCTTTTTTGTAGCTACAACTTGATCTTTAAAATTTAAATTAATCAAACTATAATTATCAAGTAAACTATCTTTCTTAGTTAGTTTGTAAAAAGCTTTAAATTTTTGAAATTTAGTTTCTATACCTTCAGATTTTCCAAAAAATACTTTAAATTCATTCTTTCGAATCCTAAGGAAAACATCTCCTTCTTTCGTAACATCTAAACCAACAACATATTCCTTCATAAACTCATCATTAATTATTTTTTTAACTAATTCTGTTACCTCCGGGTATTGACTTTCTGACATTCCAGTAATAATTGGAACTCTTGCTGAGTATACTGATGACAATGGCATGTTTTTCCCATCTTCATCCAAATAAAAATTTGGATTTCCTTCAACTCTAGCTAAAGGTCTTCTTTGTATAACTTTCACTCCTAAAACCCCATCAATTGTAACGAAAATATCTGCATTTTTAATCATTGGGTTTTCTAACAATCTTTTTTCCATCTTATTCAAATCTAAAGTTTCTTTACCGATACTTTTAGCACTGTCCTTATTTTGTATTAACATTTTATTAACCATATTTTCAGTGATAAATAATCGGTTTTCTTCTTTAAATTCTATGTCAATTTTAGTAATTTTTCTAACTTCATTTCTTTGTTTACTGAATCCAAACATAAAAACGATAAAACCCGAAATAACTAAAAATTTTATGACACCCCAGTTAATCTTCATCTTTCAAATATTTTGTTATAGATTCTACTTCAACTCCAATATCTCCAGCACCTACCATTAATTTAACTTTACAATTAGAGTTCTTAACTTCTATAAAAAGATCTTCTTTAGCTACTATTTTTTTATTCTCATTTGCTATTTTATCAAGTAACCATTTTGATGAAATTCCTTCAATTGACTCTTCTCTTGCAGGATATATTTCTAATAATATCACTTCATCAAAACGAGATAGACTTTTCGCAAATTCAGTTCCAAAATCCTTGGTACGAGAAAATAAATGCGGTTGAAAAACAATTAACTTTTTATTTTGAGGATACATTTCGGTAACCGCTTGATGAATCGCGTCAATTTCGGTAGGATGGTGTGCATAATCATCAATTAATACTAAATTTTCAGTTTTTATTTTATAAGAAAATCTTCTTTTCACTCCCTTAAAATTCTGTAAAGCGTTGGGCAGACAATCGATTGGGGCTCCTACTAAAATTGCCATACCCAATGCGGTAACAGCATTAAACATGTTATGACGACCCGGTAAATGAAATTGCAAATCTTTAATTTCTTCAGAAGGTGTTTTTAAATCAAAAACATAGCTTCCATTTTCTATTCTAACATTTCTAGCTTCAAAATCTGCGTTTTCAGTTGCAGAAACAGTTTTCCCTTCTAATGGAAGTCCCGTTTTAAATAATAAGTTATTAGAATCTGGAACTAATTTTGAAAAATCTACAAAAGTGCTTTCTAATTCTGAAATGGAACCATAAATATCTAAATGATCAGCATCCATGGAGGTAATACAAGCTATAGTAGGTCTTAAATGAAGAAAAGAACGATCAAATTCATCCGCTTCAACAACCATTATTTCACTTCCTTTATAAATAAGATTTGAGTTATAATTTTCAGTTACACCACCTAAAAAAGCAGTTACCTGCATATTGCAACTCGCGAGTAAATGACCTAAAATAGCTGAAGTGGTAGTTTTTCCGTGGGTTCCAGCAACCGCTAAACAAATACTGTTTTTAGATATTTCTCCAAGTAATTCTGAACGTTTCACAACCCTATATTCTTTAGCGTTTAACCAAGAAAGAATAGTATTGTTTTTGGATATTGCTGGTGTACAAACGATAAGCGTTTTTTTATTGTTTTGTATAAGTTTTGGTATCAAAGAAACTTCATCTTTAAATTGAATAGCAATCCCTTCTTCAATCAAGGTACTTGTAATCTCTGAAGGAGTTTTATCATAACCAAAAACTTTTTTACCTTCTAAATTAAAATACCTAGCCAGCGCACTCATACCGATACCTCCAATACCTATGAAATAAAAATTATCTATGTTTGTAATGCTATTCATTTAATTATTAATTAATCTTTTTCTTCTTTTAATAATTTCTCAATTTCTGCTACTATTTCTTGAGTTGCATCTGGTTTCCCTAGTGATTTACAATTTTTCGATAATTGTAATTGAATATCTTCTGAATTAAATAACCTATAAAATTCATCTTCAAATTGCGTATCTAAATCTTTTTCTGCAATCAAAATTGCTGCTCCTTTAGCGCTAATGGATTTTGCATTTTTTGTTTGATGATCTTCTGATACATTTGGTGAAGGAATAAAAATGATAGGTTTTCCCACCAAGCATAATTCTGAAACTGACAATGCACCAGCTCTAGAAATTATAAAATCAGAAGCTGCATATGCCAAATCCATTCTATTTAAAAAGGCATGAACATGAACATTTCCAAATTCCTTTTCTTTATAAGATTCGAAATAATAACTACCGCATTGCCAAATGATTTGTAAACCTAATTTTGAGAAGAAATCTAAAGAAGAATTAATCAAAATATTAATTCTTCTTGCTCCCAGACTTCCTCCTAAAACTAGAAGTGTCTTTTTCTGAGAATCTAGCTTAAAAAACGAAATAGATTCTTCCCGTTTATTAGAAACATCCAACAAATCTTGTCTTACTGGATTACCAGTTAACCTTATTTTTTCAGAAGGAAAATAGAGTTCCATACCATCGTAAGCAACACATATTTTTTTCACCTTAGCACTTAACCATTTATTAGTAATTCCCGCATAAGAGTTTTGTTCTTGGATCAAACAGGGTATTCCTTTATTGGAGGCCACTTTTAATAATGGTCCACTTGCATATCCTCCAGTCCCGATTGCTAAATCGGGTTGAAATGATCTTATTATTTTTCTAGATTCCCATAAACTTAAAATAAGTTTTAAAGGAAATATTAAATTTTTTAAAGAAAAACTTCGTTGTATTCCAGAAATCCAAAGTCCTTTTATAGCATAACCCGATTGAGGAACTTTATCCATTTCCATTCTATCATTAGCTCCAACAAATAAAAATTCAGCACCTGGATATCGCGATTTTAACTCATTCGCAATAGCAACTGCTGGATAAATATGACCTCCAGTTCCTCCACCTGATATGATAAATTTATATGGCTTCACTTAATATATCTAAAGGGTTTTCTTCTTGATTTTCAGTTTTTATAACTTCTCTTTTTGCACTAACACTTAACACCATTCCTATAGCCATGCAAGTCATCCAAATAGATGACCCGCCACTGCTAATAAGTGGTAAAGTTTGTCCTGTAACAGGAAATATTTCTACAGCAACTGCCATATTTACCAAAGCAACAAATACAATTGGAAGGCCTACTCCAATAACTAATAATTTTCCAAATATTGTTTTTGCTTTATGAGCTACAATTACAAATCTAAATAGTAGTAACATATACAAAGACATTAAAAATAAGGAACCAACAAGTCCAAATTCTTCCACAATTATTGCGTAAATAAAATCGGAAGAAGATTGCGGCAAAAAGTTTTTTTGAATACTTTTTCCTGGACCTAATCCTGTAATACCTCCCGAAGCAATTGCAGCTTTTGCTTTATCAATTTGATAATCTGCTTCCGTTTCTTCACCATTCGTAAAATTATCAATCCTGCTCATCCAAGTATCAACCCTATTGGGAAATAAACTTGGAAATGCTTTAGCTGAAACAACAAATAATGATAGAAACAGAACGCCTGCAAACAGAATTATTAATAAATACTTTATAGGATAACCTCCTATAAAAACCAATATAGAAATCATCGAAAAAATTATTGCTGCAGTAGAAAAATTAGCAGGTAATATTAATGCCAATACCATAAATATGGGAAGCCAAAGAGGCAATAATGTTTCTTTAAATGTAACTGTTTTATCTTTTATTCTTGCTAAATATCGCGCTACATAAGTAAAAAGCACTACCGAAGCAAGTGTTGAACTTTGAAAAGTAAACCCAACAAATGGTATGCGTATCCAACGGCTAGCATTTGCACCTTCAATAGTAGTTCCTTGAGTCATTGTTACAACCAACAAAATCAGTACTATGGGTAATGCTATAACAGATAAGCCTTTAAAATAATGGTAAGGAACTTTATGTACTCCAAATAAAATCACAAAACCTAAAACCAAATGAGCAAAATGTTTTAAAAGAAATTTTAGTGTATTTCCATCTCCATACAAATATGCCAAACTACTACTAGAGCTGTACACTGGTAAAAACGAAAATAATGCCAACAAAGAAACAACAGCCCAAATAGTCTTGTCTCCTTTTATATGTTGAAATACATTTTTCATTTTAAAATCTTAACTAATTAAAATATGATTATAGATTGCGTACTGCGCTTTTAAATTGCCTTCCTCTATCCTCATAGTCTTCAAACAAATCGAAACTAGCACAAGCAGGTGATAGCAATACTGCATCACCTCTTTTAGAAAGGCGGTAAGCAACCTTCACAGCATCTTCCATCGAATGAGTTTCTACCATAATATCAACTACATTTCCAAAGGCTCTTATAATTTTATCATTGTCTAAACCTAAGCAAATAATTGCTTTTACTTTTTCATTTACTAGCGGAAATAATTCACTATAATCATTTCCTTTATCAACACCGCCTACAATCCAAACAGTGGGAGCTTCCATGCTATCTAAAGCATAAAATGTTGCATTTACGTTGGTACCCTTAGAGTCATTAATGTATTTAACATTGTTGATCTTTAATACGTTTTCTAAACGGTGTTCTACACCCTGAAAATTCTCTAAACTTCTTCTAATAGTTTCTTTTCTAATATTTAGTAACTTTGAAACGGTTGAAGCAGCCATTGCATTTTTTGTATTGTGCTGGCCTTGTAAACCTAGTTTTGGTATTGGCATAATAAATGGGTTGTTATCTATAGTTATTATTAATTCGTTATTTTTTATAAATGCACCTTTTTCTAATTCTTTTTTTACCGAAAAAGGCAGTAATTGAGATTTAATTGTTTTTTTTGAAATCCATTCATTTATCTTATCATCATCTGCATCATAAATAAAATAATCATCTTTTGTCTGATTCATTACAATCCTAAATTTTGAATCTACATATGAGTCATAATCACTTCCATACCTATCTAAATGATCTGGTGAAAGATTCGTTAAAACTGCTATGTGTGGGATAAAATCTTTAATTCCATCCAACTGAAAACTACTTAATTCCAACACATACGTATCAATAGGTTCAGTTGCAACTAACTCCGCAAAACTTTTACCAATATTCCCGGCTAAGGCAACATTCTTTCCAGCATCTTTTAAAATTTGGTATGTCATAGTTGCGACGGTAGTTTTACCATTACTTCCTGTAATTCCAATTAAAGTTGCATTAGTATATTTTGCAGCAAATTCAATTTCAGAAATAACAGCAATTCCCTTTGTTTTCAACCTCATTACAATTGGAGTATTATCTGATATACCAGGACTTTTCATTACCAGGTCTGCCGAAAGAATTAAAGTTTCTGAATGAACTTCTTCTTCCCAATTAATCTCATGATGTAAAAGAACTTGTTTGTAGCAATTTTTAATTTTTCCATAGTCCGAAACAAAAACTTCAAACCCTTCTTTTTTTCCTAAAATAGCTGTCCCAACTCCACTTTCCCCGGCTCCTAGTATGACTAATTTTAAATTTTTATTCACTTTAATTCTTTCTATCTTATATATTCTTATCTAATTTTCAAAGTAGCAATTGTTAGAATTGCTAGAAATATTCCAACAATCCAGAATCTGGTAACAATTTTACTTTCGTGAAAACCTGATTTTTGATAATGATGATGCAGTGGTGACATTTTAAATATCCGCCTTCCTTCACCAAATTTTTTTTTGGTGTATTTAAACCATCCCACCTGCATCACGACCGATAGGTTTTCAATTAGAAAAACTCCACATAATATTGGAATTAACCACTCTTTACGAATTGCAATTGCTATTACAGCTATAATTCCTCCGATGGTTAGACTACCTGTATCACCCATAAAAACTTGAGCTGGGTATGCATTATACCATAGAAATCCAATTAGAGCTCCTACAAAAGACATGATAAAAATAGTAAGCTCTCCAGTATTAGGGATATACATGATATTGAGATAATCCGAAAAAATAACATTGCCAGAGACCCATGCAAATAGCGCCAATGTAACTCCAATTATTGCGGAGGTACCAGCAGCTAAACCATCAATTCCATCAGTAAGATTAGCACCATTAGAAACTGCAGTTATGATAAATATTATAATAGGAATAAAAATCAACCACACATAATCCTTAGCTTCTTCTCCTAACCAATTAATTAAGCTTTCGTAATTAAATTCGTTTTCCTTTACAAAAGGAATGGTAGTCAATAAAGTTTTTTCTTCAGGGTAAAACTCAGGCATTCTATTTCCTGAAACATTTTCAATAGAATTAGCAGCAGTAACTTTTTGCCTCTTTACAGTTATATCACTGTGAAAATACATGGTAGTTCCCACTATAATCCCTAAACCAACTTGTCCTATTACTTTAAACTTTCCTGAAAGACCTTCTTTGTTTTTTTTGAATATTTTTATATAATCATCTATAAAACCAATAATTCCCATCCAAACAGTTGTAACCAATAATAATACAACATAGATATTTTCAAGTTTTGCAAAAAGCAAGACCGGAATAATGGTCGCTAAAATGATAATAATTCCACCCATAGATGGTGTTCCAGCTTTTTCAATTTGTCCCTCTAGACCAAGGTCTCGTATTGTTTCACCAACTTGCTGTTTTCTTAAAAATTTAATAATTTTTTTTCCATAAATGATTGCTATTAATAATGAAAATAGGACCGCCAATGCCGCTCTAAAAGTTAAAAACTGAAAGAGCCCTGCACCTGGAAATTGATAAGTTTTTTCTAAATAGTCAAATAGATAATACAGCATAAATTATTTATTTAGAGCTTTTAATAATTCATTTATAATTTTAAAATCGTCAAAACCGAACCGTTCTCCTTTTATTTCTTGATAGGTTTCATGACCTTTACCAGCAATTAGAATAATATCACCTTCGTTCGCCAACTGACAAGCAGCTTTAATCGCTTGTTTCCTATCTGAAATAGAGATTGTTTTACTAAAATATTCTCCAGGAACTCCTTTTTCTATAGCTTCAATTATAGTTGCAGGATTTTCATTTCTTGGGTTATCACTTGTAAAAATCACTTTGGTACTAAGTGCCGCAGCTATAGCTCCCATTTTTGGCCGTTTAGAAATATCTCTATCTCCACCACAACCAACAACTGTAATTAATTCTTCATTTTGGGTTCGGATTGTATTAATAGTTTCTAATACATTTTTTAAAGCATCAGGGGTATGAGCATAATCGACAATTGCTGTTATATTATTTTTAGAAATCAAATACTGAAACCTACCCTCAACACTTTCAAGTTCACTCATTAATTGTAATGTATTTAAGGTTTCTAATCCTAATAAATCGGCAGCTCCATAAATTGCTAATAAATTATATGCATTAAAACTCCCTATAAGCTTCACCCATAATTCTTGATTGTTTATTTTTAATAACAATCCATTGAATTGGTTCTCTAATACCTGAGCCTTGTAATCTGCTATCGATTTTAATGCATATGTATGAGTTTTAGCATTGGTATTTTGAAGCATAACTTTACCGTTCTTATCATCAATATTCGTTAAAGCAAAAGCTGTTTTAGGGAGCTGATCAAAAAACATTTTCTTAACATCTCTATATNCAGCAAAATCATTATGATAATCTAAATGGTCATGAGACAAATTGGTGAATATTCCTCCTTCAAATTTTAACCCTTCAGTTCGTTTTTGATGTATACCGTGAGAACTAACCTCCATAAAACAAAACTCCACACCTTTTTCTACCATTTCTTTTAAATACCTATTAATNGTCAAAGAGTCTGGCGTGGTATGAGTAGTTTCGTATTGTTTATGATCTACCATTATTTTCACGGTAGAAAGCAAACCTACTTTATAACCCGCTTTTTTAAACAATCGAAATAGTAAAGNAGTGATGGTTGTTTTTCCATTGGTTCCTGTCACCCCAATTAANTTTANGTCGTCTGAAGGATTTTCATAATAATTNGCTGCTAAAAAAGATAATGCCTTATGGGAATTAGCTACTTGTACATAGGTTATTCCATTGATTATTTCTTTAGGAATTACTTCACAAATTATTACTAAAGCACCTAAATCTGTTGCCATTTTTATAAAATCATGACCGTCAGATAATGCACCTCTAATTGCTACAAAAANATCATTGAGTTGAATCTTTCTAGAATCGAATTCAATATTTCTAATAGCTACCGAAGTATTNCCTATCACTTTATCGATAGCTACTTTATACAATATGTCTTTAAGTTGTATCACGATAAGTTGAGTGTAATTTGTTTNCCTTTTTTTATTTTTTCACCAATTTTTAACGATTGTTTAAATACTGTACCATTTCCAACTATTCGNACCTCTAATCCTATATTCTCTAATAACGAAACTGCATCCATACCGGCCATACCTATCACATTTGGAATTTCAAAAATCTCTTTCTGAACTTTTAGATAATAGGATTCATAGTCATTAACTACCAAAAAATCTTTGGATTCTATATCAGATATTTCAGTTATTAATGGAGAAACTGTAAATATTTTTTGNGCGATACGTTTAAACACTGGTCCTGAAACATCGGCACCATAATATCCTTTTTTTGTACTTGGCTTATGTATAATNACAATGCAAGAATANTTTGGATTTTCAGCTGGAAAGTAACCNGCAAAAGAAGAAATATATCTTTTATTCTCCTTCCAATCTGGCATCCAATATTCAGTTTGTGC
Source organism: Flavobacteriaceae bacterium (assembly GCA_002713705.1). Taxonomy (GTDB): domain Bacteria; phylum Bacteroidota; class Bacteroidia; order Flavobacteriales; family Flavobacteriaceae; genus Marifrigoribacter. Next base: position 39,293 of record PAUJ01000007.1, read on the forward strand.
GGTACCTGTTTTTCCAGCCATTGAGAAATAAGGGGAGTACAATCTTTTTCCAGTTCCTCTTTCGACAATGTTTTTTAATATATTTTGAATTTCAGAAATTGTTTTTTNAGATGCTAATTTTGGATTGGTNACTTCCTTTTCAAAAGNTGCAATTGTCTGATTCCAAGCACGAACTTTTCTTATAAACCTTGGTTTTACCATAATACCATTATTAGCAATCGCATTATAAAAATTAAGTGTTTGTAATGGAGTTAATCTTAAGTTATACCCATAGGCAATGGACGGCAATGCATTTTTACTCCATTTTGAATGNCCTGGCTCCGGTATCATGGGCTTCCCTTCTCCTTTAATTGGAATACCAATTGTATCTGCTAAGCCAAAGGATTTAATTCGATCAATAAACTTGTTAGGANTGTCTTTATAACCCTCATCTATGATAGTNGCTAATCCTATATTGGAAGAAACNTCCAAAGCTTTGGCTGCNGAAATTTCACCATAGCCTCCAGTATGAGAATCAAAAATTCTTCTCCCATAAAAAGTCTTAACACCTCTTTTAGTGTCTACTACGCTACTAGTATCAATTATTTCATCTTCTAAAGCAGCCATCAAGGCAGCAACTTTAAATGTNGATCCAGGNTCATGAGATTCTCCAACAGCATAATTTATTTTTTCGTAATAAGTACCTTTATTAGTTCTGCCTAAATTTGAAACAGCCTTAATTTCTCCTGTAGCAACTTCCATAACAATTACACAACCATGTTCCGCNTCATAATACTCNAATTGTTTTAACAACGAATGATGAGCTATATCTTGAATATTTACATTGATAGTNGTNATGACATCGTATCCATCTACTGGCTCTACTTCATTTTCATCAAAGACAGGCTTCCATTGACCTTTTGCAATTTTTTGTTTTAAGCGTTTACCGTCTTTTCCTCTTAAATATTCATCATANGCTCCTTCTAATCCAATATTATAGACTCCNGTTGTTCCTTTTTTTTCATTNCCTNCCAAACGTTCCGCTACTTTCCCNATAGGATGTTCTCTAACATTAGTTTGTTTTACAATTAAGCCTCCNTTATANGGCCCTAATTTTAATAATGGAAAATTCTTTNTTTTTATATAATCTGAATANCCCAAATTTTTAGCAACTAACATGTACCTATTTTTATTAGTTCTTGCCTTTTTAAATTTGCTTATATAATAAGAACTTGGTTTGCCAAANATCGCAGACAACTCATTTGCAAGAGGAGAAAGATATTCTTTAAAGNTTGCCTTAGAAACTGTTACCGCATCAAAACGTATTTCGTATTTNGGAACAGATGTAGCTAGTAAACTACCGTCATCTGNATAAATATCACCTCTGCTTGAAGGAATTAACCAATTCTTCACAGTATTCTTTTTTGCTAAGTCTCGATATTTNTCACCATCAACGAATTGAATGTTAATAATTTTAACAGCAATTAGAATCGCAAAGAGTAACATACCTCCAGCGATAAAATATAAGCGGTTTAATATGTTNTTCTCTGCTGTTGGCAACTGCTAATCCTTTTTAGTTATTATTATTTTTTGAGGCGGAGTTTCTGAAGGNACTAAGCCTTTCTTCGCCATATCTGAAATTATTTTTGTTTCCATTTTTGCTTGCATAAAAATCATTCTAACATCTACAAATTCACTTTTTATCTCTTTTACTTCATTATTTAACTGTGCAATTCTATAAACCTTTTTATCNGCTCGATGTGAACTCGCTATCACGATTAGAGATAANGTAGAAAGGAAAAAAATAAAACGCCAATTTTTAAAAGCATCGTCGCTAATCAAAAATTTACCCTTCAATAAATTATAAAAGCCTTTTTTCATAACTTTTCAGCAANACGGAGTTTTGCACTCCTAGCCCTATTATTTTGTTTGATCTCCTCTTTTGTTGGAATTTCAAATTTTCCTATTCTTTTAAATGGAACCACTACTTTTCCAAAAACATCTTTTTCNGGTTCTCCTTCAAAAAGACCATTTCGCATAAAGCGTTTTACCAATCTATCTTCTAAAGAATGATATGACAACAAACTTAGTCTTCCCTTTGCCTTTAAAACTTCTTCCGTTTGTATTAAAAATTCTTTTAATGCNTCTAACTCTTGNTTTACTTCAATTCGAATCGCTTGATAAATTTGAGCCAATANTTTGTTTTCTCGATGTGTTGGCAAAAACCTACCCAACGCTTTTTTTAGTTCCTCACNCGAAATAATTGGTGATTGCTGNCGTACTTCAACGATCANTCTTGCCATTCCTGNAGCGGCCCTTAATTCACCATACTGAAAAAGAACATTCTTTATTTTTTCTTCAGGATATTTATTAATTACATCATAAGCAGAAAAAGTAGCATTCNGATTCATCCTCATATCTAAATCTGCTGAAAACCGAGTTGAAAAACCTCGTTCAGCTTCATTAAACTGATGNGATGAAACTCCAAAATCNCCTAATATCCCATCCACTTCTTTAATACNATGAGATCGCAAAAAATGTTTTAAATACCTGAAATTTTCATTGATCAATAAAAACCGAGGATCATCTATTGTATTTCGCAATGCATCTCGATCTTGATCAAAAGCGATCAATCTTCCATTTTCTCCCAATCTTTCTAATATTTCTCGAGAATGACCTCCTCCTCCAAAAGTTACATCTACATATATACCATTGGAATGGATATTGAGACCATCAACAGTTTCGACTAGCAANACTGGTCTATGATACTCCATTATTTGTGTCGTTTTCATCACCCATTACTTCTTCAGCCAAATCAGCAAAGTCAATGGCAGCTTCGTTAATAGCNTGTTCATATTGGTTTTTATCCCAAATTTCAATAATATTTATTGCNGAAGAAATCACTATTTCTTTATCTATTCCCGCAAAAGAAGACAGGTCTTTAGGAATTAATAGNCTTCCTGCAGCATCTAGTTCTACTGTTTTAACACCAGCAGTAAACCTTCTNATGAAATCATTGTTTTTTCTANTAAAACGATTCAGTTTCCCCATTTTTTCCATCAATAATCTCCATTCCTCNANGGGATATAATTCTAGGCAAGGCTGAAATACAGCTCTTTTTATAACAAAGCCATCTGTCGAAACAGGAGCTATTTGCTTTTTTAATGCAGCAGGAACCATCACACGACCTTTAACATCAGCTTTGCACTCGTATGTCCCAATTAGATTGAACATTAAGAAATTGTTTTAATAATTATATATTCAAATATATAGAACTTTTACCACATTTTACCACTAATTACCACATTGTTAATAAGTTTTACCACTTAANTATCAATAATTTATATGATTNTGAGTTTCAAGACTTTGCGATTTATTGAAAGTTGAAAATAAAAATGCTTACTTTTGTAATTCATAATTCAAGCCCTAAAATGAATCATCAATTAAAAAAAGAAGGAAAATTTANCTTTTCAGATACAGGAAAGGGTACTCCCATAATTATTCTTCACGGGCTTATGGGAGGTTTAAGNAATTTTGATGGAGTNACTANTTTCTTTTCAGATAAAGAATATCGGGTATTGATTCCGGAATTACCAATCTATAAAATGTCATTACTAAAAACTAATGTTAAAAATTTCTCTAAATACGTAGCAGATTTTATTGATCATTTGGGCTTTGAAAAAGTAATNTTGTTAGGAAACTCNCTTGGTGGACACATTGGATTGTACTGCACAAAATCGTTTCCTGAAAANATNNAGGNATTAGTNATNACNGGNAGTTCAGGATTGTACGAAAGTGCCATGGGAGGATCTTTCCCAAAAAGAGGNGACTATGAATACATTAAGAAAAAAGCTGAAGATGTATTTTATGACCCTGCNNTTGCAACTAAAGAAATAGTTGATGAAGTTTTTGATTCTATAAATAATCGAAATAAATTAATAAGAACTTTGGCAATNGCAAAAAGTGCTATACGACATAATATGGCTAAAGATNTACCTAAAATGAATACGCCAACNTGTATTATTTGGGGGAAAAACGACTCTGTAACTCCTCCAAAGGTTGCGGAAGAATTTGATCAATTATTACCAGATTCAGATTTATTCTGGATAGACAAATGTGGTCATGCAGCTATGATGGAGCATCCTGATAAATTTAATGAATTACTTTACAATTGGCTTTTAAAGCGAGGTTATTAAAATAGTAAATAAATCTTACCTTAAAATTTACTCCAAAAATTTGGAGCAATAAATATGAAAATTAAATCTGCTGAATTTNTAATGAGCAACAGTGATGTTGCTAAATGCCCAAAAGAGCGACTCCACGAATATGCATTTATCGGAAGATCTAATGTAGGTAAGTCTTCTCTAATAAACATGTTAATGCAGAAAAAGAGTTTAGCAAAAACTTCTGGAAGACCNGGTAAAACNCAACTTATCAATCATTTTTTAATCAATAAGANTTGGTTTTTAGTAGANTTACCTGGATATGGTTATGCTAAAGTTTCTAAAAGCAGTAAGAAGGTTTTTCAAAAATTTATCACAGAATATTTTTNTAANAGAGANCAATTAGCTTTAGCATTTGTNTTNATTGATTGNAGACATAAACCACAAAAAGTNGATTTAGAATTTATGCATTGGATGGGTNAAAACCAAGTGCCATTTTCTATTATTTTNACAAAACAAGACAAAGTAAAGCCNAANGCNCTATTGAGAGACATNGAAGCATACAAAGAAAAAATGCTTGAAACTTGGGAAGANATGCCTAATTACTTTGTCACATCCTCTAGNAATGGAACAGGTAGAGATGAAGTATTAAAATTTATANCAGAGATTAACACTTTNATGACTCAGCAAGAATAATTATTCTCCTTTTTTTATNTCNANNTTTTCAGCGAAATAATCACAAAAGTCTCGCATTGTTGCACTCATTTTTTCNTCATTAGTTGCACGCTCAAAGGTATCGGACATNGCAGTTAATGTTTGATGAAAAAATATTTTCATTTCATCTAAAGGCATGTCTTTTGTCCATAAATCTATTCGNAGTGCTTCTTTANCTTTATGATCCCAAACAGACATAAATATAGCTTTAGATTCCATGTTTTCAATTCCTCCATCTTTGGCAGACCATTCTAGTTTTTCTGGTATTTTATTCTCATCCAAGATTACATTAACATTGATATCTGATGTGTGTTTTTTCGNCATTATTTTTTAGGTTTGTATTTTGATTTTTTAAATATTTCTTCTTCACTTATAGTCAATAATTTATCGAGNCCTACATCGTTTTTATCCATGTATGATTTTACAATTTGCCAACCAATAAATCGACCCACCATACCTGGAGANTCATTATCAATTTCTAAATAAAACTTTGAAAAAGGTGCTGGATCAATAAACCGACTAATTAGTTTTGGATTGGTGCTATATAAGTATTCATTTTCTACAAAATTACGCCATATTTCAGTTTCATTTTCTTGAATCCATTTCAATTTCTCTTGTGAATATCCGATTTTAATTTCATCAGANGTNTTTGGCAGCCATAAATCTTTTAAATATAAAATTCTTCCGTAATAGATCATTTGTGCTAAAAATGTTCGNCTTTGTATTTTTGGAACATACATTTNTGAATATATAGAGGCTACATCTGAAATTATTTGAGATTCCTTCATGTTTTCAACNACGTAACTTGGAATGCCTTCATAGAAAAAATGATCACTTCCTAAATAATTATCTAAAGAAATTACNAACATATTATCTGNGATAAATATTTTATTTCTATANTCAACATCCGAATTTGCAGTCACCACATTTGGTGTTTTAAANTTTGAAAAATAATATTTNATGTGTTTAAAAAGACCTTCTAAATCTACTTTTANTTTACGCTCAGACCAATACTTTTTCATTACCTCAACATACAATTGTTGTGTAAGAGAATCATTCATTTTCATTTCCCAAATAGTATCGTGAAATTTTTTAGGAAAAAAAACAGGATAATTTCTTTTTAAATTAGGAAGATCATTTAAATGAGCAGTTCCAAATAATTTATCAAATCTTAAGATTTCAACNTTGATTGGCACTNCATTGATATCCTTTTCAATTCCNGTATCCTTANCACATCCAAAAAATAAAATAGTGNTTAGTAAGGCAAGATAAATTCTCATAAATAATTAATTGAAACTGTTTNGNTAAAATATATTTTTTTAATTTACATTTTACGTAATTTGCATTGCAAAGNTATTATTTAAAATCAACATTATGCAAACAGAAAAAGTAGTAGATTTCATTGTTAATTGGCTCAAAGANTATGCTGAAAACACAAAAATGAATGGTTTTGTAATTGGAATCAGTGGTGGNATTGACTCTGCTGTTACTTCTACTTTGTGNGCAAAAACNGGATTACCAACCCTTTGCGTAGAAATGCCAATTCACCAAGCCAAAAANCAAGTTTCTAGAGGGAAAGAACACATTAAACAACTTAAAAAACNGTTCCCTAATGTTAGNGCAACAAAATTTGATTTAACAACTGTATTTGAAGNTTTCAAAAATCAAGATNNTGATTCAAAAAANGNNAATACTTTAGATTTATCTCTTGCAAATACAAGAGCGCGCTTAAGAATGACTGTATTGTATTATTATGCTGGATTAAAAAAATATCTTGTTGTTGGCACTGGTAATAAAGTGGAAGATTTTGGAGTTGGTTTTTATACAAAATATGGAGATGGTGGAGTAGATNTAAGNCCTATTGCTGATCTTNTGAAAAGTGAGGTTTTTGCGCTAGGATTTNTACTAAAAGTACCTAAGACGATACAATCTGCAGCTCCAACAGACGGACTATTTGGAGATAACAGAACTGATGAAGAGCAAATTGGNGCTAGTTATGACGAACTAGAATGGGCAATGAAGATGAANGAGCAAGGTAAAACTCCAGATGATTTTAAAAATAGAGAACAAATAGTATTTNATTTGTTTTTAANATTAAACACCATAAATAAACATAAAATGATTTCTATACCTGTTTGNAAAATACCGAAATACCTTACAAANATTTAGTAAATCATCGAANATATATGAATTTGAGCGAATTTTCCACTAATCTTTAATCCATNACTAAAATATTTATGTAAATTTGANCTGCGACNAAAAAATTGCCTATCCCAAANTGTAAAAATATAAGANTTCAATAAAAAAGTTAATCAACTTATTATGAAAAAAATTGTTATTGCAGANCANCATCCTGTTACAAGAAAAGGGATNACTTGTATGTTGAAGAAAGATGAAAATTTTNAAATNGTAGGAAAAGCAAATAACGGTNCTGAATTATACAAAACTTTAGAAGAAGNAGAACCAGATATTTTAATNATGGAAATTGACATGCCACAAATAAATGGCATTAATGCGTTAAGAAGCATCAAACAAAAATTNCCTGANTTAAGAGTATTGATTTTCTCTACACATCCTGAAGAAATTTATGCATTGCGTGCCATTAAATCTGGTGCTGCAGGATATGTTCCAAAATCTGCTTCATCAAAAATATTATTAAAAGCANTTAATCAAATAAGAAAAGGTGGTATTTTCTTGAATGAAGAATTAACATCAACGTTTACNACNAGAAATGTTGGAGAAACAAGNGCCATAAGCCGTTACAAAAAATTATCCTCNAGAGAAATTGAAGTNCTTAACCTTTTATCTAGCGGTAANAGAAACAAAGATATTGCTTCNGCATTATCNATNAATGAAAAAACGGTTAGTACTTATAAAACCAGATTGCTCAAAAAACTAAAAGTAGATAATTTGGCAGATTTGATTCANCAAGCTAGAATGTTTCAATTTAGTTAATTAAAGAACTCTATTTAACTTTTCGGAAAGTAATTTTTTAAGCATNGTATAATCTANAGTTTCTTTNAAAGTTTCTAATTTAAAACNNTCATCATNAAGATTTTTAATTTTTTTAGCCATTCNATCAATTTTNAATGAAATCAAATGCCTTCTTAAATTAAAAACTGTTTCACTTACCATTTGCGAAATAGATTGATTTTTGTCTTTTACATATATTTTTCTTCCCTCCCAATCATGTAATTCATGCCTTTCACTATCAAATAAAATGTGAGTAACCAATTCTGCTTTTTGCTGAGGCAATTTACTAATCAATCTATCTATTTTAAAATCTTGATTTTTATTAAAATCATCAATTATATGATTATATAAATCCTTAAAATCTTCATTTGCAAACTCTGTTTCATCTTCTTGAAGGTCTAAATAAATTTTTTCAAAAACCTTTGACTTCACAATTTCGGAAGAATATGTAATTTCCCCTTTTTCATTTACTTCAATAGACATTTCTTCAAACTCTGCTTCTAAAACTCCATATATCAATAATAATTCAATTATTTTNTTTTCTAATTCAAATTGTGGATCTATCTGTTTTAAGGGTTGCTTTTCTGAAGACACAACGTCAAAAGGGGTATTCTTTTTTTGTTGCCTTTTTTGTATGTCATTTTTATCCTTTTTAAGAATTTGAGCTAAGGTATTATACAATATAGATTCATCAATATTCATAATCCTAGCACATTCCTGAATATACACCTCCTTTTTAATGTCATCTGGGATCTTAGAGATACTTACCAAGATTTCACGAACTGTTTCTGCTCTTTTTATAGGATCGTTTTTTGTTTGAGAAACTAAAAGAGCTGCCTTAAAATTTATAAAGTCAGTAGCGTTATTATCTAGATACAGTTTAAGACTCTCTAAGGTATTTTTTTTAGCAAAACTATCTGGATCTTCTCCTTCTGGGAAGGTACAGATCTTTACATTCATCCCTTGTTCAAGAATTAAATCTATTCCCCTAATAGATGCTCTAAGTCCTGCTTCATCTCCATCGTAAAGAACGGTAATGTTATTTGTAAGCCTACTTATTAGTCTTATTTGATTTGAAGTTAACGCAGTACCAGATGAAGAGACTACATTGGCAATACCAGTTTGATTAAATTGAAGTACATCTGTATAGCCTTCAACTAAATAGCAATTATCTTCTTTCGCAATGGCTTGTTTTGCTTGATAGATCCCATAAAGAACATCACTCTTATGGTATATCTCACTTTCTGGAGAATTCAAATACTTAGCAGCTTTTTTATCGTTGGTCAAAATTCTACCTCCAAAACCCAAAGTTCGACCACTCATACTTAGAATAGGAAAAATAACTCGCCCTTTAAAGCGATCAAATTGTTTTTCGCCTTTTACAATGGTTAGTCCTGTTTTTTCAAGAAATTCTAATTGATATCCTTTTTTTATCGCAGTATCTGTAAAAGCTCCCCATTTATCTAAAGAGTAACCCAGTGAAAATTTCTGAATTGTTTCTGAAGTAAAACCACGCTCTTTAAAATACGAAAGNCCAATTGCTTTACCCTCTTCTATATTTAATAGCGTATTATTAAAGTAATCTTTAGCATAGTCACTTACTATAAATAAGTTTTCTTTTTGTGTTGCTTGTTCTTTTTCTTCATCAGACCTTTCGGTTTCTTCAACTTCAATTCCATATTTATTTGCTAAATATTTAATCGCTTCTGGATAACTGAAATGCTCNTGCTCCATTAAAAAAGAAATTACACTACCTCCNTTTCCACTTGAAAAATCTTTCCATAACTGCTTAGCTGGAGAAACCATAAAACTAGGAGAGCGTTCATCACTAAATGGACTTAANCCCTTAAAGTTACTACCCGATTTTTTTAAAACAACAAAATCACCAATNACCTCCTCTACGCGAGCAGTTTCAAATACATTATCTATGGTNGTTTGTGAAATCATATNNANATANCAAAGATGTAAATTTCTGCTTTAAAAAGTAAATTTNTTAAGNACANNTATTTATCAACAAAAAAGGTTTTCAACTTAAACAAAGAAGAAAACCTTTAACGATGAAACAAAATTGGTGGCAATTTATAAATCGAATCTTAAACCTAATGAAACGTTATTTTGTGATACTGGATTATTTTTAAATATGGAATTTAATTCATATTTCATATATAGAGCAGTCCAACCCCAACCTAGATAGGCACTNAGTCCATAAACACTACTATTGGTATTATAACTGGCTTTAAGTTTTTCTTTTACACTTGTACCGTTTACATCTGTATACTTTAATTTTTGACGGGAGCTTAATTTGAATCCTGCATATGCACCAATACCCACTTTGAGTTTTTTATAAGTCGAATACCTAAAGTAATCTTTTCTTTCAATTTTTTTTGAAGGACCAAATTCAAAAAATATTGGAAAAATTAATTTATCAACTCTCAATTTNGCTTTGCATAATTTATTAGGATGAACTTCCAGATAAGTTAAGTCATCTTCGGTTACATAATATTGATTATCATCTGGTATTAAACCATCAAATGAAAATGAAAAACCATATTTAAATCGCAACCAATTACTGTTTTCGAAAACTCGAGTTTTCCAAGACCATCCCATTTCAAAAAAACGTGACCTACCAATTTTAATATCAGTTTCACTAAAAGATTCTCCCTCTGTAACCAAATTATTAAATCCGAAAGCAATTAATAACCTACTTGTTGTTCTTTTATCAAATTTCTTTTTTTTATTTAANGAAACCGATACAAACTCACCGTCATCAAAAACTTCCACTCTTACTTTATTCTTTTTCAAATAAATAGTCGCTTCATCATCATTTCTTTCTAGAAGTGCAATTTTATTATCAATAATTGCAATTTTGTTTTCAATGTTTAGGGCTCGTTTTTCTGCTGCTACTGCTTTTAATTCGTTTGCTTTTTCTTGATCAATTGTTCCTTCGTCCAATTTATTATTGATTTTCTCAACTTCAATCTTTAAAGCGTCTTTTTCTTCTTTAATAATATTTTCTTTTGAAGTTTCTAAAGATTCGATAGTAATCGTTACTTCTTGTGAAAATAAATTGTTAAACGGCACTAAGTAAAATATCAAAATAATACAAATGGTAATAGTTCTCATAATTTTCGTTTTAAATGATTTGATTGATGATTTTTTTTAATATTCTCGATTTACAACTGCAGTTCTAACTTTTTCATAACCATCTCCTAAAGCTTCAAAAACACGATCTCTAAAGTTTGTTTCTAATTCATCTTCAACGACACTAAGTAATTTAATTGCATCTACTTTATTGCTAAAAATTAGTTTTTTTGAATGAATATCTTTCTGAGCTTTATTTAAAAGAGCGTTAATTTCTTCATCAGTAATTGATTTTGATGATTTTTTTATTTGTGCAACTACTTCTTCTACTTTAGAATTAATGAATTTTTCTTCTTCATTAACTTCATGCGGTTCTTTGTTATTTTTAACAATAAGAGTATTTTCTTTTAGATTTGTTTTTGAGGAATTCGTTTCTAGAATAGTAACATCTGTCATTACCAATTTTTCTTTTTTATTTATCAGCTTTTCCTCTTTGACAATTTCTTTCCTTAGAGGGTTTTTTATTTCTTTTTGATTAATAGGTTCTGAGGTATCATCAATTTTAGTTTCTTCACCTGAAACTAGAACTTTACTATCAAATTCTATTTTATCCTCTTTATCATTAACCTCTACTATATTATTTGAAGGCTCCGTTATTACTTGTTGTTTATTTAATAATAAAGATGAAATAATGATAATACCAACGATACTTGCAGCTAAATAAAACCAACCTTTATTATTTTTCTTTTTTGATGTTGAATCAAGTTGTTGTTGAAGTTTTTCCCAGGAGTTATTTGAAGTTTTAATTTCTCTTTCCTGCAATTGTTCTCTAATATGATTTTCTAATTTAATGGGTGCCATAACTAATTTTATTCTCTTTATTAATTAAAGCTTGAAGAGTTTTTCTTGCTTTAAATAATTGTGTTTTTGATGTGCTTTCCGTTATTTCTAACATTTCAGAAATCTCACTATGTTTATATCCTTCGACCACATATAAAACAAAAACTGTTTTATAACCGTGTGGTAGCTGATCTATTAATTTTTGAATTTCACTGACTTCTATTTCAGTTTCAATATACGCTACTAGATCTAAAGAATTCTCTAGGTATTCTTCTTCCTTAAAAAGTATTTTTTTTTCTTTTCTTAGTTGAGAAATAGATTCATTAACCATGATTCTTCTTATCCAACCTTCAAAACTCCCTTGTGATTTAAATGAATTTAAATTGGTAAATACTTTTAAAAAACCAGTAAGCATGACTTCTTCAGCCAGCACATTGTTTTTTATATACTGTCTACAAACACTTAACATTTTTGAAGCAAAAAGTTCAAACAATTCATGTTGCGCTTTTTGATTGCCTTTACTGGCTCTTGAAATAAGAGATTTATAGTTTTTATGTAAGGAAACAACTTTCAATACTTGCTTTTTAATGAGCTTCTATTTCTATAGACGTAAGTAAAGACAAAAAGGTTGCCTCCTATTATAAAATTATTAAAAGATAAACTAAAACGTTTATTCTTGAATAAATTATTTTTTCCTATCTATCACGTAATTAACCATTAATTCTAATGATTCTTTGTAAGTTGAATCTGGATATTGTTGCAATATAGCAAGTGCCATTTTTTGGTATTCTTTCATTTTAGAAACAGCATATTCTAATCCACCTTTTTCCTTAACAAAATGAATTAATTCCTTTACCCTGACTTTATCGGTATTGTAATTTTTAACAGAATTGATGATCCACCTCTTTTTTTTATCCGAACAATTATTAAGAACATGAATTAAAGGCAGTGTCATTTTTTGCTCTTTTATATCTATTCCAGTCGGTTTTCCTATTTTTTCGGTTCCATAATCAAAAAGGTCGTCTTTAATTTGAAATGCCATTCCGATATACTCACCAAACTGTCGCATCGATTCCACTTCTTCTTTATCTGCCATAACCGATTGAGCTCCCATAGCACAACAAGCAGCAATAAGTGTAGCTGTTTTTTTTCGGATTATTTCATAATATACTTCTTCGGTAATATCTAATTTTCTAGCTTTTTCAATTTGAAGTAATTCTCCTTCACTCATTTCTCTTACTGCAACCGAAATTATTTTCAGCAAATCAAAATCATTATTATCTATAGATAATAATAAGCCTTTGGATAATAAAAAATCTCCAACTAACACTGCAATTTTATTTTTCCACAAGGCATTAATCGAGAAAAAACCTCTTCTTCTATTACTGCCATCTACCACATCATCATGAACTAATGTAGCTGTATGTATTAATTCTATAACAGAAGCACCCCGATAAGTTCTATCGTTAATCGCTCCCTTATTACTCATCTTTGCTATTAAAAAAACAAACATCGGTCTCATTTGTTTACCTTTCCTATTTACCACATAATGAGTGATGCGGTTTAACAAGGAAACTTTTGAATACATAGAAAGCAAGAACTTTTTTTCGAAAAGTTCCATTTCATATTCAATAGGTAGTTTTATTTGCGCAACTGTTTTCATAGTCTGCTCAAAAATAAGTTAATATAATTATTGGGCGAAGAGATATTTAGTAAATTAACTAATCATTTAAAATAATCGCATTTAGTATTACCTCCTTTGTTAACTAAGTATCAATATTATTGATTTTTAAATAATACAGTATGAAAAAAATTACACTTTTAGCAGCATTTTTTGTTGCTTTTACCATAAATACTAAAGTTACTATTTGAGAAGATAGCTTTGTAGATTATCAAGATTTCGATATTACAATTCTAGGAGCGTATCAATGAGATCTTTATGAATCGCCTACTTACGGTACTCAAGACTTTGATTTTGAAAATGAAGAATAAGTTGGTACAGCTATTGTGTCCAATTCATCAGCCATTACAAAAGCTGACCCAAATAGTATAATCATGGGTTATTCTTCAAGTTATATTTTTAAAATATATAATTATTAATTCACAAAATTTAGACTTTTGTTCTGTATAGTTTTTTATCTATACAATTGATCATTTCCGAACGGTTTAGAGAAACTCCAAGAAATCGTTCAATTGATGTTACTGTAGATTCTGGATTATCCAAAACATCCTTATAATCTAAATAAATTAATTCTACTCCAGGTTCTTTCTTTTTCCAAACTTCAATATTAGACAATAATTTTTGAAATTTATTATATAATTTGACAGGGAAAACATCTTCAGTTTTTCCTATCATTTTTTGTTGTGATTTCAAAATCTCATTGAGATCTCTAGTCATAAAAATAATTTTATATCGATATTGTTCGTCAATTTTGTTTAGTAATGGAGCTACTATTTTTACTGTTTTGTTTTGGGCTTTGTCCATCCATGAATTATCTTTATGGATAGACATAACGGGCTCATATTCATAATATCCTTTAGGATTTGAATGATCTGCCTCACGCTTGCCATCCACAAGACAATCCATACCCCCATGGTCTAGCATTTGCATCATCAAAGACGTTCCTGATCTTGGTAATCCTGAAACAATTATAATTTGATTATTTCTATATTTATAAAAAGATTTATTTTCATATTTTAAATCCATTTCAAGTTTTTCAATCACATTTTCAAGAGATTTTTCAGCTTTGTGAAATACTTTAGGCTTTAAGCTACTTGCCATTTCATATGCTAATTTTGCATTCGCTAGATCACCAAGTTTTTCCAATGCTTGTCCTAATATAAAATGTGCCTTAGGAAAATACTTAATTAACTCAATGCTTGTCATTGCATATTCAGCAGCCTCTTCATAACTATTTAGTTGCAAGAGAACTTCAGCCATTGTCGCATGATAGATAGCTTTCTGAGAGTTTATTTCTATTGCTTTCTCTAAAATTAATTTTGACTCCTTAAAATTTCCTAATTGATACTTTAATTTACCAATGCGATAAAGTATTTGATCACTTTCATTGTTTGTTTTTGCAGTCTCTAAAATATTTAGTGCCTCTTGTGTTTTCCCCATCTCGGTTAAAATTTGTGACTCGACAAACAATAAATCATAATTTATTTCGGTACCTGAATTTTTTATTTTTTCAAGGTATTTATTTGCTAATTCATATTCTTTATCATTTAGGGCAATACTTATTAAATCCATATAAAAAGGTGCACGATCCACCGGATCCCTCTCCTTTACCAGTTCCAACAAATGAATTCTAGCAGAAGAAAAATCTTTTTTACCCAAAAATACTCTAGCTAAATTATGTTTTAAATCTATCCGCGTTTTCTTGATCGCTACTTCAAATTTTTCATCTAATTTTTCAACATAACCGAGCTCTATGAGTTGTTGCATAGTATCTTCATCAGATAACACATCTTCTTCTTTTATATGTTTTAAGTCTGCAAAATCACCATCTTCTTTATCCCAACTTTCTATATATTTTGGAGAATTAGCATCTTGAAATATATCTAGTATGACTTTACCATCCATATCATTTCCGATGGGTAACCCAAAATGATGCAAAATAGTAGGAGCGACATCCATAAGTCCCATACCAAAAATTTTTTCATTTTTTTTAATATTTGGGCCTGAAGCTACGAAAATACCAAACTGTCTATGTTCTAAAGAAGGAGCTGCCTGTACTTTAGGCATGTTAAGTATTCTTTTATTACCAGATTCAAAACCATGGTCCGACATAATTATAACGGTAGTATCATCATCAATTAATTTCATTTTCCTTTCCAACATCATATCCTGGTAAATATAAGATCCTGTGACAGCTTCCTTGAAAATATCGTAATTGTTTTGATCTACACCACCTAACTTAGGTGGATGATACTTCATGAATGAGTGACAAAAATGATCTATCATATCATAATAAACCGCCATAAAATCCCAATCACTGGTTCTTAAAAGTTTAGTGGCTGCATTATGAACAGATGCGTTTTCAGAAATTATTTTTGCTATTGCAGAAAGTCCTTTATGCTTATCCTGGTCTACATCATGTGCTCTGGGAACAAATGGATACAAATGAGCTTTAGTAATTTCAAAAGCAAACATTCTTAAATCTTTAAATTCATCTTTTTGTTCCCAAGGATGAATTGCAAACTCGCTCATTGGAGTTTGTTTAGTGGGGTCTCTATTTGTTTTTTGAAATCGGTCTGAAACTATAGTTCCATTGATAGGTTCCGCTGGAAAACTAGGCCACCAACCTACAAGATTACTTCTCATTCCTTTATTATGAAATATATTCCATAATGCTCTGGTATTTCTCGAAGTTGTGGTAACAGGTCTTACCGACTTTGCATCTGGTGTTACTTCAATAAAACCTAAAACACCATGTTTATCAGGTGTTTTTCCGGTGGCAACTGTAGTCCAAAGCATAGGCGAGTAAGGTGGACTCATAGTACTCATGTTACCGTAAACACCATTTTCAATTATTTTTTTTAAAGCTGGCATTTTGCCTTGTGCAATCAAAGGCCAAATTATATTCCAATCTGCAGCATCCCAACCTATTAACAATAACTTATTTTTTTTCATTCAAATCCTTTTGTTTGTGATCACTTTTAACCCTTCTCCAAGCTATAAATCCAACGTCTCCTAATGCTAGTAAACCTAAGGATCCCAAGAGAGGAACTTTTTTTGGATCAAAAATATTTTTTTCGAATTTTATTTTACTCATTGTTAGTGTTTTATGATACAATATTAAAAATATTTTATATATTTACTATATATAATCAGGTAAAACTGCATAAGTTTTATCACAAACAAAACTTTATATGAGTAAAATTACAAAAAAAAACTTATCAAAAAGACTCTTACAATATGGAGCATTAACTAGTGCTGTTTTAGGAGTTTCAGATGCAGCTGGACAGATTGTTTATGTTGATGTTGAGCCTGATGCAATTATTGCTGTTGGAGAAACATTTTCTACAGATTTTGAAGAAGATGGATTTGAAGATGTAAGTGTAGCAAACCCTGCTGATCTTGCAAATGGATTTGCAGCTATTGTATTCCCAAGTTCCGGGGGAGCTTTTGTTGGATTGACTGCTGGAGGATATCAGTATCCTGCACTACTTAACGAAGGCGATATAATCGATGATACATCTGGCTATACTGAAGTTGGAGTGCGTGGTGATCTAAATTACTATGGTTGTGCTTATTCAAATAGTCAATGGTGTGACACTGTTGTGGATGGCTATCTTGGTGTTAAATTTAATAATTTGTTAGGTGGAACTGACCACTATGGATGGATTCGCATGGATACAGATGTTAATGGAACAAACTTAATGGTTGTTAAAGGTTATGCTTTTAATTTAACTCCTGATACAGTTATTGAAGCAGGAGATGAAGGAGTTTTATCTTTACAAGATGAATATTTTAATGATTTCAATTATTATATAGATTCAAATAGCCAGCTAGTTTTAAATGCTAGTACTTCTTTAGAAAACATACAGTTATATAACTTACCAGGACAACAAGTTATCTCTAAAAAACTTTCAAATACGAATGAAACTATAAATATTGCATCTTTAGATACAGGTATTTATATTGCTAAAGTTAGTATTCAAGGAAAGTCAAAATCATTCAAAATAGTTAAAAACTAGTCTACTATTTTAATTATTATTAATAAGAGCAGCTAAATTAGTTGCTCTTTTTTATTGCTTGTTTGCTAACTGCCCACAAGCAGCATCAATATCTTTTCCCCTGCTTCTTCTTACGGTTACTGGAATTCTGTTTTTTTCTAAGGCATTTATATACTCATTTGTTACATGAGGTGATGCTTGTTTAAATGAATCATCATCTATGGAATTGTATTCAATTAAATTTACCTTACAAGGCACGTATTTGCAATAAGCTACTAGCGCATTAATATCTTCTCTTGAGTCATTAATCCCATCCCAAATAACATATTCATAGGTAATCCTTCTAGTAGTTTTTTTATACCAATATTCTAGTGCTTCTTTTAAATCTACTAAGGTGAATTTATTGGCAAAAGGCATGATTTGCTCTCTTTTTACTTGAATCGCAGAATGTAATGAAACCGCTAAATTAAACTTAACCTCATCATCTGCTAACTTTTTAATCATTTTAGGGATACCAGAAGTGGAGACCGTTATTCTTTTTGGCGACATCCCTAAGCCTTCTTCTGAAGTTATTTTATCAATGGATTTAAGAACGTTATTATAATTCATCAAGGGTTCTCCCATTCCCATAAATACAATATTTGACAGTGGTCTTGAATGGTACAATTTACTTTCTTGATCAATTGCTTTTACTTGATCGTAAATTTCGTCAGGATTCAAGTTCCTCATTTTTTTTAATCGAGCAGTAGCACAAAATTTACAATCTAAACTACAACCTACTTGGGTTGAAACACAGGCTGTTGTTCTTGACGGTGTGGGTATTAAAACTGATTCTACAATTAATCCATCAAATAGTTTTACAGCATTTTTAATAGTACCGTCCTTACTCTTTTGTATGCTATCGACTTCAATATGGTTAATTACAAAATGCTCGCTTAAAAGTTCGCGAGTTTCCTTCGATATATTAGTCATATCATCAAAATGGTGTGCTCCCTTACTCCAAAGCCACTCATACACTTGATTACCTCTAAAAGCTTTTTCTCCAGTGTTTTGAAAAAACTCTCTAATTTCTTCTCTTGACAAAGCCCGTATGTCCTTCTTTTTTGCTTTCATTAGTTTGCAAAAATATCAATATTAAAAAAGATATAACAATAAAAAGCCTCTTTTAAAAAAAGAGGCTTTTTATTGTTTCCAAATTTTATAATTATCTTTTTATTATAATCTTTTTAGCAGAACTGACACTGGTATTTCCATCTACTAGATATAAAATATAAAATCCTTCATTTAAATGTTCTACATTAATTTCATTAATCGTATTAGATACGTTTCCTGAATAAATTTTTTGTCCCATTAAGTTATAAAAATAATACGCTAAATTAGGATATCTATTATTGTTAATTGAAATTTTTGTGTTCGCTGGATTAGGAAAAATATCTAAAGTTCCTGTGCCATCGAAATCTTGAGTGCTTAATATATTTTGAATGGTTTCAGTTGTAGTTTGACCAGAATTATTTGGGTCTAGCCAATCTTTTAATCTAGTTTCTGGTGTATCCCCCGAATCCCATGAAATTCCAAATCTTCCATAGATATCGTAATCATTATTATTATCAGTACCATTACAAAAAGCTTGACCAGCATATAACTGTCCTATTATTCTTGCATCCTCATTAAAGAGTGGTGAACCTGAAGATCCGCTTTCTGTCGTTCCAATTTCCCATCCATTGCCAATACCAGCAGACACTCCCCCAATTAACCAAACTTCAGTACCATTAGCATTTTCTTTAACTGCACCTGAATCATCTCTACATACCTTCATAACATCTCCATTGGGATGATGAATTCCAACTTCCATAACGGGTAATTCATCCGTACTATCCCAACCTGCAAAAGCAACATCCCAAGATTCTGGAACCTCATTGTATAATTCAACCAATGCAAAATCACTTAAGGCATTATTAGCTTTTACCTCAGCTCCACTCATAGTAAAATTGGTTTGTATGTCTAAACTTTCTTCTTCACTAGCACAAATTGGACTTGGACTCATCCAATTAAACCTTACAGACCAAAACGATGGGTCGCTATTTTCTAAACAATGATTCGCAGTTAATAAATAGGGGGTTTTATTACTAATAGTAGTGTTTATTAAAGAGGATGAACATAATTGACCATTACCTAAATTCAATAGAGCTACCGTTTTTTTAACTAGGTCTTTTTTATTTTCGAAATCATTACCTATGGAACAGTTCACGTCATAGTTACAATCTCCAGAATCATTAAGACCCCGATTATTCTCTTCTATTATTTGATGAACTCGACCCATTCTGTAGCCATGAATAACACTTCCTATTTCGAGATGAGCAAGTTCAACTGTGTTTTCTGGCTCATAATATTCTACCCAAATAATTTGGCCAGAAACAAACCAAGACCCTAATTTTTTATTTTCTCTATTTTGATCTTTTGTATATGTTTTTGAAACATCGGTTTGAGCATCATTGTAAAGATGCATCATTGATCCCTCTGGTAATTTAAATTCATTAAAATTTACACTCAAATTAATAGCATCTGGTGACCAAATGGCAACTTGCCAAATTCTACCTCTATTATTTGGTAATTGAGTCCATACTCCATCATTTTCAAAATCCAAAACTAAAGGTCTAGAAATTCCATAACGCCATGGCAGACTTTTATCCTTGTCATTAATACTATCCTCGGCAATAATGTTATCTAAATCCAAACGAGGTAATTCTATAGGATCGACTGAAGTTCTTAAATTTAATTCCCAACTCAAAGGCATGCGTTCATATTTATCCTGAGAATAGGACACATATGAAATTGAAATTAACACAATAAAAAGTACAATTCTTACCATCAATACTATTTAGAAAAGTATTAGTTTACTAAAGTACTTTTTTATTTTGATATTTAAAAACCAAATCGTTATAATAAAAAAAACCCCGATGATACATCGAGGTCTATAAATAAAATTTAGATGATTAACATTGCATCTCCATAGGAGTAAAATTTATATTTTTCTTTAATCGCTACCTCATAAGCTTCTCTAACAAAATCATGTCCTGCAAATGCAGAAACCATCATCATTAGGGTAGATTTTGGGGTATGAAAGTTTGTTACCATCATATTTGCAATGCTGAAATCGAAAGGAGGAAAAATAAATTTATTGGTCCAACCATCATAAGCATTTAAAGTACCATTAGAAGAAACCGAACTTTCTATCGCTCTCATTGCCGTAGTTCCAACAGCACAAATTCTTCTTTTATCTGTAATTCCTTTATTAATTATCGTTTCCGCTAATTTATCA
Organism: Flavobacteriaceae bacterium; assembly: GCA_002713705.1. Lineage (GTDB taxonomy): Bacteria > Bacteroidota > Bacteroidia > Flavobacteriales > Flavobacteriaceae > Marifrigoribacter. The sequence goes on from PAUJ01000007.1 coordinate 60,044, forward strand.
ATATGAATTTCTTCTGAATCCATTTTATGCTTGGATAAATCTTCTACTTCAACAGAACTAAAAGTTCCCAATCCAACATGTAATGTCACCTCAGCAAATTTTACTCCTTTTATTTCAAGACGTTTTAGTAAATGTCTAGAAAAATGCAATCCAGCAGTTGGTGCAGCTACAGCGCCTTCATTTTTTGCAAAAATGGTTTGATATCTTTCCTTGTCTTCTGGTTCAACGTCTCTTTTGATATATTTAGGAAGTGGTGTTTCTCCTAATTCAGTTAATTTTTTTCTAAAATCTTCATAAGGACCATCGAATAAAAAACGCAATGTTCTTCCTCTAGATGTAGTATTGTCTATAACCTCAGCAACTAATGAATCATCTTCTCCAAAGTATAATTTATTTCCAATTCTAATTTTTCTAGCAGGATCTACTAATACATCCCAAAGGCGGGTATCTTTATTTAGTTCTCTTAAAAGGAAAACTTCTATACGTGCACCCGTTTTTTCTTTATTTCCATATAATCTTGCAGGAAATACCTTTGTATTATTTAGTACAAGCACATCGTCTTCTGTAAAATAGTCTTTAAGGTCTTTAAACATTTTATGTTCAATGGTTTGCTCTTTTCTATTCAATACCATTAAACGGGATTCATCCCTGTTTGCCGCAGGATATTCGGCTAATAAATCTTCTGGTAATTCAAAATTAAATTTCGAGAGTTTCATTCCCATAGTTAGCGATGGTTTTATAATTAAGTTTGCAAATATACAATCTCAAAATAGGGGTTGTCAAGTAAATAGCAATTTATTATTTTAATTGTGCTTTAACACCTATTTTTAGTAGGTCTTTCCAAAAAGTAGCGTACGATTTCGTAACCACATTTGGCTCAAGGATATTAATTGGTACCTTTAAAACTAATGGAGCAAAAGCCATAGCCATTCGATGGTCTTGATAAGTTTCAATAGTAATATTTTCAATTATTTTCCTAGAACGAAACACGGTTATTGATTCTTCTGTGATAGTTACATTAGCTCCAAGCTTTTCAAGTTCTGTTTTTAAAGCCAATAGCCGATCTGTTTCTTTTATTTTAAGGGTCTTTAGACCTTCTAACTTACAAGGTATGCCTAAACCGAAACAAGTTACTGCTATAGTTTGAGCAATATCTGGGGTATCGTTTAAATTCAAGGATAAACAATCAATGATTTTAGTTTTTAGGTGTCTTAAAAGAATGGAATTATCATTTTTATTAAAAATAGTTTCTACTCCCAATTTTTGAAAAATGGAGATTATTTTTGAATCTCCTTGCATACTATTTTTAGAAAAGTTATTTAAAGTAAGTTCAAGATTACTTGAAAGCGCAATTATGCTGAAATAATAAGAAGCAGAACTCCAATCTGATTCTACATTTACAGTAATACTATTTACTGTTTTTGTATGCTTAATTTCAATTTTATTATTACTGAAGGTTCCTGAGACACCCACTTTTTTTAACAAATCTAAAGTCATATCAATATAGGGAATCGAAGTGATTTTCCCTTCCAGATTAATTGTTAGTCCATTTTTTAATGAAGGTGCAATTAACATTAATGCAGAAATATATTGACTACTAACGGCAGCATTTAAGTTAACTGAACTAACATTTAAATCTGTACCAATTATTTTTAGTGGAGGAAATCCTTTATTTTTTAAATAGTGAATATCCGCACCTAAATCATTTAATGCATCAACTAAAATTCTAATTGGGCGTTCATGCATTCTTTTACTACCCATAATAATAATATCTACTCCTTTTTTTGAAGCAAAATATGCCGTTAAAAAACGCATAGCAGTTCCCGCATGATGAATATCTACTATCCCGTCAACTTGTTCTATTCCTTTTAGTAAACTAATGGTATCGTCACTATTAGAAAGGTTAGTAATTGATATGTTAGGGTAGCATCCCTTTAGTATTAAAAGCCTGTTTGATTCGCTTTTAGATCCAGGGATAGTGATGATAGGATGATCACTTACAGCTTTATAAGTAAGAGAAGTTTTCAATACTTTTGTTCTTCTTTCTTGATTTTGGCTCTAAACTTTCCGAAAGTTACCAGAAACCCATAAATAAAACCTCCAACTAATAATCCAACAATAAATGACAATGGATTTACAATCGAATTAAAATAGTCCATATTAAAGCCTTCAACTGCCCATTTTATAATAACAAACATAGATGCAAATGCAATTCCTAATGAAAAAGCTGATCTCCAAAATCCAGGTGTTGAAATTACTTTTTGAAACATATTATTTTAATTTTTTATTAGTATGGTGTCTATCATGGTCGCGAATCGCTTTATGATTCATTTTTTTATCAAAAGCTTCTTGCAAATCAATTCCTGTTTGATTGGCCAAACACAAAATTACAAATACAACGTCGGATAATTCTTCTCCAAGATCTTTATTTTTATCACTTTCTTTTTCACTTTGCTCCCCATAACGACGCGCTATAATTCTAGCAACTTCACCTACTTCCTCTGTAAGCTGAGCCATATTTGTAAGTTCGTTAAAATAGCGGACCCCATGTTCATTGATCCATTTATCTACTGCTAGTTGAGCGTTCTTTATATCCATCATTCAATAAATTAAATTATTATTCCTTTTGTTTTGAATCAATCAAAATAGTTACAGGACCATCATTTATTAATGCTACATCCATCATGGCACCAAATTCTCCTGTTTGTACTTTTTTACCCAATTCATTTTCTAGTTGGATGATGAATTTTTCATACAATGGAATTGCTGTTTCTGATCGAGCCGCTTTGATAAAAGAGGGTCTATTTCCTTTTTTAGTTTTTGCTTGTAGTGTGAATTGACTCACTACAATTACATCTCCATTGGCTTCCATAATCGAATGATTCATAGCACCACTATCATCGCTAAAAATTCGGAGTCGAGCAATTTTACCTGCTAACCAATTGATGTCTTCTTGAGTATCTTCCTCTACAATACCCAGGAATATTAAATATCCTTTTTTAATCTCTGAGATTAGCTTTCCTTTTACAGTTACAGAAGCTTGTTTTACCAGTTGAATGACTACTCTCATAATTAATATTTATTCTTTATCATAAACATCTTTGCGATAGTGTTCTTCTTCGCCTTCTAGAATTTGAAGGTAACTTTTATAGCGAGACCATGCAATTTCTTCATGTTCTAAAGCATCTTTAACAGCACATTTTGGTTCTTCTACATGCAAGCAATTATGAAACTTACAGTGTTCTTTTAATTTAAAAAATTCGGGATAAAAACCAGATAGTTCTTCTTTGTCAATTGATACCATCCCAAAACCTTTGATTCCAGGAGTATCTATAATTTGAGCATCAAAAGACAAATCATACATTTCTGCAAAAGTAGTGGTATGTTGACCTTGTAAATGTTGATCTGAAATCTCATTAGTCTTGAGGTTTAATGAAGGTTCAATTGCATTTACTAAAGTTGATTTACCAACACCACTATGTCCAGAAAAGACACTTACTTTATTTTCCATAAGTACTTTTACTTTATCTAAATTTTTTCCTGTCTTGGCAGATATGCCTATACATTCATAACCGATAGATCTATATAGATGAGCTAAATATTTAATAGTCACTAATTCTTCTTGGTTATACGAATCTATTTTATTAAACAATAAGATAGTTTTGATACCATAGGCTTCAGAAGTTACTAAAAACCGATCTATGAAAGCTGTAGAGGTAGGTGGGTTGTTAAGGGTAACTATTAAAAAAGCAAGGTCTATATTGGCAGCAATAATCTGAGTTTGCTTCGAAAGATTTACTGATTTTCGAATGATGTAATTATCACGATTTTCAATTTCGTAAATTACTCCAAACTCATGATCGCCTAAATTATCAATTTCAAAAAACACCTTATCACCTACCGAAATTGGGTTTGTAGTTTTAATCCCTCTTGTGCGAAATTTTCCTTTTAACCTACACTCATAAAATACTCCTTGTTCTGTTTTTACAGTATACCAACTTCCCGTAGATTTATAGACAATTCCTTTCATCTATGCAAAAGTCTTAAAATTAAAGTTATTAGCATTGTTATTTGTTTTAAATATTATTCTTGAATAGCACTTTATTATTCATCGTAAAGTCGCTTTTGATGATTGATTGATTCTTGATGTATTGCTTTATATATTTTTAAAATAAACTCTTCACTTAAATCGAATTCTTTTCCTTCTAATATCATTTTACTTAGAATTCCATTCCATCTTTTATTTTGCAAAATAGCAACATTGTTCTTCTTTTTTAAAGCTCCTATTCCATCAGCAATTTTCATCCGTTTTCCTAATATTTCGGTTAACTTATGATCAATTATATCTATTTGTGTCCTAAGATTTGCTAATTTATTAAGGTACTCAAGGGCATCTCCTTCTTCTTTTCTAATTGTTAAATCGGTGGTTAATTGATCTAGTGTTTCAGGAGTAATCTGTTGTTTCGCATCACTCCAAGCGTTATCTGGATCGTGATGTGTTTCTATCATTAATCCATCAAAATTTAAGTCTAATGCTGTTTGACATAAATCAAAAATAATAGCTCTACGTCCAGCAATATGAGATGGATCTAATATTAATGGTAAATCTGGGAACTGATTTTGCAAATCGATTGGTATTTGCCATTCTGGATTATTTCTATAACCGGTTTTCTCATAAGTAGAAAAACCCCTATGTATTACCCCTAATTTATCAATATTAGAGGTATGTAAGCGTTCTACAGCTCCTAACCATAGAGCTAGATCTGGATTGACAGGATTTTTTACTAATACTATTTTATCGGTTCCTTTTAATGCTTCAGCAATTTCTTGAACGATGAAAGGAGATACGGTTGAACGAGCTCCTATCCATAATAAATCAATATCGTTTTTTAAGGCTAGTTCAACATGTCTAGGATTTGCAACTTCAGTAGCAGTTAATAATCCTGTTTCATCTTTTGCCCTTTTTAACCATTTTAAACCAATTTCACCAACACCCTCAAAATTTCCTGGTCTAGTTCTTGGTTTCCATATTCCTGCACGCAATACAGTGGCATCGGTATTTTTTAATTGATGTGCAACTTTTAAAACCTGTTCTTCAGATTCGGCGCTACAAGGACCTGCAATTACCAGAGGATGGGTTAATGACATCTCATTTAACCAAGTTCCTAGATTCTTGTTATTTTTCATTAATTGTTTTATTTAATAATTGACTTGGTTTATTTTCAAAATTCTGATTATAAGCCCCTACTACTTTTAATTCTTTTACTGCTTTTTCCAATACTTTAATCACATCTTTAAATAATTTATAATCTTTAAAAACAACATCTACAAAAAAAGAATATTGCCAAGGTTCGCCAACAATAGGCAAGGATTGTATTTTTGTTAAACTAATTTCAAAAGTACTAAACAATTGTAAAACATTAGAAAGACTACCTACCCTATGATCTAATTTAAATTTTAATGTTGCTTTATTAGCTTCTCTTGTAGTCGTTTTTATTTCTTTTCCTATTAAAACAAAACGAGTTTGATTTTCGCTATTATTTTGAATCTTGCTCTCTAAAATTTTTAATCCAAACTTTTCAGCAACTTGTTTCCCAGCTATAGCGGCTATTCCTTTTAAGTTTTGTTCTTTTATTTTTTTCGCTTCTGAAGCCGTATCGGCTCCTTCAATTATTTTTATATGAGGTGGGATTTTCCGTAAATAATTTTTACATTGAAGTAACGCTACTGGATGGGAATGAATTTCTAAAACATCATGAATCGTTTCGGATTCTAGCGCCATCATATACATTTGTATATTTAAAAAAACTTCGTCCATAATGACCAAACCACTCTCATCTATTAAGTTATAATTTGGCAAAATAGATCCCGCAATTGTGTTTTCTATTGCAAGAACACCAAAATCTGCACTCAAATTATTAATAGATTCGGTGACCTTTTCAAAACTAGTACACTTGATTAATTCAATTTCTTTCTTAGGAAACATTTTTTTTACAGCCATGTCATGGAATGAACTTTCGATTCCCTGGATTGCAATTTTTAGATTCATAATTTTAAATTTTTGTAAAAAAAAAGTCTCGGATTATTTCCGAGACCATTATATAATTATATGTTGAATTTAATTACATCAGTGTCTCGTTTCTTTCTTTAAAAAAGAAAAACGAAAAATCATTGTATGTAATAAAATTATTCATTGTATGTTTAATAATTGCTAAAGTAATTAATTCTTGAAAACAAGCTCTAATTTTTTACTTTTTATTTATGTAGTTTTGTTTTAATTTTAATATGGCGATAAAAGTAGAAAATATCACTAAAAAATATGGCGATCAAATTGCCTTGAATCAAGTTTCATTTTCAATACAAAAAGGTGAAATCGTCGGATTTTTAGGCCCAAATGGGGCAGGAAAATCTACAATGATGAAAATTTTAACCACTTATATTTCAACATTTGAAGGAAATGCATGGGTCAACAGCTATTCTGTTTTAAATGAGAAAATTAAAGTTCAAAAATGTATCGGTTACCTTCCAGAGCACAATCCTCTATACCTAGATATGTATGTTCGAGAATATTTAAATTTTAATGCAGAAGTTTATAATATTGACAAAGCGCAAGTTGAAATTGTTATTGAGGAGACAGGATTATTATCGGAAGCTCATAAAAAAATCGAACAACTATCAAAAGGTTATAGACAGCGTGTAGGACTTGCCAATGCATTACTTCATAATCCTGAAGTTTTAATTTTAGACGAACCTACAACAGGCTTAGACCCTAATCAATTAATTGAAATTAGAGACCTTATAAAAAAAGTCGCTAAGGAAAGTGGTAAAACCGTATTACTATCGACACATATCATGCAAGAAGTTGAAGCTATTTGCGATCGTGTTATGATATTAAATAAAGGAAATTTAATACATGATAAATCTATAAAAGAAACCCTAAAAGAAACTAGCTTAGAAAATTTATTTACGAAACTGACTAGTTAAAAATAAGCCTACCTGTATAATATTCGGTGACATTAATCAATGGGGGTTCATTTTTAGAAATAACATCTCCTAAACTTCTTATTTCTCCAATAATTGATATTTGAGGATTTACAATTATTTTGTTGGTACTTCTATGAAAAACTATCAAATCTTGAATTAAAAAATCTGCTGCTTCTACTCTAGAGTTACCAGAATATAAAGCTATATTAGCTTTTATAGCGGAACCGGTTAAGAAAAAATTAGAAAAACCATTTGCCGTAATATTCAAGTTTTCAACTTCTAAATCTAGTATAAAATCTCCGTTGGTATAAAATTCTTCTGTTTCATAATCTTCAGATAGCAGTGTTAAGTTAGCGTACCTTAAAACACCAATACTGGAAACTGTAAGGGATGAATTATTTCTTATTTCTTCAATATTAGGAGCTGTTACATAGGCCTTTGTGATTCCATAATCACGAACAAAATTACATCCTATATTATTGGTTAAATAAAGAACACCATCGGTGGTTAAAACGTCTATTTCGTTTATAATATTTTCTCCAGTTTCTATAACAACTTTATAATCAGCACCTTCTTTTATAAATAACTGAATCTTTTTATTTACTGAAATTTTAGAAAATGGACCAACGTTTATTTCAGATTCTATAATAGTACCCGCTGCTTTAAAACAATCCGGAGCATTATCGGTATTACAGGAACAAAAACAAATAATAATTAAGTAAAAATATTTTTTCATTGTATTACTAATTTATAGCCTTAGTCCAAATCCAAATTCTATTGCTTCTGCCTGTGCAAAATGAGATTTTAAAGAGATTACAGCAAATAACTTATCTTTATAAAGATATCTTTTTAATCCAAAACGCAAATAAATTCGTTCTGAAAACTTGTATGGATAGTAGGCATAATAACCTATTTGAGAACTAATCGCATTTCTATTAATCCGTAATTCATGTCCAATAAAAACTCCTACTCTCTTATAATCCTCATCTCCAGATAATTCAAATTCTGGATAAGCAATTGCTCTGTATTTAATAAATTCTTCTAAATATTTTGAGATAAAGACATCAGCACCAAATTGAAGGGTACTATAATAATTTAAGCGTTTGTCTGCGAAAGCAGAAAACACATACAAAGGATAGGTATCTGATCCAATTAAATCGCTTTGATTCCAACCAAACCGATAAACAAAATTGAATTTAACTTTTTCAGAATAATTAACACTATCTTTTTCTGTATGATAGGTTGGAGAACTTTTATAATCTAATTGGTAATTAAGTCCCGCATTAAGCAATAGTGAATTGGTACTTGTATTGGGTGCTTTTACATTTCCATTTGAGTAGTGAAGAAACAAAATACCAACTTGAAAACCAAGACCATTCCAACTATTTTCTTTGATGTAATTTATTTTTATAAATGAGGAACTCAAAATTTTTGATCCATAAGCATTATTTGAAAAATTAAAATCCTCATTATAAGGGTTCGTGTTGAATGCAATACCGGTTCCTAGAGATAGCTGAAGGTTTCTTTTTAAAAAGTAAAAACTATAATGACCATACATACTATAATTATCTCCAAGTACCGTGTTTTTTAAATTCTGATAACTTAACGACAAACCCCAATCAGGATAGTTGTATTTTTTTTCCCACTCTTTTAGTCCAAATGTTTTTTTATTAAACATTAAAAACAAACCGGTAGGATGCCCTTTAATTAGATGTGAAATATCTGGATTGTGCTCATAAATATTACCATAAAAGTAACCTGCTCCAAATGAAAATGTATTCTTTTTTTCATCTTGAGATAAGCCTTTAACAGCTATCATAAAAAATAGCATGTAAATTAAATATTTATTCATTTCTTTTCCAATCCCCAAATATAGGTTAATCCTAAAAAAATAGAATAATTTAAATTCATTTATAACTAAGGTTTTGTGTGTTGAAATTTATTACTGTTGAGAAGCCAAAGAGCTCTTTTAATAAAACAATAAGTATTCTTTAGTTTTATTAAAAGGCGTATATTTGAAATTCAAAAGAGGAAAAATTTGACTGATTGCAACCTCTGTTACTTTTTATGATATTAGTAACATAAATGCTAAAAGGTAGTGCATACATTCATTAATATGGTGTACTTTCTCCAAGCTCCATCCGTCAACTATAAATATTAAATTAAAATTCCATTCATGGCTTATTTATTTACATCAGAAAGTGTTTCTGAAGGGCATCCAGACAAAGTAGCAGATCAAATTAGTGATGCATTAGTTGATCATTTTTTAGCATTTGATCCACAATCAAAAGTTGCCTGTGAAACGCTAGTTACCACTGGTCAAGTAGTTTTGGCAGGTGAAGTAAAAAGCAATACCTATTTAGATGTTCAGAAAATAGCTAGAGATGTGATCAATAAAATAGGTTATACCAAAAGTGAATACATGTTTGATGGGAATTCTTGTGGTGTTTTTTCATCCATTCACGAACAATCTTCAGATATTAATCAAGGAGTAGATCGCAAAGATGG
>PAUJ01000037.1 GCA_002713705.1 Flavobacteriaceae bacterium
GCTAAAAGATCAGCTTCTTCTTGAGATTTTGCTTCGGTATAAATTCTAATAATGGGTTCGGTATTTGACTTTCTTAAATGAACCCAATTATCGTCAAAGTCTATTTTAACTCCATCGATGTTATTTATTTCTTCATCAGCATATTTTAGTTCCATCGCTTTTAATAGCTTGTCAACATCTAATTGTGGTGTCAATTCAATCTTTTTCTTACTCATAAAATAAGAGGTATAGGTTTTTCTTAGCGCACTAACCGAAATTCTTAAATCTGCTAAATAACTTAAAAACAAAGCTATTCCCACTAAACTATCCCTTCCGTAATGAAGTTCTGGATAAATTATTCCTCCATTACCTTCACCACCAATCACAGCATTCGTTTCTTTCATTTTAACTACAACATTCACCTCTCCTACTGCACTAGCTGTATATTTTCCATTTCTTTTTTCAGTGATATCACGTAAAGCTCTAGACGAAGACATGTTAGAAACCGTATTCCCTGGAGTATGCTGCAAAACGTAATCTGCAACAGCAACTAATGTATATTCTTCTCCAAACATAGCTCCTTTTTCATCAACAAATGCCAATCGATCCACATCTGGATCTACTACTAAACCAAAATCTGCATGTTCATTGACTACCCTATTCATTAAATCCCCTAAATGTTCTTTTAAAGGCTCAGGATTATGTGGAAATTCTCCTGTTGGATTACAATATAATTTTATTGGTTCAACTCCTAGAGCTTCTAGTAGAGCTGGAACTGCAATTCCTCCTGTAGAATTTACACCGTCAACTACCACTTTAAATTTTGCCTTTTTAATAGCTTCAACATCTACTAATGAAAGGTCTAAAATTTCATCAATATGCAAATCGATATATGCTTGATTGCTCGTTATTTTCCCTAAGTCATCTACTTCAGAAAAATTAATATTATCATTCTCAGCAATGTCCAGAATTTTTTGTCCTTCGTTAGCATCTAAAAATTCTCCTTTATGGTTTAATAGCTTTAAAGCATTCCATTGTTTTGGATTATGACTAGCCGTTAATATAATTCCTCCATCTGCATGTTCTAACATTACGGCTACCTCAACAGTCGGTGTTGTGGATAAGTCTAAATCTACTACATGAATACCCAATCCAATTAGTGTATTCATTACTAATTGTTGCATCATATTTCCAGAAATTCGAGCATCTCTTCCAACAACAACCGTATAGTTATTTTTTTCTCTTTGCTGTTTCACCCAACTGCCATATGCAGCTGCATATTTAACTGCATCTATGGGAGTTAAATTTTCTCCTTGAAATCCGCCAATGGTACCCCTAATACCTGAAATAGATTTAATTAATGTCATTTCTTTTTAATTTTCTCCAAAGATACTTTTAAAATATAAAAACTTAATNAGTATTTTGTAGTTTATGNAGAAGAACTTAATGAATTAGAANTACAATGACNGTNTTTAATTAAAAATTCTAACTTCACAATAGAATTAAATTTTTATATATATTTTTAGAAATAGTTGTTTTNCAACCTATTATTTTAGGCTATATTGTAAGTCTATTAAATTGTAAATGTAATCATGAAGAAAATACTGATATTTACTTTATCTATCTTATTAATTTCGGGGTTTTTATCTTCTTGTAAAGAACATAAAAACACCAAAAAAAATACCTCTATTAATGTAAGGGTTCTCACTGCAGAATCAGTATCTACAAATAAGGAAATAGAATATAGTGGTAATATACTACCATATAAAACCATTAAGCAAGGTTTTATGGTCTCTGGAAAAATTCAAAGTGTATCTGTTCAAAATGGAGATTATATAAAACAAGGTATGATATTAGCATCTCTAGATCCAATAGATTATCAGTTTGCTTTAGATGCTGCACTAGCTCAATTCGATGATGCAGCGAAAGAATATGTAAGACTCAAAAGCATGTATGAAAAAGGTAGCTTAACTCCGTCAGATTATGATAAGGTAACAGCAGCTGCAGAGGAAGCTGAGGCAAATTATAATTTCAAGAAGAGTCAACTAAATGACACAAAGTTATATGCAGCACATTCGGGCTATGTCGTATCTCAAGGAATTCAGCCAGGAGAGGTAATTTCTCAAGGTATGCCATTATTTGAAATCGTATATACAGATACAGTTTATGCCGAAGCAAGTATACCTGAACAAGAAATAAATTTATTTTCCGAAAATATGATTGTTGAACTTTATGNACCTGCATTAAATAAATACTATTTTGGAACGATTGAACAAATAGAAGCTGTTGCAGAGAAAACTTCAAGATCTTTTCCTGTAAAAGCAAAAGTTACAAATGTTGACAATCTTTTGAAACCCGGTATGATCGCATTTATGAAGCTTGAACTTAGAGAGTCGAAAGGTATCATATCAATTCCTGCCGAGGCTATAGTTACCGACTCAAATGGACATAAGTACGTATTTACCGTAAAAAATGACACTTTAGTAGCTAAACAACGAGTAAGTTGTGGAATTGCAATAGATTCTAATGTCAAAATTCTAGATGGATTAGATTCTGGTGATTTAATTGTAATTGAAGGACAGACCAAATTATACAGAGGAGCTAAGGTTAAAATTATTAACTAAAATTAACTGAGACTTAAATCCTATGAATATTATAAAGTCATCGCTTAAACATCATCAGATATCATTAATATCGATCCTAATTATTTTTATTGCTGGGATTTATTCATTAAGCACTATGTCTCGTCGTGATTCTCCAGAAATTACAGTAAGGCAAGCATTGATAGTATGTTATTATCCTGGAGCAAAAGCTGTGCAAGTTGAAGAGCAGGTAACAAAACAAATTGAAGATAAACTTTTTTCATATGCAGAGGTAAAAAAAAGAAAAACCTTTTCAAATTCTTATGACAATAAGGTAGTCTTAACTGTAACTTTAGAAGATTGGGTAAAAACTCCAGATCTTTTTTGGGAACGTTTAGGGCAGGGCTTAAATCAGTTAGCGAATACTAAATTGCCAGACGGAGTGGTAGGCCCATTTGTTAATTCTGATTTTGGTGACACAGTAGCTATTTTAATTGGAGTTGAATCAGAAAAAAGTTCCTACAGTGAAATTCAGGAATACATCGGGATTCTAGAAAATTCAATTCGCCGTATTCCTGCTACTTCAAAAATAGATAAGCTNGGATACTGGTCGGATGAGATACAAGTAACCACCAGTTCTGCTAAACTAGCATTGTACAATATTCAGCTAAACAACATAATNAATATACTTAAAAGCCAGAATACAATAAAATATGCTGGATATATTGAGTCAGATTATTCTAAAATAAATCTACATACAACGGGTCTTTTTAGAGAAATTGATCAGATTAAAAATCAACAAATTGGTGAAACAATAGAAGGTTCAATAATACGCCTAAAGGATATAGCTACAGTAGAAAGGAAAAAGCAAGATCCAACTAAATATATTCGCGTAAATGGTAAAGAAAGCAATACCATGCTACTATCTTTACAAGCGCAAAGTGGTTATAATATTGTTGATTATGGTAAGGAAGTAGATAGGGTAATTGCAGAATCTAAGAAATTACTTCCTTCTGATTTAAATATTACCATAATTAATAACCAGCCTGAAACTGTAAAAGAAGCAGTTGACGATTTTTTAAGAGAATTTATAATAGCTGTAGTTGCAGTAATCATGGTAATAATGATATTATTGCCATTTAGAGTAGCTATGATTGCATCTTTTGCAATACCTATTTCAGTTGGTATGACGTTTTCATTTTTAAATCTTTTTGGTTTTGAATTACAGCAAGTATCATTAGCAGCATTGATTGTTGTTTTAGGAATGGTAGTTGATGACGCGGTAGTAGTGATAGACAATTACATATCAAAGCTAGATGCAGGAATGAAAAGGTTTGATGCTGCATGGAAAGCGGCTTCTGAATTTTCCATGCCTATGATTTCTTCTGCTTTAACAATTATAGCAGCATTTTTACCTTTAATTTTTCTTTTAACTGGAGATACAGGAGAATTTATATATTCACTTCCAATAACCATTGCAATAGCAACCACATGCTCTTTAATAGTAGCGTTTTTCCTTACTCCATTTCTAGCTTTTCTTTTTATTAAAAAGGGACTTAAAAAAGATGAAAAGGAAGAAGAAAACAAAAAAAAGAAGTTTTCCTTGCTTAATTTTATTCAAAAGTACTTTGATAGGTTGATAAACTTCTCAATGAAATATAAAAAAATAACTCTTTTTATTGGTCTTGCAATAATAATTCTAGGAGTGTTTTTTATGAAGTTTCCTAAGCAGAATTTCTTTCCAAATGCGCAGAGAAGTCAATTTGTTATTCAGGTCATTGAACCTATGGACACTAAACTTGAGATTACAAATAGAGATGTTAAAAGGATTGAAGAAATTCTAAAGAAAGATTCGTTAATATCATCATTTTCAACCTATGTAGGAACATCCGCACCAAGAGTTTATTACAGTTTTTCTCCTGTTTTTCCGGAAGAAAGTTATGGAATGATACTCGTAAATACTGAAAACACAGAACAAACAGTGTCATTATCGGCTAAATATCGAGCTACTCTACAAAATATTCTACCTAATGCTCAGGTAGATGTGATGGAGTTTTCTCAGGGGGTTCCTGTTATATCAGCCGTTGAAGTTAGAATTTCTGGAGATAATCACAATGAGCTCAAAAGAATTGGAGAAAGCGTAAAGAAAGTGATGAGAAATACGGAAGGAACTAGACTTGTTGTAGAAGATTTTAAGAATAACTTTTTTATTGATGTTAATGTAAATGAAATAATTGCGAATCAAACAGGTTATACTACAGAAATAATTGCAGATCTGCTAGCATCTGGTTTCTATGGCGCACCATTGTCAACTTTTTGGGAAGGAGACGATCCCATACCCATAACATTTATGTTTGATGAAAAGTCCAGAGAAAACTATAATGATATTATTAATACATACCTCGGTTCGCCAATTACAGGGCAATATAATACCTTAAGAACAATGGCAGAAATAACTCCAAAATGGCAATTTGGTATGTTGACTAGGAGAAATGGAATTCCTACTTTAACAGTAGGTACTAAATTTAAAAATGGATATTTATCTGCAGATATTCAGGATGCAATAGAACCAGCCATAGATACTATTCATTTAAAACCTGGTTACCAAATGGAGTATGGTGGTGTCGTTGAAAATAAAAACAAAACCTTTGGAGAAATGGTAAAGGCGTTAATAATAAGCATAGTAATTATTTTTATTATTTTACTATTTGTTTTTAAAGACATCAAGCGACCTTTGATCATAATGATTTCAATACCTTTAACATTATTTGGGTCAATGCTTGGTCTTATAGTCACTGGCAATGTATTTAGTTTTACTGCTTTTGTAGGTTTAATTGCATTGTGCGGAATTGTTATACGAAATGGAGTTATAATGGTAGAATATAGTGATGAACTTTTTGAAACTGAAGGTTTATCTAGAAATGATGCTGCAACTGAATCTGCCAAAAGAAGATTGAGACCAATATTTTTAACTACGATGGCTGCAGCCATAGGAGTAGTTCCAATGATCGTAATGAAAGACCCAATGTGGGCTCCACTAGCTAGTGTTTTTGCATTTGGAATAGTATTTTCAATGGTCATTAATTTTATGGTTTTACCAGTATTTTACGCATGGTTTATAAAATCATCAAAAAGTATTGAAAATAAATAAGACACTCTCTATGAATCGAATTTTGAAAATATATTTACTAATTATCTTTTTTAGTTTTTCTGCAAATCTAACTTCCCAAGTAATTGGTAAATTAACGCTGGAAGAAGCATTAGAAATGGCTCTTAATGAAAATAAACTAATAAAAATATCTCAACAACGCATCCTAGGTAGTGAGGGAAAGCTCAGTGAAATGAAAAGTAATTATTTTCCCAGAATTGAAATACAAAGTGTTGGCGCATACAATAGTGATCCAAATCTATATATTAATAAGGGGGAATTAAATGGATTATACGATGAACTTGTAGATGATGAAGTTATTGATGATTGGTTAATCGATAACTATCCCCTTCCCTCAAGGCAAATAACCTTTTTAGGAGCTAATGATTTTGTAGTAAAATCAAATGCTGCTATTTATCAACCTATAACTCAGCTAACATCAATTAATACAGGTAGGAAAGTTGCAGAGTTAGATGTTGAAATAAGTAAATTACAATTTGATGGTGTAAAATCAAAAATAAAACTTGGTGTAAAAGAATTGTTTTACGGAATCCTGATTCAGGATGCAAAAGTTAATGAAGCGCTGCAAGAAGTTGAATATAAAAAATCTGAATATCAAGATGCTAATAATGCTTATGAAGCAGGAGAGTTATTATACCTCTATGTTACCTCTGCCAAAGCAGAGGTTTTTGAAGCAGCACAAGATTTATTATATGAAGAGAATCTAAAAGACCAATACATCTCCTCTTTTAACCAGTTAATAGGCGCTCAATATTCTTATCAACCAGATTTGGAATTACCTATTTTAGAATTTAAACCTGTTGGAGAAATACAAGAATATTATACACAAGGTTCTGAGAAAAATTATGAACTAAAAATTGCACTTGCAGACCTTGATAAGTCGGAATTGGGAATCACAGCTGCCAAGAAAGCATTCATACCAGAGTTGTCCTTTTTTGCCCAGTATTATTATAATTATGGAATACCCTTATATGCAAATCAATATTTACTTATGGGACTGAATTTCCAATGGACTTTAATTGATTTTGGTGAACGCTCATCTATAGTAAAACAAAGAAATGCTATCTACAATGAAGCTTTGGATAACCTAGAATACAAAAAAATTACATTACAAGGGGAAATACAACAGGCCTATAAAAATATCAAGTATGCCGAATCTTTAATATTAACAGCTAAAAAGGCATACGAAGCAAGAGAAGAAGAGCTTATTCTTACCATAAATGCTGTTGAAGCTGGAGAAGAATTATCGTCAATGATGTTTAAAGCAAAGGCAGATATGTCCGGGGCAAAAGCGGATCAACTAGCTGCAGAATTAAACTATCAAATAGCAGTGGCTAAATTAAATAGTTTGGTAGGTGAATAAGAGTTGGTTATTTATATTAAAGACAGATTAGCATTAATAATAAGAATTCGTAAATGAATTACCTTGCTCATATTTACCTTTCCAACGATAATAAAGAGATTACTATTGGTAACTTTATTGCAGATGGGATAAAAGGTAAAAAATACACTGAATTTCCAAAAGAAATTCAAAAAGGAATTTTATTGCACAGAGAAATTGATAGTTTTACAGACTTCCATCCTACTGTTAGATTAAGTACTAAAAGATTACACAAAATTTATGGTCATTACAGCGGGGTTATTGTTGACATTTTATATGATCATTTTTTAGCAAAAAACTGGAATAATTATCACGAGCAATCTTTAGAAGTCTACATTGAAAATTTCTATGAATTATTGCGTAATAATTTTAATATCTTAACACCAAAAATTAAAAGAATGATGCCCTACATGATTAAGGAAAATTGGCTTCTTAGTTATGCGACAGTCGATGGAATTAGTAAAATATTAGTAAAAATGAACACACGCACCAATAATACCTCTAAAATGAATTTTGCAGTTTTGGAATTAGTAGAATATTACGAAGAATTTGAAAATGAATTCACCTCTTTTTTTGAAGAATTAAGAATTTTTTCTAATCATAAAATATTAGAATTAAAAAATTTATGAAAAAATTAATTATCCTATTACTAACCATACTTATATTTTCTTGCAAACAAGAAAATAAAAAAATAGCAGTTGAACAAAATTTAACTTTAGAAAAAGATAAAAAAGAAAGTGTTATTGTAGATAGTGCAATGGTCGTTTCTGCCAAAGAAGAAGCTTCAAAAATTGGAATCCAAATACTTAAAAAGGGCGGGAATGCTTTTGATGCTATGGTTGCAACTGAACTTGCCTTAGCAGTTTCATTTCCAGTAGCTGGAAATATTGCTGGTGGAGGATTTATGATATACAGAACAAAAGAGGGAGAAATCGGAGCACTTGATTATAGAGAAAAAGCTCCAATCCGTTCTTCTAGAAATATGTATTTAGATGAAAACGGTGATTTTACATCCAATAAAAGTAAAGTAGGTGCCCTAGCAGTAGGAGTTCCAGGAACCATTGCTGGTATTTTTGCTGTTCACAAAAAATTGGGGTCTTTACCCATTGAACAAATTATAGCACCCGTTATAGCATTAGCTGTCAATGGATATCTTGTTACTGAACAACAAGCAAAGAGGATTACTTATTTTAAAGAGTCTTTTCTTAAGACAAATAATAGTGAATCGTTATACACAAAAGAATACAAAACTGGAGATACCATAAAAAATATAGCCTTAGCAAATACCTTGAAAAGGATTTCAGAAAATGGTAGATCTGAATTTTATCAAGGAGAAACCGGAAAAGCTATGGTACATTTTTTACAATCTAAAAATGGGATTATAACTATGGATGATTTAAATGCGTATGAAGCAGAATGGAGAACTCCTATTGTTTTTAGTTATAAAGATTTGAGAATTATTTCCATGTCTCCTCCTTCAAGTGGCGGTATCTGTTTAGCTCAAATATTGAAGTTTATTGAACCTTATCCAATAAAGTCTTATGGACATAATAGCACCAAAACAATTCAAGTTTTAACAGAAGCTGAGCGAAGAGCCTATGCAGATAGAAGTTTTTTTTTAGGAGATCCTGATTTTATTGATATACCTGTGGATGAATTGATAAGTGATCGATATTTAAAAGTTCGAATGGATAATTTTTCTTTTGATAAAGCTACATCTTCGGATAGTTTGAGTTATGGAATGATTCCCGGATTTGAGAGTGATGAAACAACACATTATTCAATTGTAGATAACTTTGGGAATGCAATTGCTGTAACCACAACATTAAATGCTGCCTATGGCTCTAAGCTTTATTCCAATAAACTAGGTTTTTTTTTTAATAATGAAATGGATGATTTTAGTTCAAAACCAGGAGAACCGAATATGTATGGATTAATAGGAGGAAAAGCGAATGCTATCGAACCTCAAAAAAGGATGCTGAGTTCTATGACACCGACCATTGTTGAAAAAAATGGAACGTTTTGGATGACATTAGGCACTCCAGGAGGATCAACCATAATAACTTCAGTATTACAAACTATTTTAAACGTCTATGAATTTGATATGAATATGCAGCAAGCTGTAGATGCACCAAGATTTCATCATCAATGGTTACCAGATATTATTAGATTTGAACCTAATTCTTTTCCAAAAGATTCTTTAAATTACTTAAGAACAAAGGGTTACCAAGTAATGGAAAACAATTCAATTATTCTTGGAAAAGTTGATGGTATTAGGATATTACCCGATGGAAAACTAGAAGGAGGAGCTGATCATAGAGGTGATGATACCGCTATAGGTTACTAATATTAAATGCTTTACACTCTTACACTGTATATTTAAAATTTAATTTACATCAAATTATTATATAAATAATGGTTTTTTTATAGGAATTTACCTACTTTTGCATTTGTGACCAATATTACAAATAAGAATTAATGGTTTAATTTTAAATTAATTACCATTAACTTTTAAAGGACAAATGAGAGAAAACTCTTTCTTTAAGTATTTAAATACACTAATACCACTAGTCTTTAGTGGTCTTCTTTGTATTGCCTTAGTTTTTATTTTATGGCAAAAAACTAATACTGACCAATTATTTATTGATACTTTATCAAACATTATTACTATTTTTATAAGTATAAGTGGCTTTTTAGCTGCATTCATTATGGTTTATTTAGCTTCTTCAGCTCTTGGATTAAAGAAAAATAGAGTACAAGTAGTAGATAACTTAAGTCAAATAACTCAAAAAATGCATAATTTTAGAGAAATAGTAAATTTATTACTACAATCTAAAATTTGGCTACCTGGATTAAAAGAATATATAGATAATGATTTTGAAGCACTTAATTTTTTCGAAGTAAAAGAATTCTACAAAGGAAAGTCTAAGTTAGCGATAGAGTTTCTTCAAGAAAGCCATCATTTTGGAGATACTGAAAATCTTTATCTTGAATTAAAGTCATTATTGATGTTAAGACCTAAGGATCGTAAAATACCAAAAAATATTATCTATCCAAAAATTTATGATAAAGCCATCATAAAAAAATGGCTAGAACATAAATGTGGTTCTGGTCTTTTATATTACTTTGGATATAAGTTTGGTATTTATAAAGAAACACTTGATATAGAATCTGTTTTTAAAAGGCATCAAGATAAAATTATATCATTAGCAAATTCAATCGACCCAGAAGTCTTTGAGGATTCTTCTTTTAATGAAGTTTTTCTTTCAAAGTTAGGAGATCATATGTCAAATAATATAATTCCTAAATTATTTCAACTTCAAGAGGATGTAGACACTAAAATGCCAAGAATATTACATTATTTATATTTTATTTTTCTGTTTTTAGTAATGTTCGGAATTTTACTACCCCTAAGCTTTTTAATATTTAATTTACCGGTATTATTACTTATTGTTAGTTATGCTTCAATAATTAGTATTATTTTCTTTTTAACAACTACTTTTTACCAGTTCTTAACCAAAGAAATAAATTCTTAAACCTTACTATTTATGTTTTTGCTGTATGAAACGTAAAATAAATAATACAGAACTCACAACAGCTATCCTTAAACAAATTTTCCAGGAGCGATTGGATCTTTCTTCTACTGATCTAAATGAAGTTGCTAAATCATTTTCGAAACTCTACATTGACTATCAAGCTGATATAGTAAACAAGGTTACAATAAAGCGAGTTCCTAACACCATTTACACATGGATAGACCCACCGAACGGTCGAAGTGAGCGTGTAGTTTTATTTTTTCATGGTGGTGGTTATACAATGGGATCTATTGCTGACCATATGCAACTAATAGCAAGTTTGGTGATTTTGTCTGGTATTTCTTTCTTGGGTATCGATTATAGACTTTGTCCACAACATCGTTTTCCTGCACCCATAGACGATGCCGAAGCTGCCTACCGTTGGTTGATGCTGCAAGGTTACAGTCAAAAGGCCATTGGTTTTTCCGGAATATCTGCCGGAGGTTTAATCGTTACACAGTTGATTTATCGCTGCCAGAATCAAGGTATTCAAATACCTTCGGTTGCTCTAGTTATGTCAGGACCAAAGGACTTAGATTTTGATCGTCCATCGTGTATCTATAATTCAAAATATGACATCATAGTACCTAAACGTCTTCGTAATATCAGAAATTATTATATACCTGATCACAATGACACAAAAGCAAGTGAACTATATCCAGCCCGACAACAATACGAAAAATATCCGAAAACGTTATTTCAGGTAGGAGATTGTGAAGTTTTACTTGATGATAGCATTGAGTTTTTCAGATTTCTTCGTCAACAAGGGCATCCTGTAAATTTACAGATCATACCGGATATGATCCATTGTGGACAAATATTTAGTGATGTTTATCCTCCAGGTGAAAAAGCGATTTTAAGTGCTGCAGAGTTCTTACAGAGTTCCCTTTCAAAAGATATGTAGTGATGCACTTTCAGATACTATTTTCAAATGCAACTATTTTGAAAATCCCGCTCTGGTCAGAAAATAATATTAATTGTAAATGGATAAGGTATAAATATTTACATCAAAGCAATTAACTTTTATTAGAATTGTGCTTTGAACGAACTTCTTTATAAAGTTTAATAGCAAACATTAACAAAGCTCCAAATAAAAGAATTCCAACCACTCCCCAAACCCAACTAATACTGTTTTTAAGAACTACTAAAAATACGATTGCAAATAAAAGAAGAGTTGCAAGCTCATTCCAAATTCTTAACTTAAATGAATTGTATTTTACAATACCATTTTGCTGTTGTGTATAAATTTTTTGACAACCAGCATGATAAAAATACAATGCAAAAACAAAACATAATTTTACCTGCATCCAGCCCATAGTTAGGTAAGAAGGCACTTCATATAACATCCAAAAAGCAAAAAAACTTGCTAAGATTAAAGATGGCCAGGTAATAATATACCAAAGTCTTTTACTCATCAATTTATATTGATTTTGTAAAATTGCCTTTACAGGCTCTTCGCTATTCTCTGCTTCAGAGAAATAAATAAATAGTCTAACAATATAGAATAGACCAGCAAACCAGGTAATTACAAAAATAATGTGTAAAGCTTTTATGTATGAAATATCCATGATATTAAGCTATAGTTTATGACTACAAATAACTAAAGTTATTTTTATTTAGAGTTAAATCGCATTGACCTTTGTGAGTGTTACTTAATTTTTTTTCCAGTTATTAATCCAGTTTACCATTACTTCAACCCAATCATCATTATCGTTCATACAAGGAATATGCTTGTAATCTGTACCACCGGCCTCTAAAAAGTCTTCTTTTCCTTCCATAGCAATTTCTTCCAAAGTTTCTAAACAATCGGAAACAAAAGCAGGTGTTATAACGGCTATTTTTTTCTTTCCTATTGATGGAAATTTCTCTAGTTCGAAATCTGTGTAAGGTTTTAACCACGGATCTTTTAATAACCTTGATTGAAATGAGTTACTATAGGTTCCTTCTTTTAGATTTAAAGATTTAGCAATACCTTTAGTAGTTTCAAAACATTGATGTCTATAACAAGTATAATGTGCAACAGAATTTCGCTCACAACAAGAATTATCTAATTTACAGTGACTCTTTGTGGGGTCTGATTTTTTAATATGACGTTCTGGGATTCCGTGATATGAAAATAAAATATGGTCGTAATCAAATCCTTTTATATGTTTTGCAATATTATCACTCATTGCTTTTATATAATCTGGTTTGTTATAAAATGGAGGTAAAGTATCTAATTTTACATGGGGATATTTTTCGGATAAAATCTCTTCGGCTTGCGTTACAACTGTTTCGTATGAAGACATTGCATAATGTGGGTATAATGGAGCTAAAAATATTTCTGTAACACCTTTTTTTATTAAATTATCTATACCTTGATTCATACTCATAGATCCATATCGCATTGCTAATTCGACCGGTATATCAATTTTTTTAATTACTTTTTTAGTAAATCTTTCAGATATTACAACTAAAGGAGATCCTTCCTTCCACCAGATTTTTTTATAAGCAGTTCCGGATTTTTTTGGACGTATATTTAAAATAATTCCTTTAATTAATAAAAAACGTTTCCAATATGGAATATCAATCACTCGCTCATCCATTAAAAATTCACCTAGATATTTTTTAACATCTTTTGTTTTAGTACTATCTGGTGATCCTAAATTATT
This sequence comes from Flavobacteriaceae bacterium, assembly GCA_002713705.1. GTDB lineage: Bacteria > Bacteroidota > Bacteroidia > Flavobacteriales > Flavobacteriaceae > Marifrigoribacter. Next base: position 13,338 of record PAUJ01000037.1, read on the forward strand.
TAATAATATTCCTTTCATATTATGATATTGCAAATTGTTTTGGGGTAATCCCATATTTTCTTTTAAAAGCTGCTATAAAATGGCTAGAAGTACTATAGCCAAGTTTAGAAGCTATTTCATTAACATTTAACTGTTGTTCTTGTAATAACTTCTTTGCGAGTTCCATTTTATAATTTAATAAAAATGTAAAAACCGGTAAACCATAAAATTCTTTAAATCCACTCTTTAGTTTTTTAATATTCAATCCTACCATTTTTGCTAATTCATGTAATCCTGGAGGTTTATTCATTTGTTCAATTACTATTTCTTTAGCGTGTTTAATTTTACCTACAGTATCTTCATTGGGTACATAAGGACAAAGTTCATTATTAGAGGCTGTTGAGGTATTAAAATAATGACTAAGCAATTCATATACCTTACCTTTCAAATAAATTGGCCTTAGAGAGTCATTAATTCTTACAGATATTAATTGCTTTAATATCATTTGTTCAGAAGGCTCTATTTCTTTGGGCTCTATTATAGGTTGTCCAATTTTATAATTTTTAAAATTAAATAAAATATTGCCTCCTTCTGAAAATAAATTATGAAAGAAATCCAAGGAAATTAAAACTACTGTTAATTGAGATTGTGATGGTAAGGTATAAAATATATTCATTGTTTCTTCCTTAAAATAAACCATACTTGAGTCATTTTCTTTTAAGGTAATTGCACAATGCTCCATATTAAAAGCGACAATAACTTCATGTTCTGTACAAAAAAACAACTGTATGTAATCATCAATTAATTCAGTCTGAAACCTTCCAATATGATCTGTTAAATTATTGAAATAAAGAACTTTAAAAGCATTCTTTTCATCAATTAAAACATGAGCACTTTTGTCGATGTTTTTATATTTTTCAATCATGAATTTGAAGTGATATTTTTATTTATTTAAATAATTATTTTACAAAATTACAACAAAAAATAGAGCTTCAACAAATTATTTTTTTTGATTAAAAATAAAGAATACAATATTTGTCAAGTATTGTATTTAATAACTTCTTTAAGTTTATTTACAAAATAGCTGTTATTTAGAAATACTCTAAATAAAGTTTTGTAACTTCTTTCGATAGAATTAGTACTTGTAGCGATATATTTCAGTGAAAGATAATAGTACTTTTGTCAACACTTATTTAAAAAAAAGTATATGAATCTTGATGATTTGCAATTAAAATTTTATAACGTAGGTTTAAGTTATAAAAAAGCAGATGTAAACGTTAGAGGTGTATTTAATATCACTAAAGAAGACCAGGTATTATTATTAAAAGAAGCAAAAGAAAATGGATGCGAAGGACTTTTTGTAGTCTCTACCTGTAATAGAACAGAAATAACAGGTTTCGCAAAACATCCCTTCGAACTAATTAGTCTTCTTGTTAAATATTCGAAAGGGAATTTAGAGGATTTTATTAATGTTTCTAATGTTTATAAAAATAAGGCAGCAGTAAACCACATCTTTAATGTAGGTGTTGGTTTAGATAGCCAGATTTTAGGTGATTACGAAATTGTAGGTCAATTAAAAAATTCTTTTATTCAAGCTAAAAAAATAGGGGTCATAAATACCTATCTAGAACGGTTAATGAATTTGGTACTTCAAGCTAGTAAAGATGTAAAAAACAACACCAAGTTAAGCTCCGGTACTACATCTGTTTCTTATGCTGCGATTCAATACATCATTGATAATATTCCAAATTATAATGAGAAAAAGATTCTTAATTTTGGATTAGGTGATATTGGTAAAAATACTTGTAAGAATATTTTAGAGTATACCGACAATAAAAATATAACTCTTATTAACAGAACTGAAGATAAAGCAATAGCTTTTAATAAGATACACCCAGAAGTTGCGATTAAAAATATTTCAGAATTAAGCCAAGAAATTAACAATACAGATATTTTGATAGTATCTACTGGTGCTAATTTTCCAACGATCACTAAAAATTATATCAAAAAAGGTAAAGAATTACTGATACTAGATTTATCAATGCCTAAAAATGTAGATATTTCATTAAAAAAAATTGAAGGTATTACACTAATTAATGTTGATGAGTTATCAAAAATTACCGATAAAACCATAGAAACAAGAAAACAAGAAATTCCCATCACAGAAGAAATAATCGAACAATATAAAAATGAATTCAACGATTGGATTTCTTATAGAAAATTTGTGCCTGCAGTAAACGCGCTTAAAGAATCTTTACAAACTATTCAAAGTCATGAGATAGATTTTCACAGAAAGAAAATCAATAACTTTAATGAAGAACACGCCGAAATAGTTACCTCGCACATGATTCAAAAAATAACTACACAATTTGTAAAGCATCTAAAAGATGAAGAAACAGCAGTAGATCAAAGCATTGAGGTAATTAGCAAAATATTTAATTTGAAAGAGCTAAGCTTAAACGGAAATGATTAAAATAGGAACCAGATCAAGCGAATTAGCTCTTTGGCAAGCAAATACTGTTGCGAGACAACTAAAAAACCTAGGACATAGNACTAAAATTATAAAAATTGATTCTATAGGAGATCAAGTACTTGATAAACCATTATACGAATTAGGCGTTACTGGTGTATTTACTAAAAGTTTAGACATGGCATTAATCAATGGAGATATAGATATCGCTGTTCATTCTCTTAAAGATGTACCAACTAAACTACCTGAAGAAGTTATTCAAGCAGCTGTTTTAAAAAGAGGGAATTACAACGATGTATTAATTTTAAAAAAAGATGAAAATTTTTTCGAAAATGAAATTGCGACTATAGCAACTGGAAGTTTGCGTAGAAAAGCACAATGGCTTCATCGTTATCCAAAACACAACATAACAGGGCTTCGTGGAAATGTTAACACACGCCTACAAAAACTAAAAGACAATCCTTGGGATGGAGCAATTTTCGCCTTAGCTGGTTTGTCAAGAATAAAACTATTACCAAATAAGGATAGACACATCAAATTAGATTGGATGTTACCGGCTCCTGCTCAAGGAGCTATAATGATTGCTGCTTTAAAAAAAAACAACAATGCAGTAGATGCCTGTAAAGAATTAAATGATGAAGAGACAGCCGTTTGTGTTGCTATTGAACGAGAATTTTTAAGAGTTTTAGAAGGTGGTTGTACAGCGCCAATTGGAGCATTAGCTACTATCAAAGAGGAGGAAGTGAGGTTTAAAGGAGTATTATTTAGCCCCGACGGTAAAAAGAAACTTGAGTTTAGCAAAGTAGTTTTAAAAGATGAGATTGGAGACTTAGGCCAATTTGCAGCTAATTTTATATTAGCAAAAGGGGGTAAAAATTTGATGAGAGAAACTATAAGTATTGAAAAGAATACAAATGTTTTTTCAACCAAATACTTATCCAAAGAGCAAACGCTAAAATTAGAGTCTAAAATAGGTGTTGCTATGAATGACTTTATTGCTGTTAAGTATAACAGGGTAAAACCTCAAATTTTAAAAAAACCATTAAATAATGTTATTTTTACTAGTAAAAATGCAGTAGAAGCATTGTTGTATAATTACTCTTCAGAAGATTTAAATTTTGAAAAAATCTATTGTGTTGGTAGAATAACCAAACGATTAATTAAAACAAAATTAGGTATCGTGGCTCATGTAGAAAACTCTGCTGAAAAATTAGCTAACTATCTTTCTGAACACTTAAAAGAGAAAGAAGTTACTTTTTTCTGCGGAAACAAACGCAGAGAAGAACTTCCTGAAATATTATCTAAAAACAACATCACCGTTAACGAAGTAGAAACTTATAAAACGGTATTGACTTCAGAAAAAATTGACCCTAAATATTCAGGTATTCTTTTTTACAGCCCTTCAGGGGTTGAAAGTTTTTTAAAAAATAACAAAACCCTTAATCGCATTGCTTTTTGCATTGGAGAAACCACTGCAACTGAGGCTCGAATTCATTTCGAAACAGTAATCGTTTCTAAATTTGCAACAGTTGACGGAGTCATTGATTCGGTGAATAAATATTTCAATAACTAAAATGGAACACCATGATTAATAGAACGAGACGTCTTCGTAAAACTGAAAACATTCGACGATTAGTTAGAGAAAATAAGCTAACAACCGACGATTTAATATTTCCTCTATTTATTGAAGAAGGTGAAAATATAGAGTCGGAAATAAAATCAATGCCGGGAATAAAACGATTTTCATTAGATAAAATCTCAACAGAGTTAGATGAAGTTACTAGCTTAAATATACCAGCAGTTTTGCTTTTTGGAATTCCATCTAGGAAAGATGATGTGGGGACTGAAACTTGGAATGATGACGGTATTGTTCAACAGGCTATTCGGTTTATAAAAAAAAACTATCCTAGACTGTATGTAATTACAGACGTTTGCTTTTGTGAATATACGATTCACGGTCATTGTGGCATCCTTAATGATTATAATGATGTTGATAACGATGCAACGTTAATTAATTTGTCTAAGCAAGCCATATCACATGCAAAAGCTGGAGCTGATATGTTAGCGCCATCTGGAATGATAGACGGATCGATTATTAAAATTAGAGAAGCATTAGATAATACAGGGTATTATGATCTTCCTATCATGGGTTATTCGGTAAAATATTCATCTGCGTTTTATGGACCTTTTAGAGATGCTGCAGATTCAACACCAACATTTGGAGATCGAAAAACCTATCAAATGGATCCTGCAAATAGAGATGAAGCTATGCGAGAAGCAGCTTTTGATGATTTAGAAGGAGCAGATATATTAATGGTAAAACCAGCCCTCTCCTATTTAGATATTGTAAGAGACTTAAAGAATAATTACGACAGACCAATCGCATGTTATAATGTTAGTGGAGAATACGCTATGATTAAGGCAGCGGGAGATAAAGGCTGGATCGATGAAGAAAAAGTAATGATGGAAAGCTTATTGTCTATGAAGCGAGCTGGAGCAGATATTATTATTACTTATTTTGCAAAAGAAGTTGCGAAAATATTAAAAAGAGATTAAAATGAATTTAGAAAAATCATTAGAACTTTTTATAAAAGGTCAAAAACACCTTGTAGGAGCTGTAAATTCTCCGGTTAGAGCCTATAAATCCGTGGGAGGTGTTCCTCTGTTTATTAAAAAAGCAAAAGGAAGTAAAATCATCGATGTAGACCGCAATAAATACATAGACTTAGTTTTATCTTATGGACCAATGATTTTGGGACATAAAGACAAACGAGTAGAGAAATCAATCTTAAAAGCTTTAAAAAATGGCTATACGTTTGGAGCTACCTCTAAAGGCGAACTTAAAATAGCTAAAATGGTTTGCGATTCTTTTCCTGGAATGGATAAAGTGCGATTTGTAAACTCTGGAACTGAAGCTGTGTTAAGCGCACTTCGTTTGGCTAGGGCCTACACCAACAAAGACAAAATCATAAAATTTTCAGGTTGTTACCATGGACATTCAGATGCCTTATTGGTAGCTGCTGGTTCTGGATTAGTGACACTGAGTATACCAGGTTCCAAAGGTGTTCCAATTGATGCCATTAAAAACACATTGATTGCTGAATATAATAATATCGAAAGTGTAAAGAATCAAATAAATAAGTACGAAGATATTGCTGCCGTAATCATAGAGCCTATTGCAGGTAATATGGGAGTTGTCATACCCAATAAAGAATTTATTTCAGAATTAAGGAGAATTACAAAAGAAAAAGGAATCCTATTAATCTTAGATGAAGTTATGACGGGATACCGTTCTAAATACGGAGGCGCTCAAGAATTATTAGGAATCGAAGCAGATATTACTTGCTTAGGAAAAGTAATTGGAGGTGGTTTTCCAGTAGGTGCTTATGGAGCTAGAAATGAAATTATGGAAAAAGTAGCACCACTAGGAGAAATGTACCAAGCAGGAACCTTATCAGGTAATCCTATTGCAATGGCTTGCGGAATTGCTACCTTAAAGGAACTGAAAAAACAAAATCCTTATGATAAGTTCAATGAAGTTGCAGAAACAATAGAAACCTTTTTATTGGAAGCTGCAAAGGAAAATAATATTGACCTTCAAGTAAATCGTTTTGGATCCATGATAAGTCCATTTTTTTCAAATGAAGATATTGTTGATTTTAAATCAGCTCAAACTTCAGATACTGAAAAATTTAAAACATTTTTTTGGAATATGATTGACAATGGAGTCTTTTTACCGCCTTCTCAGTTTGAAGCCTGGTTTTTATCAACTGTAATTTCCAAAAAAGATTTAAAGAATATAGAAAAAGCAATAAAATCTTCTATGAAAGCGGTTGCCGATAATCACAATTCATAATAAATGTATAAAAACAATTTATATTTAAGAGCTTTAAAAGGAGAAACGGTAGAACGTCCACCAGTTTGGATGATGCGTCAAGCGGGACGATATTTACCAGAGTTTATCAAAATTAGAGAAAAATATGATTTTTTTACACGTTGTAGGACTCCAGAATTAGCATCAGAAATTACGGTACAGCCAATTCGAAGATATGGTATGGATGCAGCTATTTTATTTTCAGATATTTTAGTAATTCCACAAGCAATGAATATTGAAGTGGAAATGAAACCTAATTTTGGTCCTTGGTTACCCAATCCCATTCGCACTCAAAAAGATGTAGATAATGTTATTGTACCAGATGTTACAGTTGAGTTAGATTATGTTATGCAAGCTATTAAAGCGACCAAAGAGTTGTTAAATAACGAAGTACCTTTAATTGGCTTTGCTGGTTCTCCTTGGACGATACTATGTTATTGTGTACAAGGTCAAGGATCTAAAAATTTTGATAAAGCAAAAGAATTTTGTTTTACACAACCCTTGTTAGCTCATACTTTGCTTCAAAAAATTACCGATACAACTATTGCATATTTAAAAGAAAAAGTAAAAGCTGGTGTTGATGCTGTACAAGTTTTTGATTCTTGGGGTGGGATGCTTTCTCCTTTAGATTACCAAGAGTTTTCTTGGAAATATATCAATCAAATTACTGAAGCCTTAAAAGATGATGCCCCAGTAATTGCATTCGGTAAAGGGTGTTGGTTTGCTTTAGAAGAAATGTCAAAATCCAATGTATCTGCTTTAGGAGTAGATTGGACGATCAACCCTAAAATGGCTAGAAAATTTGCTGGAGATAAAATCACTCTTCAAGGAAATATGGACCCAAGCCGCTTGTTATCATCACCCTTCGAAATCAAAAAAATTGTTACAGAAATGATTAATAATTTCGGAAAAGATAAATACATCGTAAACTTAGGTCATGGTATTTTACCTAACATACCATTGGACCATGCCAAAGCATTTATAGATGCGGTAAAAGAGTATAAGGCATAATGTTAAAAGTTTAATATGCACAAAGAATGAAAGATCAATTTCTCGCCTATATTAAAAACTTACAAGACACCATTACTTCAAAATTAGAAGAAGTGGACGGAAAGGCTCTATTTAAAGAAGATGTCTGGACACGAGCTGAGGGTGGTGGCGGAAGAACTCGCGTAATTGAAAACGGAGCTATATTCGAAAAAGGGGGTGTAAATATTTCAGCTGTTCACGGTAAATTACCCGAATCTATGCAAGAGTATTTTAAGGTTAGAGATTGCGATTTTTTTGCCTGCGGATTAAGTTTAGTTTTACATCCTGAAAATCCTTTTATTCCAACAATACACGCCAATTGGCGTTATTTTGAAATGTATGACAACGATGGAAAAATTATTTCTAGTTGGTTTGGTGGAGGACAAGACCTAACTCCTTATTATCTTTTTAAAGAAGATGCTATTCATTTTCATCAAACCTGCAAAAATGCTTGTGATAAACATCATATCGATTTTTATCCCGAATATAAAAAACGTTGTGATTCATATTTTTGGAATACCCATAGAAATGAAGCACGTGGCATTGGTGGCTTATTTTTTGATTATCTAAAAGAAACTGATAATTTTAGTTTGAAAAACCGTTGCGATTTTGTTATAGAAATCGGAGATAGTTTTCTGGAGAGCTATGTTCCAATTGTTGAAAAAAGAAAAAAATTAGCCTTTACAAAGGAACAAAAAAATTGGCAAGAAATTAGACGTGGGCGCTATGTAGAGTTTAATTTAATTCATGATAAAGGGACTCTTTTCGGCTTAAGAACAAATGGCCGTATTGAAAGTATTTTAATGAGCTTACCTCCTAAGGTTCAATGGTGTTATAGTTATTTACCTAAAGCCAAAAGTGAAGAAGAAAAATTAATAAAAGCTTTACAGAAACCAAAGGAATGGCTATGACGATATGAATAAAAAATGCAATTAAATCAATCATCAGCTTTTTACATAGCAATCATAAATTGTTAAAATTAAATACATGAGCTTTTTTTAGTATAGAACCGATTTGCCAACAATTACTGTACAGCATTAAATTAATTTATCTAAAAACATAGGTGCTAGCGATACGCAAAATTAAGAGTTCGTGTAAACTAAATATTTACGAACGACAATGGATTCTTATAAAAACTTTATGACTGAATGGAGTTTGATTAAAAACCACACAGATTTTATTTAAACAACTCATTAAAGTATCTAAAGAAATAAATGATTTTATAATCTTAATTCAAAATTCGTCCTAAATGAAAATTAAAAAAATATTGTTCTTGATTAAATTTAAACTTCTATTTTAAATAAATAAGGTATTATAATATATGTCGTAAAATGAAATAATGGACGGCTGGTTTATCCTGTGTGATGTTTTCTATTATTTCAATCTCCTCCCCAACTATCTTGAAAAAAAATACCTACACCTAATTCAGCCCATAGATACAATATGAATAAAATTATTATTAACATAATTAAATATTTTCTTTTTCTCATAAACTCAATTTACAAAATTTATAAAAACCCAAATATTTTTTTAATCCATTTGCTCTTTCCAAATTTACAATTTTGGAACAGTAATTGATTATGTAAAGATATGAAGATAATAAAATTATTAATAGGCTTGGCTTTGGCTATTGGAGCTCTAAGTTGTGAAGATGTATGTGACGCAAAAGTTTATGGAACAAACAATGATGGAAGTACTTATGAGGAATGTATTGTTTATGAAGATTATGACTGATAAAATCCACTCTAAATTTTATAAAAAACGAAAAATATAATCTAACTTTGTAAGCTCATCTTTAACACAGAATTAAAGGTCAATACTCTGTTAAATCAAGACCAGATATAGTAGTAACTAACAATAATCCAATTATTTATATGTATAACAGAAATACAAACAAGTTATTTATTAAGAATACAAATATTTTTAAAATACTTTTACTTATTTGTTTCTTCTCTTTTAATTTTAATGCAGAATCACAAGTAAATTGGACCACTAATGGAGATTCGTATTACAAATTAGAAAACAACCAATTACTCACCTATACCCTCCCTAATCATGTCGTCAAAACGGTAATTACCAGAGATCAACTTACTCCAAATGGGAAATCAGAACCTTTAAAAGTAGATCACTTTTCATTTTCTTCGGACCAACAAAAAGTGCTTTTATTTACCAACAGTAAAAAAGTTTGGCGGCTAAATACCAAAGGAGATTATTGGGTGTTTAATTTTAAAACAAATACACTAAGACAAATTGGTAAATCCTTGATGCCTTCCTCTTTGATGTTTGCAAAATTCTCTCCTAATGGAAAGTCGATAGCCTATGTTTCTGATAATAATATATATGTAGAAGAAGATGCTAGTGGGATTATAAAACCGTTAACTACCAACGGTTCAGTTACACTAATAAATGGAACCTTTGATTGGGCCTACGAAGAAGAGTTTGCTTGTAGGGATGGATTTCGCTGGAGTCCAGATAGTAAATCAATAGCTTATTGGCAAATAGATGCTAGCGAAATTAAAAAGTTTTATATGGTGAATAATACAGCTGCTATCTATTCGCAATTAGTACCCCTAGAATACCCTAAAGTTGGAGAAAAACCTTCTGTATGTAGAGTCGGAGTCGTAAATATTTCGAATGCCAAAACAAAATGGATGAGCATTCCAGGTGACCCCTCTCAAAATTACTTAGTAAGAATGGAATTTATTCCAAGCTCTAACAATTTATTAATTCAACAGCTAAACAGAAAACAAAATCAAACCAAATTATTCATTGTAGATGACTTAAAGGGAACCACAAAAATTATTTATGAAGAATCGGACGAAGCTTGGGTAGATTTGTTTCAGTTAGGAGATACCTATGCAATTGATTACACCAATAGTTTTAGTTTTTTAAATGATTCTAACAGTATCCTTTGGGCTTCTGAAAAAGATGGATGGAGGCACTTATACCAAGTTTCTTTAGAAGGCAAACCGGAAGTTTTAATTACCAAAGGTGAATACGATGTGATCGATTTAAAATACATACATAACAGAGATGGTTTTTTATATTATATAGCCTCTCCAGATAATGCCACTCAAAAATATTTGTATAAAACCAAACTAAATGGAAAAGGAAAAAATGAATTACTTAGTCCGATTAGCTTAAAAGGAAGTCATGATTATTCTTTTTCTTCAAATGGCAACTATGCAGAACATACTTTTTCAAATCATTTCACCCCCAATTCTAAAGAATTTATTAGCATTGCCAATCATAAAGCTTTAACCGATAAAGAAAGTATCCTAAAAAACATTAAAAAACTAGAAGAAAAACCAACTACAGAGTTCTTTACCATCACTACTGCAGATAATGTAGAAATGGATGGATGGATGGTAAAACCAACTAATTTTGATCCCAATAAAAAATACCCTGTGGTCTTTTATGTTTATTCTGAACCTGCTCGTGCTACGGTAAAAGACAGCTATAATACCAGTAGAAATAGTTTATATATTGGTGATATGGCTGAAGATGGATACATATACATATCACTTGACAATAGAGGCACACCCTCTCCAAAAGGCCGCGAATGGAGAAAATCTATTTACCGAAAAATTGGGATGATAAACATTAATGATCAAGCAATGGCAGCAAAAGAAATCTTGAATTGGGATTTTATAGATCCTGAACGCGTTGCTGTTTGGGGTTGGAGTGGTGGTGGATCTGCCACCTTAAATTTGATGTTTCAGTATCCTGAAATATACAAGACGGGTATCGCTATAGCTGCTGTTGCTAACCAGTTAACATATGATAACATTTATCAAGAGCGTTATATGGGTTTACCAAAAGAAAATAAAGAAGATTTTATCAATGGCTCTCCTATCTCCTATGCCAAAAATTTAGAAGGAAATTTGCTATATATTCATGGTACTGGAGATGATAATGTTCATTATCAAAATGCGGAACTACTTTTAAATGAATTGATAAAAAACAATAAACAGTTTCAGTTTATGCCATATCCAAATCGGACGCATGGCATTTCTGAAGGAGAAGGCACTCGAAAACATTTAGCTACCTTGTACACCAATTACTTAAAACTACACTGCCCTCCAGGAGGCAGATAAAGTTTGTAGCAGGTCAAATTCAATAAAACACCTATGATACAATTCGTTAAAAAAAATTATTTACCATAAAAAATGTCTAAAAAAATAAAACTTCTTTGGGATTTTAGAGGTCCAGAAGCCTTTAAGATTGCAGAACACCATTGCATTCACCTTAGAGAGTATGCTGAAAAAGAAAAAATTCAAGTTCAAGACATAGCAACCAAAGTAATTTCAGAGATGTATTGTATCGCTTTAATGATTATAGAAGAAAAAGATATGCAAAACTGTAGAGAAGCCTTAAAACCACACAGAGGACAGCTTGCAACTGATTAAAAAGACTTAGTTATTAGTCAATATCCAAAGCTCAACTTCTTCAGATGAACTCCAATGCGAATCTCTCTTTGTTTTATTTGATGTGTTTTTAACTCTTTTTTTAAAAGTTTTTTCCAATTGAAAACATCCTCCTTCTGCTAATTCTTTTTTTATTGGATGTTCTTTTGTTAGGTTTGTTATTTGTGCCAAATTTGAAAATAATAGTTGTAGTTTACCTTCTGGTAAAAGTCGTTGCTTTGCTTCTGCAAAAAAATCAGAAAATAACTTTTCAGTATAATAAATAGCTCCATCAATATTTTCTGGATTAAAAAATGCAGGAAAAAAGGTAGATTGATAACAATTAATTCAGTTTGCTTTTCAAACTTTCCAAAAGAAGACGCGAAATCTAAATCTAACTTTCGAGACAACTTTGTATTTCCTATAAGAGATGTCGGTCCTTCAATCGCATTCTAATTAATATCGGTTCAACCAATTATCAAAAATCTCTAGATGCTCAAAACGAATAGAAAAGTATATTGCGTTATAAGCAGGTATAGTAATTTCTTTTTGATGCCATTGCAAAGAACTGTTCAATCCTTGTATTTAAGTAAATATTAGAAAAAAAAATAGAGATAAAACTTTACTAACAAGCCAATAGTTGGAGATTTCTTTACAGGTAATTAATTGAAAATATAATGCAACCAACGCACAATATTATTGTAGCTATATTTCCTATCTAAAAAAGTATATTTGTATGGATTTTCACTTCAATTTTTGTGCAACAATATTTTCAATACTTTAAGACTAATTTAAAAAAAATCACACTTCCGAGTAGGTTTACATTTCCATTTTATTACGAACCCCACCCCTTATGTGTAATAGCTGCAAACGAATTGCAACAATATTTACAAACGCAAACCGATTTTAATCATAATTTCGGAATAGACCCTTCTAAAAAAGGACTGTCTATTGGAAAAATGTTTGGAGTGTTAGTGGTTCAAAACCAGCATAACGAAATAGGATATATCACTTCTGTTTCTGGTAAATTAGCAGAAAAAAATATTCATAAAAAATTTGTCCCGCCTGTTTATGACATGCTTATTAAAGATTCGCATTTTTTAGAAGAGGAAAAGGTTTTAAATAGTATTAATCTTGCTCTAGAAAATATTAAAGATAATAATGAATACAAATGTTTACAAGCACAATACCTTTCAGAAAAGAAAAAAGCAACTGCAGACATACAAGAAAAAAAAGAAACATTAAAAGCAGCTAAAAAAGAAAGGAATTTAAAACGAAAAAAGGCAAAAATTAAATTAACATCAAAAGATTACACTGCTTTAAACGAAGTATTAGCTAAAGAAAGTTTAGAAGCTAAATATTTTTTTAATAATGTAAATCGTTATTGGGAACATATCCTAAAAGCAATTAAAAAAAAATCTTCCACTTTTACCTATGAAATAAAACTATTAAAAGACCAACGTAAAACAAAATCAGCTTTATTACAAAAGTATTTATTTGAACAATACCAGTTTTTAAATTCAAAAAAAGAAGTCAAAAATCTATTTCAATTATTTGCGAACACTATTGTGCAAAATCCTCCTGCAGGTTCTGGAGAATGCGCCGCTCCAAAATTATTGCAATTTGCCTTTTTAAACGATTTAAAACCGATTGCGATGGCTGAGTTTTGGTGGGGAAAATCACCCAATAAAGAAATACGAAAACACCAGCAATTTTATCCAGCTTGTCAAGGAAAGTGCAAACCAATTTTAACGCATATGTTAGCAGGAATTGAGATGGATATAAATCCGTTGTTACAAAATCCTGCAATAGGCAAAGAACTCGAAACTATTTTTGAAGATGAAAATTTAATAGTAATTTCTAAGCCTTCTGAATTTTTATCGGTTCCTGGAATTCACATTCAAGACTCAGTATATACTAGGATTAAGCAACAAGTGAAAAATATTTCTGGCCCCATTATTGTTCATCGCCTCGACATGGCTACTTCTGGATTATTGGTCTTAGCAAAAAACAAAAAAGCACATAAACGTTTACAAGGTCAGTTTATTAATAAAACGGTACAAAAAAGATACACGGCTTTATTAGACGGAATTGTAACTGATAATAAGGGCACAATTAACTTACCACTTCGAGTTGATTTGAGTGATAGACCAAGACAATTGGTTTGCTATAAGTACGGAAAACCAGCAGAAACAAAATGGGAAGTGATAGAGCGAAAGAACGGAAAAACAAAAATACATTTCTATCCAATTTCGGGACGAACCCATCAATTAAGAGTTCATGCATCTCATACTTTAGGTTTAAATATTCCTATAATTGGAGATGATTTATATGGTAAAAAATCGGATCGTTTGTTTTTACATGCAGATACATTAGAGTTTAAACATCCCGTGACAAATAAAAAAATGATATTTCAGAAAAACGCTGAATTTTGATAATTAACTTTAATTTTAAAACTTATTGTTTTTTTTAGCACTAATTTAACCATCTCCAAACTTTCCATTTTCTTTATATTTACTAAATTATTAGTGTGAAGAACCAAAAAAAAATGATAAAACGAACTATTTTTTTAAGTTTGATATTTATAATTGTAATAATTACTACAATATCCTGCAACAGAAAAACATATACTATTGTTGATTCTGTTGTAACAACAAATTCAAAAGTATCAGAAAAAAAACCATATTTAATATTAATATCACTTGATGGTTTTCGATGGGATTATGTGGAAAAATATAACCCCCCACATCTAAACAAATTTATAAAAAATGGAATTAATTCCGAATCTTTAATTCCTTCTTTTCCAACTAAAACTTTTCCAAACCATTATACAATAGCAACGGGAATGTACCCTGATAAAAACGGAATCATTGGAAATAGCTTTTATAGTTATGACAAAGGCATTACCTATAGGATAAGAGATCGAGCGATGGTAGAGGATGGAAGTTTTTACGAAGGAAATCCAATTTGGATACAAGCAAACAAATCAAATATGGTAACAGCAAGTTATTTTTTTGTTGGTACTGAAGCAAACATCCAAGGACTCAAGCCTACTTATTATTATAGGTTTGACAATAGTGTGAAAAATGAGGTACGAGTTAAACAAGCCATTGATTGGCTAAAGCTACCTCAAAAAAAAAGACCCCATTTAATTACCATGTATTTTTCTGATATGGATGATACAGGCCATAAATATGGAACAAAGAATAATAAAGAATTAAAAAAAACTTTATTTGAGTTAGATACACAATTGGGTGTTCTGTTTAAAGGAATTGAAAAAACAGGATTACCCGTAAATATAATTATAGTTTCTGATCATGGAATGTCTACGGTACCAATCTCTAAATTCATACCTATTGAAAAAATAGAAAATGATTCTTTATATACCATTATAAACAATGGTACAATCATAAATATACATCCTAACAAAAAGAATCAAATTAATTTAATTTATACATATTTAAAAAAGATGGAATCTAATTTTAAAGTTTATAAAACTGAAAATACACCTGGTTTTGAATATATTCCAAAAAATAAGAACTGGGGAGCTATTCAAATTTTACCAGATTTTGGATATTATTTTTCAACAACTGAAGAAATAATATCCAAAAAAAAAGATACAAACACAAATTTTGGAGTACATGGTTATAATCAAAAACACAAAGAGATGCATGGCATATTTTATGCAAATGGTCCAGCTTTTAAAAAAGCATATATAACACCTTCAATTAAGAACATTCATATTTATCCATTAATGTGTGAAATATTAGGATTAGACATTCCAAGCAATATTGATGGAGACCTGGATCAAATAAAAAGTGTTTTAAAACCGAGAAGTAATTAGAAAAACAGTTTAATAAAATTTAGATTAATAAACAAAACCAATATCACATAAAGTAATTAGGGTTCACATTCAAATAAAATATCTTTTCATTTAATTATCTTTGCAAACTATGACAAAAAATGAAGGATTTATTGACGTTTATGGAGCAAGAGTTCATAATTTAAAAAATATTGATGTTAGCATTCCTCGAGAGCAACTAGTAGTGATTACAGGGCTTTCAGGCAGCGGCAAATCTTCCTTGGCTTTCGATACGATTTATGCAGAAGGACAACGTCGGTATATAGAAACTTTTTCTGCTTATGCTCGTCAGTTTTTAGGAGGTTTGGAACGTCCAGATGTCGATAAAATTGAAGGTCTTTCTCCAGTAATTGCTATCGAACAAAAAACTACTAGTAAAAGTCCACGTTCTACAGTCGGCACCATCACTGAAATTTACGATTTTTTACGATTATTGTTTGCGCGTGCAAGTGATGCTTATAGTTATAACACTGGTGAAAAAATGGTTAGTTATAGCGATGAACAAATTCAAGAGCTGATTCTTAAAGATTTTGAGGGTAGAAAAGTTTCTATTTTAGCTCCTGTTATTCGTTCTCGAAAAGGTCATTACCGAGAGTTATTTCAACAAATAGCAAAACAAGGATTCTTAAAAGTTCGTATTGACGGTGAAGTCAAAGATATTGTTAGCGGTATGAAGTTGGATCGATACAAAAATCATGATATCGAAATAGTTATCGATCGTTTAAAAATTAGTAAAGAATCTGTTCTAGATAAACGTGTTAGTGAATCTATTGTAACCGCAATGTATCACGGAGAAGATGTAATCATGGTTTTAGACAATGAAACCAATAAAACTAGATATTTTAGTCGCACTTTAATGTGCCCTAGTAGTGGTATCTCTTACCCTAAACCGGAACCAAACAATTTTTCTTTTAACTCTCCTAAAGGAATGTGTCCAAAATGTAAAGGTCTTGGTAAGTTATATGAAGTTAACCTGGATAAAATAGTGCCAAATAAAAATATCTCAATTAATCAGGGAGCATTAGCCTCTCAAGGAGCTCAAAAACAAAACTGGATTTTTAAACAATTGGAATTAATAGCACAACGCTATAATTTCAAATTAACTGATCCTTTTCATAAAATACCTCAAGAAGCCAAAGACATAATTTTTTATGGTACTGATGAAAAATTTGAAGTAGCATCAAAAACTTTAGGTATTACTAGAAACTATCGAATAGAATTTGAAGGAATTGTTACCTTCATTAAAAACACTTTTGAAGACAACGAATCCAAATCTTTAACACGTTGGGCAAAAGATTTTATGGACCATGTAGATTGTACTGAGTGTAATGGAGCGCGGTTGAGAAAAGAATCATTATATTTTAAATTGAGTGGGAAAAGCATTGCTGACCTAGCTCATATGGATATTGTAGATATTGCAGATTGGTTTCAAAATTTAGAAAAAGAGCTTTCTAAAACTCAAGTCAAAATAGCGGAAGAGATTATAAAAGAAGTAAAAACTCGATTGCAATTTTTAATAGATGTGGGCCTCACTTATTTATCATTAGATAGAAGCTCTAAATCACTTTCTGGTGGAGAAGCCCAACGAATTAGATTAGCCACTCAAATTGGATCTCAATTAGTAGGTGTGCTTTATATTTTAGATGAACCAAGTATCGGTTTGCATCAACGTGATAATGAGAAATTAATTGATTCATTAGTTAAATTAAGAGATATAGGAAATTCTGTGATAGTGGTGGAACACGATAAAGAAATGATAGAGGCAGCAGATTATGTAATCGATATAGGACCCGCAGCAGGAAAATTAGGAGGAAATATTGATTCTATTGGAACACCATTTGAAATTTTAAATCATCAAACACTTACTGCTGATTATCTAAATGGAAGAAGAGAAATTGCCATTCCTAAAAAGAGAAGAAAAGGAAACGGTAAAACATTAAAGTTGTCTGGTGCTACTGGAAATAACTTAAAAAATGTATCTATTGAGATTCCTCTAGGAAAAATGATAGGTATAACTGGAGTTTCAGGAAGTGGTAAATCTACTTTAATCAATGAAACACTATACCCTATTTTAAATGCCTACTTTTTTAATGGAGTAAAAAAGCCAATGCCCTATAAAAAAATAGATGGCTTAAAGAATATTGATAAGGTAATTGACATCAATCAATCACCTATTGGCAGAACACCCCGTTCTAATCCTGCGACTTATACTGGAGTGTTTTCCGAAATAAGAAGCCTTTTTTCCAAAGTACCAGAAGCCATGATAAGAGGCTATAAACCAGGTCGTTTTAGCTTTAATGTTACAGGAGGACGTTGTGAAACATGCAGAGGCGGTGGTATGAGAGTTATAGAAATGAATTTTTTACCTGATGTTTATGTGGATTGTGAAACTTGTCAAGGAAAACGTTTTAATAGAGAAACACTTGAAATAAAATACAAAGGAAAATCAATTTATGACATCCTAGAAATGACTATTGAAGATGCTTGTATTTTATTTGAACTTATCCCTAAAATATTTAGAAAACTAAAAACTATTCAAGATGTAGGCTTGGGATATATTACTTTAGGACAGCAGTCAACAACACTTTCTGGTGGTGAAGCTCAGCGTATCAAATTAGCTACTGAACTTTCGAAGAGAGACACTGGAAACACTTTTTATATTTTAGATGAACCAACAACAGGACTGCACTTTGAGGATATCAGAGTTTTGCTAAATGTTCTAAATAAAATTGTAGACAAAGGGAATACAGTAGTTATTATTGAACATAATTTAGATGTGATTAAAACGGTAGATTATATAATCGATATTGGTCCCGAAGGAGGTAAAAACGGAGGTAAAGTTTTAGCAAAAGGAAGCCCTGAAGAAATCATAAAAATCAAGAAAAGTCATACTGCACGTTTTCTTAAAAAAGAATTACATTAGCAATATAGTATTCTTATTAGCAATCATTTTATTCATGAAATTTAATGCTATTTTGTAAAATTTATAATGCGGATATATGAAAAAAGAAATAAATCCAAAGAATTGGAATGAAATAAAAACAAATGACTCTTGGGGAATTTTTAAAATCATGGGAGAATTTGTAAGTGGCTATGAAAAACTAAGTAGAATTGGACCTTGTGTTTCTATATTTGGATCTGCAAGGACAAAACCAGACGACAAATATTATAAACTTGCAGAAAATATTGCAATAAAACTAGCAGATAATGGATACGGCGTGATAACTGGTGGTGGTCCAGGAATTATGGAAGCAAGCAATAAAGGCGCTCATAATTCTGGTGGGATTTCAGTAGGTTTAAATATAGAATTACCATTTGAAAAATACGACAACCCATATATTGATAGTGACAAAAACATTGATTTTGATTACTTTTTTGTTAGAAAAGTAATGTTTGTAAAATACGCTCAAGGTTTTGTTGTNATGCCAGGAGGTTTTGGAACCTTAGACGAGCTTTTTGANGCGCTTACCTTAATCCAGACTTTTAAAATAGAAAAATTCCCTATCATTTTAGTTGGCTCGGAATTTTGGAGTGGATTGGTAGATTGGATTAAAGTTACTTTATTAAAATCACAAGGAAATATAAGCCCGGACGATTTACTTTTAATAAATGTAGTGGACCATGAAGATGAAGTTATAGATATATTAAATAACTTTTATACAAAATACAACTTACGTCCAAACTTTTGATTATAAATAACTTCTCTAATTTCATGAAAAGTATTATTTAGTTAGTTCTTGAATCCTTGATTTCATCAATAGTAACTAAAATAACGATAAGCACTATTATTAAATTTGTTAAAAAAAATTGAAACTTAATCATTACATATCCATAGTTATACTATTGATAGTAACACTTTCACAAGCTCAACATCAAATAACTATTGATGCAACACTTCTACCCAAAAGTAGGACCATTAGTATTGAACAAGAATTAGTATATAAAAACAATTCTGATTCAACTTTAAATGAAATTTATCTAAACGATTGGGCAAATAGTTTTTCAAGTAAAAAGACACCTTTAGCCAAAAGATTTTCAGAAAATTATCAAAGTTCCTTTCATTTTGAAAAAAATAAAAACAGAGGACATTCCAAGATAATAAGTATTAATAATGATACTAAAAATCCATTGATTTGGACACGAGGTGATGAAGTTGATATTATTAGAGTTCAACTAGATGCGAATCTACTCCCTGGAGAAACTTGTATACTTAAAATGGAATACCATATTATATTACCAGATGATAAGTTTACTAAGTATGGAATTACTAAGAGTGGTGATTTTAAGATTCGTTATTGGTATATAGCACCTGCTGTTTTTGACGGCGAATGGAATGTATACAGCAATAAAGATTTAAATGATTCTTACCTCAATCCTACTAATTTTAATATTAAATTTCATACGCCTTATAATTTTAGTTTAATTTCAGATTTAGATCTAGTTTCTGAAATTACTGAAAATAAAATAACGACAACCGAATTAAAAGGAGAAAAAAGAATGCAGGTGAAGTTGCAACTTTTAAAAGTTTCAGATTTCAAAACCATTAAAACCGATAAACTTTTAGTGAGTACTAATCATACTCATCTTAAAATAACACCACCAATACAAGCTTTAATTATAGATCGAATCGTACATTATTTGGATAAAAACCTAGGAAGTTACCCTTTTAATAATATGGTATTAAGTGAAATAGATTATAAGAGAAATCCAGTTTATGGTCTTAATTTATTACCAGAATTCATAAGTCCATTTCCTAATGATTTTGAGTATGATATTGAAATGTTTAAAATTATATCCCGAACCTATCTTGAAAATACATTAGTAGTCAATCCAAGAGAAGACCATTGGATCATAGGTGCTTTTCAGGTGTATTTAATGATGGAATATATCAAAACTTATTATCCAAACATGAAGCTAGCAGGTAACTTAAGTAACCTTTGGATTCTCGGAATTTTTCATGCTTCCGAATTAGAGTTCAACGATCAATATTCATTTTTATATATGAATATGGCTAGAAATAATTTACATCAAAAAAGCACAACCCCAAAAGATTATTTTTTAGAATTCAATAAAAACATAGGAAGTGATTATTATGGTGGAAGAGGATTATTATACCTTTCAGGGTATGTTGGAAAAGAAGCAGTTTTAAAAAGTATTCAACAGTTTTTTTCTGAAAATGAATTAAAACCCATAAAAGCTTATGATTTTAAAAAATATTTAGAAATCAATACAGATAAGCCTGTAGATTGGTTTTTTAAAGATTTTGTAGACAATCGAAATTCTATTGACTTCAGACTAAAAAATCTTCAAAAAAATGGAGATACACTTGAGATTGATATTTTAAACAAAAGAAAAACAGCACTTCCGGTATCCATTTACGGGATCGATAAGAAAAAAATTATTTATAAAAAATGGATAGCACCAGTAGATTCATCTGTTACGGTTAAAATACCGGCAAAGGATGTTCGTAAAATTGCTATTAATTATGAAGGTGAAATACCCGAAATAAATCAGCGAGATAATTATAAAAAAGTAAAAGGTTTAACAAACAAACCATTTCAAGTTCGACTTCTAAAAGATATTGAAGATCCTAGGTACAATCAGTTATTTATAATGCCCACTTACAGTTACAATATTTACGACGGAATAACTTTAGGGGCAAATTTTTATAACAAAACACTTTTACAAAAACCTTTTCAATACAAATTAAACCCTATGTGGGCGTTTAAATCGAAAACATTGGTGGGTAATAGCTCGTTTGTGTATAAGAGAATGCCCGAATTTGGAAACATTTATTTTTATAGGTTTGGAGTCTCAGGAAGTTATTTTTCATACGATAATAATCTATTTTACAAACGATTGAGTCCGTTTGCAACTATAGGTTTTAGAGATAGTAAAAATTTACGGAATAATAAAAAGCATTTTATAAGTTTAAGAAATGTAACGGTAGAGAGAGACAAAGACCCTAACATTCCCTTAGAAACACCAAACTATAGTGTTTTTAATATGAGTTATGTTTATTCAAATCCAAATTTAATCAACCATTATAGAGCCGCTATTGGTTATCAAGTATCATCCGAATTCAGTAAAGTTTCTACAACTTTAAAATACAGAAAATTATTTAATAATAATCGCAAGATAGATGTGCGATTGTTTGCAGGTGTTTTTTTAAAAAATAAGACCAATCAAAATGATGATTATTTTAGTTTCGCCTTGGATCGTCCAACCGATTATTTATTTGACTATAATTACTATGGTAGAAGTGACAATTCCGGGTTATTTAGTCAACAATTAATTATTGCGGAGGGTGGCTTTAAATCAAAATTAGAACCTTCTTTTTCAAATACTTGGATGACTACTTTAAATATTAGTACTAATATTTGGAAATGGATATACGCCTATGGAGATATAGGTTTGGTTGACAATAAGTATCAAGCTACGGAAACGTTGTTCGATAGTGGCATAAGATTGAGTTTAGTAGAAGATTATTTTGAATTATATTTCCCGATATACTCTAACCTAGGCTGGGAAATAGCACAGTCAAATTACGGAGAAAAAATACGGTTTATTATAACTTTAGATACACAGACCTTATTCGGTCTATTTTCAAGAAAATGGTATTAAAAAACATAATTAATATGTGGAATTAACAATTTAAATTGTTCATTATACACATCCTTAGGCTATGTTGATCGACTTTCTTTAAAGAACTGAGTGTATATTAATAAATTAGATTTTAAGTGAAATGTAAGAAAGGAAGATCATGTATTGATTTGAGTTATTTCTAAATCTTTTCTCCTTAATTCTAGTTATCATATTGAATTACAAAAATCTGTTTTTATCCAAAAAAAGGAGGTAATAATTTAATTATCAGCAACTATTTAAAGTTAAAATGATAATTGCGTAAAATTTTACTTTTCACTATTTTTGCAAAATCATATAACCTTCAAAAAAATATGCAAACAAATCCTAAAACAACTAATAAATTATCTTTCGAAGATTTTAAAACTGAAGTTTTAAATGATTATAAAATCGCTGTTACTAGTAGAGAATGTAGTCTTTTAGGACGTAAAGAAGTTTTAACAGGTAAAGCTAAATTTGGGATTTTTGGTGATGGAAAAGAAGTGCCACAACTAGCTTGGGCGAAAGTCTTTAAAAAGGGAGATTGGAGAAGTGGTTACTACCGTGATCAAACATTTATGATGGCAATTGGTAAATTAACCATTCAGCAATTTTTCGCTGGACTTTATGGACACACCAATATTGAAGCAGAACCAATGAGTGGAGGTAGACAAATGGGAGGACATTTTGCTACACATAGTTTAAACAAAGATGGAAGTTGGAAAGATCTTACCAAACAAAAAAATAGCAGTCCTGATATCTCACCAACTGCAGGACAAATGCCACGATTAGTAGGTTTGGCGCAAGCTTCAAAAGTTTATAGAAATATAAAAGAATTAAAGGGGGCTACTACTTTTTCAGATAAAGGAAATGAAGTTGCTTGGGGAACCATTGGTAATGCTAGTACAAGTGAAGGACTTTTTTGGGAATCTGTAAATGCTGCTGGAGTAATGCAAATACCCATGGTTATTAATGTTTGGGATGATGAATATGGAATATCTGTTCACGCTAAATACCAAACTACTAAAGAAAATATTTCTGAAATATTAAAAGGTTTTCAACGCACTGAAGAAGAAAATGGTTATGAAATCATTCGTGTTCAAGGTTGGGATTACCCAAGTTTAATAGAAGCATATGAAAAAGCATCTAAAATAGCTAGAGAAGAGCATGTTCCTGTCTTAATACATGTAAATGAGCTTACACAACCTCAGGGACATTCAACAAGTGGTTCTCAAGAACGATATAAAGATAAAGAACGCCTAAATTGGGAAAAAGAATACGATTGCAATGTAAAGATGCGTGAATGGATTCTTGCTAATAATTTAGCAACAGAAAATGATTTGGATGTACTTGAAAAGGATATAAAAAAAGAAGTTCGTGAAGGAAAATCTGCAGCTTGGAAAGCTTTTTTAGCTCCACAAATACAAGAGAAAAGTGAGGTTCTTTCGCTCATTAATAACGTTTCTAAAAAAAGTGCCAATAAGGTATTTATAGATAAAATTGCTACAACACTCCTTGATGAGAACATACCATTACGAGGAGAAATAATTGGTGCAGCAAGAAAAACATTACGTTATTTAATTGGAGAAAATACTATTGAAAAGAAACAACTTCAAGATTGGATTGAAAATTATTTTGAAATAATTGAACCTAAATTTAGTGCTCACCTGTATTCTGAAGCAATTGAAAATGCAAAGACAATTTCGGAAACAAAGCCTATTTATAATGACAATGCTGAAGAAGTAGATGGAAGAATATTGCTTAGAGATAATTTTGACAATATCTTAACCCAATATCCAGAAGTATATATTTTTGGAGAAGATAGTGGTAAAATTGGTGATGTAAATCAAGGGCTAGAGGGATTACAGGATAAATNTAGCGAAAATAGAGTTGCAGATACTGGAATTAGAGAAGCTACTATTTTAGGACAAGGTATCGGCATGTCTATGAGAGGTTTAAGGCCAATTGCTGAAATTCAATACTTGGATTATGTCCTTTATTGTTTACAAATTATGAGTGATGATCTTGCTACAGTTCGCTACCGTTCTAATGGTATGCAAAAAGCACCTTTAATTATAAGAACTAGAGGTCATCGTTTAGAAGGTATTTGGCATAGTGGTTCTCAAATGGGTGGATTGGTCCATTTGCTTCGAGGAATATATATTTTAGTCCCAAGAAATATGACAAAAGCTGTTGGGTTCTACAATACACTTTTAAAAACAGACGAACCTGCGATTGTTATTGAGTGTCTAAATGGGTATCGCTTAAAAGAAAGGATGCCGTCAAACCTTACTGAAATTAGAACACCTATTGGAGTTGTAGAAACTGTAAAAGAGGGCTCTGATATAACCATTGTTTCTTATGGAAGTACCTTACGGATTGTTCAAAAAGTTGCTAAGGAGCTTCAGCAAGTAAGTATTGATGTAGAAGTGATAGACATTCAATCTTTATTACCTTTAGATCTTAATCATGATTTGGTAAAAAGTGTTGCTAAAACGAATAGATTATTGGTTGTTGACGAAGATGTGCCAGGTGGAGCTTCTGCTTATATTTTAAATGAAATACTTGATGTGCAAAATGGATATCAATATTTAGATAGTAAACCACAGACATTAACAGCTAAACAACACCGACCAGCTTACGGAACTGATGGTGATTATTTTTCGAAACCTTCTGCAGAAGATATTTTTGAAAAGATTTATGAAATTATGCATGAAGCAGATCCTAAAAGCCATCCAAAACTAAGATAAGTGAATTTTAAAATAAATATTTATTTTAACTTAGAAACATAGTCAACAAAAAGTTTTTATACATTAATATTTTATTTAACCCATAATATGATAACCCCCATCTACATGTCTTATTTCTCCTGTAATTCTTCCATTTGGTCTAAAAAGATGTACTACTTCATTAGCTAAATCCTGAGGTGAAGCATTACCAAGGGGACTCATTTTGTTTGCAGTTTCTACATCTGATGTATTTAATGTTGCATTGCCTGCTTTACTTCCCATATAGGTTGAAAATCGAACCACATTTGCTCTAGTACCATTCATTCTACCTAGTTCATCTGCGAGTTCAATTGTAATGCGCTCTAAAGCAGCTTTTGCAATACTCATATTTCGATAAGGATGAAAAGTAACCTTTGCAGCAGCAATATAACTAATGGAGCAAATTGAACTTCCTGGTTGTAATATTTTATAATTAAACAAATATTGTGCTAATCGAATCAAAGAATAAGCAGATACATCCATAGTGTCACAAAACTCTTCTTTAGTAACTTGAAGTAGTGGTTTCACCTCTTTGTTTCTAATGGTCTTATCCATAGCAATTGCGTGTAAAAATCCATGAATTTTTACATTATCATCCTTTAATTTCTTTGCTAAAGACTTCATATTTGCCTCTAGGGTAACATCTAAAATTTCAACACGTGCATCACCCAGTTCTTGTTTAATGGAAAGCTTAAAATCATTAAAGTTTTTATTAAGAAAGCCTTGTGCTTTTTCGGACAAATCCTTATGAAATTCACTGACTCCTAAACCTGTACAAATAACCTTACCACCTTGCTTTATAACTTCTTTTGCAACATACATCGCTAAAGAATGCTTATCGGCAATTCCGGTAATCAAAAAAGTGTTGTTTTGTAACATATCGTTGTTTTTTCTATAAATAAAGTTATTTTAATATAATTACCATTTGTATAAAGCAGAACCCCAAGTCCATCCGGCACCTACCGCAGCAAATAATACCAAATCACCAGTTTGAAAGCCACCATTCTTTCTTGTTTCATCTAAAATAATAGGTATCGTAGCACCAGAAGTATTTGCATAACGATCCATATTCGTTTTAACTTTCTCAAAAGGCATTTCAATTNTTTCTGCAATTTTTTTCAATATTCCAATGCTAGGTTGATGAGGAAGAAGACATTTTATATCATCAATTTTACAATTATTCTTATGTAAAAGATTCATTATACATGTCGGAACTACATCCACAGCTGTTTTAAAAACCTCTTGCCCGTTCATTTTGAAAAAATGCTTCTTGGATTNAATACTTTCACTAGAACTCGGTTCTTCCGAACCACCAGCCATTATGGTAAAATGATCCTTACCTCTTCCGTCTGAATGTAAAAGAAAGTCTACAAACCCTTTATCCTCGTTGGTTTCTGAAATCACAAGAGCTCCTGCACCATCACCAAAGAAAACAGAATCTCTCCTAGTCCAATCGGTTATAGTAGAAAAAGTATCAGCACCTATTACCAATACATGTTTATACATTCCTGTATTAATATATTGTACCGCAGTCGATATAGAAAATAATGCTCCAGAACAAACNGCTGAAATATCAAAGGCAACAGCATTTGTGGCCTTTAATTTTTCTTGAACGAAACAAGCACAGGAAGGTGCAAGTCTATCTGGTGTTGCAGTAGCAACTATTATAAGGTTGATATCCTCTGCTGTTAATCCTGCGTTATCTATAGCTTCCTGACCAGCTTTTGAAGCTAAATAACTGGTCGTCTCACCTTTAGATATTCTACGTTCCTTAATTCCAAGATTTTTATATATCCATTCATCTGATGATCCTACTTTTTGAAAAAAATCATTTTTAACTACATTTGNGGGAGCAAAAGATCCTGTCCCGCTTATAAAAGCATTAGGCATAGTATAAATATTTAACGTACTAAAATCTGTTATTTTATAATACCATCAAANATAAAAGTTCATTAAATGATTTCTCTTAGCATATNATAAATAATCTATAATTCTACTAAGAATTCAGCATCTATTGAAACTAAAAACGACAATAATTGATAAATTCATAATTAATAAGGTGTTTAATTACTAAATTTGAGTAAGCCAACAAGTAAAAAAAAGTATATTTTCCTCTTAAAACGCAGATTTTTTAAAAACTCCTGACATTTACTGCAAAAATAATTAGAATAGGGTAAAATTTTAAGCAAATGAATCTTTTAAAAACTTAAATTTTTAAGTTTCTAAAAAGACATTTAAACCGTCTGAGGTTTAGTATTCTTATTTTAAATTAGGAATACAGAAATATTATTATATATTTACAAAGTAAAAATAAACAAAAAGACAATGTTTTTAAATAACAATAATTATAACAATTATAAACCTTAACAAAAATTTGTCAAGAACATATAATTGTCTGTCAAGTTTTTTCTTGACGGACTTTTTTTTGTTCATTATTTAAAAAAATAATATTAAAAATCAACTAACGAATAAATATTTATATTATGTGTGGAATTGTATGTGCTTTTAACTTAAAGCAATCTTCAGAAAAATTAAGACCTCAATTACTATCCATGTCAAAAAACATACGTCATCGTGGACCAGATTGGAGTGGTGTTTTCAACAATGACAAATCGATAATGACTCACGAAAGATTAGCGATTGTAGATCCTACTTCTGGAAAGCAACCCTTATTTTCAGAAAATAAAAATTTGGTTCTTGCTGCAAATGGGGAAATTTACAACCATATAGAATTGCGCAAGCAATTTAAAGACTCTTATAATTTTCAAACCAAATCAGATTGTGAAGTTATCCTTTCTTTATATCAAGAAAAAGGCCCATCATTTTTAGATAAATTAAATGGAATTTTTGGTTTTGCTTTATATGATATTGCCAAAGATGAATATTTTGTAGCTCGAGATCACATGGGAATTATTCCTTTATACATGGGTTGGGATGAAAACGGGACTTTTTATGTTGCTTCAGAATTAAAAGCTTTGGAAGGAGTTTGTACTAAAATTGAACTCTTCCCTCCTGGTCATTATTTACATAGTAACGATGGAGAATTAAAAAGATGGCATGATCGTGATTGGAAAGATTATGATGCAGTTAAAGACAATGAAACAGATATTAAAAAATTAAGAACTGCCCTTGAAGAAGCCGTACACAGACAATTAATGAGTGATGTTCCCTATGGAGTACTACTTTCAGGAGGACTGGATTCTTCTATTACCTCTGCAATTGCTAAAAAATATGCTGAAAAACGTATTGAGAGTGATGATAAAGATGCCGCTTGGTATCCTCAACTGCATTCCTTTGCCATAGGTTTAGAAGGTTCTCCAGATTTAGCAGCTGCAAGAAAAGTTGCCGATCATTTAGATACGATACATCATGAAATAAAATTCACTATTCAGGAAGGGATTGATGCATTAAAAGATGTAATTTACCATCTAGAAACCTATGACATTACTACCATTAGAGCCTCTACTCCTATGTATTTATTGGCAAGAGCCATTAAAGCAATGGGAATTAAAATGGTGCTTTCTGGTGAAGGAGCTGATGAGATTTTTGGAGGTTATTTATATTTTCATAAAGCACCCTCAGCTAAGGATTTTCATGAGGAAACGGTTCGAAAATTAGATAAGCTTCACATGTACGATTGCCTTAGAGCAAATAAATCGTTAGCTGCTTGGGGAATTGAAGGAAGGGTTCCTTTTTTAGATAAAGAATTTATGGATGTAGCTATGAGCATCAACCCACAAGATAAAATGATTAATGGAGAGCGCATGGAGAAATGGGTATTAAGAAAAGCATTTGAAGATATGCTTCCTGAAAGTGTTGCTTGGAGACAAAAAGAACAATTTAGTGATGGTGTAGGATATAGCTGGATTGATAACTTAAAAGAAATGGTAGAAAAGGAAATTAGTGACGAACAATTGGCTAATGCTCATTATAAATTCCCCATACAACCACCAACTAGTAAAGAGGAATTTTATTATCGTTCTATTTTCACAGACTATTTCCCAAGTGACGCAGCAGCATGGTCAGTACCATCAGTACCCTCGGTAGCTTGTAGCACTCCGATTGCATTGGAATGGGATGAAAGTTTTAAAAACATGAACGATCCCAGTGGTCGAGCTGTCGCGAATGTTCATGATGATGCTTATTAAATATATTTTTTAGTTGATTAGGGAAGCCATTTTTTATCAAAATTTGGCTTTCTTTTTTCTAAAAATGCATCACGACCCTCTTTTGCTTCATCTGTCATATAAGCAAGGCGAGTAGCTTCACCAGCAAAAACTTGCTGACCAACCATACCATCATCGGTTAGATTCATAGCGAATTTTAGCATTTTAATTGAGGTTGGAGATTTAGCTAATATTTCTTGTGCCCATTCAAAAGCAGTATCTTCTAATTCTGCATGTGGGATTACCGCATTAACCATTCCCATTTCATATGCTTCCTGAGCATTGTAGTTTCTTCCTAAAAAAAATATTTCTCTTGCTTTTTTTTGACCAACCATTTTAGCCAAATAAGCACTTCCGTAACCCCCATCAAAACTGGTTACATCAGCATCCGTTTGTTTAAATATTGCATGTTCCTTACTCGCTAAAGTCAAATCACAAACTACATGAAGACTATGACCACCTCCAACAGCCCATCCAGGAACTACACAAATAACTGCCTTAGGCATAAAACGAATCATTCGTTGCAAATCTAAAATATTAAGACGGTGGTAACCATCTTCTCCAATATATCCTTGATGGCCCCTAACTTTTTGGTCTCCGCCACTACAAAAGCTATACACACCATCTTTAGTTGAAGGACCTTCAGCAGAGAGTAATACTACACCTATTGAAGTGTCTTCTTGTGCGTCATGAAAAGCATCTAATAATTCACTCGTGGTTTTTGGACGAAAAGCATTCCGAACATCAGGACGATTAAATGCAACACGTGCAACACCATCGCATTTTTTATAAGTGATGTCTGAATATTCTTTAACGGTAATCCAATTGGGAGATTTCATAATTTAAAATTTGATGTAAATATAAAAAGACTTCAGAAATAATCTTTTGTACACTGAGAAATGTTATCAAACTTTATATTAAAACTTCTTTATTTCTGTTAAATTTAGAATAACAATATTCAAAATAACATAAAAATTCAATAACTTCGAAATCTTATTCTTTCAACCAAATATTATGAAATATTTTTTTTTAATTATTTTATCATTTATACTATTATTAGCATGTAATTCTGAATCTAAAAAAAAAGAAATTGCAGCTAACAATAGCATAAAAACAGAATTAGAAATAAGTGATTTAAATAGAAAATTAATTTCAAAAATAAATTCAGAAAATACTGAAGAAAATTTTTTACAATTAGTTAGCAATAAAAATACAGGGATTAATTTTTCAAATACAATTAAAGAAACAAATTTTAAAAATCATAAATCTTATCCACAAATTTACAACGGAGGTGGCGTAGCAGTAGGTGATTTAAATAATGATGGTTTGCCCGATATTTATTTTGCTGGAAACCAACCTAAAGATAAGATTTATTTTAATACGGGTAACTTTACGTTTAAAGATGTAACTGAAGAATCTGGTATAGCTAAAGAAAACTATGGTTGGTCTTTTGGAGTCAATATGGTAGACATCAATGCTGATGGATTTTTAGACATCTATGTTTGTAAAGCTGGCCCTTACAATGAATTAAAATATTTAAAAAATAGATTATTTATAAATAATGGAGATGGAACTTTTAATGAAGAAGCTGAAAAATATGGTTTAAATAGCACTGCATATAGTGTGCAATCTGCTTTTTTTGATTATGATTTGGATGGTGATTTAGATTTGTATTTGGCCAATCATCCACCAACTGAAAAAAGAAATGGAAAAGCTAAAAACTTAAATAAGTTAGCTGATGAAATTAAGAAAGGTATTCTTATGACAGATAACTTTTATGAAAATATAGATGGTAAGTTTATAGAAAAAACAAAAGCAGTTAATTTATCAAATTTTGGTTATAAAAATAGTATTGGGGTTGGAGATTTTAATAAGGATGGTTTTCCAGATTTATATATCTGTTCAGATTATGCCCAACCAGATTTATTATTTATGAACAATGGTAATAAAACCTTTACTAATAAAACAGAGCCGAACCTAAAACACATTACCTATTTTAGTATGGGCAACGAGGTCACCGACGTAAATAATGATGGAAAATTAGATATTTATGTCACAGACATGACTCCAAGTGATCATATTAAGTCTAAAGTATTTATGGCTTCAATGGATTCAGAAAAATTTAATGCACTAGTTAAAGTTGGATTTCATCATCAATATATGTTAAACACTTTACAAATGAATAATGGAGATGCCACTTTTAGTGATATAGGTCAATTTGCAGGAATTGACAAGACAGATTGGAGTTGGGCTCCCTTGTTCTTTGATATTGATTTAGACGGAAATAAAGATTTATTTATCACCAATGGAATTAAAGAAAATTTAAATGACAATGATATTAAAGAAAAAGTATATGCTATAGAAAAAAAAATAAATAGACAATTATCTCTGGATGAGTATTTAGAAGTTGTAACCTCTGTTATAACACCCAATCAAATATTTAAAAATGAGGGAACAGAACATTTTAAAAATGTTTCAGAGAATTGGATAGATAATACAGATTTCAATTCTAATGGCGCTGCTTATGCAGATTTAGATGGAGATGGAGATTTAGATTTGGTTTTGAACAACATGGATGCTCCTGCTGCCATTTTTAAAAATAAAAGTGAAGAGAAATCTATTGGAAATTCCATCGTTATCAATTTACAGGGACCAGATAATAACCCATTTGGAATAGGAACTAAAATTTCCTTACCATTTAAAGATAAAACTATTTATCATGAACATTACCCAGCAAGAGGTTACCTTTCTTCCATGGGATATAAAATAGTTTTAGGATTAGGAGCCGCTCAGAAAATACCAAAGATGATAGTTGAATGGCCTGATGGAAAAGTTTCTATTTTAGAAAACTTAGAGGTAAACAAGCAATATGGGATTTCATATGATAAAACTCAAAAATCAATAATTGAACCTTTGATTAGCTCAAAAATACTTACAGAAAAAAAATCACCTAATGAATTTGGAATCTCCTATATACATGAAGAAGATAAGATAAATGACTTTAAAAAACAAGTCCTTCTTCCCTATTCTCAATCACAAAACGGGCCATTTATTGACAAAGCAGATTTAAATAATGATGGGTTAACTGATTTTTTCGTGGGTGGAGCAGCTGGACAATCAGGAGAACTTTATTTTCAAACAAAGGATGGGAGCTTTAAAAAAGATGAAAATATTATTTGGAATACTGATAAAGGTTTTGAAGATTTAGGGGTGTTATTTTTTGATTATGACGCAGATGGTGATCATGATTTATATATTGCTAGTGGTAGTGCTGCATTTGATGAAAATAATATTAAATATCAAGATAGGCTTTACAAAAATGATGGTAAAGGTAATTTTTCTAATTCCAATAGCTTACCAAAGAATAACACCAGTAATCAAAAAGTAATAGCAAACGATTTTGATAATGACGGTGATTTAGATTTATTCGTTGGTGGAAGAGTAATCCCCGACAAATACCCATACGCACCTAAATCCCAATTACTCATTAATGAAAAAGGTATTTTTACCGATCAAACTAAAGAGTTAGCTCCTCAACTTTTAGAAGCAGGATTAATAACTGATGCTGTATTTTCAGATTATGACAACGATGGTGACAGCGATTTAATTATTACTGCTGAATGGAGTCCAATTAAATTTTATGAAAATAAAGATGGGAAGTTCGAATTAGCAAGCATTAATTCTTTAAATGATACCGAAGGAATTTGGTTCAGTGTAGAAGCTCTTGATATTGACCAAGATGGAGATGATGATTATTTATTTGGAAATTTAGGCCTTAATTCAAAATTTAAAGCAACTATTGAAAAACCTTTACACGTATTTTGTGACGATTTTGATGATAATGGTACCTACGATATTGTCTTTTCTAAAGATTATCATGGAGATTTAGTCCCCATGAGAGGAAGAGAATGCTCATCGGAACAAATGCCTTTTATTGCAGAAAAATTTGAAAACTTTATCTCTTTTGCAGAAGCTAGTTTAGAAGATATTATGGGTGAAGACAATCTTGCTGATGCGTTGCATTATGAAGTTAAAAACCTTAGCAGTATCTGTTTAATTAATAATGGAAACGGAACGTTTAAAAAAATACAATTACCAAAAGAAGCACAGTTTTCACCAATTATGAATTTCACAATTGCGGATATAGATCAAGATCAATCTCCAGAAATAATTGCCATTGGTAATCTTTACCCAACTGAAGTTGAAACTACGAGGTATGACGCTTCTATTGGAACCGTATTAAAATATTATGATGGTAAATTTGAAGTACTCGATAATTCTAAAACTGGTATCATAATACATGGAGACTCCAAGGATTCAGAAATTATAGAGGTAAATAATAATAAAGTACTTGTGGTGACCAATAATAATGGACCTTTAACTTTATTTCAAATTAAAAAATAATCAGAATATAAACTAAAAAAAGAATATGAAAAAGCTATTAATCTGTTTTGGAATTGTGTTGAGCAGTCTAATCATTAACGCTCAAGAAACTTATAAATTTGCCGATGTTATTGATTTAAATGCGACTCCAGTTATAAGTCAAGGAAATACCGGAACCTGTTGGAGTTTTTCTACTTCTTCATTTATAGAATCTGAAATAATGCGATTAACTGGAAAAACCATTGATATTTCTGAAATGTATAATGTTAGAAATACGTATCCAACAAAAGCGAATATTTATGTTTCAAGACAGGGTAAAGCCCAATTTAGTGAAGGAGGTTTAGCACATGATGTTTTTAATAGTATACGAGAACATGGTTTAGTTCCCATAGAGGCCTTCAATGGCTTGCAAGGAAATAATGAACAACATAACCATGCAGAAATGGTTTCTGTTTTAACAGCTATGTTAGATACTTATATTAAAAACCCTGGCAGAAGTTTAGATCCAAAATGGCGAGATGCATTCACCGCAGTTTTAGATGTTTATTTAGGAGAAAATATTACAGAGTTTAACTATGAAGGAAAAAAATATACTCCCTTGCAATTTGCTGAAATGGTAAAAATTAATCCAAACGATTATATAAATATTACTTCATTTACACAGGCACCTTATTATACGAACTTTATTTTAAATATTCCAGACAATTTCAGTAATGGTAGTTTTTATAATGTACCCATAAATGACTTAGTTGAAATTATTGATCATGCATTAGCGAATGGATATACTGCTGAAATTGACTGTGATGTTAGTGAAAAAACTT
This sequence comes from Flavobacteriaceae bacterium, assembly GCA_002713705.1. GTDB lineage: Bacteria > Bacteroidota > Bacteroidia > Flavobacteriales > Flavobacteriaceae > Marifrigoribacter. The sequence continues at coordinate 47,717 of PAUJ01000037.1, forward strand.
TTTCAGCTAAGGACGGAATTGCAGTTATACCCGCTAATAAATTAAATAACTTAAAAGCACTACATAGTATTTATCCGGAGATGGATGTTACTCAAGAATACCGTCAACAAGAGTTTGAAAATTTTAAAACAACAGACGATCACTTAATGCACATTACCGGTAGTGTTAAAGATCAAAACGGAAATAAATATTATAAAGTAAAAAACAGTTGGGGAACAGATGAAAAAAGAACAAAATTTGATGGATATGTTTATTTCAGTGAAGCTTATGTCCGCTTAAAAACTATAAGTATTACATTACATAAAGATGGTATTCCTAAAAATATCTCAAGTAAAATAGGAATTTAAATGAGTCAAAAAAAGTCATATCAATCCTCCTTTATATCGGTTACCATTCTGTTTTTTTTATGGGGGTTTATTACTGTTCTAGTTGATAGTTTAGTACCAAGATTAAAAGAAGTTTTTGAAATGTCCTATGCCAAAACAGTATTGGTTCAATTTGCATTTTTCACTGCCTTTTTTGTAATTTCTCTGCCTGCTGGAGCCATCCTCACCAAGATTGGATATAAAAAAGGGATTGTTTTAGGATTGGTAATTATGGCTATTGGATGTTTACTTTTTTACCCTGCAGCTGAATATAGAAACTTTAATGTATTTTTAATTGGTTACTTTACATTAGCGGCTGGAATTACTGTATTGCAAGTAGCAGCAAATCCCTATGTTGCTTTATTGGGTTCTGAAGATGGAGCCTCTAGCCGATTAAACCTATCGCAAGCTTTTAATTCATTAGGAACAACCATTGCACCCGTCGTTGGTGCTTTATTCTTATTGAGCGATTCCGTAAAAACATCTGAAGAAATCAACCTATTGAACAGCACAGATAAAGCTANTTATTATGCAGCTGAAGCCGCAACAGTTCAAACACCATTTTTATTTATTGCTGCTTTTATAGTAATATTAGCACTAACTTTTTCCTTTATAAAGTTACCTAAAGTAATGGAGAAAAGCCCTAAGGGCGGTTATTTAGCCTTATTAAAAAACAAAATAATGATGTTAGGCGCTCTTGGTATATTTGTGTATGTAGGAGCGGAAGTTTCTATAGGTAGTTTTTTGGTGAACTATTTTGATGATATGAATCTTGCGGTAATTATTGCTGAGAATCAAACTATGATGAATATTGCAAATACAATAGCCAGCACTTTCAATAAAACATTTTCTAATTCTGACCCAAAATCTTTATTGGGAATTTTTATAATCTTTTATTGGGGTGGCGCTATGATTGGTCGTTTTATTGGAGCATATTTAACAAAAATAATACCTCCAAGCAAGGTACTCAGTATTTTTGCTTTACTCGCTATTGCTTTAATTGCAATTTCAATTAATACAGTAGGTTTACTTTCTATGTGGTCTATCTTAGCAGTAGGTTTAGTTAATTCAATAATGTTTCCAACCATTTTCACCCTAACGCTAGAAGGATTAGGAGATTTAAAAGCACAAGCTTCAGGATTGCTTTGTATGGCAATTGTAGGCGGAGCTATTATACCTTTTGCTTTTGGTAGTTTAATAGATGGATTTGGATTTAAAACAGCCTTTATACTAACGATGATTTGCTATGGATACATACTGTATTATGGAATGATAAAAACTTTTAAAACCATCAAATAATATTTAAATTGATATTTTTCAATTAAAACTATAATTTGCAAATAGGAAGGTATTATGAATATTAAAAAAATAATTAATTGTTGAAAATTTTATTAGTTGGCGGAACGGGATTAATTGGCTCTTTTTTAAAAAATAAATTAATTGAAGAAGGGTATTCAGTAAATATACTTAGTAGAAGAAAAAGTAAAGATTCACAAACTTTTTTATGGAATAATGATGAAGAATACATAGATATTGCCGCTTTTAAAGGAGTTTCTGGAATTATTAATTTAACAGGTGCTAATATTGCAGAAGGTAGGTGGACAGAAAAAAGAAAAGAAATTCTGTATAATAGTCGAATCCTTTCAACAAGATTNCTTTTTGAAACCATAAAAAAAAACAAAGTAGCACTTGATTTTTTTATTAATTCCTCTGCTACAGGATATTACGGCACAAAAAAATCGGCTAAAATTCTCAAAGAAGATAATGTATCTGGAGTTGATTTTCTAGCTAAAATTTGTCTTGATTGGGAAACGGAAGCCTTGCGGTTTAATGAATTAAAAATCCGTACCATTATTATTAGAACGGGAATTGTTTTAACTAAAAATAAAGGTGCTTTTGAAAAAATAAAACTTCCTATAAAATTTGGAATATTACCAATATTTGGTGATGGCAAACAAGTGTTTTCTTGGATTCATATAGATGATCTAATAACAGTCTTTATGAATTCAATTACTAATAAAAACTATATTGGTCCTTATAATGCAGTTGCTCCGATTAATAATACCTATTTAGAATTTAACAGAAAAATTGCTGAAGTGTTAGATAAGAAAGTAATAGTTATTAAGATACCTACCTTTATGTTAAGACTTATTTTTGGAGAACTTACAGAAACACTAACTAATGGGAATCAAATAGCTGTTGAAAAGTTAAGAAATAACGGATTTAATTTTAAATTTAAAGATTTAAATAGTGCATTATCAAACCTATTAATTAATTTATGAACTATTTTATTTTACTCTTTTATATTTAAATAAATTTAATATCCAATTTGGAAGCGGGTGATTACCTCGTTTTCTAAAATCTATATTCCAACCAATTTTTTTGATAAGAGGAATCTTATGAGTTTCAACAAATTCAATTAATGTTCCTTCGGGTGCCTGGATATATGCAAAATTCCCTCCAGCATCTCCCATATCAAATGTATCCATGGCTTTTGCACTATCTACCGTAAAAGGAAAGCCAATTGATTTCGCTTTTTCTCTTAAAGCGTCCATATTATTAATATCAAAACATAAATGAATAAAGCCAGGATCACCCCAAATACGTCCTTTATAAATATCTTTTTGTTCCCTATTTAAAACTTGTATCAATTCTATTTCAGATTTTCCAAAAAGGGTGCTAAATGCTCCATCTTTAATATCTGAATGTCTTAATAAAACCCTTCTAAACTCATTATCTCCTCCAGGGATGCCATTATAATCCTTAAAAAGTCCTGTTTTATCATACACAACTTCATCATATCCTAAAATATCTCGATATACTTTTAAACTTTCATCAATATTTTTAACCCCTATTATAGTTCCAAAAACACCTCCATTTAACGCTTTTTCCTTTTTAAAGACTTCTGAGTGTTCTTTAATTTCCCAAATATTATTATAAATATCTTTTAAAAAAAAATGTTTATTACCATGGGGATCTTCAGAAATTTCTCCAAGTAAATTAAGTCCAGCTGCTTTATACGATTCGTAAGCAATAGTGACATTTTGGGATTTTAAAACTCCAATATTTATTCCTAAATCGCCAAGTTGTATTTCAAAAGAAATGGGGCTTGGCTTTTTACCAGTATGCTTCCAAATTTCAAAACCACCTCCACCTTCAAGATTCAATGCTAAAATTGCGTGTCTTTTTCTGGGTTTTCCTTCGGTATGAGCTAACATCAATTCTGCAACAGCTTCTTCATCAAACATTAAAATATCCATAGAAAAATACTTCCGATACCAATCCCAAGCCTCATGAATATCCTCTACTCCTACACCTAATTGTTGAATTCCGTTAATTTTCATACCTCTTTTAATTTCATGTATCTATAGAGGTTTAACTCTAGATGATAAATAATAGTATAATCTTGGAAAAAACCTACGGATATGTACCATAATTAATTCACTTCCCCCAACTAATATTTCTTTTTTTTCAATTTGCAATTTACTCACAATTATTTTTGCAGTTTTAGTTACAGATTTTCCTTTATTTTGACCTTGATCCATTTCATCATAAGCATTCCCTTCTTTATCCAATGCATTAACAGAAATGTTCGTTTTAACGCGTCCTGGAATAATCATTGATATTTTTATGCCATGACTTACATTTTCTGATCTTAAACTTTCAAAAAAACCATGCAAAGCTTGCTTAGTTGCAGAATAAGAAGAACGATAAGGGAAACCAAATTTTCCAACTATACTTGTAGTTACCCCTATTTGACCAGCCCCATTTTTTATCATTAATGGCAATACTTTTTTAGTAAGCCCTATGGTACCGAAAAAATTAACTTCAAATATTTTTCTATCTACAGACAATGGGGTTTCATTAGCAAAAGATCGCTGACTAATACCACCAAAATGGTACAATCCATCAATTTTAGTTACTTTTTCTAACACTAATGTTGCAGCTTGATTAATAGATTTTTCATCAGCTAAATCAAAGGGAACAACCCAAGCAGTACTTCCATTTATTTTACAACTAGCAGCTACATCAATTAATTCCTGTTCCTTTCTTCCAGAAANAATTAAATGACAGTTTTTAGTTGATAATTCTAAAGCAACAGCTTTTCCAATTCCTGAAGAAGCACCTGTAATCCATAACGTTTTACCAGTAAAATTCATTATTTCATAAATTCATTAAGGAATGAATAGAATAGTAAATATAAAGAAAAAAAATAATTTAACATGCGAGTGCTGACATAACAATTAATGTAATTATTTGAAAACAAATGCGATTAAATTAATTCTATTCCATCGTCTTTAATACTTATTTGCTTATCCTTATAAAGGCTTCCTATTGCTTTTTTAAAACTTTTTTTACTCAAGCCCAAAATTTCTTTAATAGTTTCTGGTGAAGATTTGTCATGTAATTGTATAAAACCTCCAGATGCTTTTAATTCGTTTAATATAAANTGTGCATTAGGCTCTATACTTCTATAACCTTGTTTTTGTAATACAACATCAACTTTATGATCGTCACGTATATTTTTTACAAATGCTTTTAATCGATCTCCTGTACGAATGTCTTCAAATATATCTTCTAAATATATCAGCCCTTTATGAAGTCCATTAATAATTACATTGGCACCTTTTTCAGTTAAATGTGTTATTAAAACATTCACTTCATCATAGGCTTTTATTGTTAGATTGTCATTTTGTAAGAACTGATTTGTTTTACTAGAACCTGCTAATCTATTGGTTTGTTCATCTAAATATAAATACACGATATACCAGTTGTCAATTTTCATTGGACGTGCTTGTTCTTTAAAAGAGACAAACAAATGTTTTTCTAAACCCCATTCCATAAATGCCCCATGTTTTGTAACATCTGCACAACGCAAGTATCCAAATCCATTTAAATTTAAAAAAGGCTCTAAAGTTGTAGCAATAGGACGCTCATCATAATCTAAATAAATAAAAACACGAATTTCATCACCAATATCGAACGTTTCTGGTTTGTATTTATGCGGCAGTAATACTACTTCTTCAGATTCAGTATCTTTTCCCAGGTACAATCCAGGGTCTGTTTCTCGTAAAATCGTTAATGTGATGTATTTTCCTATTTCAAACATCTTGCAAAGATAAATCTTAATAATTTAAAGTTAGATATTTGATTATTAATTTATAAAAAAACACTCAGTAGATTAGCATCTTAATTTTATTTAAAAAAATTCACATTATCATAAATACAGACAGTCCTCTTAGTAAGTAAATAAGATTATTTTAAAAAATTAAAATATTCTAATAATATTTGGTCATTAATTTCTGAAGGAGTGAAAATTTCTAATAATTTCGGAGTATCTGAAGAACTAAAAAATGACTTCAAATTCTGATTTAATTCACTTTCACAGTGAATCATTGTATATTCTAAATTATACATTTCACATAAATGCAAAGCTGTAAATTGATGCTTTGTTTCAAAAAAAGTGTCAAAGTTGTTGGTATTTTTCTCACCGGGTAATATTCTAAATATTCCCCCACCTCCATTATTAATTACTATAATTTTAAAATTAGAAGGTATGTAATTATTCCACAATGCATTACTGTCATACAAAAAACTTAAATCTCCGGTCACACATAACGTTTCTTTCTTTGAGACTACTGCTGCTCCTATTGCGGTTGAAGTACTACCATCTATACCACTTGTTCCTCTGTTACAAAAAACATCAATACGCTCATCAAAATTGAAGAATTGAGCATATCGTATTGTTGAACTATTACTCAATTGCAATTGCATATTTTTTGGCATAATATTTACAATAGCTGAAAATATTTTTAAATCTGAATATGGAATAATGCTTATATATTTTTTGTGTTTTTTTAATCTATATTCTTTTACAGATAAGTAATTAGATTGATAATTGCTTTTAACAGTTTCAATCTTTGGAAGAAACTCGTTAAAGAATAAATTGACTGTGGTTTTAAAATGATGTGTTAAATAAAAAAAAGTATCATTAGCCTTTTTAGGATCTATATGCCAATGTTCTTTTGGAGAATAATCTCTTAAAAGTGCTTTTATTTTTTTTGAAATAACCATACCCCCAAACGTTAAAAGAATTTCTGGTTCAAAATCAATCAGTTCATTTTTATCGAAGGAAGCTATTAATTGGTCTATTGCTGGGAAAAAATTTTTGTCATGGAGGTTTGAAGTAGTTTCAGTTAGCACAATAATACTTTCATCTTTAGCAAGAATATCTAAATATTTTTTTTCAATACTATTTGGTTTTAATACGCCGACTAAAATTAATTTTCTTTTAGCGCCGTTCCACTTTTTTACAAATGGATTTAAATCCTCATTAACTTTTTTTGCAGCTACAAGAATCGGAGTACTTTTAGCAGTAATGGTTAAATTTTCTGTGGTTTTATATAAAGGTTCAGAGAAAGGTAAATTTATATGAANAGGGCCTTTCTTACTAATTGCAGTATTTAAAGCTAAATTAATTATTGCTTCGTTAAATAAGTTATATGCATCCCCTTCGATACAATTAGCACTTTCTAAAATATGATTTTGAAATACATTTTCTTGTTGAATCGTTTGTCCATCTCCTATATTAATTAATTCTGTAGGACGATCTGCCGACAAAATAACTAATGGAATATCACTGTAAAAAGATTCTGAAATAGCGGGATAGTAATTCAATAATGCAGATCCCGAGGAACAAACTAATGCGACGGGTTCGTCAAGTTGCTGAGCGATACCTAAAGCAAAAAAAGCAGCACACCGTTCATCTACAATACTATAANTTATAAAATTTTTATTTTCTGTAAATCCAATAGTTAATGGGGCATTACGCGATCCAGGCGAAATAACAATATTTCGTATTCCCTTTGCAAGACATAATTGAGTAATGGTTTGAGATAATTTTTTATTGGAAAACTTCATTGCTGTAAAAGTACAAATAGTAAAAGAAAAATTTATAACATCGGATAGATTACTTGCAGCATGGTTTGTAATTTATGTTGGGTCTCTTCCCATTCACTTTCTGGTTCTGAATCAATAGTAATTCCTCCACCAACAAATAATGTAGCAATATTTGCATCAATTTTCATACAACGCAAATTAACAAACAGTTTTGAACAAGAGTCTTTTTGATAAATTGGACCTAAAAAACCGGTATAAAATTCTCTATCATAATCTTCATTATCCAAAATATAAGATTTCGCATAATCTTGAGGAGTACCACAAACAGCGGGTGTTGGATGTAAGACAGAAGCNATCACCGATAAAGTCTTTTTTTCTTCTTTGAGATTTCCTGTAATATCTGTTCGTAGATGAACTAAAGACGCAGCTTTATAATTGTATGTTTCTGAAATTCTTAAAACTGAAGTTAGCTTTTTCAGGCTATTGGTTATTGCATCTACTACTATTTTTTGTTCATTTAATTCTTTAATATTCCAATAAGGAACGGTATCTTTTTTAATTATTTGTGTTCCTGCCAATGCCATGGTAGCAAAAGAAGCCCCTTCTGTTTGAAATAGAATTTCTGGAGAAGCCCCACACCAAAAACCCGTTTGGGGATGATACCATATATATCTAAAAGCAGAAGGATATAAATTTAATAATCTTTTTATCAGTATAGAAATATCGAATTGTTTTAAGTCAATCTCTTTTTTTCTAGAAAGAACAATTTTTGATGCATTACTAGATTTTATAACACTTATAGCTTTTTTTACTTGTTTACAATAAGTTTCTTTAGTTTCTAGGTCCTCATTTATTATAATTTCATTTTTATAAATGGTGTTCAGAGTAAATTCAGTTTCAAAAAAGACACTTTTTTTCAAAGGAATACACAGTGCTTTTCCTTGATAATCAAATGGAGCAAAGGCAAAAGATTCTTCAGCATAACTTGTAGTATCATACAAAACATTATTGTTTTGTAATACAATAGTAAGGTCTTTATTATTTGGCAAAGAGTAAAGTGCAAAAGGTAAATCTTCTGAATACTGCTGTGCAACTTTTTTTAGAATGTTTNTAAAATCCAGGGTCGTTTTATTTATAAAAAGTAATGGTTGTTAATTTTACTAAGGAAATTAACTCTGCAGCTTCGTTTTCAATTTTAATCTGCCAAAGTTGAGTTGTTTTACCTCTATGCAAAGCTGTTGCCTTCGCATAAACAAAACCATCTCTTATACTTTTGATGTGATTTGCTGAAATTTCTAAACCTCGAATCGTACTATTTTCTTGGCCCAAAAACACAATTGCTGCGGCACTTCCTATACTTTCTGCTAATGCAACAGAAGCTCCTCCGTGCAAAACGCCGTCAGGTTGATGAACTTTTGAAGTGACAGGCATTCTAGCGGTTAATACATCTTCTGTAAGATCAATAAATTCAATCTCTAAAGTTTCCATTAAAGTATTTTTACAAATTGCATTGCAAGCTGCTAACAATTGTTCTTTGTTTTTTTTCATATAATTAATTTACCTTTGTAAAAATACAAAATGAATCACAAAATGTCGGTTGAAAAAAAAGTAATCTACACAACTTCCAATACGTATTCTATTTTGAATAATTTAACTGAAAAAACAAAAAATGTTTGGATTGTTTTTCATGGCTTAGGTTATTTAAGTAAGTATTTTATTAATTATTTTTCAAAAATTAATCCGGAAGAAAATTTTATAATCGCTCCGCAAGCTCCTTCTAAATATTATCAAGGAAAAAAATTTAAGCATGTTGGTGCCTCTTGGTTAACAAAAGAAAACACCATTGATGAAACCAAAAACATATTGACTTATCTAGATAAAATTTATCAATCAGAAATAGACAAATCAGTTCATAATCTAATTATTCTAGGATATTCTCAAGGAGTTTCTATTGCTGCTAGATGGGTTGCAAGTAGAAAGATAAAATGCAATCATTTAATATTACATTCCGGAGGCATTCCAACTGAATTAAANCCTGAAGACTTTTCATTTTTAACCAAAAAAACACAAGTCACTTACTTATATGGAGATAAAGATCAATATATAAACGAGGCAAAGAAAACGGAAGAAACCATAAAAGGTGTTAATTTATTTGGAAAACATTTAGANATTCATGTATTCGATGGTATACACGAAGTGAATACTGATTTTATAATGAAAATCTCTAAAAAATAAATTTTATTTTTAGCTATAAATAAAAAGATGATTGCAATAAATCGGAAGATAATAATTAAAATTTAAACTCTGAGGCTATTAATCGATTTCTTAATTTTTCTTCTTTTCAAGATCACTTTTTACTTCCTCATATTCTTTTTTAACACCATCATCTACTTTTTTAAATTCCTTTTTAACATCATCTCCTCCTTCTTTTAAGTGACTTTTAGCTTTACTTTCATCTCCTTCTATTTGACTTTTAATATCACTATGAACTTTACAAGGAATGTATCTAACATTTTCGCCATCTTTAATTTCGTGATAACCTTCACAACCCATTTTTTTTGCTCTTGTCTTAGCTTCTTCGATAGTTGCATAGGATTCCATACCAGCAACCTTATTAACGTTAATTTTCTGAACTTCAAGAACAGTCTCTTTTTCTTCCGTTTCTTTCTTTGATTTAGAATTACAAGATATAACTGAAAATCCAAAGGCAGCTATTATNGTTACTACAAATAATACTTTTTTCATTTTTATATGTTTTAGTGTGTTTTAGTGTGTTTTAGTGTGTTTTAGTGTTAATTCTATCTTACAATATAGTTCTTTTTTTGGTTATATCATAAAAAAAGCGACACCATCGTGTCGCTTTTAAATCTATGTTTATAACAGAATTATTTTACCTCTTCAAAGTCGACATCTTCTACGTCACTGTTTTCTTCTGTAGCCTCGCCCTCTGGTTGAGCATCTCCTGCTGGAGATCCCCCTTCTTGTTGAGCATCAGCTTGAGCTTTATACATCTCTTCGGAAGCAGCTTTCCAAGCTTCGTTTATTTTATCTAAGGCTGGTTGAATAGTTTCAACTTCTTTAGTTTCATAAGCTTTTTTCAATTCTTCTAGGGCTTCTTCAACTGGTTTTTTATTNTCTTCAGAAATTTTATCTCCAAATTCACTCAGTTGTTTTTCAGTTTGAAAAATCATTGCATCCGCTTCATTTAACTTATCTGCCTTTTCTTTCGCTATTTTATCAGATTCTGCATTTGCTTCTGCATCTTGTTTCATTTTTTTCACTTCCTCATCTGTTAAGCCTGAAGATGCTTCAATTCGAATGTCTTGAGACTTTCCAGTTGCTTTATCGGTAGCGCTTACTTTAATGATTCCGTTAGCATCAATATCAAAAGTAACTTCAATTTGTGGAGTACCCCTTTGTGCTGGCGGAATACCATCCAAATGAAAACGACCAATTGTTTTATTATCTGCAGCCATAGGACGTTCTCCTTGCATTGCATGAATTTCAACACTTGGTTGATTATCTGCAGCTGTCGAAAACACTTGTGATTTCTTCGTTGGAATGGTTGTATTAGATTCAATTAAATGAGTCATAACACCACCCATTGTTTCAATTCCTAAAGAAAGTGGAGTTACATCTAATAACAATACATCTTTTACATCTCCAGTTAAAACTCCTCCCTGAATAGCCGCTCCTAAAGCAACTACCTCATCTGGATTTACTCCTTTATTGGGTTTTTTACCAAAGAATTTCTCTACCGCTTCTTGCACTGCAGGAATACGAGTAGATCCTCCTACCAAAATAATTTCGTCAATATCACTTTTTGAAAGTCCTGCATCCTTTAATGCTTTTTCGCAAGGTGCAATAGTACGTTTTACTAAATCATCAATTAATTGTTCAAATTTAGATTTTGACAATGTTCTTACCAAGTGTTTTGGTCCACTAGCAGTAGCGGTAACATATGGTAAATTAATTTCTGTTTGTGCTGCAGCAGATAATTCAATTTTTGCTTTTTCTGCAGCTTCTTTTAAACGCTGTAATGCCATTGGATCATCACGCAAGTCTATAGATTCATCATTCTTAAATTCTTCAGCTAACCAATTAATAATTTTTTGATCAACATCATCTCCCCCTAAGTGTGTGTCTCCATCGGTAGATAACACCTCAAATACACCGTCTCCTAATTCAAGGATAGAGACATCATGGGTACCACCACCAAAATCAAATACTACTATTTTTTGGTCTGTTCCTTTTTTGTCCATTCCGTAAGCTAAAGCAGCTGCGGTTGGTTCGTTGATAATTCTTCTAACTTTTAATCCAGCGATTTCTCCTGCTTCTTTAGTTGCGTGACGCTGACTATCGTTAAAATATGCTGGTACTGTAATTACAGCTTCCGTTACACTATGTCCTAAATAATCTTCTGCAGTTTTCTTCATTTTTTGAAGAATCATTGCAGAAAGTTCTTGTGGCGTGTACATTCTACCATCAATATCTACACGAGCAGTATCGTTGTCACCTTTTACTACTTTATAAGCAGCATGTTTTGCTTCTTTACTAGATTCAGTGAACGTATTTCCCATAAATCTTTTTATAGAAGAAATAGTTTTTGTTGGGTTAGTAACTGCTTGTCTTTTTGCAGGATCTCCAACTTTAATTTCACCATCTTCTACAAATGCGATAACTGAAGGTGTTGTTCTTTTTCCTTCAGCATTAGGAATTACAGTTGGTTCACTACCTTCCATTACAGCCACACAAGAGTTGGTTGTTCCTAAATCGATTCCTATTATTTTACTCATAACTATAAATTATATTTTTATTTATCAATAATTTNAAATCTCAAAAATTAATGAGACATTTACTGTATGGCAATCTTTATGCCAGTAGATTTGATATGACAGGGTGGCAGATTTATTTTTAAAAAGATAGTTAATTTTAATACTTATTCGCNTTTACCGTTAATAATTCATTCCATTGTGTAGTATAACGAGGACTTCGATCTTCTTTTATTAATTCCCATTCTTTTACCCGAGTTCCAACCAATCCTGAAAACAAAGTAGATTTTCCATATTTCCTATTCATCATGTCAAAAACANTCACCAACGCTTTTTTATCCAATNGTGGAGCGGCTAAAAATAAATTACCCTGCACATATTTTCTNGGAATGATACCGCTTAAACATACCCCTACTTTTTTAAATCGGTAACCCGGTTTATAAATAGNATCCAATGCTTTTTTTGCTTCTGAAATTAAAACAAATGTATCGCTCGTAGGAATACTTAAGGTTACCGTAATACTATTAGAGTATTGTTTATCGCGNTCACTAAAGTAATTGGTATGTAAAAAAACNTGAAGATAGGTTGCACAAGATTTTTGATTCCGAAGTACTTCACTAACCTCGCTAATATAATAAGCACAAGCTTCTTGAATCATTCCTAAATTTTCTATTTTTTTTCCAAATGATTTTGAAGTACCGATTCCTTGTTTTGGTTTGGGCATTGTTTTAAATTCGATACTTGGTATTCCTTTTAATTCATTCCAAATACGAACTCCTACCACCGTCATATTTTTCCGAACCCATTCTTCTGGAAGTTGTGTAAATTCATAAGCAGTAAAAATTCCAATGTTATTTAAACGCTTTGCATGCTTACTGCCGATTCCCCATACCATTTTTATAGTTGCCCATTTTAGTGCTTCTATTCTTTTTTCTTCGGAATCAATCACAAAAACACCCTGGTTTTCTGAAACACGTTTCTTAGAAATTCTATTTGCTAATTTTGCCAATACCTTAGTGGCTGCTATTCCTACTCCTACAGGAAGGCCTGTATACTCAAAGATGGTATCTTTCATCTGATGACCATATTNATTCAATGAAAAATACTCCATTCCTGAAACATCTACAAAAGCCTCATCGATNCTATAAATTTCAACTTGTGGTGAAAAAGCACTAAGAATATTCATCACCCGNTGTGACATTTCGCCATAAAGGGTATAATTAGAAGAAAAAATCGTGACGTTATTTCTAATTAATTGCTTTTTAATTTTAAAAACAGGTTCAAACATTGAAATTTCTGAAATAGCCTTTGCTTCTTTATTGGCAGCAATTATACAACCGTCATTATTACTAAGAACTACAACAGGTTTTCCCCATAAATCNGGACGAAATACTTGCTCGCATGTAGCGTAAAAACTATTACAATCTACCAAAGCTATCATCGAGCGTAATGAATAATATAACGAATCAATCCCCAAAGAACGAATTCGGTTTCTAAAAATACTTTAGGAAATTTAACCACTTTAAATTCTCCGTCTATAACCACCAATACCAAATCATTTTTTTTAGGTNTTAATGATCGATCAATTAATAATACATCATTATTCCAGATATTGTAATATGAAAGTTCATCTCCAGCTATTCGTACAAAAAAAGTAGCATCACGATTGGCTATTAATTCTTTATGCAAATCGATACTAGCTTCCGCATAATGNGTCGCAGGACTAGGAAAACCTGTTTGTTTGGAAGCCTCTGGAGCATGCCTATTCTTTACTTTACTAAGTTTTCCTGATGAAAATATTTCCATTCTTCAAAATTATGGAATATATCCATAATAACTATGGATTATTTCCAATATTTTTAAACAAATNCGANCATTTAAAAATCATTCACCTCAAAATTTTCATTTTTTTTTAAAAGAAATGAATTTTTAGAATCCATCTTAAAATTACGTTCCAAAATTAGTACATTTACCATNCAATTCTGTTAAACTTATGAGTACAGCTAAAAAAGAATATAAACGCATTACTATCAAAACATTGGTAGATATGAAAAGTAAAGGTGAAAAAATTTCGATGCTAACGGCATACGATTACACTATGGCAAAGATTGTAGACAATGCTGGTGTGGACATCATACTAGTAGGNGATTCTGCTTCCAATGTTATGGCAGGNCATGAAACTACACTTCCTATTACTTTAAATGAAATGATTTACCATGCTTCTTCAGTAGTGAGAGCTATTAATCGGTGCTTAGTAGTCGTTGATTTACCTTTTGGAACCTATCAAAGTGATCCTAAAGAAGCGTTAAGATCTGCTATTAGAATTATGAAAGAAAGTGGTGGTCACGCCGTTAAACTTGAAGGTGGAAAAGAGATTAAAGATTCTATTAAAAGAATATTAAATGCGGGAATACCTGTTATGGGCCACTTAGGCCTTACACCACAATCTATATATAAATTTGGAACCTATACCGTTAGAGCTAAAGAAGAAGCAGAAGCAGAACAACTTAAAAAAGATGCCTTAATGCTTGAAAAAANTGGTTGTTTTGCAATTGTTTTAGAGAAAGTACCCGCTAAACTGGCTGAAGAAGTTGCNAAAAGCATTCGAATTCCTATTATCGGAATTGGTGCCGGAAGTGGAGTTGACGGACAAGTTTTGGTAACACATGATATGTTAGGAATGACCCATGAGTTTAATCCCCGTTTTTTAAGACGCTATTTAGATATGTATCACGAAATGACTAATGCTTTTGAAAATTACATCAAAGATGTAAAAAGTGGTGATTTCCCTAATGAGAAAGAGCAATATTAANATAGTGAGTAGTTGGTAGTGAGTAAAACAAAAATAATTTGTCTTCAAAAATAATTTCAACTAAAGATAATCTTCAAGTTATATATGAAGACAATCACATTATTGCTGTCAATAAGAGAGTGGGTGATATTGTTCAGGGAGATAAAACTGGTGATATTCCACTATCTGAAGTCGTTAAACAATACATTGCAGAAAAACANAACAAACCAGGAGCTGTATTTTTAGGAGTGGTTCATCGTTTAGATAGACCTACCAGCGGTATTGTTATTTTTGCTCGTACCAGTAAAGCATTGTCAAGGCTAAACAAACTTTTTGCAGAGCGAAATACAAAAAAAACATATTGGGCAATTGTAAAGGATGAACCCGTTATTGCCTCCGATACGTTAATTCATTTTTTAAAAAGAAATCCTAAACAAAATAAATCACANGCTCATAAAAATGAGGTTCCAGATAGTAAAAAAGCCATTTTAGATTACCAAGTTGTTAAAAAACTAGATCGATATTCCTTATTAGAAATTGATTTAAAAACAGGGAGGCATCACCAAATCAGATCACAATTNTCATCTATAGGATCTCCCATTAAAGGAGATTTAAAATACGGTTTTGACAGAAGTAATAAAGATGGAGGAATCCACTTGCATTCAAGAAAGTTATCTTTTATACATCCCGTAAAAAAAGAAGAAATTAATTTAATAGCACCAGTACCAAAGGATCCNCTATGGAAAGCTTGTGTTCTATAATCATATACTTATTAAATTATTTTTTAAAGAAAAAATCACCAAACCAACTCTGTTTTTAACTTGGAATCGTTTAAATAACTTGCTTCGATAATTATCTATTGTTTTGGGACTCAAAAACATGANCGCTGCTATTTCAGCATAGGTCAATTCACTACATGATAATTGTAGGAATTTCAATTCATGTTCTTCTAANTTAACAGTGGTTATTTCTTTTTTTTTCTTTAATGATTTCAATAAGGTATGTGCAACTTTTTCNGAATNGTAATAACCTTTTTCAATCACTTCATTTAAAGCTNTTTTTAAAGCATTNGGATGTATNTCTTTCAATAAATAACCATTTGCTCCCCTACTTAACATTCCTAAAATAATTTGCTCATCATCGTCTATAGATAANGCTAATACTTTAACTTCTGNATATTCTTTAGATAACCATTCCATCGTTTTAAACCCATTCATTAATGGCATGTTNACATCTAGTAAAATAATATCAGGAATAGATTTATTTGTGATTATTTTTTGCTGTAAATCCACTCCATTTTTAGCATGATACAATACATGGTACCCTGAAAAAGTTTCAATTAACATTTTCAGAGAATCGGCAACTAATAAGTGATCATCGACAATTACTAAGTTATAATCAATTTTNTGTTTCATTTGGAAAAGTATATNGGAGTACTAANTTGGTGCCATTATCAATGATTGAAGTTAATGAATATTTTGCATTCAACAGNGTGGCTCTTCCTTTTATTGTTTGCAATCCAGAACTTTCTGTTTTTTGACAAGTATCAAAACCAACACCATTATCCTCTGCAATGATCTCTAAATCATTCACATTAAAATTTAAAGTTACAGATAAGTTTTTTGCTTTTGAGTGTTTCATTACATTGGCTAAAAATTCTTGATATATTCTGAAAATTAATATTTCATGAGCTGCAGAAATACATATTATATTTCCGTTAACTTCAAAGGAAGCTTTTAAATATTTAAGCCTGTTAAAACGTTCAACTTCTATTTCTAAAGAACGAATTAAACCATTTTTATTGACCACCTCATTATTTAAATTTTTAGATAGGTTACTAACTTCTTGTATAATGTTGCCGAGAACATCACTAGTATCCTTTAATTGTTTTTGTATGGTTCTTGGTGCTTTTAAAAGCATCATATTTAACTGAATACTTAGTACCGATAGTAATTGACCAACATTATCATGTAACTCCCAACCAATATTTTTAAATGTTTGTTCTTGAATTTCTAATTGAGAAGTTGCCAATTCACGTTCATATCGTTTTTCTGATTCAATTTGTTTTACTAATAATTTGTTTTTACGATTCTGAAAGGAAATAAAAAACAATATTACAAATAACAGTAAACCAAAAATAACAGCAATGGTATAAATAATTAACACAATTGTTTCTTGAGACATTATGTTTTCCTGTTTTTGAATCATTATTAATTACTTAGTTAAGCCTATTATATTCCTAGTTCATTGCCATTATTCTTGTTTTTCGAACATTTTAAAAAACCTATGGTAAACAATCCATACATTATAACATTTACAATAGGTACTATAGCTGCTTTAATATTTATAAACAACTCGTTATTGAAGATAAAATATTGAGAAAAAATAGCCATCGGAGTTAATGCTATATTATTAACTAATACTCCAACAGCGATATAAATAGGTAAATATTTTGTTAATATAAATATCCTATCACTTTTCAACAAATCAAAAAAGAATAGAAAAATAGAAAACAAAACGATTAATGTGCCTACAGTACTTGACAAAATAGAATTTCCATTAAAAAATATTTCGCTACATATTAAGTTTCCAACCCCAAAAATTAAGTAACAAAAAATCAATAAATTCATTCTTTGCTTTACCTTGGTTTTCATTAAAAAAGAGGTGAAATAATAAAAAAAGAAACCATAACTAATAAGCATATAAATATTAAACCACCAGTAATTATATTCAAAACGTCCTGTAACACATATGAAACTAAAATATTCATAATTCGAGAAATAAGCAATCGGTGCATAGGAACCAATTAAATCAAAAAAAAAGGTAAGCCATAAAAAGTAAACTAAAAATCTATTTGCATTATTAACTTTTAGATTCTTATTCAAATAATAAGAACCTGAAAGTGCGGCAATAAGTTCTACTGATAAACTAGTGATCGCGCTAATTAAAAATTGATGAAAATAATCCAATATTAATAAGCTTCTGGTGGCCAACCATTGGTTCCAAAATTCAAAGGATCAATTCCATAATTATTGGCAGAATTACCATCATCACTTTCGGTTGCATTTAAGAATACCGTTGCTTTATCTGACACCGAATTTTTATAAGCAGCAAAATAAACTCGAATTCCTGGCTTAGCGATACGCTGACTTGCAGATTTACTCTTTACATAATCAATAAACTCCTGTAATTGGTCAATATTAAAAGTTACTGCATTAATATCTCTAGTTCCCAAGACTCTTTCAATCCCTAAAGCTCTGGTATCATTCCAGTTTTTTTTGCATTTTTTTTGCTTTAGTTACGGAAATACAATTTTTTGGTCTTCCCATTCTAATATTCTACTTTAGTTAATAATAAATATTTTTACATTTTAACATCGTCTAGTTCTAATTCTTGGCCTTCTTTGCTCATTAATTTTACTTCATCAAAGTCCATGTCTTTAAATTGTGAAAATTGTGTTGCTGCATCTCCAATAACCACGTAAGCCATTTTAGTTTCATCTAAATACTTATTAGCTAACTGCTTATGTTGCTCAAGCGTCATAGCACTTATAATAGCTTCTTCCTCCGCTATATAATCTAATGGTAAGTTATAAATACTCATTTCTTGTAGCATTCCTAACAATGAAAATTGTGTTTCAAACCTTCTAGCATTCGATTTTATCATCGCATTTTTAGTGAAATCTAAATCTTCTTGACTCACACCGTTTTTATAATCTGCGATTTCTTCTTTAAAAATAGAAACAGATTCTCCTGTTGTATTTGTTCTTACACTTGAAGTAGCTTTAAAGGTTCCTTTAATTTTAGAACCATTAAATCCTGTTCTTGCTCCATAAGTATAACCTTTTTCTTCACGAAGAATTAAATTTACATTTCCTGAAAAAGAACCACCTAATTTATAATTCATTACCTCAGCTGGATAAAAATCCTTATCCGTTCTAGCCATAGAAATGTATCCAATATTAATTACCGATTGTTTTGCACCCGGAATATCAACAAAATATAAAGAAGCTTTATCTCTATTGTTTTCTATTGAATAAGAAGGAATTATCACTTCTTTAGCTTTCCATTTTTCACCGAATGAAGCCAAGATATTTTTACTATCCGCTTCAGTAATTGCTCCTACTATATGAAAATTACTAATCGAAGGAGAAAAGTTTTTATAATAAAAAGTCTTTAAATCTTCAATCGTAAGCGACTCTACAGAAGCTTCAGTTCCACTAGTTGGATAACTAAAAATGTGATTTTTCCCATATAATATTTTATTATATACCCTCCCTGCAACTACATTAGGATTTGCGTCAGATCGCTTGATCTCATTGATGATTTTTATTTTTATTCGTGCAAATTCCTCTTCGTCCCATCTTGGCTCTAATAATATTTCTTCTACCAAAGCCAAAGTTTTATCAAAATTACGCACTAAGCAATTAGCACTAATCACTATAGATTCTCTAGTGGTATACATATTTATTCTTGCACCTAACATTTCAATCTCTTCTTCCAATTCTTGAGGTGTTTTATTAGCAGTACCCTCCATCATAATATCTGTTATTAAATTTGCGACACCATTTTTATTGATATCATCTAATAAATGGCCACCTTCCATTACTAAACTGAAATTAACTGTTGGAATTTCATTTTGTTCAATACCATAAACTTTCATTCCATTTTTTAATGAAGTTGTCCAAGTAGATGGAAGGTTCAACTTAGGAGATGTTCCTTGTGATGGTTCCACAGAACGATCAAAATTTGAAGGAGTTTTTAAAATTTCTTGATTGGTGTTTTTAACAGTTTTAGCTATATTTTCAGAAATTTTTTCTTCGACTACTGGAGCTTTAGTAGAATTTTCTGTTATTAATATTAATTGTCCTTTAGGCACAAAACTGGTCATTATAAAAGGTTTATCTTTTATGTATTTATTGTAAACACGCATTACGTCCTCCTTAGTTACCTTTTTAATATTTTCAATATCTGTAGTAATAAATCCAGGATCACCAGCAAAAACATTGTATTGAGCTAACTGAAAAGATTTTCCTAAAACACTTCCAATACCATTGTAAAAACCGGTTTCTAATCCAGCTTTAATTCGTTCAATATCGTTGCCTGAGACTCCTTCCTTTTCAAATATTTTAAAAGCTTCAAATATTCCAGCTTCCACTTCATTTAAGTTAACTCCATTATTAGCAGTAATTGTGATATAAAACTCACCAGCTAACTCTTGAGAATTATTATATGCTGTTGTTCTTGACGTTAAGTTTTTATCTTTTACTAAAACTTGGTACAATGGCGCTTTTTTTCCACTAGAAATTAGCTCCGCTAAAAAATCTAAAGCGTAAGCATCTTCTTTATATTGTTGTGGTGTAGGCCATACCATGTTTAATTGAGGTGCTGTCGCAAAATTATCTTCGTGGAACAATCTTTTTGTTTTTGAAAGTGTTACAGGTTGTGGTTCTAATTTAGCTACTTCTGCCTTGGGCTTAATTTCTCCAAAATACTTTTTTATAAGCGCTTTAGCATCTTCTGTTTCAAAATCTCCCGCCAATACCAGAGTTGCATTATTTGGCCCATAGTAACTATTGTAAAATTCTTTTACATCATCAACAGTGGCGTTTTGTAAATCGACTAATTCACCGATAACCTGCCAGTTGTATGGATGTCCTTCTGGATATAAGTTTTTGTCGATTACCCAACTGGTATGTCCATAAGGATTATTATCTACTCGTTGTCTTTTTTCATTTTGCACTACCTCTTGTTGGTTATAAAAAGCAGTTTCTGTTACGGTGTTGATTAAAAAACCCATTCGATCACTTTCTAACCAAAGTATTGTTTCCAAAGCATTGTTGGGTACAATTTCATAATAAATAGTTCCATCTTTCCAAGTACCTCCATTTAGTGTACCTCCAGCATCTTGTATTTTTTTAAAAAATTGATCTTGAGGTACATTTTCTGATTCTTGAAAAAGCATGTGTTCAAATAAATGAGCAAAACCAGTTCTTCCCGTTTTTTCACGATTGGATCCAACACCGTATTGAACTGCTAATGAAACAATAGGATCACTTTTATCTTGATGGAGAACAACATCAAGTCCATTATCTAACTGGTATTTTTCAAATTCTATAGAGAGTTTGGTCTCTATTTGTGTTGATGATTTTTCTGTATTATAAGAATCTTTGCATGAAATTATCAAGAAAAATAAAGAAGCTATTGTAAGCACCGTTGATTTTAAATTATATTTTAACATTTTATTAGTATTAGTTACTTCTATAAATATACGACAGCTCTTTTTTTTAACCCTTAATATATTGTTAAATCAAATAATTGAAATTGATAACTATTTAATTTATGAGCATTAACTGGAAAAAACTTTACTATATTTAACTAATAAAAAGTAAAATGAGGTTTTTTAAATTTAGTAAAACCATTTAGTTAAACTTAAAGAGAAACCATTAACATGAAACTATTTGATTTAGATTTTGATTCAAACATCAATTTACTCCCTAAGCAGGGCACTGTTAATTATTTTGGGAAAATTTTAGGCCAAAAGGATGCAGATCAATATTATCAAGCCTTACTACATAATATATCTTGGAAAAACGATGAAGCCATCATGTTTGGTAAAAAAATAATTACCAAACGTAAAGTAGCATGGTATGGAGAAGAAGAGTTTCCTTATACCTACTCTAAAGTCACCAAAAAGGCAATGCCTTGGACTAAAGAATTATTTTTTTTAAAAGAACTAATTGAACATAAAACAGGAGAACAATTTAATTCTTGTTTACTTAATCTCTACCATAGTGGTGATGAAGGAATGGCTTGGCATAGTGATGGTGAAAAAGATCTAAAAAAAAATGGAGCTATTGGATCCCTTAGTTTTGGAGCTGAACGCAAATTTGCTTTTAAACACAAGGAATCTAAAGAAAAGGTAGCGTTATATTTAGAACATGGTAGCTTGTTAATTATGAAAGACGAAACACAAACTCATTGGCTGCATAGGCTCCCTCCTACTAAAAAAATAAACAATCCTCGAATCAATCTTACCTTTAGATCTATAATTAAACAATAATTAACCCAACCAAGCATTTCTATCTAAACTCCTATATTGAATGGCTTCTGAAATATGACTACCCTTAATGCTATCCGAAGCTTCCAAATCAGCTATAGTTCTCGAAACTTTTAATATTCGGTCATATGCTCTAGCTGAAAGATTTAATCGCTCCATGGCTGTTTTTAATAATTGTAAAGAATCTTTTTCCAAAATACAGAACTTCCTAATCTGTTTCACGCCCATCTGGGCGTTGTAATGAACATTTTCTGATACTGAAAAACGTTCTGATTGTATTTTTCTAGTTTTGTTAACCCGTTCTCTTATAAGAGTACTCGCTTCTCCCTTACGATCATCACTCAGCTTTTCAAAAGGAACTGGAGTTACTTCTATATGAATATCTATTCGATCTAATAATGGGCCAGATACTTTGCTTAAGTACCGTTGCATCTCCGCTGGAGTAGAATTCAGTGGAGCATTAGGGTTATTAAAGTATCCACTAGGGCTAGGATTCATGCTAGCCACTAACATAAAACTTGATGGATAAGTTATAGTAAACTTAGCTCTAGAAATAGTAATTTCTCTATCTTCTAATGGTTGTCGCATAACTTCGAGTACTCCCCGTTTAAATTCAGGTAATTCATCTAAAAATAAAACTCCATTGTGTGACAATGAAATTTCTCCAGGTTTTGGGTAAGTACCTCCTCCAACTAATGCTACATCAGTAAAAAAGTATATTGTAGTATTTATAATAATTCATTAAATTTGATAACCAAAAACAATTTAATGTTAGCTATCTACACAAGACTTTCAAAAGAAGATAAAGTTTCAACCTCTATAACAAATCAAACAAGGGAAGGTAAAGAATTTGCTCTAAAGAACAATCTAAAGTACACAATTTATAATGAAGGTGAAGGTGTATCTGGAGGAGCAGATATAAAAAATAGACCCCAACTCAAAAGATTACTTCTTGACATTAGAAATGGTGATATTAAAGCTATATGGTTCAGAAACCAAAACAGATTAGAACGAAATTCAGCAACCTATGTAATCTTCATTTCAGAAGCAAAGAAATATAATGTAGATGTTTATTTTAATGACAAACTACACAACTTTGACAATCCATCAGACAA
>PAUJ01000038.1 GCA_002713705.1 Flavobacteriaceae bacterium
TACAGAACCATTAATTGGAGCATTATCATAGCCTAAATCTATTAAGGCTTGTTCAAAATTAGGGTCAGGAATTAATGTATTTTGACTAAAACTTAATAATGTAAAACTTAATAGAAATATTAAAAATAGTTTATTCTTCATTTGAGTATTTTTTAAAGAGTTTTGTGTTTGGTACTATTACCATTGTTTTTAATTTAATATTTTTTTTTGAAAAAAGAAATGAAATCTAAATATTTTGAAAGATGATTATGACTTATGATTTAAGATCCTTCATTAATTAATTTTGGTTAAGATAGAATTCAATTGATTTAGCAGTATCCAAAACAGTCTTTTTAAAAGGTATGGGATTCCAATCAAATGTTTTCATTGTTAAGGATACATCACCATTATAAGTTTTACCAATAAAAGATTTCATACTTTTTGCTTCTCTATCAATATTACCTAGGAGTTTGAGTAAAAAATTAGGGGCCAACTTTGTACTTACTTTATCATAACCATTGGATTTAAGTATTTTGGCCACTTCCTGAAAAGCGAAAGGTTCTTCAGTAGTAACAATAAATCTTTTTCCATCTGCTTTTTCATTTTCAAGAGCTAGTACATGAATTTTAGCAATGTCTCTTACGTCTGACATATTAATAGATGCTTGAGGAATCATAGGCATTTTCCCTTGTAACATATTTGTAAACATGCCCATTGAAGCCCCCGTTAAGTCTCCTGATAAACTTGGTCCAAAAACAGGACCTGGATTTACAACAGCGAGTTCCATTTTAGGTGTGTCTTGTTGAGCATTAATAAAGTCCCAAGAAGCCTTTTCTGCCAAGGTTTTACTTTTTGCATAAGCAGATATATTTTTTGCTTTTACGTTCGTCCATGATTCCGAATCTACCTTGATAGATTTATCAGCATTTTCTAACATAGAAACCATTGATGAAGTTAAAACAACTCTTTTAATACCTGCACTTTTTGCAGCTCTCAAAGCTCTCATTGTACCATCAACAGCCGGTCTAATGTATTCATTTTCATCTTTTGGTTCGATATTGATAAATGGGGAAGCTACATGCATTACAAACTCACATCCTTTCATTGCATCATCCCAACCATCATCGCTTAACAGGTCCAACTCACAAAATTCTAAATTGTCTTTTGGATCTACTTCTTTTTTAATAGCGTCAATAACTTTTTGAGATTTTAATAAATTTCTAAGGGATCCACGAACTGAATATCCATTCTTCAATAATTCTACGGCACAGTGATTTCCTATGTAACCTGAAATACCTGTTAGTAATACTTTTTTATTCATTAATAAATTATTTGCTTTCTAAACACAAAAATAATAAATATTACTATCAAATTAATAGTAATATTTATTATTTTTTAGATATGATTGTCCTGTAACTTCAGTATTAAATATTGTTGGATAGAAATTGAAGCTTGTTCCAGTAAAGTAGAAGCTATTAGACAAAAAAAAGCAATTAAAGAGTTATCCCAAATTGATGAATATATTGCACTAAGTATGTTATCTAAAAGATTAAAAAAAACTTGAATAAATGGAATCTATTGTAAAATAAAAGTTACCTGATAATCAAAAACCAATTCAAAATTTGCATCAAGAGAAAGAACTTTCGTTAAACTCGGTTATAATTGATTTGGCTCTGTGGAGCCATCACAATATTAAAATGCCGATAATCTAGATATCATAAATGTTAAAAATTGAATCCGGTAATCATTCATAGATATAAATCAAAAACAGTTTCACTTTAATAGTATAATCGTTTTATTATTTTAGTAGATAACTCAATTGAAATATCGAACCATAAAATAACACTGCAGTATTTCGTTCAGACCAATAACTCTGTTCAATTATTTTCAAAAACATTTATTCCAGAGAATATTTCACTAACTATAACAAGTTCAATATTATCATACTGCAAAGGTTAAAGAAAATTTTTATTTAATGTATTTTTGAAATCGAAACATTAATGTTGTAGCATTATTTACGATTTATCTAAAAATAAATATGTTAAAAAAACAAGTAAATTCTTTTATTAATAAGCCTTGGACAAATAAATAAGCGCTTTGAAGAGTTTCCTCTACCTTAACTTAAAAATCAGTGTTGTATAGTTATTGTAGTGTTTTATTTTGTAATAATCTGAAAAATAAGCCTATTTTGTGGGAGTATTTTTTTAGAACAAAAGATACTTTTTTTTTGACATAACTTTATCTAATCAATACATAACTATTGACCTATTTTTAAATGGATTTAAACAACATATATATTGGAAAAACCCCTGCGAATTTTTCAAACAAAGAAGTTTCAGCAGATCAAGTAATTTTTGAGGGAGAGGTATTTTATAAAATTTCAAATTTTAATAAAATGCGCCCATTTTTTATGAGTATTGTTAGTAATTCTGACCACTGGATGTTTATATCCAGCACGGGAGGTCTTTCGGCAGGTAGAAAAAATAGTGGCTATTCACTTTTCCCTTACTACACTGACGATAAAATTACAGAATCTAGTGAGCACACGGGTAGCAAATCAATTTTTATTGTTAGTAAAGCAGAGAAAAATTATTTGTGGGAACCTTTCTCTAAACGTCAAGACGGAGTCTATAAGATTTCGAGGAATCTTTATAAAAACACCTACGGAAATAAGGTGATTTTTGAGGAAATTAATCACGATCTCAATTTGAGCTTCACCTACCAATGGAATTCAAGTGATNCCTATGGCTTTGTAAGACATTCGACCCTTAATAACCTAANTAATGAAACTTTAGATATCCGTCTTTTGGATGGAATTCAAAACATCTTACCCTACGGCGTGGAAGTTGGTCTGCAAAANAGTACTAGTAATTTGGTAGATGCCTATAAAAAATGTGAGTTAGAATCAGACTCAGGACTTGGAATTTATTCTTTAAGCGCCATTATAGTTGACAAAGCAGAGCCCAGTGAAGCTTTAAAAGCAAATGTAGTTTGGTCTTTGGGGCTTGAGGGTTCTAAAAAACTAATTTCATCTGTTCAAATCGAGAATTTCAGAACAGGAAAAGCAATCACACAAGAGATTGATGTAAAGGCAGAACGCGGAGCATACCTTTTAACTAAAGATATAAAATTAGCTGCAAATTCTANGGAGCAATGGACTCTTGTGGCGAACGTAAATCAGTCCATAAATGACATTGTCCATATAAAAGAACGTANNAAAGACCAGNCATCTCTTTTAGAAGAGTTAAAAAATTCTGTTAAGCAAGGGACCCAAAACTTGATTGCCTTAGTNGGTGCCTCGGATGGTCTTCAACTCACTTCAGACAGCGCAAGAAATACACGTCATTTTGCCAACACCATGTTCAATATCATGCGGGGTGGTATTTTTGATAATAATTACACCATTGAAAAAGAAGACTTTAGCGCCTACATAGAAAACGCTAATCACAAAGTGTTTTTCAAAAAATCTAAACTCATTAACAAACTTCCCCAAACCTTTGATTTAAGTTACCTTAAGGCCATTGCAAAAGAAGATGATGACAAGAACTTNAAAAGGTTGTGTTACGAATATTTACCTTTAAAATTTAGCCGCCGCCATGGAGATCCNAGTAGACCTTGGAATAAATTTTCAATCAACACAAGAAATGAGGATGGTTCTAAAATTTTAGACTATCAAGGCAATTGGCGTGATATCTTTCAAAATTGGGAAGCGCTTGTACACTCCTACCCTGAGTTTATTGAGGGTATGATACACAAGTTTTTAAACGCCACAACTTTTGATGGATACAACCCTTACAGAGTTACAAAAGACGGGTNTGATTGGGAGACCATTGAGCCAGACAACCCTTGGTCTTACATAGGATACTGGGGAGATCACCAAATTATATACTTGCTTAAATTTCTTGAATTTATTGAAACTTACTACCCAGGCAAATTGGAGAGTTATTTTTCAAAAGACTTGTTTGTNTACGCAAATGTGCCCTACCGCATAAAAGGCTATGAGCAAATTCTTAAAGATCCAAAAAATACAATTGATTTTGATCANAAAGCAGAGGAAAAAATTCAATTAAAGCGCGAGGAGATTGGAGTAGATGGTGCTTTACTAAGAGATAAAAACTTTTTTATTTATAAGGTAAATTTTATCGAGAAAATTTTAGCTACCGTACTGGCAAAGATTTCAAACTTTATACCTGAGGCAGGTATTTGGATGAATACCCAGAGACCAGAATGGAATGATGCAAACAATGCNCTGGTTGGTAATGGTGTCTCTATGGTTACCCTTNATTATCTGCGAAGATTTTTAAAATTCTTTGACANTATTTTAAAANCNNCAAAAAACCAAAATGTTGAGATATCTAAAGAACTTATTGAGTTTTTTAATGGAGTTTCAAAAACACTTCAAGACCACAAAAACCTTCTTGATGACAAGATATCTGACACAGATAGAAAAACTATCTTGGATGGTCTTGGAAAAGCAGCTAGTCAGTACAGATTGTCTATCTACGATAACAGCTTTAGTGGAAGTAAAAGCGGGCTTAATATACAAGAGATATCTAACTTTATAAACGTCGCCCTAGCACATTTAGAACATGCCATAAAGGCCAACAAAAGAGAAGATAATCTTTATCATGCCTACAATTTAATGACTCTTGAAAACGACAAAGAGATATCTGTGTCATACCTACCAGAGATGTTAGAAGGTCAGGTAGCGGTCTTAAGTTCTGGTTACCTATCTACANAAGAGGCANTAAGTGTCATGGATGCATTAAAAGCCAGTANGTTNTTTAGACCAGATCAGTACAGTTATATATTATATCCAAACAAAACCTTGCCAAGATTTGTGGACAAAAATACAATCTCAAAACAACAAGTAGACTCCTCAAAACTTTTACAAGAGCTCGTAAAAACTGGAAATACACAAATTATAACCAAAGATTGTAATGGCCAATGCCATTTTAATGGAAACTTCAATAATNTAGAAAACCTTAAGNCAGCAATNACAAATTTACCTGAAGNATTTGCATCTCTAGCAGCCATGGAGGCAGAAGTTATATATGGTATTTTTGAAGCTAATTTCAATCATAAATCTTTCACAGGACGTTCAGGAACTTTCTTTGGATATGAAGGCTTAGGATCAATTTATTGGCATATGATTTCCAAATTGCTGTTAGGTGCCTTTGAAGCCACTCAAAAAGCTATAGACCAAAAGCAAGACCCCAAGATAATTGGAAGACTTTTTGATCACTATTTTGAAATTAATGCAGGNATTGGTGCACACAAATCTCCAGAATTATATGGAGCNTTCCCTACAGANCCCTACTCTCATACACCAGGAGGAAAAGGAGCACAACAACCAGGAATGACAGGACAGGTAAAAGAAGATATCNTTTGCCGATTTGGAGAACTTGGAATGCGAGTATCTGAAGGTGTTCTTTGTTTTGAACCAAGTATAATGAAGTCATCAGAATTCATACAAAAAGCACAAACCTTTCAATACATTGACGTAAAACAAGAAAAACAAAGCATAGNACTGGAAAAAGANAGTTTAGCCTTTACAGTATGTCAAGTTCCTGTGATTTATAAAAAAGCAAGCAAAGNATCNACAATTGTAACATTTTTTGAAGGTCCAACAAAAATATTTGANACGAATGCATTAGATGCCAAAACAACAAAAGATGTTTTTGGGCGCATGCACAAAATTAAACACATAACCGTTTTTGTCGTTAAATAAAACANATACAGNTACTCTAAAAAAACACATCAAGATTATTTTGGTCTTGTTGTGTTTTGCAGCNATGTCTTGTAATACCAAACTAAAGAAAAATATGAATTTCACACCTAAAACAGCGGAGCAGATTCTTGGCAATCCAGACTATTTAGCTATTTCTTATGGAGGGTATCGCAGCAGNACAAGAGAGGTTCAACCCACTTTGGAAGAACTTAAGGAGGATTTAATNATTNTACATGCCATGGGAATTCGAATTCTCAGAACTTACAATTTACAACTCCCTCATAGCGCTAACATTTTAAGGGCTATAAANGANATACAANTCACTGATGCAGATTTTGAAATGTACGTGATGTTGGGGGCTTGGATAGATTGCGAGGGCGCTTGGACAGATCGCCAAACCAATCACGACNTAGAAGACCAAGAAAACAACACTTCTGAGATTGCCAAAGCGATTGCACTTGCAAACCAATATCCTNGTATTGTAAAAATTATAGCTGTTGGAAATGAGGCNATGGTGCANTGGGCAACATCTTATTTTGTAAAGCCNGCGGTAATTTTAAAATGGGTTACCTACTTACAAGAACAAAAAGCAAAAGGCAACCTTCCANATTCTCTGTGGATTACTAGTTCAGACAATTTNGCATCTTGGGGTGGAGGGAGCCCAGAGTACCATAACGAAGATCTGGAAAAACTCATTGCTACCGTTGATTATATTTCTGTACATACATACCCTTTCCATGATACGCACTACAACGCCAATTTTTGGCTGGTTCCACAACAAGAACCTTCTGGTACAGAAAATGAAATTATTGAAGCTGCCATGCAGCGTGCGCTAAAGTATGCTGTAGATCAATATCAAAGCGTNAAGAAGTACACTACATCACTAGGTNTAGACAAACCTATTCACATTGGAGAAACTGGGTGGGCAACTAGTTCTCATGGATTTTATGGTTCAAATGGCTCTAATGCAGCAGANCAGTACAAACAAGCATTGTATTACAAACTAATGCGAGAATGGAGTGCTAAAAATAATATTTCTTGTTTCTTTTTTGAGGCATTCGATGAACAGTGGAAAGACCCAAATAATCGTAATGGCTCNGAAAATCATTTTGGGCTATTAACCATTGATGGCGATGCAAAATATGCATTNTGGCCCTTGGTTGAAGAAGGAGTTTTTAACGGACTTACCAGAGGCGGAAACCCAATCAAAAAAACTTTTGAAGGAAATACTACCCTGNTTATGAAAGAAGTTTTTACACCAAAACCTGCAGTAACATACANCGAAAACTAAAGCCCTATGAAATCTATACCTCTAATTGTAATTTTTCTTGTATCGATGANCNTTATCTTGACGCCCATTTCTGCGCAGAATGTTGANATATCTGGNAAACAGCTTCTGGTAGACAACCANCCTTATTTTATGAAAGGGATTTGCTACCACCCTGTACCAAAAGGAGAAACTACGCGNAGTTTTAATAGCATTGATCAGGATTTAAAATTAATGAGCCAAGCAGGAATCAATACCATTCGTGTATATGCCCCAATAGATGATATAGAAATTTTAGATAAAATTGATGCTGCAGGAATCAAACTCATTATTGGTTTTGGATACAACCAAAATGGTTTTTTTGATATTCTTTCAGGTAGTTTTTTACAATACATCGAAAAATACAAAGATCATAAAGCTATTCTAATTTGGGAGCTGGGNAACGAGTATAACTACCATCCAGAGTGGTTTGATGGCGATATTCAAAACTGGTATAACGCCCTGAGCAAGGCCACAGACTTAATTCATAACACAGATCCTAACCATCCTGTTGCAACAGTCCATGGAGACATGCCAGACAAACAAGCACTTGCATCAAACCCGCATATTGATATGTGGGGATTAAATGTTTACAGATGGGATCAGCCTCAGTCCATTTTTAGAGAGTGGGAAAAAGTAAGCGATAANCCTGTTTATCTCTCGGAGGCAGGGGCAGATAGCTACATGAAAATTGAAAAAGACGGATTCAAACAAGGAGAAAACCAACGGGCACAAGCTGTAGCTAATGGAAAAATAATTGATGCTGTTTTGGAACAAAGTGATGTGGCTTGTGGGNTTTTTATTTTNTCATTTACAGACGGTTTATGGAAAGCAGGAAACCCTGCTGTGCAAGATTTAGGAGGTTGGGCTCCAAACAGCAGTGGCGTGCCTTATGATGGAGCACCCAATGAGGAGTATTGGGGTATTGTAGACATCAACCGAGCCAAAAAACAAACCTATGAAGTGATCAAAGAGAAATTTTTAAATTTTTCAATGAATGCTCAAAAAAAAATAACATAGAAACATGAAGTTTAAAAGTATTCTATTAATGTGTATCCTAATTACAATTACAGCTTGTATGAATTCACCAAAAGAAACTATAACTGTTTTTGAGACCTCACAAAGTGGAAACCAGCTTACACAGCTCAGTAACTTTAACTCTGAGCTTACCCCCTCATTGGTACAATTGGATTTTGAGAAAAAGTTTCAGACAATCTCAGGATTTGGAGGAGCCTTTACTGAGGCATCTGCGCATCTATTAAACCAAATGAGTCCTATGACTAGGACTGAAATTTTAGAGGCTTATTTTAGTAGAAAAGGTGCCAACTATTCCTTGACACGCACCCACATGAATTCTTGTGATTTTTCTTTGTCTAATTATTCCTATACACCCGTTNAGGGAGACAAAAGNTTAGAACATTTCTCTATAGATGAAGACAGACAAGACTTAATACCAATGATTAAAGGAGCACTAGAAACAAGTGAAGATGGATTTAGATTATTTGCATCACCCTGGACAGCTGCACCCTGGATGAAAGACAACAACCAATGGGTTGGAGGTAAGCTGCTGCCAGAATATTATGACACGTGGGCCTTGTTTTTTTTAAAATACACAGATGCCTACAAAGCAGAAGGAATTGATATTTGGGGGTTCACCATAGAAAATGAACCTCACGGAAATGGAGAAAATTGGGAAAGNATGCACTTCTCACCNNATGAAATGACAAATTTTGTTCAGAATTTTTTAGGCCCAAAACTTAAAGCCGATGGAAAAGGCGANCTGGTTTTACTTGGCTATGATCAAAATCGTGAGGGAATCAAAGAATGGGTAGATGTAATGTACAAAGACCAAGCCTCCTCTAAATACTTTGACGGTACTGCTATTCATTGGTATGAGAGCACCTATGATTATTTCCCTGAAGCACTACAATATGCGCATCAAAAAGCACCAAACAAATACTTGATACAAACCGAGGCTTGCATAGATTCTCAGGTTCCTGTATGGAAAGATGATAAGTGGTACTGGAAAAAGGAAGCTACAGACTGGGGTTATGACTGGCGCGAAGAGAACAAAAAANACCTTCACCCAAAATATGCCCCTGCAAATAGGTATGCACGAGATATTATTGGATGTCTAAACAACTGGGTAGATGGCTGGGTAGACTGGAACATGGTTTTAGACCGTCAAGGAGGACCAAATTGGTTTAAAAATTGGTGTGTGGCNCCCGTNATTGTTGATCCAAANACAGATGAGGTTTACTATACGCCCCTATATTACATAATGGCACATTTTAGNAAATACATTCGTCCTGGAGCAGAGGTTATTAGNGCAGAATCNAGTGATACAGATTTAATGGTGGCAGCCGCTAAAAATCCNGATGGATCAACTGCTGTNGTTATTTTCAACGAAGGTATGGAACCCAAATTTTTTGAACTAAAAACCGCTATNACAACCAAACAAATTTTGATAAGNCCACAGGCAATTCAAACAAT
The DNA here is from genome assembly GCA_002713705.1 of Flavobacteriaceae bacterium. GTDB lineage: Bacteria > Bacteroidota > Bacteroidia > Flavobacteriales > Flavobacteriaceae > Marifrigoribacter. The sequence continues at coordinate 9,510 of PAUJ01000038.1, forward strand.
AGTAATAACTAACTAANAAAAAAACATGAGTAATTCAATCAAATCCAACAAAGTACCTATGGGNCAAAAGATTGCTTTTGGNTTTGGTATGTTGGCAAATCAAATGTTCCCNGCAATACTAGGAATATTTATGATCGTATTAATAGAAGACCTCGGNTTTTCTGGCTGGATGTGGTCTTTGGTNTTTCTTTTTCCAAGAATTTTTGATGCCTTTTTAGATCCTATAATGGGCTTNATATCAGACAATACAAAATCTAAATGGGGAAGACGCAGNCAATATGTTATANTAGGTGGCCTANTAATGGGGNTTGCTTANATTTTTATGTGGCAACTCTACAAGGTGGATGGTGTAGAATATAACTTTTGGTACTTCTTTTTATGGTCTTTGGTATTCTACATAGGGCTTACCATTTTTAGTGTACCCTANGTAGCGATGGGGTATGAAATGAGTGACGATTTCCATGAAAGAACAAANATCATGGCNATCTCGCAATGGATTGGTCAGTGGGCTTGGGTAATTGCACCCCTATTTTGGATCATCATGTATGACCAGAGTTGGTTTCCATCTGCAGATGTNGCCGTGCGAGAGTTAGCNATTTGGGTGGCCATACCATGTGCCNTTTGTGCTATTGTACCCGCTATATTTATNAAGAGTAAATCTACTTTAGAGGAGGACTANGAACCCTTAAACANTGCCAACATAGGAAATAGTCTAAAGAAAATTTTTGAAAGCTTTTCNGAGGCNTTTAAAATAAAAGATTTTAGAAAATTATGCGGAGCAACATTTTTAATATTCAATGCTTTTAACACTGTNGCAGCACTAACCTTTTTTGTAATTGTTTACAAACTATTTAATGGAGACGCCGGGGCAAGTGGTATTTGGGTNTCTATGTTTGGATGTTTGGGCGCTTTAGGAACNACCTTTATTGTGATTCCTACAGTGGCATGGATGTCAAAAAAAATGGGTAAGAAAAAAGCCTTNATGGTATCACAATTTATCTCTTTGATAGGATACATAATGTTATACTTTTTATTTATTCCAGGAAAACCATGGTTGTATATTATAGCCTTGCCNTTTTTCTCTTTTGGGATTGGAAGCTTGTTTACCATAATGATGTCTATGACAGCAGATGTGATTGATGTTGATGAAATTAATACAGGAAAACGAAGAGAAGGTATTTTTGGAGCCATCTATTGGTGGATGGTAAAGGTAGGCTTCGGAATTGCAGGTGCTCTTAGTGGNGTCATTATAATCCTAGTAGGTTTTAATCCTGATCTTGCGGCNATAGANCAACAATCTGCAGTAGACGGTTTGCANGCATTCTTCTGCTTTTTTCCTATGGGAGGAACTATCTTGGCGATGATTGTAATGCGCAATTATAGCATTACTGAAGAAAAATCTAAAGAAATTTCGGCCACTTTGGCCAAACGAAAAAATGAATAAAANAAATAACTATTTTAAACAGTAATTAATGTCATATAGAAAAGAAAAACAAAAATCATTNTTAGGTTTAGATACCGATAAATTGGGTAAAACAGAACTCCAACAAATNAGTCAATCTTCACTAAAGTTAGGAATGCACGGACTTTGTTTTAGTCCCTATGAGGAAGGNCAAAAACCAGGAGATCCTATCNCTGAGACTCAAATTAGAAGAAAATTAGAGCTTATTGCACCTTATACCAAATGGATAAGAACCTTNTCATGTACTCAAGGAAACGAGCAAATTCCAAGACTTGCAAAAGAGTACGGATTAAAAACCTTAGTTGGTGCCTGGCTTGGAGACAATCCAAAAACCAATGAANAAGAAATTGAAGCNTTAATAGCGCTNAGTAAAGACGGACTTGTGGATATAGCAGCAATAGGTAATGAGGTGATGTACCGAGGAGATTTAAAAGAAGAAGAATTGCTAGATTTCATATATCGTGTAAAGAAAGTTATTCCTGAGATTCCGGTTGGTTATGTGGATGCATANTATGAATTCTCTGACCGTCCAAAAATAACNCAAGCATGTGATGTTATTTTAGCCAATTGCTATCCATACTGGGAAGGCTGTAGCTTAGAATACTCACTGGTTTACATGAAACAAATGTTTCATCATGCAAAAGCTGTGGGTATGGGTAAAAAAGTAATTATCACAGAAACAGGTTGGCCAAGCCAGGGAGCCTCATTAGAAGGAGCACACCCGTCTTATGAAAATGCATTGCGATATTTTATCAATGCTCAAAACTGGTCCAAACAANATGATATAGAAATGTTTTATTTCTCTTCTTTTGATGAATCATGGAAAGTAAANACAGAAGGAGATGTTGGTGCATATTGGGGANTTTGGGACAAAGACGAAAATTTGAAATTCTAAGCTATTTTTTTTANATTAANTTATGGATTATACAGAAATTTTTGAGATACANAAAGGATTAGCAGTTTGTTATTCTGGATATAGGCATGGGCAACGTCCCGGACACTTANATCCTACTTACAAACAAGTTANAGAAGATTTACTCATTATCGAAAAACAATGGCAATACATCAGNCTTTATAGCTGTGATGCGCATTCAAAAACTGTGTTGGAGGTTATAAAAGACGAAAAAATAAGCTTGAAGGTNATGCTAGGAGCNTATATCGAAGCCGAAGAAAACAACATAAATTGCCCATGGGGAGGCTCTTATGATTTGGACCAATTATCTAAAAATAAAAAAAGAAACCTCCAACAAATGGATTCCCTTATTGNCTTGGCAAACACCTATCCTGATATTATTTTTTCACTCTCTGTAGGTAATGAAGCTTGCGTGGATTGGACAGATCATCTGGTATCTGTAGAGGCTGTTGTTTCTTATGTGAGATATGTTAAAGCTGGTGCANAACAACCCGTCACTTTTTGTGAAAATTATGTTCCATGGCTTGACAAACTTGAGCCATTGGCCCATGAGATAGATTTTATCTCGATTCATACNTATCCTGTTTGGGAGCATAAGACCATTCATGAAGGGATGGAATTTACAAAGCAAAATTATGAAANCGTAGCCAATAAATATCCCGATAAACTAGTTGTAATTTCAGAAGCAGGTTGGGCTACTGAATCCAATGGTTATGGAATCCCACAAGATAACGTGAATGATGATGTCCAAAAAATTTATTACAAAGCACTCTCGCATTGGAGTACTTCTCAAAGTATACTCACCTTTGTTTTTGAGGCTTTTGATGAACCTTGGAAAGGGTCTGACGATCCTAAAGAACCAGAAAAACACTGGGGTCTTTATACCGTTGATAGAACACCAAAACTTGCAATGCAACCTATTGGTTACAAGTAAGGCATGATAGCACTATACTATCAATAAACGCTGCATTACATATGCTAAAAAAGCCAATACAAAAGGTGGGTTTTTTATTTTATTAATATTTTTATTGAAATGTGAGGACTTCAGAAAGCAATTAATTAATACTTTTAAGAATTAAATTTTACCCCTATGAATAAGAAAGCTATCCCTGAAAAATTTAAGATGAAACCCCATCACAGTAACCATTATTTAATCAACGGTGAGTTGAGGAAATGGGAAGCAAATACAACGGAGGTCTATTCGGTGATTAAAACTCCTAATAATCAAGGAGAAATTGGCCCTACTTTTTTAGGAACTGTTCCTGATATGGGAGAAAAAACGGCATTAGAAGCCGTGGAATCTGCAAATAAAGCCTACAATAGAGGAAAAGGTACCTGGCCAACAATGTCGGTATCTGATCGCTTGAAATGTATGGAGATTTTTGTTGAAAAAATGAAATTACACAGAGAAGAAGTTGTTAAACTTCTAATGTGGGAAATTTGTAAAAATAAAACAGACTCCTATAAAGAGTTTGATAGAACCATAGATTATATAATAAATACCATTGAGGCCTATAAAAATATTGATCGTAAAGGAGCAAAGTTTGATAGTCAAGATGGTGTGTTAGCTCATATAAGGAGAGGTCCAATTGGGGTTGTTTTATGTCTTGGACCTTATAATTATCCCTTGAATGAGACTTTTTGCCTACTAATACCTGCAATTATCATGGGTAATACAGCTATATTTAAACCTGCGAAAATCGGAGTCCTACTTATTACCCCGCTATTAAAAGCTTTTCAAGAAAGTTTTCCTCCAGGTGTAGTAAATATACTTTTTGGAAGAGGAAGAAGTATCGCATCACCTATTATGAAAACTGGAATAATAGATGTGATGGCATTAATTGGGCATAGTTCTTCTGCAGTTTCACTACAAGATTTACACCCCAATAAAAACAGACTCCGATTGGTCTTAGGCTTGGAAGCTAAAAACCCAGGTATTATACTGCCAGATGCCGATTTAGAACATGCTGTTAAAGAATGTATTTCTGGTAGCTTGTCATTTAATGGACAACGTTGTACCGCTTTAAAGGTTTTGTATGTACATGAGTCTATAGTTGATTCATTCAATCAACTTTTTACAAAAGCCGTTGATAATCTTGCATTTGGAATGCCTTGGGAAGACACTTTTTTAACTCCTTTACCAGAAAAATCGAAACCTGAATACATTCAAGAATTAATCAGTGATGCTACTAAATATGGAGCTAAAGTGATCAATAAAAAAGGAGGTGAACTATCCGATAATTTTTCTTTTCCTGCTGTCCTTTATCCAGTAAACAATAAAATGAGATTATTTCATGAAGAACAATTTGGCCCAATAATACCAATTATACCCTACACTGATATAGATATGCCTTTAAATGATATGGCTGCATCTAATTATGGTCAACAGGTAAGTCTTTTTGGAGAAAATATTGACGATTTGGGACCACTAATTGATGCACTGGCCAACCTTGTTTGTAGAGTGAATCTTAATAGTGCTTGCCAGAGAGGTCCTGATGTTTATCCATTTGCCGGAAGGAAAAATTCTGCAGTGAGTACATTGAGTGTATATGATGCTTTGCGATCTTTTTCGATAAGGACATTTGTCGCGGCAAAAAATAGTCCTAAAAACAAAAAAATCATAGAGAATCTTTTAGAATCCAAAGTATCTAACTTTGTAACTACTGAATATCTGTTATAATACAACTCAGATCTAAACTTGTTGATTGATTCTTTTTACAACTTAAATAATTCAAGGAAATAAAAGCTTCGATTCCAATTAAAGATGAAATATTTTTATTACTAACTTCCAGAAGAGTTACCCCACTATCATTAGCTGTCGATACTGAACCATTAATTGGAGTAATATCAAAGCCTAAATCTTTTAAGGCATGTTCAAAATTAGGGTCAGGTATTTCTGCAGTTTGGCTAAAACCAACTAAGGTAGAGCCTAAAAGCAACAGTAGAAATAATTTTTTTATTGTGTTTATTTTTAGTTTATAATATTTTAGTTGTTTCTGTATTTTTAAAAATAGGTTTTCTTTTTAATGCTTGAACTAATGTTGTGGTAGCAAGAACCGCGTAAAGTAACGAGATAATGATGGTCGCTTTTGTATTTTTAAAGATATAAAAAGAAAGAAATGGGAGTAGTTGTAAAGCGTGCATTCCAATAAAGTGAGATACTCTTAAATCCCCTACCGTTTTACTCCAACCTACAATAAACAAGTTAGAATTATCATTGATTGCTCCAACACTATGATTCATTCTTGAACCCATTAAACCACCTTCAAATGAAAAAACAACAAAAATCATGATTCCTAAACGAATTGCCCAAAGGTAATATCTGGGTAAGTTTGGAAAAGATTGTGTAAAAAAGAGTACTCCAATATAGGCAGTGTATAAGGTAATAAGCGCTGCTGCTAAACCCATTAACGAATATAAAAGCGAATATGTTGGTGTGCTAATATTGAAATGAGACAACTCTCCTTTTGATGCTTGAAATATAATATATATAAGTTCTAGACCAAACAATATAATTACGGTCCAATTAAAGGGTATTACATTAAAATTTGACAAATAATGGCAATACCAAGCCATTGTCCAAGCAAATAAACCTATTGAAACAGCAAATTTCAAAGGCTTAAACCAAGCGTTTACTCCGTGAACTTGGGTCGTTGTTAGTTTGGTTAAAACAATAACTACTATTGAAAGAGATAAGCAGAATAAACCAAAATAAAACAAGGATTCATTCCGGATTTTTAATTCTTTAATAAAATTTAATATTCCTTCAACCATTACCTATTATTTTTTGTCAAGCGTAAACTTTGGTAGAAAATAATTTAAACAATACAGCATTGCACCGTATGTAAAAATGAGGGTTGGAATATTGGTGTTGAAACCTAAATCGAATACTGGTAAGTTAAAAAGTTCTCTAAAAGAATGAGTAGCAATAAGTAGCATAAAAACAATACCATAAGCAAAAACAGCAATAATTGATATTCTATTTTTCGTAGTTCTAATCATCCCTTTTTTTGCCTCTTCTCTAAAGAAATACCATATCGCAGCAATACTAAATAAGGCTTCAATGGCGACAGCCAAATAGGGATTAGAGGCGTATAAACCAAAACCTAATTCCATAGTTTCAGCACCAAATAAGTGATGGATATGTCCTGAAAAGAAGTCCAAAACAAAGTGAATTAATACCAAAGCCATACTTACCAGTCCTATTTGTGTGCTTTTAAAAAGTAATTTTCCTAGGATAAAACTTATAATAAGCCATACTAAAAGAGGTAATAAATCGTGACTGTAAATCATATCTACCATCATATTATTTAAAGTAGCATCAAAGGCATCGGATGGGTTGGTTGGTTCAAGACCTAAATAATGAAATAAGAACCACAAAAAATCCTGTAATTGAGAGATCACTAAGAAATATAAAAGAGTTCCTTTTGGAAATTTTTGTTTCGCTATTAATGCAGTTGTAAAATGTCCTGCTAACATATTTTCTATTTAATTTTTGTACTTTTACTTTAAATTCGATAGTAAAAGTAATTATTACTATTGAATTAATAGTAATAATTTGTGAAAAATGAAAAATAAATTTAGATCTGGATGTCCAATCTCATCTGCATTAGATGTTATAGGTGATAAATGGTCTTTATTAATTATAAGAGATTTACTTGTTAAGCACAAAAAGACTTTCAAGGAAATTTCTGATTCAGATGAAAAGATTGTACCAAGTATTTTATCTGCACGATTAAAATTGTTAGAATCGTATAAACTGATTTTCAAAACGAAAGCGCGATATAACAAAAAAGAAAATATTTATTTGTTAACGGAAAAAGGAATTCGTTTAACTCCAATAATTATTGAATTCAGTTTGTGGGGAAATTCTAATATGCGAGAATTTAATGAAATAAATGATATTGAAGGCTTGAATTTAGAGAAGACATTAATGATACAAACCGTTCAAGATAGTTATCATTCTATGTTACTTAATTTCCGATAATGTTTTTCTTAAATCATATAAACTTTTTCAACACTATTTTGGACTGGTCTTATAATAACGGGAAGGTCTTCTCTTAATCTTTGAGGGTTCATAAACGCAGTCTTTTAATTAAAAAACGATTACACTATAATACTATAACCGTTTTATTGTTTTAGTAGATAACTCTATTGAAATATCGAACATTTATATATCCCTGAGAGGGTTTATAAATACCTTTAATTAGATTAGTCTCATTGGCAAAGATTGAGGCGTTTGAATTTTGATTTCTCCTCCCTCTATTATTCAAAGTTGCAGCACAACTTTTCTGGTAATTAATCAACTTCCATATTAGAATATTAAAACGTATTCCAAGTTATTGGTGTATCAGCAACAATATTGTCTTTAGTTATGAGATAAAAAGGATTTAAATTTAAGTTACCAGTTGTAACTATAATTTCAGGATGTTCGAATTTTTGATAAGAACTGTAGTCACTTTCCAATATCGTTCAGCCATACTCCTTGAATCCAAGTTGGGGGATTAAAAGAATTACTATTTGAGCCAGACGTCTACCACTATCATCACTACCACTAAAAGCAACGATTAATAAAGCTAAAAATAGATAGGATAGTTTTTTTTATTGTGTTTAGTTTAATTTGTTTCTATATATTCAAATGCTTGGTCAATATCAGATATATTGAAATAACGTTCTTCAAAGCCTTTATTTAATATATTATAAAAAAAGTTATCCATTTTAACTAATGTTTTTATTGAATCTGAATTTCCTACAATAGCTAAGTTGCCAAATTGTTTTAAGTTTTTTAAAATATATGAAATGTCCATAAAAGCAGCTTTTAGCCCTATGTGAGGAATCTTAAGTTCATCAATTTTAATTAAAAAATGAATTACGTCATAACCTTGATTTATTTTTTGTTCGATTAATTTGTGAGCTAATTTCACATCCGTTTCTGTGAAAGAATCGATAACTTCAAAAGCTATTGCATTTCCATCAATTTTTTTTATTTGTTCAATCATTGTGTTTAGTTTTAAAACAAAAGTAGTAAATTAAAATTAGATATAAAAAAAACCTCTCATTTCTGAAAGGGTTGGTAGTAGATAACTCTACTGAAATATCGAACATCAGTTTTACGCCAAGAGATTTTGAAATTACCACTCAAACTATACGCCTAATTCAAAATGATTAACATTATTTTAAGTGTGTTCATTAAACTATTTAGGTAAATTGGGGTCTAAGTTTAAAAAACTAAAATGAATTTTTTTTTAAAATTATTCTTTCTATTATTCTTATTGTCGTGCAGTAATAATGAAGACCCCCAAGACCAAAATGATTTAGACTGTTCTGGGGATTATTCAACTGCTGGAATTTTAGTCGACATCAATGAAGAAATCTATAATGATGATGAGTCAGTAAACAAATACAGCAAATATTCA
>PAUJ01000008.1 GCA_002713705.1 Flavobacteriaceae bacterium
ATCCGTTAGCGAACATTGATTGGTCCTTAAGCGCTGGGAGCGCCTCTGCTAGATCTTTAGCAGCAAAGATATATGTTTCTTCAACCAGCTTTGAGGCGTGGCCAGTAAACATCTTAATGATACCATTTAGGTCTAGTGGATTTATCATTTGCCCTTTATTTCTGGCAAACATTGCTTGACCATCTTTTACAGTTGCAAATAGATTTTGACCATCAGTCTTTTCAGTTGCAGCCTCTTCGAAATCTAACCCACCTTGTAATGAAGATTTAACAATAGTCTTGAAATCTGCAAACGTTAATGAGTGGTCATCGAAAGGGTGCATCATGTGTCCTGCTGCCCCACCTTCAAATACGAAATCCTCCAAGCTGTTTACCTGGAGTTTCTCNTTTAAAAATTCTGTAAAATTTGTGTATATCTTCATAAGAAGTTTTTAGATTATTTTTATCCTAATGATGCAGTTAATGCGCCAACAGCGGCACCGTAATCGTCACCATGCTTAGACAATAACCCGTCTACAACTTCTTGTGCTTTTTCTTCATCGAATTTATCTCCGAATGCTTTTCCTAAAACAGTAAATGCATACTCTTTAAATTCTTCATCTGATTTTACTTCAGCTTCATTTACCTTTGGAGCTTCTACTGTATTAGCAGACTCATTATATAAATGAACATAGTTTCTACCTTTTTCAGAGTAGATTGAAGTAATTTTAAAGTCACCTTTAATTTTCTTGCCAGTATCTTCTTTATACCATTTAGCATAATAAGCTTTAAAGAATAAGTTTGGTTCTAGTTCTCCAAAGAAGTGTGANANTTTACCAATAAAGAATTTAGCTGATGGATAATAAGTTGTTATATCNGCTTTNGTTTCAGCATCTAAAACNTCTTTATCAAAATCTTTTACAAATTTAGCTTCAGTAACTTCTTCTGCTTCTTCAACTTCTTCAGTTTCTTCTTCAGCTGGAGTTTCTTCTTCAGATTCTTCTTCAGATTCTTCTTCTTTTTCAACTTCGATTTCATAATCTCCGTCTACTTTAATTTCTATTTCATCTTCATTAGTTTCTTCATCGTGATGTGCTTCTTCAACTTCTTCTTTAATAACTGGGAAGTTCTTACCGTTAAATTCAAATTCTTCAGCATCTTCTTCGATTGCTTTAGCTCTTGCAGCTAAGAATGCATTACCTTCATTCATTACAGACTCATTAGCCCATATTAAATTAAATGCATCTACAATTTTTTGAGCAGTATCGGAGTTACCAAATCCATCTAAGAATAAAGCCATACCTTCAACAATACCAATACCTGACCATCCTGCAGCGTTTGCCATAAATGGACCAACTTCATCTAATAGGTTAATAATTGATTTCTTACCGACTGGGATTTTCATACTACCTAATCCATCGACCTCTACAATAACTGTACTTAATTTACCTTTAATTACTTTACTTACAGGCTCTCTATAAGAGTGGAAATTAGCATCTGTTAAAGATTCTGCTAATAAGTATTTACATACTCCTAAGAAAATAGCCTTGTCCATTAACGCGTTGTGGTCCATAAAGAATTGCTCTAGGGCTTTACTTACTTTCTTAGCATCTCTTAAATTACCTTTACTTGGTGAGAATGCTTCGTTAATTATCATAGACTCAAATGCAGGAACTAAATCGTAACTGTTGTAAATATCAACCATGTACCATTTAGAATCTCTTTCTGAATATAGGTAAATAAATTCTGCTCCAGCTTTTTCGCCAGCATCTTTTACGTACTTTTCAGTATCTTTCATATTACCATCTAAAGTGGCTTTATCTCCATAGAAATTAATATCACCGATATTTGCTTGCAGATACGAACCACCCCCTTTCTTCAGTAGCGAGTCTACTGCCTTTCCATCTTTGTAACCTTTTTTAATTGTAGGTAACATGTGATCTGGATAACCATCATAGTGCATATACACTGATGTGATTTTTCCATTCTTTTTGATTTTCCCTATTTGAGCTCTTGTGCCCTCTTCGATAATTGCTATTGATTCAGAGATTTCAGAAGCACCTAGCTTTCTAAAAAACTTATTTCTGTCTTCTTCGTTAAGGTCTTTTATAGACGTAACTCCAAATTCAGCTAGCAAGGTTTTAAATTCGTATGCTGCATCTTCACGAGCAGATTTTTGTTCTTCTTCTAACTTTACATTTGCAGCTATTTTAGATGCATTTGCATAGTCTTCGAAAGATTGTAGTTTTAGTGAACCCATTGTAATAATTTTGTTTTATTATTTTAGTATTGTATTATATATCCCCCTCAAATGTAACATTTTTTATCTCAAACGGGAACTTCTGTTCTCTGTAGATTTTCTGTCTAGCTTTTGAATGCCTAATAAGGTAATTATCCCAATCAGGAGACGATAAGTCGTCTACGAAATCTATAATATTTACATCCGTTTTTGACTTATGTTTTCTTAGTCCTCTACCAATAGACTGTCTAATAATCACTTCTGATTTAAACGATTCGGTAAAGAATATATTATGTATCTTGTTAATTGATATACCAGTTGAGAATGTACCATAAGAGGCTACAATGATAATTTCAGCGCCTGCTTCCATTTTCTTTTTATACTCTTCTCTAATATCTTTATCTGTATTACCGTCTACATAGTAAACATTCTTTTCAGACTCTTGGCGCAGTTTCTCGTAAATCTTTTTACCATGCTCAATCCTGTGGAACAGGACAAGACCATTACCTTTAACTCTGGAAATAATGCTACAAATAAATGCCAACCTACCTGGCGACTGTATAACATAATTGCTTTCAAATTTATAGACGTCTTTACTCTCATATCTGTTTTGGGACATTTCTCTAAAAGCATTCTTTGTACTTTCAGCAGCATAATCCATTTTTATTACTTTTACTTTACAGCCTGCAATGAAGCCTTCTTCTTGTAGGAAATTTGCACTAACCTCTGTAATTACAGGACCAGTATAAGCCATAAGTGTTAATCTATCTAGGCTACCAGCTTTTGGAATTGTACCCGAAAGTCCAAACCTATAATTAGCTGCTGTACATTTTTGTAGGATAGTTTTAATAGATTGAGATTTAGCCTTATGTGTTTCATCAATAAGTACTGCATCAAATTGTTGAAAATATTCTTTATCCTTTTTAACTAGCGATTGATATGTTCCAATTACTACATTTCGACCTGCTCTAATCTTTTGACCAGAATAAATCTGTTGTACTTTTATATTGGCTTGGTTTCTCCAGTTATAGTCTTGGAAATCTTCTGAACCCTGAACAACAAGTGAGACATTAGGTACAATAAAAAGAATTCTACCAGCCTTTTGTTTTTCTAATAGGTAAGATATTACCATAAATGAGATAAGAGTTTTACCGGCCGATGTAGCCAACTCACTTAGACAATTTCTAAATTTAAGTATATTATATGCTGCTTCNATTTGATAGTCTCTAGGTTGTATCTCTGAACCATCAAAGAAATCCATTGCCCATGCTTCAAAGTCTGCAGCTTTTATATTAGTATCAAACAGTCTTGTAATGCCATTTAGTTTAAGCTCGTATTTATACTGCTTACACATATTCATTACTTCTCGCCATANACCAGATGGAATCCATTTATCATCTTTGATATACGAGATGTAACCATCCCATAAACCCTTTTTAACCAGGGGATGAAATCTCCAGGATTCAATACGTCTATTTAATGTAATGTTAAGTTGTTCAACTTCCATTTCAGACGCCTCGTCTACACGCAGGAACTGCTTGTTATCTGTTAACGTTAATTCCATTTAAGTCTTATAGATCTTTTAGAGCCAGTCTATTTCTAATAGCAAAGCCCATATTATCTAATGTTTTTACAGAGTCTCTTAGCCAGTCCATTTGGTTTTCTAAATGTGACAAAATCATATTGTCATCTGCTAAGTCGTTCTCTAAGAATTTCTCTTTCTGCTTTTCACCCAGTTTGTAATCATAATTATAGTATCTAATATATGCTTCTCTGTATCTTGCAGAAATTGTTTTCTTTTGTTGTTTTATTTTGACATTTATATATGCCATTTGATCTACGAGNGTCTGTCTAGAAGATAGCACGTCTGCAATAGTAATCTCCATTGTGTTAATATTACGAAGACTTTGTGCTAGGTTTCTAATGGTGACTGACCATTCGTTTCTCTGTGCACTTAATTTTTGATCTAGTGCTAATATCTTTTCGTTACTCATATATACTTATATTAAAATAGCGACGGTTTGTTCCTATCTGGTTTAATAAACTTTGCGGCCTTTTGACCCTTCTTAAGTTTAGGCTTGCTAAATTTCATATTNGGATTATCAGTTTTAAACTCTGGCATCTCAAAATCAATTAACATCCTCATCTTTTTGAATCGGTCGCTATCCTTAAAAAAGTCCTCTATATTATCTTCCATTTCCTCTATACGTACCATAAGTCTAAATCGCTTGATGTGAAATAATTTTCTATTTGTTTCCAAGCTGTAGATTTCTGCTGGTAACATACTTTTATCAAGTCATTTAGATCTTTGATATTATATGTATCTAGCTTAAAATCGTCTAGAAATTTAGACCACATAAATACTGGTCTACCTCTCTTTAGCTTCTCAATCATCTTCTTTTTACCTGTTGCATCATTATCGAACATATATCTGACTGTCGCCATTTCGTCAAATTCTTCTGTCGATCTACCTGCAGTTGCAAGGGCAATAGAGTTATGCATAAACTTCGCATCAATCGGTCCCTCGAATAAAGTGACTGGTTGTTGGAAATTAACCTGCATAATTCCAAATAGAGTAGAAGCCTTTGCTAGTTTAGTCATTACCTCAGGTTCTAACTCTAGNGGTTTGTTCCACTCTTCATATATTTTTGGTAGGTCATAAGTTAAATACCTAGACCCATAGCCTTTCATTCTTCTGGATTGTGCGCCGATAATCTTCCCGTTAATCCCCATGTTTAAAATCCAAAGGCGATTACCTTTTGGGGAAAAAAGAAACTCACTAGCTTTAGTGTGTAATAGCCTCTCTTTTAACTGAAACCAAATCCATTCTCCAGGCTCAATTTCTTTAGCGCCAAATACTTGTTTAAATTCATCTACAGTTAATGCCAGTTCTTGGACGCTTGCAAGTGACTGGTTTTGTAATACTTGTTCTTGNCTAACCTGTTGTTTATTCTCTTTAATATAGTCTATGATAGTAAAGGAATCACCTGTGTTAGGCATTCTTACCTCATGGTCTTTTAAAAATGTATGTAGGTTAGTGTGATGTGAACAATTGTAACAATGGTACTGAAGTGTGTCCCAATACATGTTACCACGTTTCTTGGTATCATCTTCATGAGAGTCACCGCAATAAGGACATGCCANGGTTATTCGCCCTGGCATNTCTTTAAGCAGCTGCTTGTTAGGAGTAGCGTGATGTTCTACACAAACTTGTTTGAGTGCAACTTTTATTCTACTCTTAAGCTCTTCAGTTAATTGTATGTTATTAGATGTTGAGGTCATCTAAGAAAGAATCTAAATCATCATCTGTAGTTACCTTACTTTCAGGAGTTTCAGCTTTTGTTGGCGCAGCAGAACCTGCAGTTGCAGTTTCAGTTACTTTCGCTTTTGGAGCTGGAGCAGATTTTGGAGCAGAAGTTACTGCAGCAATATCATCACCTGGATTAAGATACATTCTCAATACGTTGTTTACAAAGGCTCTCGTGTCTTCGTCCCACGCTTTGTAATCATATTGAGCTAAAGATGGTGCATTTTCAAGTTCTTCCTTGATAGCTCCCATAGTCTCTTTCGTTCTTTCTGCTGGAGCATCGCCCATTAAAATAGCAGCTGTATTAGAAGAGAATTTAGATTTGTCATAGTTATTATATTCACCTTGTCTTGTAATTACAAGCTCGAAGTTCTTTCCTTCGAATAGGTCGAATACTTGTGTTGGTTCACCAAAGTCTGGCTTCAACTCAGAATCAATCTTCTCTTTAATCTTATATCCAAATTTGAATACTTTGTAAGTACCTTCCATTTCTGGATTTTGTGGATCTTTAATGATCTTAATAAGAGAATAATACTGTTGACGTCTTTTAAGCTTTTCAGAAGCTTTTCTGTCTACAGCAGAATCTGATTTTCTCAACTTCCAGAATACATCTGCAATAGGGCAGTGTTCTCCGATTGTTTGAGGTGAGTCTACTAGTTTACCATCTCCAGAAGAGTTAGTTAACCAGTGTACGTATTTTTGAACCAAAGATTTTCTTGGGTTCTCTGGATTAGGTACAAAACGTATTAGTGCTTTGTAAGTTCCGTCTTTGCCGTCATCGGCAGTTGGTTTGTAAACTTCGTTTGTTGAAGTTCTTTCAGGCTGGTGTGTTTCCACATCTTCCACGCCTAAATTAAAAATGTCAAATGAATCACTCATAATTTCTTTTAGTTGTTTAATTGTTTAAAAAATTGAAATACTTTAATTGTCTTTCGTTACCTTATAGTTGTACAATATACAATAGTTTCAGTCTAGTGTCAAAATAGCTGGAGAGTACCCAGACCTTGGGTCTGTAGGTAGTTCCTTCCATCTGCCGTCCTTTTGCTTAATCAGCCCTGATTTGTGTAGTAACTCCTCACGCTCGTTAGTCGTGATCTGGTTCGCTGCCACCATTTTATTTAGGATTTCGCTAAGACGAAAGTAATCCGCTGTTATCAACATATCACTGTAGGTATTGTTTATTATACTTATTATATATCTAAGTTTAGTTTTGTTTCTAGATAGTATGTTAATAACTTTGTTTCAAAATAAGTGCCTAAATATTTTTTTATGTCAATTATTTTTCGTATATTAGTACTGTAATTAAAAACTAATAAACATGAGTAATCCACACTACGAACACCAATTAAAATTAGACGCTATGAAGAAACACACTAAATTGTCGTCGAGAAACAAAACGCTTCTTTTAATGGGGGCTAAGACCACTGGGAGCTTCCTAGAAGGTTATTATTATATAGAGGAAAGTTTATACATCGATGAGTCTGCCTCGCTTCATTCGTTCTGTACATGGATTGATGACCATATCGGTGGCGCAGGTCCAGCAAACATTGATATGCTTTGGTTAGGTTTTCAATACCCTGAAGTAGATAAGTATTCTGAAGCTTGCGTAGAAATCAAGAAACAAATGGATGAAATTAAGGCTTATTTTTAACCAGAATAGGCCTTCTTAAAAAAAGATTGAGATTTATTTAATTTTTTTGAAACTGTTTCTCGGAACTAGCATATAAGTAATGTCTTTAAGGTCAAAGCCAGATAAGGTTCTGGAAGTAAGCTTTAAGTCTGCAAGCAGAGATTAGTATCAGATAGGGGCTTGAAGCAGAGATCTGGTTAGTCTGGCAAATTTTCCCCTAGTTGCTGAAGCAAATAATGATTAAGGAACCAAGCATCGACTAGATCATCAAATGGTTTTGGGACCTTCTTAACCTCATCACCTATTTCATTTACACAATACTTAAATAAAGAAGTCTTAGCTAACTCTGGACTCTCTACTATATTATTTAAGAAAGCAACCCAAAGAGCTAACTTATTCATATTCCCTTTACCAGCATGTTTCTTAATTGTAGTAGGTGCAACGGTCAGTAAATTTTTGACCTCGAGTCGATTAATCATTTGTTCTTTAAGGATTGCAGCTCCTGCTGCCATATCAATCATATTATTAGTTCCCATCTTAGAACCGTATGACGTACCTTCGAAAGCTATATGATAATCTTCTTCTGTGTTTGTTATGCCTAATATTAGATTAATTATATCATCCGCAGTTTGGATATACCTTTTAATCTTTGCAAATTCGTTTTTAGAGTAATCACCGACTGAAGATTTCCAATCAGGTTGATGTACAAGAGTTACATCTGAGAATGTAGCTATTTCTTCTTGTCTTCGCTGTTCGGCTTTTGTGCCAGAACCAGCTTTAATATAGGAGATAAAGTGATATTCATTCGTGTCAGATTGCCAGACACAAATACCAGGGGAATTAAGCGAGAAGTCAACTGTAACTAGATTCAATTTAGATTCTTTTACCCATCGCAGCACCTAGAGCAGCACCGACTAATCTGGAAGTTAATAAATCGTAGAAGATACCTTTCTGAATACCAAGAACTTTACAGATCATTTTGCCTACGGATTTTCCTAATGCAAAACCTGCAAGACCACCAAAGATAGAACCTAAAAGTCCTTCGTTAACAAGACCTTCTTCTAATCTATCTAAATCAAAAGAACCATCTTCGTTTGCATATTGTTGAGCAAACTGTTCTAGTGCAAAATCAACCTTATCTTCTAAGTCTTGAGTCCACTCTGATTGTAAACCTTCTTGTAAAAGTTTCATATCAGTCTCAGTTAGCTTTTGCTCAACTAAGTATTCTTTAAATGTTTTAGTATCTTTCATAGTTTATATATCTTTTATTCTATTTCTAATCTCAGGTCTAGTTTATTGTACACAAATGTACATTCAAACGTACTAAAATCAGATACATTTTCTGCCATATTTAGATTTAACTCATTAATGGAGTTCATGATAATACCAGAGTATTCCATGTATGCTACTGAAGCTCCTTCAGCATCTAATATTCTTAGAGTTATAGGTTCGATAAACGCTTGTTTAGTAGACCTAGCATAATAGTAAAGTAAAGTGTCCATCATTATCCAATAGTTAATAAAACCATCTAATAACTGAAAGGTCACGGTAAATTCTCTAGCAATTGTATTTTGAATTGGTTGTGCACCTCGATGGCTTCTTACTGTACCATCATTATCTGATTGAGTAACAGGATCGAATGTTACACCTGGAATATTAAGCCCTTGAATAGAATAATTTACAAAATCAATTGGCTCTGCTAAAAGTCCACCTGGAACTCTATTCAAATACTTTTTATATTTGTCTGCAACCTCTTCTGGAATAAACCTTCTAGGGAATCTAAAATCGTATGCGTTATTTCTGCTGTTTAATATCATTATCCAATAGTAAATTTACCTTTAGTAACCATAGTTTCTTCTGTTCCATTATCAATGCTAATATAGAAAGTGTCAGTTTGCATACCTCTAATACTGGTTGCATTAGCCTCGTTTATTGTAAANAAAACTTCACCGCTACCCATATCAATATCTTTATTATAGATATGGTTAAATTTTAACTTTGTCTTACCGTCGTTAAATGTAAGTATAACTCTTTCTGCATTTTCAAATGAAATCATATCGAAATCATCTCCTCTCTTTTTAGCAATAGCAAATTTATAGTAAGATGCAAAAGGAGGAATACTAATAGATAAATCACCTTCGTTCACAAAATCAGTTGTATCAAATTCTTCAACATCTTTTATGATTGGATTATCACCAGTACCGACTAAGTTTACTTTTGCAGAACTAGCAATTACATTATGTCTTTCAACAAATGCGGGTACTGTTTTTACTGATCTTGGTAAATTGTCAGTAATAAAACCTGAGATAATTTTATTAGCCGCAAGGCTAGGTAAAACATTGTAAACCTCAGTTAATATGTTTGGATTATCAATCTTTAAAGTACTTAACTTCTTACCATATCTATTAGCTTGGTCTATTGTTAAACTAGCTCTCTTTACGATTTGAGTATTATCTGTTTGATTGTACATCCTCATTGTTACTTCAATAGAGAAATTAACCGCTATGTTAGCCTGATTAATTACAGGTCTAAATCTAATAGGAGTACTAAAATCTTCATACTGAGTAAATGTTGTTGTATATGATTTAATTTGAGCTGTACCTATTTGTTCAAATATATCTACATCGAAAATAACCACTATGTCATCTGATGATGTTCTAATTCTATCTAATATATGACCCTCAAAGTTTGCTAATGAATTATCTTTCTCTCCGTAAATATTAAAGTAATCACCATCGGTAGCATCTTCAACTACAACTGTAAAATCAGCAAATTCATCTTCTCTTGAAACTGTAAACTTATTTTCTTCTCCAGTATAAACATAGTCAAACCCTTCAATAGTTTTTAAACTATCTAATAATGCAAATCTAATTCCGTAATTAGAAGTAGGATCTAAGTTACTTGAACCTAAAGTACCATCTCCGTAGAATCTATCATTAAATTCTGAATTTTGACTTACAAGTGTTGGTACTTTTAAATTAATAAACTTAGACCAAAGAGTCTCACCTAAGATAAATGGCTTAGGGTTTGAGTATTCATAATTACTTTGGTTTAAATAAACTATTTGAGATAAGTAGTTTTCTACACCACTTAGTCTTCCTGCAGTAACTTCAAACAAGAAGCCTTCATATCCTCTTGCAGCAAAACTAAAACCAGCCTTTAAATGTAGTCTAATACTATCATATAAGATATAGTTAATATTTTGAGTCGCATCGGATTGATAATTTAAAAGATCCGCTTCATTACCACCTTGCCATTCTGGGCTATTATTAATGTAATTATGCATATCATAATCACCAGTTGAATCATATCCTAATAGTGCATACTTTGTAGTATCTGTTGTACCGGGTGTTTTTACAGCATGATACCTTCCAATAGTTTGGTTAATATCATTTCCTGTAGCTTCATCTGGCGAAGAGAATAAAGGATTAGCTCTAGTGTCAACATAAATCACACCACCTATTAAATCAGGGTATGTATATTCTACTTTACCATTTATAGTTGGAGTAAAAGTTCCGATCTGTGTAACAGCCGAATAATTGTAAATACCTAAAGCACCTGATATAGTAAAATTAGCTGGATTAGGTAAAGCGCTTAAATCAAATTTATATGTTTTACCACTCTGTAACAACAAAGTTCTAGCTGCAAAGTTTTCTATAGCAATATAACCACTCATAACAGTGGCATCAAAATTAACTACAGCAGAACCTAATTCATTAATTAAGTGTCTTGCTTGATACGGGTTTTGATCTACCGTATCTAGAAACATAACCTCACTACCATTGTCATCTACCTCAATTTGATACTTATCTGCATCTCCTTGGTCGTGGTAAATAAACTCTAACAGGATGTCTTCGTCTATTCTAAAATATCTACTTGATTGCGCCATGTTTTAAAATTGTAAAAATTTAGGTGACCAGTAAAGTCCAACACCAATTGAAGGGCCGGTACTAATCACTTGATTGTTGTTTAAATTAATACCATACCCAACTCCAAAACCAACTAACCATCTAGATTTCTTTTGGTCTTTTCTATTTAGTCTACTATTAACTAAGTTTATATTTTCAATATCTTTAATCACTAATCCAGGGTAGCTTGTTGATAACTTTAATCTATCAGCTCCATCTACATTCTCAATTGCAGCCATTAAGCTTAAAGTTTGTGTCAATTCAAACTTAGTTTCCAATACTTTAAATTGTTCAAATTCATATTTAAAAGTAGAAAACCCTGTTAGGTTTCTAGAATTACCATCACCGAAATCTTCTGATGATGCAAATGTAACTTTAGTAGTTGTCGTGTCAATAGTTTCAGTTGTAGTAGTTACATCTAAACTATCTGTAATTTCTAAGTTAGCTGAAATTAATGAGTTAACTTCTTTTAAGTCATCATTAAGTGCTAATGCCTTTTTATACTTTTTAGTCAACTTAGCTTGGCTAGATTCTAGGTTTGATAAATCAAACTCAAAAGATCTAATCTGAGCAAGCTGATCTCCATTATCGTTTCTTAAGATTGTAACTGAATCTTGAGCAGCCTTAAAGTTATTAAGTTGTCTACCAGCATCTTCTTGTGCTAACT
Source organism: Flavobacteriaceae bacterium (assembly GCA_002713705.1). GTDB lineage: Bacteria > Bacteroidota > Bacteroidia > Flavobacteriales > Flavobacteriaceae > Marifrigoribacter. The sequence goes on from PAUJ01000008.1 coordinate 11,730, forward strand.
TAACATCTTGTTTTAAGTTCTCAATACTATTACATTGTTTAAGAAACAATAAACACAGTAAGGCTCCGGCAACAAAAGTTACCAGAGACTTATTCGATAATATGTTTTTTATTTTGTCCTTCATAATTTTATTTTATATGTCTACTTACCCACAGTAGGGCCGTTATGCCATACAATACCATCTGCTACATAAATATCTAGATCTTCAACTCCTATTGTATAAGTAGCAAAATCTACTTCTGGGGTTACAATCTCAATATTAGCAACTTCAGTCCAAGCGCCATTAATATAGAACGAATCTCCTTCAACTATATCGCCAGCCTGCTTAAATGAAATATCATTACTTGATTTTACTAGAACTGGGTGTTCGTGCGTAACCTTAGTTAAACCATTATTAAAGTTAATGTATCTGTTATATGAACCTTCGTTTACATGTGTTACAGTTGTTGTACTTTCAACAGCAGACCATTGTGATACATCTTCAAAATATGTTTGCCATTGATCTGTTCCTTCTTCATCAGCTCCAAGACCTGTAATACTATATGATTTCAATACATCACCAACTTCTAGATCTTCAATTAATTTAGTTGAGCCATCAGCTAATTGCATTACAGTACCTGCAAGGTGACAAGCCGGTTCTAGTACAACCCACATGCCCGTTACTGAACCTGGTGCCAGGGTGCCGCCCCATGTGCTTCCGTCAAAGATAACTTCTGTTCCATTATTATTACCGTTTTGTTGTCCTGCTGTATTTGTTCCATCGTTTGTAAAGACGAATTTTGCAAAACCTGCACCACCGGTGTGAATACCATTTTCATTTATAGCACCATTTAGATCATCAGAAANGTACACGTATGAATTCGGTGAATCTAGTTCAATCCAATTGAACCAGTTAAAGTCACTGGCAGCCGCGGTTCCAGGTGTAAGTGGAGGACCTTGTACGCCGGAATTAACATCTTGCCAAGTAAATTCTTGGATGTTGTCAGTATTCGCCGCCTGATCTGACCATTTCATATACCTTTGTGCTGAGCTAGTTCCTGGAATTAACCATGTAAACGTCATCACTTCAGTAGATAGTGAACCTGAAACATCCACATTTATAGTTGCATTCTGACCTTGGTTAACATCTTGTAGTAATAACCTAACCCAAGAGCCTNNAGGGCCTAAGGTTGCGNNACTTACAGTACCTCCTGAAGAAGTAGCGGTTACCTCACTAGTATTTGCAAATGCTTGATACCCTGACTCTTTATTTACAAATAAATATGCAGATTGAGTAGTACCAGATACATCGGGTTGTGATGTTATAGAAGTAACCGGATTCGTACCGTTCATGTTTTCACTTAAGATTGCACCTGTAAAGTTATCAGTTAAGTTCCAAGTTGTTGTATAAGTAGGCGCGGTCGATCCAAGTGCAGAGTCTGTACATGTTGTCGACTGCCCTGAATTAGTATATCCACTAGGAATATTAAATCCAAGAGTATAATTATTAGCTCCAGCAGAATAAGTTACTGGAGTTACAGATGCTGGTGTTATAGCAACACCGTTTAATGTTAGAGTCCATGTTACGTTGCCACCAATGACACCATTATCAACTTCAGCTACTAAACCTGTAGTATTACAATCAAAAGCTACTAGTGAAGATTGTGTTCCGGCTTCAATAGTAAAGTTTGAAGTACCTCCCGAACCTGGTAACGTAATATTAAGTATTAATTGAGCCTCTTCGTCATTATTAGATAATTGCTGAGATACGATACTATTTGTAAGGCCTCCTGATGATGTTATTGTAAACGGATCCGTCACAAACTCCAGGTTGCTAGCTACAGCTCCCAGTAATTCAATTTGTATTTGAGTACCTGCATTTGCTTCTATCTGCAATACTCCACCGCCCGAGGTCGGGTTAAATGAGTTTTGAGTCGCACCATTAGAGTTTGATGTAATTAGTGATGCAGAAGTTACATCCCAGTTAGAACCAGAATTACCTTCATTTAAGTTTAAGGTAAATGTCTCCGTAGCAGTGAAACTAGTTGGTTGTGTTGCTGTATAAGCACCCGCAACCGTTTGACCTACGTTATCATATCCAGTAGGAACTGTAATTGTAACAGAGAAAGCTACGCTATTAGTTCCAGCAGTGTTATTAGCAGCTACTGGGCCTACAGGATCTGTAACCACAGTTGTAGCATTACCATTAGCGATAGTTACCACACCTGCAGCATCAACACTAACACTACCGTTCCAGTCACTATATTGGTAAGTTGGATTGCCTCCTACTTCACTTCCATCCACATTAAGATTTAAGTTAGTACCACTAATTGAGATACTGCCACTAGAACCACCAGTACCACATGGTGCTGTACATAATTCAACCCATGCATTATTAATATAACCCTCAAACTTATTAGCTCCTGAGTTATATCTAAGCATACCATCTTCAAAATTACCGGTAATATTAAAGTTATTTAATCTAAATTCTCCAGTATGTGTTGTTGGTAGGTTTATTGAAAATCTAATATCTTCTGGGTTACTACCTGATACGATAGGCTCCACTGCAGAAAGATTAAATCTAGTATAATTATTACTACCATCAGTTACATCTTCAGAGTCTAATTTAATTTTAGCATTAGCGTTATGCCAAAACGTAGCATATTCAGCATTAACTGCAGAGCCTCCAAAATCATAATGTCTACCAACATTCAAAGTAGATCTTAATGTAGTATCTCCGTCTGATGCGTTAGAACCTTCATCTAAAAATGAACTATCACCTAGCCAAATAATAGGAGATTCTAAATCAGTACCTGGTTTTGGCTTTAGAATCCTAACGTTATTTTTACCATCGCTAAGGTTTAAATCTATGACAATATTTTTCCAAGGGCTGGTAGTTTCACCAGAGTCCCCTTTGCTACCCTTGTCACCGGTTACACCTTGTTGGCCTGTTAAACCAGTGCTACCAGTATTACCTATCTCTCCTTTTGGACCAGCAGGTCCACCTCCATTAACAACTAGTTGATCGAAGTTATAGTTAATCTTCGAGAACTTGATACTGTCAGAGTCACTAGGGTGTAGTATTTCTTGAATGTTAATTGCCATTGCTTATGACTTTATTTTTACCATAGGCTTAATTCGATAAGAATAACCTAATCTTTTATTATATATCAACCTAAAATTAAGGGGCTTTTGTTCGTGCGACTTAAATGTAAAGTTTGTGTCATTCATATAGCCACCATCATCTAGATTTTCAACACTCGCAGAAGATATAATCTCAGAATCTACACCCTTAACTCTACTAGTGTAAATCTTTATCATGTCTAAATTAAAAGTGTTTAATAAGTTGTTTTCCACGTAAAGTCGTGCATCATCCTTAGTTGTAGTTTTATCACCTGCAGAATCAGCAGCCGAAACAAATTTATTAATAGAATCTAAAACGCCTTCACTACTCAATAATTTATTAAGAGTCTTAGTAATATAAAAATCCATATAAACATACTTCTTATCTTCAAATAAGACTACATCATACTTTTCATCATTATTAGCTAAGATTCTATCTTGTTGCTCCTGTGTATTAGTTTTATACGAAGTAAAATTAATCATATTATATGAATCTTTTACTTTCATAATTGTAGAACCTAAGTAAGATCTTTCTTCTTTAGTTTCAAATGTACCGGGCACTCTTTCATTAGCACCTCCGGATAAAGATCTAGTATAATAGTTTTTATCCCAAGAAGATCTAAATACATTTACATCTTTTTTATCTATTGCAATCTCACCGATTAGTGGGTAAAGAGGTAACTTATCCGTAGATCTTGATAGTTTAGTAACACCTGAAGAGTTAGTCTCATTTACCTTTCTATAAAAATGGTTTTTAATTATACCCCAAGCAGTGTCATGTACTCCAAAATCTTGTATAAAACCTAAATTAAATGAAGTACCACATCTGTTATATCTTTTGTAATAATCTCTAGCAAATTTAATTTCTTCAGCATTAGTTAAAGAGTGTTTATACATAGGCTCTTCTAAGTTTAACTCAGTTTCATTTAATGTAGTCTGAAGTGTATTAGTTTTAAAATGAGAATATGTATCTGTAAACGTTACTACAGGTCTAGTATCTACAGTGTAGTTACCATTATGTCTAACTAAGAATGGATAGTAAGTATCTCCTTGTTCAATATCAAACCCAATAACTCCTTGTTTTAATTTAAAAGTCTTAGGCTTATTATCATCAGGAACTATAGTTAAATTAGAAGATTTAATTATCTCTACTCCGTTTTCAAAATCTAATTCAAATTGGTTATTTAAAATAGTACCATCTTCTTCAACCGTAGTATATACAATACTACCATCATTTAGTAATAATAAATCAGCTACGGATCCAACCGATAATTGATCTAAGATCGACGTAAATGCATTCTTACCTCCTCTTTTGTATACATACTCTGCACTATTTTGAATATAACCTGCTATATTAGAAACATTAACAGGGTTGCCGTTTAAGTCTTCTGGACCTCCTGCTAGAGTTATTTGGTTTTGATCGTCTACCGATTGTATTTTTAGTACAAAGGTAACAGGACCTGTAGAATCTGTAACTGTAATTTCAATATTACCAAATATGTCATTATCATCTGCATTAATCTGATTTAAAAAGCTAGGCTCAGACCCATCTGCATGATTTATACCAGTTGCTACTAAATAATCATCATCATTTGGATTTGTAAAATTAATATTGTTTAAGTTAAGTGCGCCTGATAATCCAACATCAGAGTAGCTAAAGTTTTGATCTTCATGGTTCCAAACAAAGCTATGATTCATTTCATATAAAAGTTTTCTATTTAAAGAACCATCAATCCATAAATCATCTAAAGATACCGTAATTAAAAAGACAACAAACTTAAATGTTTTATTTTGAATTATCTCATACTGTATTCCATTATTATCACTTCCACCTCTTACTAATACTACAGTGCTAAACTTGTAACCATTAAACTCAGAAGTTTTAACAAACTCACTAGCTTTAGTATTTACAAATTCCTTTCTATTTTTAAAGTCTACTTTAATACCTTTAAATACTGTACTAGCAAACGAAGCATCGTTACCTCCAGAAATTAAAGTATATTTCTTCTTTAAATTTGTTTTAATAAAAGATTTTATATCGTACTGGTCTTTTACTTCAAATCCATCTGTAATCATAAACTTATCAAAGTAATTATATGATGTGCTTTTAAAGTGAGATGGCTTTAACTCAAAGCCACTTAAAAAGTTAACATAACTAAATGTTTCGTTAAGCTGATTTTTATCTAAGTACTTTGGAAGTTTATCCATGTAAAACCACTCATGTGTCATCCCAAGTCTATCTCTACCTACAGAGTTAAAGTCTGGTGAAAAATTAGTTCTACCAAAAGCCTCATTTGCGTTTAGATAATAAGGCTGTTCTCTTACAGTTAAACTATCTTTTAATACCCATTTATTTATATTAGGAACTACTCTAGACTGTATTACAAATTCCTTTAAATTATTCTCTTGTAACCTATCATATTCAGTGAAAAGTTTAACCTCGTTATATTCAGATTCAGTCTCCTCTCCTAAGCGATCATTAATTCCACTAAAGTAAGTATATGGATCTGATATATCATAATCAGTACCAAATACTTCTAGTGTATTTAATTGACTTCTCTCAGGCTCATAATTAATAATAGCAGGAGTTTCATATTCTAATTCTTTTAGCTCAGAATTTTCAACATCATAAAAATCAAAATTCATATCATGAATATCATACGCTGAGAATAAACCAAGTCTGGCTATATTTTCTGAGTATACCTTTTGTTCTCCACTCTCAATATAATTCTTTTTATCTAATATTAGTTTTTGGTAAATAGTGTTTGGTGTTGTAATGTCATCGACTATGTCAATAATCTCATTGTAAACACCAACCGAAGTTGTTGATAACATATTACCTACAGCAACATCCGAAACAGAATCTTTAGTTACTAAAACTGATTTACCAGCAGAATTACCACCATTCATATAATGCACAAAGTTGTTGTCAATTATATTTTCTGAAAGTTTAAGTAAACCATTAGGGTCGTTTACGGTTTTTAAATCTCTATTATTTAGCGTAATAAAATTATTAGCATTATTAGTAGGTATTAAAATACCAGACTGTAAAAGCTTATAGCCGCTTACTGCGTTCTTAATATAGAAATCAGAAGATCCATCATCTATTATTGCAGTAAAATTAATACTACTATTGTTAATACAACCTACAATTGCTTTAGCAATCTCAGAGGTCGTACCTTCTAGAGAATAAAAATTACCATTATATGTACCTGGTGTTAATGAATGTGTTGCAAAAAACGTAGAACTATCTAAATTAACAGATGTCTGCATCTGTGTAACCTTAGCAATACTACTAGCACCTGCTCCATTCGCTGTAAACGAAAGTTGTAAATCTTGTAAAGATGCATTAATCTCGTTAATAAAAATAGTATTCTGGCCATCGTATGTAATAACTATATTATCCCTATATGCATTAAGTGCATTTTTAATTGCAGCATAAGCACCTTGAGCATTGATGCCAATGTTAATGTTAGGAACATTAATTACAGCACCGTCAATATTAATAGACATTTTCCAAGATTCATTTGGTATATGTCTTAAAAACTTAATTGAATATACTGATTCTCTAGACTCAAATACTGTAAACCTATCATTTACAGCAGGAGTTCCAGTAACCGTGAATTTTACAAAATCAAAACCGGGTAAATCATTTTTAACAATATCAATAGAATTACCATTAGGAGCTGTTTTAACTTCAGCAGGTATTTGATTATTATTATCTTCTACAATTACATCAGCTAAAAAAGGAGCATTAATATCATATCTAGCCCTTGTCGATATTTTATAGAACTCGTCGCTTATATTAAGATAAGCCAACGTAGGAGTTGTTGAAACATGTTTAAATGACGGTATCGCAGATGATGGAAGATCGTTAATATACGAGTTTAAGTTCTTAAAACTGATTTCACCATTATTTGCAGAACTTATACTACCATACCCTGAATCAATATCATTTACATATAATCCAAAATACCTGTTAACAGAATAATCTGTAGCGTTATGGTCGTTAAATAAAAACTCCATGTTAATTAAATTAGCACATGCCAGCTTATTTCTTTCAAAACCATCTGTTATCATTTCATTACTAGCGATAAGTGGACTATCCGCTCTAACAAAGTCTTTATGCAAATATTCACCCTTTCTAGTAAACCCACCCTTTCCTAAATCAATACCATTAAAGCTACTTTTCTCTCTCTTTTCAAAGTTAAATTGTATTGGTGCTTGAGGGAATGATTCAGAATTAACGTGGTTTCTAATATATTTACCAATCGATGAATCTGTAGTTAAATCAAACGTCTTAATAATTTCAGAATTTTTAAGAATCTCCTGTATGTTGTCAAAATTAGATCTTGTATCAAAGTCCATCTCTCCAACAGGATCGTTAACTCTAAATACAACAAACTTTTTAGGAATATCTTTATCTAACCAAATTGGCGCTAACATTCTTAATTCTTCTGTGTGAAGTTTAGAATAGTTATATGTTGTTCCGTAATGATAAACCTCTTCAATTTGTTTATCAAAACTATCTTGTACTGTAAAGTCTGAATAATCAGCTCTTGTAGCATACATTATTTTAGAAGGTGTGGAACTACTCTTATAGAACTTGTATAAGTCTTGAGACCACTGTCCCTCTGGGTTAAGTGCCCACTTCTTGTATTCAACTGAAGCTAACTCTTTAGTTGCATCAATAGACTCAAGAAAAATCTGATCTGTACTATTTACTACTAATTTAGCATTAGTTGTTAATTTAGGGTTTGTTCTTAATAGAGGCTTAGATACATTATCTAATGTATAGTTTTCTTCTAGATTAAAATTAGGAGCTGTTCTATCTAATACTTCAGCATTATCCATCGCTGGAAATGTATATGTAGCCCAATTGTGACTAGTCCCTTGAGTTCCAGATGCACATGAGTAACATATTGTACCCTCTTCTCCTTGTGTAAAGTTTCTCCAAATAACAGATGTTTGGCTACCTAATCCAAAATCAACTGCGTTAATAGAAATTGCTTTAGCGTCCATATCACCAGAGCCACCTCCAGTAATATTAGATTGTTTAACTATATCAATTTCAGTCTGCATTAAATCAACAGCCTCTTCAATATTTGTCGCAGCTATATAATTTGTATAAGTAAAACACTTACCATCTATTTTAACTTGAGCCCTAACGTCTTTATTACCAGCATGAAGTGCCTTCATAAAATCATTAATATAAGATACTCCACTTTCATTAAACTGTTCAACATCCGCCATCCCGTCTACAATATAAACAGGGTAATAAGGTTGACCTCCAGGTATACCTGGGTCTAATTGAGGTTCACATGCATAAAATGCATAGAATAAAGAATTTTTAGAACCCGTAGCAATACCTACTTGAATTGAATTAGCAAGAGCTAAATTGCCATCTTCGTCTAATAAATCATGAGTTACGCCCCAAAGACCATCTCTTTGATAATCTGCTAAAGGACCTCCAATGCCGTCGCTACATGTTCCTAATTGAGAACCGGCAACAGCTTGTTCTAATACATTATTAGTATCAAACGCAAACCAGTTATATGTACCATCATATCCAGTATAATCATCATTATCCCATAATACAAAACCGCCACTAGCAGTATCTAGCAAAACTGAGCTAGGTTGTAATAATGAATAATTCTGACTTATCGCTCCACCTGCAGTTGCAAAAACTTGAATCTTAGTTCCATTCGCAGTAGTAAATTTTGCTAAGTCTAATAATGATGGGTTTTGGTTAGCCTCAGCTTGATCCCATCTAAAATGAATTGTAACTAAATCAAAACGTTCATCATCGACATCAACCCATGGTAAACCTCCTATAGCATTACATACTGCACCTATATTAGTAGGATCAGCACTATAATATCTAACATCTAGTGATTTTGTTATGTATGTTATTGGTGTTGGACAATCTAATAGATAAGTACCTGGTGCATTAGCGTCTTCTAACCAACCAGATGCAGCGTCCCAATAATAATATGTATTAGCTGCCATGGCATAATCACGATACGCACCCTCTGCTAGTATGAAAGAAGCCGGAGCAGTCTGTCCAGCATATTGGTTTGCATAATATTCAGATGAAAATAATTGACCATCTGCTGCTACAACTTGAGCTAAAGTTGCACCATCTGCAACATTTTGCCAAGCCTCTCCCTGTATAACTTGTAGCGGATCATTATCACAATACGTAGTAATAGACGAATTAAAAGTAACATTTAATGGCCATGCAGCTCCACCGGTGGTTGTACAATTTAATATACTCTCTATCGCACCAGTCGATGCATTTAATTGAAGTGCTTTTACAGTTCCCTGTGATGTTTCTTCTACAGAAATCCATGTGCTACTAGCACTTGGAGGAATTACTCTACTTGTAGCCTGTAAGTCATCATCTTCATAAATATAATTACCTACTGCTAAATTAGCTAAAAATGTTCCTCCGTTAGCTACAGTTGCACTTGTATCGTAATAGTATTGATCTGATCCAGTACTTTTTGTTAATGAACATGCCGACTGATCAGAGTTTGAAAATGTAGAATACTGAATTCCTCTATATGGTACCTCTGTTATAGTAAACTGATATGTAAGCTCTGCAACTCCACCTGCCCCGTCATTAGCTATTAGCTTTACCGTGGCACTCCCCGCAGTTACTCCGTTAACTGAAAACGTCTGAGTACTTGCACTGTATGTTGGTGCAACAGTTCCAGTACCGGAAGTCTGATTTACTGAATATGATGGGGTTTGAGATGGATCATTTTGAAGATCAACGTCTGTCGTAGTTAAGCCAGTAACATTAAATGGATCACCAGCTACAATAGCAATTGCATTACTCGGAGCTGTATATGCCTGTCCATTCTGTTTCCATACAGGAGGTGTATTGGTAGTTGAATTATTATTAACAGTTACTAGGATTGGAGCAGAATCGTCAGTACCATCATTTGCTTTATAGTAAAAAATATCTGTTAATGTAGATGGATTAGAACCTGGAGCAATGTATAATCCACTATTTTGTGTATACTGAAAAGTTTCACCACCTACTTGAGTTAAAGCTCCATGGTTTAACGAAGGGAGACCTGTTGTTACACCTGATGCATTACACCAATTGTAAGTCATTCCTAAACCCTCAGGGTCAGTCGCGACTCTAGTAAAAGTAGCAGAATTAGTAGTACCATCGGCTACTAAATTCCTGGTTATTGGGCTTCCAGTTGGAGGTTGATTTTGAGGCGCATCAACGTTTATTGTAATTGTACCAACATTTGATATACCACCGTTATCGTCTTCTGCTTTATATGTAAAGTTAACTACCGCTCCGGCAACTGTATTACCAGGGTGGTATTTAACTATGTAGTTATTTCCATCACCATCTACTTGTAGTTCATACGGCAATTGCCCTGCAGTAATTGCAGTAGCAGGAGCATAATTATCTCTTAATGTTCCTGTTACCGGTAAAGAAACAATTTTCCATATTAATGGATCTCCATCTAGATCTTGGGTAAGTTGCTGAAGGTTTATTGTTACACTATCAGCAGGGTCACTATTTTGAGTTACGTTAAATGATTGGTTATTTGTAGTAGGCGCATTATTTACAGGGGTTACCGATGTGTCGTTTATAGTAACACTATGTGAAAGCGCTCCAGTAGCAACATCATTATCATCAGCGGGAGCTAATTGTAAAATTAATGTCTCCGCAGATTCTGTAGTAACATCTTCATCTAGAGTAAATGTAACAGAAGCAGTATCACTATTAATAGTAAAATTACCAGTTAGTGAATTAAGTGGAGGATTGAAATCATTAACATCGATACCAGTACCAGATATAGAATAAAGTACTGTAGTATTATTTGGAATATTAGTAGTAGCTACTGTAAATATAACAGAACCGCCCTCATCGACGTTTGCTACGTTTGATGTTAAAGTATCATAAGAGTGAGCGTTAATTGTTAAAACTTCACCTAAAGTATTATTTGAATCACCCTCTATTCTTACGGTTAGTTGGTCGGAAGCAGGGTCTGTTGCAAAATGCCACAGCGCTGAGCCACCGGTCGGATCATACGGGTTAGTATAAGATTCCGGTATTATGTTGTTAGGATCAGAGTTATCTTCCGGTGTATAGGTAGTATAAAGTACATTACCTGTTTGTAATACGCCAACGCTAACATTACTAGAATCATCAAAATATACAGTAACAGAATTTCCTCCTGCCTCTGCAACTGCCAAAGCAGATGTAGCTACTGCATTACCTATAAGTATTAATTGTGCCATTCAGTTTTAAATCTTATTATAGAGATCTTCCGTCTCTATTATATATCAAGATTATTATCTAACTAAATGAAGGATTACTGGCTAAAGATATTTCGTCTACCATTACTAGATGGAGTATACCATGCGTTAATAGGTGCTGACGTGTTTCTCGTTAATCTTGCAGCTCTAATAGAGTTTAAATTCTTACCTTTAGGGCTGTACTTAGCAAACACCTCTAAATCAAAAGAGAATTGTTCACCGAATTTATCGAAAATATCAAAACCGATTTTCTTAGTATAAGTCAAGTTATTGTAGGCTAATCTAGCGAATCCTCCAACTCTACCTGTGTCCGTAGATTCGTCGTTGCCAAAGTAATCAGTCATTCTATATTGGAATACAACTTCAACAGAAACAGCGTTAGATGAATTATCTTTTTTAGGGTTTATTTGTTTTTTACTTCTTTTAGTATCGCCTCCAACTTTTAAAGTTTCTATATTAACCGGGTTCATATATAAGAATGAACCACAAGATCTACCACCTAGTAAATATTGATCGCTTTCTTCATAAGACATTTTAATAGGTCTATCTAAATCATTTCCGGCAGTAACAGCACTTAAACCTCTACCATTATGATATGCAGTTTGTTGTTTATTTCCAACCCTTGCGTTTGCTAAAAGACTATTGTAACCAAAGAAGCTATATAATGTAGAGCCTGTTGCCTTTGTTGCAGTTTTAGGCATTGAGAAAATCATTGACTTTCTAATATCATCAATATCAACTGTTGAATTCTGATCTGCAGCACCTTCCCATAAATTTTCTAAAAGAGGATGCTCTTTATGTAAAAACATACCTACATTATATTGATAAAGATTAAGGTTAGTAGAACCAATAGTAGCTACATTAATTTTATCAGTATTCCAATTACCGGAATAGTCACTAAAAGTACCATCCCAAATAAAATCAGTTGGATCAGCAGATGTTGTTAATGGAAGTGCAGAACTATAACTTAATCCATACTCATAGTCAGTAATATCATAAGGTGTTGTTTCTGATTCTAAAGGCTCAACTATATAGTGAGCATCTTGATTTGCAACATCCATAAATCTACTGTAAATAAATTGACCTCTTCTTTGCGTTGATTGATATGGAGCATCTGAAACCTCTTCTAAACCAGTTTCAGTATCTATGTTTTGATATTGTACAGGAGCTAAATCATATTTACCTTCAACTAAATAGTAACTATCATTTTCTACCTTTTTATCTACTGCCTCACTAAGGCTGTCATTTTCTTTAATACCAAATCCGTTACTAGCCTCTGTTGAGTTTGCAGCAGAAGATCTGTATGCTGGTTTATCTCTATTACCAACTAGTTTAGATACTAATTCTAATTTAGTAGCTTTACTATTTTCTAATTGTAATCTAAATGTCTTATTTACAATATGTCCTTTTCTAATTGCTAAATCAGCAACTTCATTTACATAATATCCAGCAAATAATTGAACTGTTTGATCTTTAGTAACGTTAGTCACTGTACCATCTTCATCAACGATCTTAACAACAAGTTCACCAACTTCAGCTTCAACACTACCTTTAAGACCCGCAAGTGCAGCTTCTAATTCTGCAATTTTATCATATACAGAAATAGGTTTTTGTTCATCTGTTAAAAACCCTGATGCAATATTAGTTGCAACGTGAGCATAATAACTTTCATTTGCAGAGAAAGAATCTCCGACGTGAGTGTAAATACCCTGAGCAGTTAACTCTTCCGTCATTCTTACTCTAGCTAATTCAGCTAGGTTAGCTTCAACTGTTGCTGCAATATCAGTAGTATCAATTTCAGCCTCTGGGAAAGCAACTGTCATCGACTCTGACCAATCTGACATGATTGGGTTTTGAGGATAACCAGCTTCAGAGATAGATTTAACTCTAATCTCTACAGTTTCACCTTGACTAATCGCAATATCCAATTGGTTAAAGTTAATCTCTTGACCATCTTCTACTCTTGATGGCTGCCATGTAAACTTATTAGCAACTGTACCATCCGGTGCAATTGACTTAGCTCTTGGTCTTACTTTAGTTTTCTTTTCATTCCAGTTTGAGAATACTGCTGTTTTCTCTCTACCGTCTTCTGCAAATTTAAGNTGAGAAGCCTCTCCTGATTTACCAGAAGTTGATAGGTATCTATATGCAACAATAAACTGTACTACTTCTTGATCTGCAGTATCTGCAACCTTCTTAGCACCTGGTATTGCCCAGAAACCTCTAATTCTATATTTAGGACTAATCTTCTTAACATTAGTATCTGCAGAAACACTTTGTATTTGATTTACAATAGAGCTAAACATTTTAGCCTCTGAAACTCTTTCTTCTACAAGAGAGTTTAACTCTGATTTATCTTTATCTCTTTGTACTTCAGATCTATATTTCTTAGTAGCGATTTCTCCACGCTTCTTAGAAATAGTTGAATCTAATTTTTTAACTGATTCATCAACTGTAATTTTATCAGCAGATAGTTTTGTAATTTTACCCTTAGCATCGTTTGAACTTAAGTGAGTATTTACCTGAACTACTTTAAAGTTCCCTGAATCTAAAACTGGAGCGTCCGGAGATACACCAACTGCTGCAGGAGGAATCGAGTCTACTTTTAATGCATCAATCATTCTGCTAAAATCAGCTACATTCTCTTTATAGTATTCTGCTAGTGTAATTTGTACACCATCCTCTTGAGTAAGAGTTAATTCGTTTGTATAATAACCAACACCTGGAGACCAGTTCTCTGCTAATAGTTTAGAATCAGCATCAATTGCTTTCATAAACATTAAAACNCTCTCATTGAATCCACATGGAATCTCAATCTGTAAGTTATTATCTTCGTTCTTATAGATACCTAATGCGTTAGCTCCAATCTTAATTGGTTCATATCCCTCAATCAATCTAAGCTCTACCTGTCTAGTTGAAGAATCCAGCTTGTCAATTCTATATCTTGTGTTTTTAGAACCACCAGCGACCATCAATTCATCTCCTACGCGGATTAATTCAGTCTGGTCTAGNTCTTTACTCTTATCAGAGTAAGTTAGCTTATCTAAAGTGTATAATTTAATAGCTTGTTTCTTAGTAACTCCACCTTCAAGAACTTCTCTTTGAGAATTAGAAATTGATAAGACATCAAACTTTCCAGTATATTGTCCAGTTCTATATGGCATATCTCTTANCTCTTCATCAACAATATATGCAATATTATTATTTACTACATCTCTAATAGCAGTTAAATAATCTACCTCTTCTTTATTTCTATAATTTTCATTAAACCAGTCTACCGCTGTTTGGTTTGAAGAATCAAAAATAATTCTTTTTACTAAAACCCTTTCTGTATCATTTGGTATTTGACCGCTTACATCAAAAGCAGTTTTAAGCATTGGGTTTAAAAAGTCTTCAGCAAAATAGTTGGGAGCGGTCGAAAAGTTAATCGGCCTTGCTACCGCAGTTAAATCATTTGCTGGACTCTTAAGAGCAGATGTAATAATATTTTGAAAAGTTCCATCTGGTAACTTAATCTTAGTTGAACCTTTGCCTAAACCAGTTAGAGCTTTAAGATTAGTATCTAATCTTTGCAATTCTTTTTGCATAAAGCTAAACCCAGGAATAGAAACTATTTTAGTACCCTCATCTGTAAGTATCTCTAATGGAATACTTTTTTGATCAGTAGTAACTGCTTCATTAATTCTTTCAAAAGTTTTTAATGAATTAGTGTTAAGCTCTAAGAGCCTCTTTAGTGAGTTGGAAATAGAATTGTTTGTGTTCATATTATCTTAGTATATCTGCTTCAAATACGTAATTTGATGGGTCCATGCATACTATTTCAATATAAGGAGTTGTTGTAATTAACCTTGAAGGGTCGATATTAGCAACTGCTTGATTGAAACCTGTAGAAGTACTCGTCCAAATTTTTATATTGTTTCCGTTAATGTCTATATTATCTAATGCAACTCTAAAGATCTGGCCTTTTGTCCATCCGTTAGTAGAATCATCAATGTATATATTCAAGTCCCCGTTGAATACCCCAGAATCTGTAATGTTCTTTAGGCTTAATCTATTAGAGAAAGGTGCTAACTTAGACCAAACTCCATATTGATTAGCATTAGTAGGGTCAAATAAGTTATTTGTAGCTAATTGACTAACTACAGTTGATGAACCTATGTCCCATCTAAATACGTCAGCAATAACATATCCGTCAACGATATTGTTTACTTTAATTTTACCAGCTATTGATTTATCAACCGCGGTTCCCTTTCCTGCAAAAATTACATCTGTATTATATTGTAATTCTACTGGAATTGTCCCGTCTATTAATTGATTGATTTTACCATGTGCATTATTTACAAGATCCAATAATGACTTAGAGTCTTGTAATTGTATTGAAGACGCTGTAAAGTCATCTTCTAATTCTTTTATTCTAGCCTCTAAAGCCGAAGCCTTTGCAGTACCTAGAATTATACTCTCTAAACTATCTAACCTATCAGTAACTTTACCATATCTATTATTAGTTTGTAATAGTAGATCTGTTGCATTTTCTAAAGCTGTAGTCGTATCCATGAAAAGGTCCATCGAGAAAGTAGTAAAATCATTTACACTTGTCTCAACACCTACATTATCTAGAGATGAATTAAATTTAAGATTTAACTTTAATGAATAAGCATTACCATTAAGACCGGTAACTTCATTAGGCTTAAATTTAATTTGTTCGTGAATTTTTGTACCAGGCCCATAAGCATCTAAAATATCATCTAAGATTAAGATACCATATAGGTTGGTAGATCTGTTTGCTGGAATTGACTGGCTATATAAATCATAGTAAACTAAAACGGCATTAAATCTAAATTGTTGGCCAGTCTTTGCAAAGTCTAGTAAAGACTTTACATCCGGGTTATTCTGAATTCCTGCATAAGATGTTGGATCCCAATCAATACCTACTGAATCTGTAGCATTTGTAACAATATCGTAAAATCCTCCGTCATTTAAAGTCCAGTTATCTACAACTGGTTCTAAGTTAATGTTTGGATCTGGGTGTGTTTGACCCTCTCTTCCTTCAACCTGTGCATTATTTGGGTCTAAATAAAGTTTCGTAGCTGTCGTGTTATAGTCGTATGGTCTAAATAAAACCAATGGAGTATTTCCAACAGACGTAGGTACATTAATATAGACTTCATGATATGTGTTACCTTGGTAAGCCACATCATTCTCTGCATCAATACTACCTAAATACTTAACTACTCTATCGTAGTTCGAACCTCCTAGAATTGCGTTATCATTCTCTGAGTATGCACCATTACTAGATTCGTTAGAATCTGTAGGTCTAAAGCTCATCGCACCAAGAGCAGACATCCATTTAAAGAAAATCTTCTCAGCATCTGATGCTAAAATAATTGGGTCGTAGTCGTCGTCATTTAGTAGAATCTCTTCCATATTTAAGGCGTAGTTCTGGAAAGTTTGTGCCCAATCTACATTAGGTTGTCCAGCTACATAAGCCTGTCCTGATGCTTGCTTTAAATTTAATTCAAAGTCAATAGTATTAGAGCCGTTCACAGAGTCTGTAAAATCTGGTAAGTCTAGTAAAGCGTATTTACTAAACTCAAAGTTCAGATCAGAACTGTTAAACGCCCTAGTCATATCTCTTGCTGAAGAAGCAAAAGCATACATCGTGCCACCTTGTGGCTGTGGTATTCTAACTAAAGGAGTTGCCATCTATTAGGTTTCAGTTTAATTAATTTAAGATATAGTACAAGCGTATGCGCTAATAATATACCATTTGTTTTCAAAACATCTTAACGTTATTGTTGAGTTTAAGTTATCTAATGCTACTGAAGTTGCACCTAAAGATGCACCTGTACCAGCAACTACTGCATTACTTGCTGCAGCAGAATTAATTAGAGTTACTTCTGTTCCATCAATTGCTTGTGGAAGATTAAACGTATCGTTAATAAAGTATGAGCCTTTTGTAATTTCAGACGGATTGTTCGCTGCTGTAGGAGCTGCGAAAGTTCCTGCAACACCGGCTTTGACAATACTGCCACCGAATGAAACATTGTTACTAAATGTAGAGTTTGTACTAACAGTTATACCTGCTGTACCTACTACTAAAAGATTCGTACCATCACTAACCGTTAAAGCTTTAGTTACTACGCTATTTAATCCAGTTGCCGTTTTAACGGTTGGATTAATTAAAGCAATTACTGAAGCTAACTCGTCGTTTAACAACTCAAAGTTACTGTTAATAGTTGGTCTTGAAGACGATACCGAGTCGGTACCTAAAATTTCTGTAATGTTTGCCATTTTAGTTTATTTTACTTTTATCATATTACGCCTTATGACGTTTTTGTTGTTATATGTATCTTCCGCTTCCAGCTCAATAGAGTAGTCACCCGGCTCCTTGAAAATGTACGTTAGCCACATATTATTATAGTATATATCATTGATTTCTGGGTTACTTAAATTAGTAATAGTCCATTTTGCATTTTTAGCTCCGGGAAACTTAGAAATATCAGTTGATATGGTTACGTGAGTAGATCGATCTACTGTCGCATGGTGTTTAAACACTTTCGTGTCGTCCCATGTTGGGTTGTAAGATTTATGGTGGATAAATCCACTAACTTGCGCATTTGAAGCATTACTTGCCTTAACAATCTCTACACTTTCAAAGTCATAAGTTCTAGAAAATTCTTGACCTACACATAATATATGATGCATATAATCATACATAAGTCCACCATCATTAAAATCCTCAAATATAGGATTAAAATTAAATTTATTTATTATTGGGTCAACACTTGACTCAAGATCTGCAACAACCGCTTGCCATCCTGCAAAATCTGCAGCATTAACAGGAGTTGGAGTAGTAATAGTATGTTCGCCAAAAGATAGTACACCAGTTGTAGGATCTTTATATACAATTCTTAAAAGATCTCCATATTCAATCCAGTCAATCTTAAATGATGCCGCTAAATCCGGACCAACTCTCATTGCATCCCACCATAAGTGGCTTGTATCTTTCCATCTAAAAGTAGACTCGTCATAAGTATACGGTCCAGTAGTTTCTGAATATCCAGTATCTGAATAAACATCTGAATATCTTCTTACAGTAGAGAATCTAACTCCTTGTTCTTCATTATGTATATAGTTTGATCTGTCTAGGGTTAAGTACATTGGTGCAATATTATCCTCGACTTTAGTTTGGTTGTCCTGAGGAAACTCCCAGTAACCACCAGATTTATTCCACTCTATCTTTTTAGAATCCCATGTAAAAGGTTCGTTATTTCTATCGACATCTAACCACTTATAGATACCATATAATTCTAAGTCTTTTAATTTAACTTCAAACAGGTCTTCTGTTTTATAGAAAGACATGTGACCGAATAGGTCGTATGTTCTCATCTCTACAGTATATGAACCTGCATAAGGTAGACTAAGGGCTAATTGTTTATAGTCATCAATCGCACCTCTATATTCTTGGTGTAAACCATTTGGCCCATCAATTAACCATTCAATTTCATAAACCCATTTCTTCCACCAGTTATCCCAAGTTACTCTTAAGTTTGCATTTGCATCTATGGCATCATCCCAGATAAAATTAGCTTCATCCCATACATCATCGAAAGAAGGTACACCATCTAAAATAACTGGACATCCAATTGGAATATCTTCATTATATGAATGTAATTCTCTATCGTGGTATGTTCTATAAAACTCTCTGTAAATACCTTTAGTTTGCGTTCTCTGTAATTCAGTTAATGAACTTTCGTTACCAGGTTCAAGATTTAAAAGAGTACTATAGTTAGCGCCCTGTGAAATTAAGTCACCGTTTGCATCATAAGTATCTACACTAGCATCATTCTGATCTAAAGTAGACTTTAATACCATTGACGTATCTTCAATAAAAAGATCTCTGTCGTTAGGAAATACTTGGTACTTAATTTTATGTCCTTCAGTAAAGAATCCAATTGGATTCTGAATTTTCCAGATGTTTAAATTTCTATTTGTAAAGTAATCACCTTCACCTGTAATATCTATAATCTTAGCCTCGAGTGGTAAATAATCTGTTTGTAATCTATTCTTTAAACCATATAGTTTAATGATAACCTCGTCAGGAGTATAATCAAATACTTCATCTACATTTGCAATATCCCATTGGTCATAAGTTCCGTTAGGCTCATTTAATCTATAGACTAAAGAAAACCTACTAGTCTTTTTTACAGTTGAAGAAGGAACTTTAAATTTTAATCTCTTTCTAGTCATCTCACCTCTTACNGATGAGTTAGGTACTGGAATGGCATGTAGCTTACCAAAGTTATTCTCTGATTTATCTATATTAATCCAATACTCTTTAAGCGTAATTTTATCATAGCCAAAATAATCTATCGCGTTTAAGATAGCTTTATATGTACCGACAAAGGGTTTAATGTTATGTAATTCTAATAAGAGTTCTTTTCTCTTTGCATTCATTAAAACCTGGTCAGGAGATTGCTCGGATATATCATGTGATTTAAACAGTAAGAAATCTGAATCATCTAACGTTGCTCCTAGGTTAGCTAAAAGAACTTTTAATCTTTCATCTTCACCTTCAACTTCTCCGTAAACTTGAATCCTAGCAACTATATCATTACCAGCTTTAACCTCTAATATTCTTTTATGAATACCCTCTTTCATAGAGTTAAGAGCAATATTAACTTGAATAGCAACATTAGTATTCTCGGTTAGAGTTTTAAGATACTCAGCATCTTGACTAATAATATTTGAAAATAAATCTAAGTCTTTGTTTTGAGTTTTTAATTCTTTAATAAATGGTTTACCATCTGTTAAAGTATAACCATACATGATAATATCTTCAGACTCATCTACTTTAGTNGGTTCCCATTTAAAATCAAATGTAGTTATTGTACCATCCGGAGAAACTGGAGTATTAATAATAGAATCACCATTATCGTCTATGGCCTCTTCTAAGATAAACAGGTTAACTGTTTCGTACAACTGAGTAGATACAACAGGTAAATAGATAGAACCTTCCCAGATGCCATCTACTTGCTCGAGCTGTAACTCGTTTGTTGTTCCGTTAAAAAATCTTAAATTATTCCACATAATTATCTAATGTACTTATCATCTTTTTTAACCGTATAATTCTTGTAACCTTTTAGAAATCTATTACCATTTAATATATTTAAAAGATAGTCATTTAAGAAACCAATAAAATCATTAAGAGTTGTATTTCTTTGAATATGCTTAGAAACCATTCTTTGAAACAAACCAATCTCTTGATAATCTGTACCAACATTTAGCTTAGAATCTTTTCTAGTTCTAGCCACCTTGTAAAGGCTCTTTCTTTTATATGCTAATAGATTTTTATATAATGACATTATTTCAAGGCTTTTCTGTTTCCAGCCTGTACTCTAGTGTATATCGTCCTAGGTACTGGCGTTGGGTCGAAGTTAACAGACAGAGCTGCTTCTGCATTAATTAGAGCTTTGTCAACAATCTCGTCACCATCACGATCTTGCCACCCGCCTCTAAAGACTGCAACTTCCTCTTTCTCCATAATTATATCACCCCACTGGTCTAAGCCAGCAACAGTGTACGGTATTACTGTAGTTTCATCAACGTCAACGACTTTGACTTCTTCTACTTTTTTGAAAAAGATGTATTTTTGCTTACCGTTACCTATGTCTTCTAAGACTACTGGCTCTTGTGGTTGAATCGTTGTTGTAACCGACTCAAAGTAACCTAGTCTTCTAGCTGTTTCTTCAGTTTCTGAAATAAACCTAACGTTAACAGCATCAATACCTTCTATTTCCTCTAGAATATAGACAATATCAGATTTAGGCAGTTTATCTCTTCTTGTTACATTTAACATGTAATCACTTACCTTTGCTCTGACATCATTAAAAATCTCTTCTTTGTTAAACCCTGAAAAATATCTAATATTAATATCCATACTATATTTTCTAACCTGAGGTTTTACAAAGACAACTTCAGTCGTAACCATTTGCTGGCCACTATCCTGAATCACTTGTCCCATTTTATCATATTCATTTTGGTCAAAGAACATTTCATTCTCTGGGATAGAGAAGTAATCTTGACCACTAATTAATTTCTTTTTAACATCCGGAATTGCAAAAATATAGATAACGTTATCATCATCTAAGTATTCATCCGAAGTAGTATTGTAAGCATCTATGTACGAGAATAATCCGTATCTTGATAAGAAGTATTCATAATTATCTGGAGTCGCTAAAACAAAAGATTTTGAAGCAAGAGGTGTCATGATTTTTGTGAAGTCAGTAGACTCTCTTTCTGCTCCCATCTTTGGAGATGACGTACATGTAATATCTAAGAATTCATTTAAGTCATGTTCTCCTCCTAAGGAATCAGTTCCCTCTGCATCCCATTTAAAAGTAATATCTCTACCATCATCAATGTTACCCATTGCACCATCGTGGTTTACATATTCTACTTCAATAGTAGATCCTAGTTCTGGTATTGCACCAAAAGCGCCATTACCAAAATAAACATCAATACCTCCTGAGATACCAGTCTTTAATAGATAACCTTTTTCTTTATTTAATAAGTCATATAGTGAAACATGTTTAGTCCATTTTTCACCGTTTACAGAAACACTAACTTTAGAGTGATCTGATAATTTCTTTGTTTGTACATTAAAAGACTGTAACTTTTCTCCAGTACCAGTTAATGTTTGTCTTTCGTATTTACCCTGAATAATACCACACTTAACCATGTTCATAGAAGATTTTTCTAATCGGTATCTATCGTTTGAAGATAACAAAGTGTAAGTTAAATTATTTAATTCACATTTTAACTCAGCTCTTGCATCTATATTTAATCCAGTACCTGCAATCTTTCCTAGATCAGCGCCCGGCTTCCATCTAAATTGAATTTCACCAGTTGAAGCAAAACCTCTTGTTGCATCATGGCCTGTCAATCTCGACATACCATATATGGATTCTGCTTGTTGTGCAGTATATATGTTTTGTTCAACAACAGCATCCTCAATATAAAACATAATCAGTTCATATAGCTCTGAGAATACAGAAATAATCTGAGCAAAAGGAGATGCTTCTGTAAAAAGAGTATTAGCTCTCTTGTAGACTCTACTTATATAGGTTCTTGTATCAGCCTTAATTGCCGCCGCGTTATTTCTAACTGTATCTAAAAATTTTAGTTGTGCCATTTATTATTTATCTCTTTTATCTTAGGTTTATTTGAACTAGATATTTACTATCAATTGTAATGTCAATATAGGCAATATCTCTTACAGTACCTTTAAAGAATTTTACACTAGTTCCAACTTTATATTTTGTAGCAAGTGGGCAATAAGTTCTTATTTGATTTGTAATTTCTTGTTTAATATTATACTCATTTTGATTTAATGAGTAAACTAAATCTTCAAGATTACAACCAAACCCTGGAGAGCCCAAGACTTCAGTTTTTCTAGTAAATAAGGTGGTTTCAATTTGAGTAATTAACTGCTCGATCTCACCGTTATTTTGTAACTGTGTAGCATTGTAATTAGGGTCACCTATGTATTTAATATAAAATTCCATTTATATATGTATTCGGCTTATTATGAGTGGAACATATAGTCCACGCCTTCGTCGCCCTTAATTTCCTCTACTATCGACTCTAACTCGGTGTCTCCCATGTCTTTAATAGCGTCATAATCAAATTCTACATTACCAGGTAATGCAAACTTAAATATACCTAACTTAGCACCTAAAGATTGCTTTATCTTTGCAGAGCAATATCTAAAGAAAATCTCATCTGAATAAAGTGCACAGTCTGATATAGTTTCATATACATGTAGTATACAATCTCCTTTCGGAGTATCTCCCATTATCTTCAGCTTACCATTTAGTCTAGCATACTGAAAGCTAATAGGGTTTTCTAAAATCTGTCTTGACATATCAGCCAACGACGCATTTAGTACGTAGTATTGTAATTCTTCAGCAGCTTCAGCCGGACCGGATCCGTCATACATACCTCTAAACAACATTTTATCTAGCGAGAAATCACCACCGCCCTGGAATCTAACATCCATGCCTTGGCCAACTCCATTAAAGCCAGAAGCTAAATCATGAACTCCAAAAACTGAATAGACTGCACCTCCACCATCAGCACCAGCTCCTGGTAGGTTTAAACATCTATGTGTTTTAAAATATGCAGAATCAAAAACATTTTTAGGAACAACATAATAATTCTCTAATACAGAATCTTCATATTGCTTATAGAACCATTTTTTAGCTCTTTTAATAATGTTAACGATTTCTCTTTGTGGTAAATTAACAGGAACCATACAAGCACCGGTTAAATCATCTCCAAGCTCTGCTAAAAATTCATTTAAGCAGTTACCTCCAAAATCTCTTTCGGTGCTTAAGCCTGTGCCGTTACCTTCTCTAATTTCGCTCATTTTTACGCTTTAATTTTTTTACTTACAATAACTTCAGTATCATCAGAGAATCTAGCGTGAGGTCCAACCCCACCTTCTCTAAAAATACCTGCATTCATTTTGCCTTTAAAAATACCGTCTCTGCCGAAAACATAACAGTTATTTAAAGTACAACTCCCATGCACAAAAGAGGACTCAACTTTAGAATCCCAAACTTCCGTACCTTGGTATAAATTTGATCTTAATATTTGAGCACCCTTGACTTTACATCCGTATAAATCACAGTTTTCAATATTACCTGATAATTCACAGTCTACAAATTCAAAACCATCTAATAAATATGATGTTTTAAATTTACCATCCTTAACCTGAACCCCTGAAAAATCAGAATCATAGTTAATTGTTCCCTCTTCCATTCCTCCGTTCGACAATAGATCTAGTACTTTTTTCTTAAATCTATCCCATTGTACTTGGATAACCTGCGGATTATCTTGCAAATCTACTAGTATATGTATCTTAGGCCAATGTTTATTTACGGCGGTATAGTCTTTTAATACTGCTGAAAGAGGTGCATTTTTCTGCAAAATCCTTTTCATCTCTATTTTATTAGAAGCAGTAAAATTAGGATTAAAGCAAGATTTCCATACAGACATGATAAACATTTCTGCTAAATGTAAAATATCATCAGCTCTTTTTTCATAATCTTTACCTCCAATATATCTAAATTCTAAATAATTACTTTGAGCTTTTTCAAAGTTAATACCATAATATTTAGTATTAGCAAATGTAAAGTTATCCGAACTAATTAAGTTTTCATTGTAATAGAAAGCCTCATTCTTAGGCATAACCCATTTAATAGATTTTGCATAAGTTGAATTCTCTCTATTAGGGAAATATTTGTAAACCCTCTTCTCATCAAATTCTAAAATAAACTTTAAAATATTCATTTTAGAAACCATCATAGGGTCTGCTAAATAATCTGTATTGAAAGACATATTAAGGTGGATAGAAGCACGGTCAGTTGTATAACCGTTTGCTCTAATCCATCCTAACATTTTAATAATAACTAACCTAGCGTCTCTATATGGCATAGGTCCAGTAACTAATTCAATTAGCCCTGCTCCACCAGACATATCTGGTTCCATTTTAAAAACATCTTTGCTTGGTTGAAAGTCAGAATGTGCTTTATCTTCTAGCCTAATCTTACGATTAAGTAGTCCAGATAAAGACTTCTGCGTCTCTTCAAGTTCTAGATTAGAATAGAATTCAAACTCTATACCGATTTGACTTCCGTTCAGTACCGAAATTCTACTTGAGTCTCTATTTAGTTTTTGCATATTGAGAGTATAATATTACTTTCAATATATATCAATCTCTTCTGAGATAGTTATTAGGGCATCTTTAAAAAGACCTTCATTGTTGCCTCATCAATTCTAGTGATCTGAACGGTTATTTTATCACCAGGGTTGAATACAGACATAGTCTCTTCACCTATTTCGCTAATATGTAGTAATCCAGTTACACCATCTTCAATTGTAATAAACAAACCATAGTCTTTTTTAGACTTTACAGTTGCCTCTACCACAGAAGGTATTTGGTATCTTTGTCCTATGTTTATCCAAGGATTAACTTCAACCACGTCTTTTTGAGTTAACGTAATCTTCTTATTACTAATAATATCTTTTACTTTAAAGTTAATTGGATCTCCAGGCTTAATTTCTCTAGCTTTAAATTTAACTAAAGTTTCTTCGTCTAAGTCATTGTTGTGAATCATACCAGTTAAACATTTGCTAAACTCTACGAATACACCATACTTAGCTGTACCTGTTACTAGACCTTCTCTTTCTATTTCAATACTCTGCTTTAATTCTTCAATTGCAGTTGGAATAAGTGCTTGTAAGTATTTTCTATGTGAAACTACAATTGTACCTCTATCTGGAGAGAAACTAACTGGTACCACATAAATCTCTTCGCCGACAATAGAACTAAAATCAGATAATTTATTTATACCCGCTAATGAGCCTGGCATAAAGCAGTTGATACCTTGTATAGTAACTACATAACCTCCTTTGTCAATCATATTCTTAACCGTACCAATCCATGCAGTTCTACCTTCATCAATTGCATCTCTAAGATCCATGAATGTTTTATGTTTTACACCNCCTGTAATCGTACCTGTTAAAGTACCTTTAGTTTCTGTAATTAAAACTGCAGTTTCATCTCCAACTGAAGACGCTTGAACTTCAGCAGACTCTTTACCAAACTTAACATAAACAGATTCTCTATAGCCTATGTCAACAGTAATATAATCTTTATCAATACCGTAAATAATACCATCGTGAATTTCACCCTCATTTATGATAGGCTTAATATCTTTACCGTAGTTTTCCATCTTATCATATAACTCTTGCGCATAAGGTTCTCGAGAGTATACCTTATCACCATTGTTAGTTTTGATATGTGGATTAGGAGTTCTATTTCTAGTGGGACACGTACCTTCGTAAGCTTCCCAAAGGAATTCTCCATTATCATCATAAAATTCTGCGTAGGGGTTTGCAGGTTCTTCTTTAGCTTCTGTTTTAGCTTCTACCTGCGGTTGTGTTGTTTGAGTCTTTTCTTCGACTGCGACTGTTGTTGGTGCATCTTGTCCGATGCGCTTTCTTTTAGCGTTTGCTGACATTTATTTTTTGTTTAAAAGGTTATATACTATCTTAGTAACATATTATATATCACCTGAATTATTCTTTTTATCCAAGCGGTACATTTTATATATCATCTTCACAAATAGGCACAAAAAGTTCTTCAACTAATTTNTCTGCATGTTGTTCCCATGGCCTATCTGCCCATGGTTGGCTCCAGTCATATATTGTATCATTCCATATTATTATATTACCCATATCTTGTAAGAGTCTTCTTTCGAATTGATACACATGTGCTAATTCATGAAATAAAGTTCTTTGTAAAACANGTACAGAATATATGCTATTTAATTGAATAAGATAAACACCTTTAGTAACCTCTGTTGTTAATCCGATTATTCTAGGATGCAAAGGTCCCATTTTAGTTTTAACTAATGGTGGAATTCTAGGGGGTGTAAATAGAATAGAATCTTCTATAAATCTTAATGTACTTTCATTATTAAAAACTTCTGCAACTGTAGGTATCTTTCTAAAGGTTGGAACTTTAGATTTTTTTGGTTTGAGTTCATGTACTAATTGAAGACAAAACAAAAACAAGGCTGATATAAACAGTAGTTTTTTAAAGATAATAAGAGTATGTGATTAAGTTATTATATGTATCTAAAAAAGTTGGCTATTCTTGCAAAATAAGTGCCAAAATATTTTTTTATGTCAATTATTTTTCGTATATTAGTACTGTAATTAAAACTAACAAACAATATGATTAGAGAAAAGCAAAAACATTCCGGCCCTATTATTATAGATCTTACAGGNCCTGATGGAAACGCATACGCGTTAATGGCATACGCTAAAAGGTTTGCTAAACAACTGGGTTGGAAAGATGCAGGTGCAAGTATTATTAATGAAATGATGGAAGGCGACTACGAGCATTTAGTAAAAACTTTTGATAAAGCCTTTGGTGAATTTGTAATACTAGAAAGATAATATGAAAGCACAAGATCTTAGACACCATTTAGCCAGATTAGAAATGATGATGGCAGAAGAAAGAGGAATTAACTTAAGCTACGAAGAAGCTTTAAATATAATAGACAAATCATAATGAGAAAACAATTTAATGTAAACGAAGTAAGTTGTAATGGAGTAGGTGGTCATGGTTACCAGGCTGTTCTTAAACACAAAGATGCGATCTTAGAAATCTGCCAAGATGTTAGAGATCTTATCGGTATTGAAAAACTATGGGAACTTGCAACAGTAGATCCTAATGTTGATTATCACCAAGGTATTAGGTTTAATTCTGTAGAAGATAATGCTTATAGGCTTATCACCGGAATTGCAAAACATACTGCAGAGTATATGCCAAACAGTGAGCTACTCGAGATGCACGTAGGAGCCATTCTACCGATGTTAACTATGGAAGAAAAGGTAATACTTGTTGCTGATGCTTGTAGGGACTGTGCGTCTGCAGACCATTGGTACACCTTCGAAAAAGACTGGGGTTAATCCATCCACTCTGGCTTCATCTTAGTCCAGGACATCATTCGGTGGTTACCATGTAAAATTACAGTCTTATCATTTACTTCACCAGAAGTATAAAAATAATCTTTAGCAAATAAGCACATATCTGTATCTACATATTTAAACAAATCTTTAGACATGTGTAAACCACTCATAGGAAAGTCATTTGTCTCTAAAATCTTTTTGATAACCCTACATTTAGGACTAGCTCCTAAAACAGTTATATCAATTATTTGACCATAATCTGCTGAATCTTCTACTCCGGCAAAGAAATCTACTTTATCACTGAGTTTATCTAAAATAGCATCAAAGGGTCTAATAGGTATTGCGTCTACATCTACATAGATACCTCCCATTTTATTAAGGATTAAAAGCCTAACTCTATCTGAGATAAAAGCAGGCTGCAAAAAGTATTCTGAATTAATCTGATCTTTCCAAGATTTTAAATAGGGATCGTCTTTAAACTGACCTTCAAAAACCATGTCGTTATCCCATAAGATATACTCCCAATCCGGATGGATTTTTTTCATCTTGGCAGTATACTCTTTACATGCTTTAGGCATTTCGTCTGGGCCTATCCAGATTTGATGTATTATCTTAGGTAACTTCATTAAAAAACTATTGGCACAAAACCTACCATAGGGACAGGTCCTGCAGGGGTTGGTATACCTCCAAGGTATAAGAGTTTAAATTCAAGTAGATGCAGGGCATAAGCTCCTGCTACCGCAGTTGCTGTGGCAGTTGATGCTGGTTGTTGGGTTCCAGGTGTTGCAAAAGACTTACCTGTATTCCAGGCTCTTCTTAAATTATTTGCTAAACGATTTGCACTTCCATAATAAATTGGAATATAAATTCCTGTTAGTGGTGCTGGAATTAAGGCTGGCGGTGCAGAAGGAGTTGGCTTAAATGGTTTAACAATACATGCATACCAGTATGCTATTGTGACTCTCGCCATCATCATATAAGGATCTCCACTATAAGTCTTACCTCCAGGCGTTGAACCGCTTGGATCCCATGGATGTCCAACATCAGCCATTGGCTCTTCACAATTTTCTGCAGCTCTAATTGCACAAAGGACTTTATGGTATTCAAATTTATATTGAGTACCTGCTTCGCCACCGCTCCAATTATCTCCATTCCAACCTAGGGCTAAGAATGCATAACCAGGTTTTGACTTACCCATAAATTTAAGATCGTCACTTGCTCTAGCGGATGCATCTAACTTACCTTGAGGTGGACACTTTCTCCATTTGTTTTTCCACTCAGCATCTCTATACTTGTTCTTTACCCAGTTATTAGATTTAGGATATTTAATACGATCTTTTCCAAATTGAGCTTTGACATTATTAACAACATAAGGTGTTGTATTATTTAAACCTATATTATCTATAGCACCAGGATAATATGTAAATGTTGCTACCACATTCATGGTTAAGATCTTAGGTTTTAAAGATGTATCTCCTTCAAAATCTCTAGCTACTTGAATCTTATATCTATTAATAGGACAAACCGCCGGAGTTACATCTACCTCTTCATCGTTTATTATTTTTGGAAACTCAAGATCTTTTGTAGCAGTACGTTTAATTCTTTGTTTTAACTCAGAGTTAGTACCTGTTCCAAGAAAGAAATTACCATTATTGTCCTGTTGCCTTGGATGTGCAGCTAAGATTCCACGCTTAACCATTTTAGATACATTGTCAGCCAGTAACTTATAGTCATAACCTGCATCTTCAATATCATTTCTACAATTACTACTAATATTTTCATAACTAGAGTTAGTGTAGTTCTCTTTACCTAAATGACATGCCCATACAAAATAGTCCCATCTTGCATTTCCAGATGTCATAAATTGATAACCCATTAAAAGTCTATTAGCAAATATTACTTCTAGTTCTTTTTGGTTTTCAGCTCCACTTAAACATGGGAATTGATAGAACTTAAATTTATATAAGTTATAGTTTTGTACATTCTCACCAGTGGCAAATGCGTTAAATGCTTTATTATTCTCTACTTCTAATGCAGCTATAGTTTCTGCATCTGGTTCTTCAACTTCAGGACAGAAATCAGCATAGGCAGGATGAGACTCTTTGCCCATTTCAATTAGATTACCATCCTCATCATATTGGTCTTGTAGAGGTATATCACCCTCTCTTAAAAGTCTCTCGAATGCAATACCATACCCCTCTTTTAAAAGTGTCTCAGCAGCACCATTGTTAATATGGAATTCTGCAACATGTGTTTGTGCGCCGGCTCCTTGATTTAACACTGCATCTAAATAATGTTGAGCTACTTGTTTACCAAAGTCGTATCTACCAGAAAGTGGATTAATATCATTTGCATTAACCATTGTTGCAGGATTAGTTGCTAAGACTGCATTTGCAGGATTACCAACAGGACCTTTCTTACCACTTAAAATACTTATAGGTGCAAATGGTTTACCATCTCCATCTACTGATTTACCTAAAACTTTAGTCGCACCAATCTCAGGGGTTTTATAGGAAATCTCCGCACCACCTGGTTTAGTAAACTCTTGGCTTTGTAGCGTACTCGCTAAGTCAGGAATAAATGTGGCCCAATTCGCTGGCATGATTACTTGTTTCTTTGTTGATAGTTAATATGAGTACCTGATAATTTTGCTACTGTTACTGGAGTAGGTGGCATTGGTGGACCTGATGGTCCAACACCCGTTGGATGGATATGTGCATTGTAATCATCTAACCACATTTGTAGCCAATCTTGTAGAGATTGACCTCTTACTGCTGGTTCAGTTTCATCTGCTCCAGGTTCTCCTTCGTTAGATATAAATATATCTCCACAGTCCATAAAGATTTTAGCATCTGTTGAGATCTTAATAAAACCTTCTTCGTCGATTTGCATCATAGGTCTTTCTTTTGCCCCCTCACCTCTAGTAATTACTAGGCCATCTTCTGGAGAATGATATATTCTTACATTACGTTCTGCATCGTAAACCAAACTAATCACATTGTGTGGTTCTCCAGATGCTTCTAAAATATCTGCTTTTAATTCTTCGTTCTGGTCTACTTGGAACCAGTATTCTGGATGGTAGATATTCCCGTTGTCAAATCTTACTGCAACAATATCTCCTACCCTAGGTACAATATGCATACCTGGCGCTTCTCTGTTTTGTGGAGTAGCCCATGGAATAGCCTCGTTTGGAAGCTTATCAAATTTACCGTATACTTTTACTCTTGCCCTACCTTGAAGAAGAGGGTCTTCAATATCAACTACCTCTCCTAACCAATGAGCATCTCGTAAATTGTCTCTAAATAATTCACTGTTATTCATGTACGTTATCGTTTAAGTTACCGTCAGGTGTTGAGTCTATACCAGGCTCATGTATTCTATAATTTAAGAAACCATCTGGTGATGAATCAACTCCCATTGGATGAATTTTTTCATTTATACTACCGCTACCTCCAGAGTTATTAGCACCACCAAACAAACCGCCTAGTTGATTTGCAATAGCATTTATTGAACCTGCTTGCACTGCATCTAGTAATGAACCTCCGGAAATTCCATGTACATTACCTAATAATAATTTACTCATAACAGAATCTGTAGCTCTACCAATTAAGGTTGAAGCTAGTCCTGTAGTTCCACCGTGTACGTTACCTATATCTGAATTGTTTTGTAATGTTAAAGAGTTTACAGCACTATTAACTCTACCTGTAATACCATCAACTGCATTATCAACAGCATCTCCAATTTTACCTAAAGTATTATCTTTAAGTACAGATTTGAAAGTAGGATCTCCAGGTAATGCGAAACCACCCTTTCCATCACCATCTGGGCTAATAGTTCTTCTATCCGCATTTGGATCGAATGGGTTATAGTCACCTTGAGCTGCTTGTTCTAATGGAGAATCATTTACTTCAGTAACTAGATTCGCTCCTAGTTTCTGATTAATTTGTGAAACGTTACCCCATTCAATTGCGATCTTAGGCTTTTTTAACTCAGGGTTTTTACCAAGGTCTGCAAACATAGGAGCAATACTGTCTATATCAAATTCACAGTGTGAAAAATTAAGTTGGATAAATGGTTTAGCTGATAGGCTAAGTTCTTGATTTATCTTTGTAACATTACCACTATTACCAGAATTTTCTGGATTATNAAAGAAGCCTAAATCTTTAGCTCCAGTATCTTGTTGGAAAGATCTAACTTCACTAACCCACACTTGCATTTGAAAATGTCTTAGGTTTGGTGGAATAACTTCTACCCATCTAGTAAAATCATAACAAGCTCTCTTGTATAAGTCCATTAGACCGATTGCAGTCAATTCAACNTTCTCTTCTAAACACTCAATCTCTAGTTTAGGTTTTTCAGCACCCCACCAAGGATCTTGCATTTTATTATATGTCATCGCAACATCAACCCCTGAGATTGTTTGCCAAAACCAAGGCAATTCTTTATTAATCTTTAATAAAACCTTTTGGAAGTTTTCAAGCGCTGTAGCATATTTTTTAGCATACTCTTGATTTAAAACTTTAGTCAAATAATCCATAGCAGGACCAGCAAATAGAGGAGACTCCTCTCTGCTGACTACGTCAAATACTAGAAAGAAACTAAGATACGTTGGATCTTCGTTTATCTTACGAAGCAACGATCCTTTTCTAAAATCTTGTTGTCTTTTAAAGTCTGCCATGTATTATCTATCTCTCTTTTTTATTCCTCTAAATTCTTAATTCTTGTAGGCCACTCTCTTCTAATTAAAGTAACTATCTGTTTTATACCAGCATCTGGACCCTCAATGATGTAGTCAATATTCTCTATAATATAATGTCCACTTATGAATTTATCCATTACTTGTTGTGCATCAGCTGCATCTTCTGCCTTTCCAGCATCAAATGGCTTATCTGCAAAACCAGCTTCCTCTCTTTTAAAATCACCCTGTTTAGAAGCTTCAGCTCTAACGCCATCATAGTGATACATTATTACCGGAATNTTTTGAAATTTATAGATTGACGGATTGAATGAAGATAGAGTCATTCTAACTTTCATTTTTTCAATCTCCATTTGATTCTGTGTGTTATGTAGTTTAGAAAAAGCTGCATTAGCGTGAGTATTACCTAAGCCATCTTCACCAGCATTTTGTCTACCCATGTATTTATGTTTTACTTGAGTCTCATAACGATTATCTTTTTCATTACCTTTTAAAGGTGCTTCAATATCTGGCAAGTCTTCAGTTACTAGAGCTTCTACTTTAAACTCTTGTAATCTATCTCCTGGCTCAGAGTTATTATCATAAATCTGGATGTTTCTAGCATAGCCAGCTGCAAGACTAACCTTAGATGAGTTGTTTATCAATTCATACTTATCAACATAACAGGACATCCCATTTGTATCTTTATGGTTAGTTAGCATTAATGGTACCTCAACCTGGTCACCTTTATTTTCATCACCACCCTCATCTTGTTCTGCACCTTCTGACATTGAAGCTGCAAAAGAAGCTAATACAGACATTACCTCATCTAATTTAGGATTAGGAGCATTAAATATTTTATTGATATTCACATAGGTTAAATAGTAATATTGGTCTATGTAGTATTTTGTGAATGCGTCGTCAGAAATATAACTATCATCTACTATTTCTTTTATGAAATCTGCATAAGTAATATAAGCCTGTAGTCTAGCTTGATTATCATCAGGTGCTTCTACATTTGTAGCTAGGCCTAATTCTAAATCTCTTGCTATTAACTCTAAATGATTTAATGAATTGTCAGCATCTAAGGTTTGACAATCTTCAGCATATAGTCTAGGTATCTTTGCAATACCCTCTAATGTAATTGTAGGATTTCCACCTTCTATTTCCGGTGAAGTCTCTATCTCAATAATATCAAAGTCCATGTGAATAGACTTAAAAGTTTCTTGGTGTTTTGAATTAAGTAAAATAGTAAAGAAGTCTCCATCTCTTGGATATGACTCTACTTGGAAAGCATTCTTATTATCCATTACCACTACTTCACACTTAGGAGCAACTCCACTACAATCTAATCTAAATGATTGAATATCACCCGGGCCGAATTGGTAAGAATTAACTAAAACAAAAGGTTTTAAAGTACCTATTACTTTAGTCTGTTTATTACCACCTCCGTCTTCACCGAGGTTATCAATTTTGATTTCTGTAGGTAATATAGCCGGTTCTACAACCGCTAATAAATGATTATCTAACTCCATATTCTAAAGTTTAGTTGCAAGGTGCACCGTCGTTAGCAATATCGTTACCTCCTCCAGAAGATTCTGGTGATGTACCGTCGCCCGCGGAACCACCGGTTTCGTCTGCAGTTCCAGCCCCAGCTCCACTGCCAGCACTAGCACCGCCTCTACCGGCTTGGTTTGCTAAATTTTTATCTAATTGACTTTCCGTCAAACCGCTACCACCGGCTCCTGCTCCAGATCCAGATCCAGATCCTAACGCATCTTGTAAATCATCAATTTGATCTCCTAATTGATCTATCCTATCTTGAATTAATTGATTTGAAAGATCTGAAATTATTGACTCAGTTACTTCATCGTTCTGGGCTTGCGCTCCTAATATAACATTTCCATCTGCAGTAAACTTGAAATTCTTTTTACCGACAGCAATAACATTAGGTGGTAGTAACACTTCCTTATTATATTTCTTTTTTAGGGCTTCCATTCTGTTCTTGTCTTTCTGACTTAACTTTTTACCCTGTACAAATTCGTTTTTAATTTTATTATCTTCAAACTTTCTTGGTCTATCTAGTTTGTAGAAAGGTACCATATCAGTAGGTATCTCTAGCACTTCTCCTGGGCTTAAAGAAAACGGGTCTGATATACCATTCCATTTTAGAATAATATCTGTTTTACTATCAGTATTATAGTATTCCAAAGAAATAAGGTCAGGTCTACCTATCTCATCTTCTTTTACAATATGAGTAGCAATGATAGGAACGACTTCTCTGTTCCTAAACATCATAGTAGGTTGAGCTAAAATATATTTAACTCCACTTACTGTTTTATTTATGAGTGTTTTAAGATCCATATTTTATCCGTGTCCGAAGTTCGATATTTTTTCTGTAAAGCCAGGGGTAAATTTACCTCTATCTTTATTTCCATAAGATGATACATCTACTACGTCATCAAGACTAACTGATCCTTCAACTTCTGGTTGTAAATACATTCTACCTCTACCAGCATTAAACATACTTTCAATTTCACCTTTATCTCTAGGTCTTGCTGGTTTTAGGGTACATGTTAATTTTAATTTACTAGGGAAACCTTCATAACTTAAAGGACCTTCAAATTCTACATTAGAAGATTGTAGGGCTAGGTTACCACAAACCATCATCGGGTTCATAGGATTACCTACTGTCATGTGCCATTGTCCTGTTGGGTCTCCAGTTAAGAATGCATTAATTACTGAACCACCTTGAGGACCATTCATTAATTTCATTAGACCACCACCGACAATGTTATCCATAATCTTAGAGTCACCTAATGCATTTATACCTTTACCACTTAATAGACCGCTTGCCGCTTTACCTATATCATCAAACGCAGCACCCATTGAAGATTTTAACTGAGTAGTTAAACTACCCATAAAACCTGCATAGTCTCCATTCTTTAATTTATCATAATCACCAAATGGTTTACCTACTGAGCCACTTCCAGTATATCTGGTAGCACCACCCCAGAAAGGAGCATTGTTATATGTTAGTGCTAAGATATTCGCCAGTTGGTCCATAAATGCAATCTTAGGTGAAGTACCTAGGAAACCTTTAATATCATAATGGAACGTCAATGTAAATTCACTATCAAAGTTAAGACCTTGTTCTCTAGCTAAAACTTTCTTAATAACATTTAGAGGTCCAAATACTTTATTAGGATAAGTTTCTTTCATCGGGTCAAAACCAGCACCTTTATCTCTAATTGTCTGAGCTTCTGCAGCAGACTTACCACTAAGACCTGCTTCAACAGCACGGCCTAATGAAGATGAATCCATCATTGCACCAAGTTTACCTCTACTTTGTGAGTTACCTGCAACTTCTTGAATCTGAGACTCAACATCTTTCCATGGAAAACCGGTTCCAAATTTTAATACCTCTTTCATATCGTTACCTAAAGAAGGTGACATCCATGTTAGAACTCTAGCTAAATCAGGTTGTGCTAAATCTATATCGTTACCCTTAGAATCTTTACCCATTGTATTCATAATGTCATCTCCACATGGATATGCAAAACGTCTTAAAGTAATTAAGTATTCGTTTGATATTTGACCATAATGTTCCGTTGATACAAAATCACCAAATTTATATGAGTAACCAATACCACCCTGATCTTGTGAATAGTTTACAATTCTTCTAGCAGTAGGATTAAGAATATTATCGTCATTACCATCTAGGACTGTTTTATTATAGTTTAGATATGCGTCTTGTTCTCCAGCAACACCACTAGCTCTGTTGTTGTAATTATGAAGAGACCATTTATTATATAGGGATCTTACACTATCACCCATATTAATATCTTTATCTGGGTCTTTAGCTTTAAAAGTTCTAGATCCTATCGCATTTGTTCCATATAAAGATTCTGAAGCTTCCGCACCATCTATAAAAGTAGTATGGCCAGAAGTAATAGCTTCATCACCACCAGTTGCAGGTTCATTACCTTGCACCTCACTATCTGGAAACTGACTGTTTCTAACAATCTTATCACCAGTTGCAATATCTGTATAAATAAATTGCGTTGGAGGTCCAGGTAGTACGTTGTCAAATGTATATTTAGCTTCAGCCATTAAAAGTCCTATTGTTTTTTATATATATCTGTGCAATATATTACAGTAATATGTTTAGACCCACTCTCCGCGGTCCATTTCATCGTGATTAGGTCTATATAATATAGAGTCAGACCAATCATCGTCCTTAGGGTATCTATCTCCCAAAAACTTTTGAAGTGCTTTAACGAACTCTCCTTTTGTATGAAAGTTAAAATTACCAGTATAAGTAGTTCGATTTACTAGATTAAATAGATCCCTAATATTAGTTTCTACCTGAAAATCTTGTATTTTATTAAATAGTTTAGTTTGTTCAGCTCTGGTCTTTACACAGAATACTGAATCTACAACAATTAAGTATTGTTTCCATTTATCACCATTAAAGACTCTATCTTCTAGTTCTTTAACAGTATTATACTCTTGTCTCTTTAAGTTAATCCTAGTATCTTTACCATCAAAGTTTTTAAGAAATCTTCCACCGAATAAGTTTCTCTTAAGAAAACTAATTGGGTCATAGAACTTTCTAATCTTAATTTGATACTGCGGGTTGACATCGTCGAATTTAACGTCGTGTATCATAGCCCTTACAGGAATCAGTACATTAGGTGCTTGTGTAGTAGAGATTAGAGCTTGTATTAATTCACCTTTGGTAAATATCTTATGCTTAATCATGGTCAATGAATCTTACGTTATCAAATTTACTCAACACACCTTTTTTAGGATAGTCGCATCTATTAATGATAATAAGATCCAAATCAAAAGGTTCTTCGATTAGGTCGTTTACAAAATCTTTAAAGCCGGATACAGATCCAGTATCCAAAGTCTTGAACATGTATAAAATTTTAGCACCTTCTTTCTCTTTTTCTAGAGTATCACTAAGTAGCCTTTGTATTAACTTTCTAATATAGAGAGATACAATAATATCTGATGGTTCCTTGCTATAAGGATCTGATTTAATTAGTCTATTGAATATATCAAAATATGAGACCGTTAAATCATAATCACCAGACTTAGCTAATCTCTCAAACTCAGTTCTAGTTTTGCACCATACACCTTCTACGTGTAGTTTCATTTCTCTATCATACGAGTAAGCTTTTTTATTTCTTTTTGGAGTAGCGTTACTCTTTGTTTAATTTCAGATTCGGAAGCGTTATACTTATCGCCCCAATTCAGTTTTATCTCCAATTTATCACGGTCAATATCACTACCCGTACTTAGCCCTAGATCTAAGATTAAATCACTTAAGAATTTAACCTGTTGTTGCCTACCTAAGTAGCCATCGAAATCATAAACCATCCTAGAGGTATATTCTTCACCTCCACCGTTTACGTTATCGTCAATTAAAAATTTGACTACCCCATTATCAGCGGGTTCGATTTGAATAGTAATCATATTGTCTGTTACTTTTTTCTAGATTGAAATGATTCTCTCACTTCTTTCTGTAATTTTTTTATTGTCTTCTTGTCATCTTTACGATTTTCTTTATCTTTAATAGTAGATAAAGACCAAGCTTCTTCTAATTTATTTATCTCACTCTTATTATAGCCCATAGAGTTCCAAGTAGTTTTCATTGCTTCTAACTTAGACTCTAACGCAGCATGGTTAACTTTATCCATAGCATCTAAATTTTGCTGATGTAATTTTCTACCATTCTCTATATTTTGAGCACGAAAGTTAGATCTAACCTCACCTAAGAAATTCATATTACTTAAGTACCTAAGAACACCTTGTTGTNTNANCATGTGACGTCTTTGNCGTCTATTNNNANTAGTATNNGATGTNTGGGGCTGAGTTACTGCTTGNTCTANTGCTTGTTGTTGCTCCGGCGTCAGTTGNACTGACTCTTCTTTTTGTTTTGCCATTGTAATAATTTTTAATGAATTCTTCTGCTTGAGGTTTTAATTGTTCTTGTAAGTTATTTATCTGGCTCTGTACCAGTAGCAATATCTGTTCGTTTAGATCTGCTTTTGTAATATCCATCTGATCTTTAAATAGATCATATACTTCTTTAGATGGAACATTAAGTTCTAAGGGCATTGTAATTGTATTCTTAGCGCTAATCTTTTTTAGCATCTCTAACATTACATTTAATTCACTCGATTTCTTACTAGGCTCTTGGAACTTAGTAGACCCTTCTTCTGAAGCTTTATCAAGTACATTTTGGTAATCGTTATTTGTAAATGATTTNGCTAATGTAGCTGCGTTAGCTTCATCTCTAGCCTCCATTAACATTTCACCAATTAATGAGGTTGCACATTTTGTACCATCTGTAAAAGTAGTAAACTGACCTTCAGTTCCTTCTACTGTAACAGTATCTCCAGCACGTTCAGTCTTAACCCAAACGTAAGTTTTTGCTTTTTGTTTTTCTGTTTGTTCAGACATATTTTTATTTTTTGTCATTAACCTGATCAAAATCGAACTCAATTTGACCAGTTGTTCTATAATTATACTCACGATTTAAAAATTGTTTAATAAAGTCCATTGATTCAGGTGGACCCATAATCGCATCTGCCTTAAAATACCTAGCTTTCCAAAATTCTGTAAACTCTTCATTGCCCTTTTCTCTTAGGCTTTCTTTTAAGTAATCTAGATCCGGAATGTGTAATTTGTTAAACCCCATATTTGTTTTTATTTAGTGTTAAAGAAAAATGTTTGAAATAATCTACCGTCTTGTAGATCTCTACCAAAGTAATCCATTGAAGCATGAAATAAATCACCTTTATAGAATACAGCTCTATTGTACTTATTTCCAACTTGGTCAATTAATTCCCATTTGGTATAATCTTGACCGTCATTATTAATTAGTTCAGCTAAGGTATCATTACGACTACCATCTGTTAATCTTGGCATCTTGTAAGCTCCTGTTGGCTTNTGTCTATAAATACCAGTACCACCAGATGCAGGCGCATCAGGAGTTAAGTAAACTACACCAGCCCATTCATTCCAACCATCGGCATGAATCCATGTTCTATCTTTAGCAGTAGTATATTGATACGCACCACAATAAGTATCGTCTCCTAATGTTTCCGTTTCCATTTCAGCTCCTACGATCTTACTAATCCATTCAGCTATATTGTCATTTAAAAATGATTTTGTTCTATGGCCTGGGTAATTCCCATCCACATTAAAATCTTGTTTTAGCGCCCAAGCTCTTACCTCATCTACATTTTGGTAAAAATTGTCGCAAATTATTAAGTCTCTCATTTAGTATATTGTTTTTAGTCTTTCTTCAAATGATGGTGGAAATAGTCCCTTTTTATTTATCAAGCTTCTAAAGCACGCATC
Organism: Flavobacteriaceae bacterium; assembly: GCA_002713705.1. Taxonomy (GTDB): domain Bacteria; phylum Bacteroidota; class Bacteroidia; order Flavobacteriales; family Flavobacteriaceae; genus Marifrigoribacter. The sequence goes on from PAUJ01000008.1 coordinate 51,724, forward strand.
CAGAATATATGTTATTGCCCAATCGTCTTTTGATCTAACAGATCGTCCAGCTCCTTGTTGTATTGCTATCCCTGTTTTCCAATCATACCAATCTGGAAATGCAGACATCTTAGCTTTTACAAGCGGATCTCCTAAAGAAGGATATGGTACTTTAAAAAAGATTTGAAATCTAGATTTGTCATCTTTTAAGTCTAACCCTTCTAATAGCGATGGTCCCATAAGTATTTTACCATCTTGTTCATTAAAGTTTCTAATTGCCCCCTGTCTCTCTTTTGCTAAATCATAGGTGATGAAATCAAAACTATGTTTAGAATGTTGATTGATGTAGTTTGTGAATTGATAGGAACCGGCGTGAATAATTCCACTTTGTCCTTTGTGTTTCTCTAAGATCTTGTCAAGAGTTTTGACTACATGAGGGAGATTTTGTTCGCGTTCCCTAAAAGACAATTTGTGCCTATTAATGAAAACCACGGGGGATTTTTTGTAATCAAAATTATTACTCATTCTAATAACTTTAGCATTACCCATTTTAGTATGTTTTGCATAAGATCTAATATCACCTAATGTTGCTGACATAAAGACTTTAAAGCCACTTTTCTTTTGTAAGAATTTATCAATCATCATTGCCTCTTCCAAACATAAGAATTTAGTTTCAGTTTCTTTACGATCAATAACAATCGCATCCATACCAAGTTCTTTTATTATATCATGATAGTCATCAAACTTACACCATATATCTTTTAGTCTATCGAGTCGTCCAAAAAAAGTCTGCCAATCCTTAGGGACATCTCCCCCTTTGAATCTTGACTTACTTTGTTTTAGGGCTGCTGATCTGACCTTGCGGTAAACCACGGCAATACCTCTGAACTCGCTGATGTGCCTCATCAACTCTTGGTGATCGTCTTCCCGCATTAAGCGGTCGACTATATCTTCTATTCTGTTCTCAGATACCCAGGCAGCACTAATGGCTTGTTTCTGTATAAACTTGTTTACCTCTTTAAATATCTTACTGGTTGTTCTGTCTATTCTAGGACTAAAGTGTGATTGTACTATACTGTCTACCTTATGTGCTTCATCAAAGAATACAAAGTCTCTTATAGGGAATGGTATCTCTCTGTCTTGTTCTTNCATCTTATCCTCTACNTAATTCCTTTGTATTAGATAGTATGAATAGTTGAAGAGAGCTACAGGTAGCTCCTTCGCGCGCTTTCTGCCCTGAAGATANCCACANGTTCCCCAGCANNNTAATTTCTCNGCAGCTTCATANCCAATACCTTTCATNTTACAATCAGCAAGAGAGAATGGNAGATCNTTTACNTTACANNNATANTTGTCTACTCCTCTTATACTNGGCCAATTAAGNTTTAGCCTTTTAAAGTCTTCTTCATANTGATCTTGTANCATTAGATCAGAGGTTACTAAATAACCTCTTTTACCCAGTTCTTTTANGACGTGCGCGGACCACATAGCAATTAGNGATTTACCACTTCCAGTTGGGGCATCTAAAATAATAGTNCCTTCTGGATCTTCAANNTANTGATTGCAGATAGCTTCAATAACTTCTCTCTGTCCCTCTCTNAATTTGAAATCNTTTCCAAANGTACCAGTGACNANTGCCTCATTAATAATAGCGTCTACTCCGCGTTCCAACATATAACNTCTTTTACTTCGATNCCTGCACGTTCTAGTAGTTCTACTCCTCCCATATCTCTATAGTCTTCTGAATAGAATACTCTTGCAATACCTGCTTGAATAATTAATTTTGCGCAATCAAAACANGGACATGTAGTTACATACATATCTGCTCCTTCTGAACTTAGTGTTGATTTGCTTACTTTTGCTAATGCATTTGATTCTGCATGTAAGACNTCNCTTTTAGTTACCTCTTTAGANCAACANCCATCNTCNCANTCATAACCCTTTTCTTCTANNACTTTCTTNTGNTTNNCGTTNTCTATCTCTCTAACNTGTATCTCTTCACAGTCNTTTTCGAACTTGTGTGGCGTACCNTTATATCCNGTTGATATAACTTGTGTATCTTTNACNATAATACAACCTACGCGCCTACGTTTAGCATANGANAGNTTGGCTATNTGATAAGCCATCTGCATATAAATTAAGTCTACNGGNATTCTAGGCATATAAAAAAGAGTCTATGTTACTATTNTTATACATAGACTCTTTAAAAAGTTTATTAAAATGTGTGCCTGCTTAGCAATTGCAACAAGAGCAATTACATGANGTTCCACACTTACATACTTGACATTCGCANTTCATANTNNTGGTTCTTTTTTTAATACTCAAACGGAGGTGTTTCTCCATCNTGTTCCATTCCATACCAGGTACCTTTATNTTNCCAGTAGATACCATCCGTANTTATCNTCGATAACTACTTCAAACTTACCTTTAGGCATGTCTACACTCTTCTTAGGAGCTCTGGCGATATACTTAAGTACAGGTACACCATCGTCCCATGTTTTCTTAGTTGATCTAGCATCAACTGTAATACCGTCACCAAATCCATGGTGAAATTCAGCACCTTCAATCTCTTGTGCTAATAACATAGTTGGAGTTGCATCAGATTCTGTTAAGACTCCTTCAGCTACCTCTCTTTTGTAAACTTGTTGTAGTTCTTTAAATTCTGCTTTAAGTTTAGAAGGAATGGTTTTCTTAATACCCCAGTAATCTCCAAAGATCATTGGTCCTATTGCACCCATACCAGCAGATTTAACCTGCTTCTCATATTTTCTAGCATAAGTAGATCTATCAAACCAGTCTAATGCAATTTGAGCCATTTCCTTAGAAATCTTTTGACCTTCAATTTCAGAAGTACTACCTTTAACTACCATCTTAAATAGTTTTTTAGCAGGGGCTTGGCGTGCCTCGTTTAATTCGTTAATTGATTTTATGAATTTCATAGTCTTATTATTCTTTTCCAGCGCCGTACATTTCTTTTAACTCATCAATCTTCTTAGCATAAGCCTCTTTCATCTCATTACACATTGCCTCGTACATTTCTTGAGTTAATTCCGTGTCTTTAACTTCACCAAAGCCTTCTTCCATTGCAGTTGCAGCAAGAGTAGCTACTAGTGCAGCATTCTCTTTCATATACATTTCTAGAGTATGGTCTTGGTATTCGTCTTTTTCGTAAGCACATGCGGCCTCTTTTACTTTTTTGTAACCTTCAGATAACATTTCTTCTACTGTAACAGGTGCTTCAGCTGGTGCTTCCGCTTCTGCCTCAGGAGCTTCTTCTACTTCTTCTCCTTCATCATCTTCTTCAGACTCTTCTTCAGACTCTTCTTCCTCATCATCATCGTCATCATCGTCATCATCGTCAGAATCATCATCGTCGTCATAGTCATCAGACTCATCTTCATCAGAATCATCATCAATGTCATCATCGCCGGCTTCTTCTTTTTCTTCTTCCTCTTCTTCAGCAGGAAGTTCAGTAGTTTCTTCGCATTCTATGCAGTTACCTTCTTCGTCAGTACCACACTTACATTCTTCGTTCTCTTCTTCAGAGATTTCATTTTTAGCATCTGCCTTTACAGTTTCAGAATACTCTTGGAATGATAATATTTTTTTAGCCATGTTATATGTTTTTTGTTTAATTTATTAATTTTATTGAGTTGTCGTTGGGCTCGGTGTTGGACCTGTATATCCCATATTTTGAGATCCTTGCGATCCACCTGAGATTGGTGATGGACTCGGATTCGGTGATGGATTCCAACCTTGTGAACCTTGTGAACCACTTTGTGGGTTACAAGCAGCAATGCTCATTATTTCTGAATCTGAAAAGGACATAACCTGTCCTATATACATCTGCGCTGAACCTGTGGTTGATGTTCCCCCGGAACCGGCAACAACTAAATACTCTTCTTGGGCATCTACAGACACGCCCGCCAAATTATCACCAACTGCTGGTAGTGGATTTGACAGTGTACCAAGAGCATCGTCATAACTAGCCGTAATATCTACGGTTGTTTCGTTACAAGTATATGTTGAACCTAAAGGACCATGTAGTGCAATTGTTCCACTAGTAGACTCTGGTATAGTAGTCGCGTTAAAACTTGCATTCCAAGTTACATTAGTACCCGCGTTAGGTAAAGTAACTTCAACTATCCAAGATACATTATTAGGCCATGCTTGTGTCCCATTGTTTAAAGCTGTATTCTCAGATGTCACAGCCCAAGCTGACGGGCTAACTATACTAATTACTGGATTACCATTCACTGTATCAAAGTCTCTTCCAGCACTAGCCGTTGCATATAATGTATACTGTATTGTATCACCTGGCGTACCAGTTAATGTAGTATTTTGGGCCCCACTAACTACATTAGTAACAGTACCCTGAGTTACAGCCACAGAATTAATAGTCCAGTTCATCTCAGTAGCGACATTTTCATCCCAGTTTATAGAATAACTATATGTAGGGTCCTGGGAAGTATCATTAATAGCTACATTTGTACTTAAACTACCAGTAGATATACCATTAGTATCTGAATTTGCAAGTGTTAATGTAAGCGTTTCAGTACCTTCAGTTAGATCATCTGCAAGAATTGGAACATTTAATATTCCAGTATTATTAGTAATATTAATATTTCCACTCAATGGACCTCCAATATCATTAACTGTAATACCAGTACCAGATAAACTATATGCTACTGTTCCATCTTGTAATTGCGTCCCGTTAACGGTAAATGTTACCACGCTACCGTCTTCATCAACGCTATTAGGAGTTCCTGTTAAACTAGTATACGATCCTACTGGACTACTTTGTTGACCAGTACCCGCTTGATCTATTGTAAAAAAATCTGTAACAACTCCATTTGAATGCACTACAGTACATGTAGCACTCCTTGGCGCAGAACTTACATTATCTTGTACTGTAAAATCCCAAGTGTCAGTTGAGCCTTGTTGAACTGCTGCAACCCAATTTGCTGTTGAATTTGTTGCGTCATCAATTACCGACCACCCATAAGCGTCATCTACTGGAACTACAGTAACTATTTTTTGATGTGTACCTGGCATATCTTATTGTTGTTTCGTTTGTTTATATATCTTACTAATATATTATTAAATTATAGTGTCTTAATTTGGTTGTCCTTCATCCACTTCTCTAGTTTCTCGTAAGCGGCATTAAAAATTCTACTTCTCTTAGTGTCCATACCAAAATTATTAAAGTATTCTTTCATCATATAGTATGCCGGTTCTACAGGCTCTCCATTAGCTATTCTATCTTGAATCTGTTTAGAAACTTCAAGTGCAAACATTGCCCCCATCATAAAGAACATATTGTAACCAGTTAAGTCGTTGTAGAATCTTTGGTACATCGCGTAGCCTACTTTACCAAACTCTTTCTTACCCTTCTTGTCGTAAGCATATAATTCGGATCTTCTTTTGGCCTCTAATGAACCTAACCATAAAACCATATAGTTATGTTCTGCATCATAGTGCGGTTCCATGAAACCACCCTTAACAATTTCCTTTAGAGTAGTCTTTACCCATTTTGGATATTTAGGTTTACCATTCTCTTTAGTCCATTTTTCATAGTCATAGTGGCTCCAGTAACCCTCGTTAAGTGTTTTAATATACTTACGCTCATTCATTCCTAGTAGTCTTTCTCTTTCCTGCTCTAGAGCTTGAAGAGTTTCATTATCTAATGGTTCACCATCTCCACCCTCTTCGTCTTCAATCTGTTGATCGATAACTTTGATAGCTTTTTTAATAGCAGACTTAGACATACCTTCAGTAACAGATTCTCCAAGAGCTACAGATTTATCAACTAGATCAAAATCAACTGTATCGTGAATGCCAGTCTTTTTCTTTCCTTCTTTACCTTTCTTTATTTCAACATAAGCATCTTCTCCACCTACTGTACCTTCAACTCTTTTATAGAAATAACCATATTGAGTTTTAATATATTCACCAGGTGTTATTTTACTTTTTTTAGCATATATGCCTTCAGCAACTACTGATTCAAATGCTGAACCAACATCCTTTCCATTAAGAACATCCTTACATGCTTTATTAAATTGCTTTAATTTT
>PAUJ01000009.1 GCA_002713705.1 Flavobacteriaceae bacterium
TAACCGTTTTATTGTTTTAGTAGCGGGAATTGGACTCGAACCAATGACCTTCGGGTTATGAGCCCGACGAGCTACCTACTGCTCTATCCCGCGAGATTATCTAAAAAAATTTACTTAGCTTTTAACTTTCGGTCCATAATGCCGACTAAATCATTTCGGATTGTAAAGATACAATCAATTTGGAACTTGACAAGTTTTTATTTTAATATTTTATATCTTTGATTTACATAGATTTTTTTTAAAAAAAAACCATTATGTCAAAACGAAAACGTACTTTACTGATTATCATAGGAATCGTATTAACAGCTTTATTAATCCTAAGTTTTTATGCTAACTCGATCATTAAAAATAAGATTGAGGCTTTATTAAAAGAAAAAATGCCAGAGCATATAGAACTCCTTTATAATGATATTGCTGTTCAATCACTAACAGGTACCATCTCTATTGAAAATCCTAATTTGCTAATAAAAGTAAAAGACAGTAAGCTTACACAAACTCAATTAACTATGAAAAAGTTAGTAGTTGGTAATGTTAGTTATTGGGATTATTTAATCAATGGTCAAATACATGTAGGAAATATTGAATTTAAAGATTTAGAAACTATTTATTTCAAAAATCGCTTAACTCAATTAAAAGACACAGCTTCCACAAAAAAAGAAAATAAGCTACTCAACTCCATTAAAATTGATAAATTAAATATAGAAAATGCTTCAGCTATTGTTTATGACGAAACAAAAGACTCCCTATTTGTGTCTTTAAAAAACACTACTATTTTAATTAAAGATATAGCATTAAATGAATCTTCAAAATCTAATTTAATACCTTTTAAATATAAAAGCATAAAAATGGAAACAGATTCTATTTTTTATAAAACTAGCATCTACGAAAATATCAACTTAAAGCATCTCTTGTTTGAGGACCAAAAATTAACACTTCATGGCTTTAACTATAAAAATAAATACTCAAAAAAAGAGTATGAGAAACTTTTAATTATTCAAAGAGATTATTACGATGTAACTGTTGAAAAATTAATTATTAATGAGCTTGCAGTAGGCAAAGAAAATGATTCAATTTTTTTAAAAACAAATCTAATTTCTATTGACAAAGCAAGTGCAGCTATCTATCGGGATAAGTTTGAAAAAGAGGAAGATCTTAGGTTAAAAAAACTGTATAGTAGAGCCATACGGGAATTACCAATAAAACTAACGGTAGATTCAGTTTCAGTTAAAAATAGTACCATTGAGTATTCAGAGAAGTTACTCAAACAATATCAAGCAGGCCTGCTTACGATTAAAATTAATAATGGCGGGATCACAAATGTTAGCAATACCTATTCTTCTCCAGAAAGAACAGTCATTATTGTTGATGGAATTTTCATGAAAGAGACTCCTTTCAATGCAAATTGGTCTTTTGATATTAATAATACTGATGATCAATTTAAATTTATAGGTCATGTTGGAAAATTAGAACTTTCTGATATGAATGTATTTTTAACTCCCTTATTAAATGCCAAAGTCAAAGGAGAAGTTATAGCATCTAATTTTACAATTAACGGTAATTTTGATGAATCGGTAATAAATATAAGTCAAGAGTTTAAAGATGTGGATGTCACACTTTTAAACAAGAAGAAGAAGGAGAAAGAACTTTTATCTGCTGTGGCTAATGCTGTTTTAAATGATAATAGTGGGGAAAAAGGAAATCTTTTTCATAATGCAACTACACAAGCTAAAAGAGACCGTACAAAATCATTTTTTAATTATTTAGCAAAAAACTTAATAAATGGCGTAAAAGTGAATTTTTTAAGAAAAAACAATACTGTGACAAAAGAAAAAAAGAAAAAACGCAATTAGTTGATTGAATCAATTTCTTCAGTGACTAATCCCCAATTTTCCATTAGCTTTTCTAACTCTTTTTTCTTCTGTTGGTAGGTATCAAAAAAGTTAGGTTTTAATATTGTTTCTTCGTAATTAATTGAAAGCTCAAAATCTATATCTTTAATTTCCTTTTCAAGTTTAGTGATAGATGCTTCTGTTTTACTAAGCCTATTGTTTAAAGATTTAATCTTTTTTTGATTTACATAATTCTCTTTACTCGATGATTTATTATCTTTTTCAGCAGCAACAGTTTTAGTTCTCTTTTCTGCTTCCCGCATATTTTGAATATTTCTCTGTTCTAAATAATAATCTATATCTCCCAAATACTCTTTTATATCGCGATCCTTAAATTCATAAATTTTAGAAGTTAATCCTTGTAAAAAATCCCTGTCGTGAGAAACTAATAATAAGGTTCCTTCAAACTTTATCAATGCTTCTTTTAAAACATTTTTAGATTTAATGTCGAGGTGATTCGTTGGTTCATCCATTACTAATACATTAAATGGCTGCAGTAATAATTTTGCCAATGCTAGGCGATTACGCTCTCCACCTGAAAGCACCCTAACGTATTTATCAACATCATCGCCTCTAAACAAAAAAGATCCTAAAATATCTCGTACTTTAATTCGATTCTTTTCATTAGCAGCATCAATCATAGTTTCCAAAACGGTCTTAGACCCGTCTAAATAATCAGCCTGATTTTGAGCAAAATATCCGATTTCTACGTTATGACCTAAATTTAGCTGCCCACTATAGGAAATATCTCCAACGATACATTTTGCAAGTGTGGATTTGCCTTGTCCATTCTGTCCAACAAAAGCTATTTTACTATTTCTTTCTAATAATAAACTTACCTCATGAAGCACCTTTTTATCATCGTAATTTTTAGAAACATTTTCTATTTCAATAACTACTTTTCCAGGAACAACAGAAATAGGAAAACTCAAAGACATGACACTATTGTCGTCTTCATCCACTTCAATTCTATCAATCTTGTCTAGTTTTTTTATTAAAGACTGAGCCATTGTTGCCTTAGATGCTTTTGCTCTAAATTTTTCAATTAATTTTTCTGTTTGCTCTATTTGCTTTTGCTGATTTTTTTGAGTTGCTATTTGCTGCGCTCTCAATTCTTTTCTCAACACTAAGTATTCTGTATAAGGTTTATTATAATCGTAAATTCTACCAAGTGAAATTTCAATAGTACGGTTGGTGATATTGTCTAAAAACATTTTATCGTGAGAAACAATAACTATTGCGCCTGCATAATTTTTTAAAAAATCTTCCAACCATAAAATAGATTCAATATCTAAATGATTTGTTGGCTCATCTAATAATAAAATATCATTATTTTGCAGTAATAACTTTGCCAATTCAATTCGCATTCTCCAACCTCCAGAAAAAGTATCGGTAGCCATATTAAAATCTTCACGTTGAAAACCTAAACCTTGTAACACACGTTCTGTGTCTCCTTGGTAATTATAACCTCCGTGAATTTCATATTGATGCTGAACATCATTTAAGTCGACCATTAATTGATGATAGCTTTCACTTTCATAATCGGTGCGTTCCGCTAATTGATTATTAATGTTTTCTAACTGATTTTCTAATTGTTTAATTAATTTAAAAGCTTCATACGCCTCTTCAAGTACCGTTCTACCCTTAACAAAATCTATATCCTGCTTTAAAAAACCAATTGAAATTTGTTTGTCGGAAGCAATTTGTCCTGTATCATATTCTTGTTCCCCAGATAATATTTTTAATAAAGTAGATTTCCCAGCACCATTTTTACCGACTAATCCTACCCGATCTCCCGAGCGCAACTGAAAAGTAATTCCTGAAAATAAATCGTCTCCTTGAAAAGATACGGTAAGATTATGAATGTTGAGCATCTAAAAAATATTTTTTGCAAAGATGCTTATTTTTTTTACAAAAAAAAGCACCAATTACCATTTGTAACACCTTTTTATATCGATCTCTTTAGGAAGCTCTATATCGTTTTCAATATAATTATAAAGGCTCTTAGCTAGAGAGGGAGCAGATGTAATTCCTCGAGTACCCAAACCATTAAAAAACACTTTATTTTCACAATCTAACAAAGTCCCTAAAAAAGGACGTCGATCTCTAGTTGTGGGTCTAATTCCAGCAACTTGATCTACAACTTCAAAGTTACAGTTTATAATAGTTTTTAGTTTATTAATCATTTCTTCTTTCGCATTTTGAGTTGTCTTTACAGAATGATCTTCTCGATCGTAGGTTGCGCCAACCTTATACAAATCCTTAGTCAATGGAATCATAAAAAGAGAGGTTTTAAGCATAGAATATAGCTTTAATTCTGGGGATTTTATATATATATACTCTCCTTTATTTGGGATAAGTAAAGGCGCATTACTAATTTTTGTTTTACTTGGGAAATAAGGATTAATTTTAGCAGACACCCCTTCACAAAAAACTATTTTTTTAGAAATAACATCTTTATAAAATACTTCATCGATAGTTACCCGAAGAGAATTGTAATTAAAAACTTCATTTTTTAATTGTTTTTTATTGAGTAGGTAGTTTTTATAATTTTCAATCAACACGACTGGATTAATCTTTCCAGTATTGTTTACTTCACCAAAACCAAAAGGTGCATTGATATTTAGATTTTTATTTTTAATTACTTTAGGTTTTAAAAAGAATTCTAATTCCTTTTTATCACTTGCTACCATCCAGTTATTTTGTTCTTCAATACTATTAAAAATTCTTAACATTGACATTTTTTCAAACAATGGAATTCCTAATTTAATCGCTAATTTTTCATAAAATTTAATGGAGGATTCCAAGTGTTCTTTAGCATTCCAAACTGGAGTAAATCTTTTTAAAACAACAGGATTAATAACTCCTGCAGAAACCTTGGTTGACGAAACTTTCCCCGTGTCATAAACGATAAATGTTTTTTTTTTCTTTTCTAGTTCTTCACAGAATGTGATTCCAGCTATTCCTAATCCTACAACGATATAGTCAATTTCTTTCATTTTACAAATATACTTTCTTCCTCATAAAAAAAGCCCTGAAACTAAAGTTTCAGGGCTTTTAATTTATTTACAAAATTACTTTGTTAGTAATTCCACATATCAATTTCAATATTTCTAATGGACTCTTTAATTCTATCTGATTCCATTAATTGCATCAATGCATTATCATTGATGTAATCGTTAATCTGTCTATCTCCTAAATCATTGTCTTCTTTATATATCACAGCATTAAATCTTCTTGAATTTAATAAATGATCATACGAAATAGGTCTTGAAGTATTTTTCCTGTTAAAAGCTTTTGCTTTATGTAACACCTCCCGTGCAGAAGGGAACCAAATCCAAAACAACTCAACTTTAGTATCTGATGCTGCATCTGGAAATGCTTTTGAACGTGCTTCATTAGCAACCGGAGCTAATCCTAATAATCGGTATTTAAGATCTCCTGAACGCTTATCCAAGTACCAAGTGCCTCGTATTCTCCACTCTTCAATATCAGCAGCATCCAATGTAAACTTACGAATGTATTGAGGATCTATGGCCTCTCCAGCATTGAATTGAGAAATACCTAAATCTGTTGTATCTGAATATACCAAAGATGCTTCAATATCATTTAAGGTTCTTTTTTCAGTAAAATAAGAATCTGCATACAAATTCTCTATTGTTTGATTTTTGATGTTTTTAATTAAAACATCATATAAAGAACGTCTTTCCAAACCAATGTTATTGGTGTCTATCGGGTAATATAATGGGAAGTTTACACGCTCATCAAGATCAATGATTTCCCAAGTAGATTTAGACCATAAAATATCACGGTCATCAATAAAACCATAAGGCAATGGACTATCATTGTCATAAGCTAATTGATCTTCGGTTTTTACACCAATCTCCTCAGGCGTCTTTGCATTAAGTACATTCAGTTGAGCAAAAACACTAACTGATGTCATCAATAAACAAAAAACACTCAAAACAACATTTTTAATATTCATAAAATAAATTTTTTATTCTAGTTTGTTAATTCAACAAAGACTGGAGTAATTCTAGGCAACTTATAACTTGAATTTCCTGCAATTTTTGCATTTATATCAAATATCTGAACCGTCTCTCCCCTTTTTGCTCTTTTTAAAGCTCCTTTTGCTTGTGCATTTAATTTATCTCCAGAAACTGTAACTGTAGGTTGTCCTGCTACTTTAAAACTAAAACCTGTTACTTTAAGTTTAAGATCAAAATCAAAATCTAGTAACATAGCTCCAACACTTGAAATCTCTAAACCTTGACGTTGCATACGTACAGGCCCTCCATTACCATCTTCTCCTCGGATGGTACCTGTTGGTCTTGGTATGTCTTTAATTCTAAAAACTTTACTAGATGGAAATGATTTTCCATCAATAGTTCCAGTTACATTAATTTTAACTTCCCTTCCTTTTACAGTGGTAACATCCATGATATATGAACTACCAGAACCTCTTGATAATCCTGGAGCATTTGCATTTACATTATTATTAGGAACTCCGTCCATAGAAATGGTTAATGGATTTTTTACTCCTCTAAAGACAACATTCATTTTATCTGCTGAAATAGTTGCAGAATTAGGAGGAGATATCGTTGAGAATGACCTACTTACAGGCACATCAGTTTCTTTTCCATCTTCTAGAAAAACTAGTTTCCCTTCTAATTTGTGTTCACCTGCATTACCTGCACTTACAGCTAAAACAACTCTACCACCCTCAAAAGAAAAATCTTTTCCTTGTTCTAATTTTCTACCATCTAAAGTTAATTCAGCCCTATTTGGAACAGTTTTGTCATCTACACGACCTAAAACGATAGCTCCATCAAATACTTCACCGGTATAATAAGCAGATTTTGGCGACTCTAAAAGCGTTGTATATTGTGACATCGCTAAAGCGGAAGCTTGCTGACCTGCTAGTATTTTAGAAAGTAATTCACTACTGTTAGATTTGATATCGGTTTGTATCTGAGTTAGCTTTGTCAAAGAAGCAATCATTGGAAAACCTTCAAAATTATAGTTTAGCCAATTTATTTTCTCTCCATCTCTATTTATTACTGGTTCTGTAGAAAAATTACTTTCTATGGATGCTCCTACACTTGGATATTCTTCTCCAAAAAGCGCAAGCATTCCAGTGCGATAATCGTTCATTTCAGCTAAAAACTCTTTACCCCCAGGTTTTAAATTATCTCCTTGGAAAAATTTAGTATCTAAAAAATCTGGCTGATCTTGTACTTCATAATTGTCAACATCGTCAGCTTTTACCGTTTTCATCATTTCGGATTTAAGATTCACTAAATAGCTATCAAGTTTATCAGTAATAATAACTGCCTGATCTGCCTTAGCTTTTACTGCAGCATATTGCTCTGGCTGATCTTTAGCCTTTATAGCTAAACTAGCATAAAAAGCTTCATTTCTTGATTGGGTTGCTGTATTTGCAATAGTAAGTTTCGTATTTAACAAACCAAAAGCAGATAATACTTCTTTTGACATATTTAAAGCTAACATTGCAATGAAAACCAAATACATTAGGTTAATCATTTTTTGTCTTGGGGATAGATTTCCTCCTGCCATTTTAATTTCTTTTTAAGAATTAATATTATAATTACAGTTAAAAACCGTCTTAATTTTTACTACCCATTGCAGATAACATACCACCATATACTCCATTTAATGAAGAAAGGTTGGTAGTTAAGCTTTCCATTTGATTTTTTAGTTGTTCTGTATTTTCAGCTACCTGGTCATTCATTTCAGCTTGACGACTAGAAGATTCTACTTGAACTTTATACAAACTATTTAACGATTCCATCTGTGCAGCTGCTAATGCCATTTCTTCACTATACTTCTTAGTAGAGTTAATCGCATTGGTAGTAGGTACCATGTGTTTAGCTGTTTCCTCAAAAGAACGAATACTCTCAGAAAGACTTCCCATTAATTCAACATCGATCTGAGCACCTTTAAGCATTTCATCTAATTTTTTTGATAAGATTCCCTCTGCGTCTGGAGAACCATCTTTATTATTATCTTTTCCCATATGTCCAGCTAGTTCTGGATAAACTAAAGACCAATCTAAGTCATCATCAACTGGTTCAAATGCGGAAACGGCAAAGATCAAGGCTTCTGTAATTAATCCCACTGCTAATAATATCCCACCATTTAGTGGCCCTATTTCCCAGTGAAGAATTTTAAATAATGCTCCGATAATTACAATAGAGGCTCCTAAACCGTAAGCCATATTAAATAATTTTTTTGTAGATTTTGATTGTGCCATAGTAGTTTTGAGTTTATAAGTTAAGTTTGGTTTTATTTTTTTAAGATTTAACGAGCGTCTCCTAGTTTTTCATTTAATACAACATCAGTACCCATATAATCCTGAACATTCCTGAAGCCAATGTAACTTCTAGCAGAATCAGCATATTCATAATCTCTTGAACTTACCTGCAAGAAATAAGCGATATCTTTCCAAGATCCTCCACGTAAAACTTTTCGCAGGTTTCCGGTATCATTTACATTTGGATTCATATTAGATGAAAAATCGTAAGAGGAAGGTTCATAAGATGAGTCTACCCATTCAGATACATTCCCTGCCATGTTATAAAGACCAAAACCGTTAGGTTCGTAGGATTTAGCTTCCACTGTGTACAATGCTTGATCAGCTGCATAATCTCCACGTAAAGGTTTAAAGTTAGCTCTAAAGCATCCACGATCATTTTTTGTATAAGGACCACCCCAAGGATATGTTGCGGATTGAAGACCACCACGAGCAGCATATTCCCATTCGGCTTCACTAGGCAATCTAAATGAATTTATTTGCTGACGTCTTCTAGATTTTTGATAAGAGTTTTTATATAAGGTTCTCCACGCAGAAAAGGCTTTAGCCTGTCTCCAACTAACTCCTACTACAGGGTAATCTCCATAGGCTTGATGCCAAAAATAATCATTATGCATTGGTTCGTTATACGAATAGTTATAATCTTTTATCCAAACTGTAGTATCTGGGTAAATATTAACATCTTCTTTAATGATAAAATCTTTTCTACGTTTACTTCCATCTCTTGCTGCAGCTTGCATGTCCATGTAAGAATACTGGAAATTTAATTTTGTAACATCAATAGTACGTTGTCCATTATATGATTCTTCCGAAGGAATATACATAGTATCCATTACCTCGGCATAGTATTCATCTGGGTAATTAGCGGTATCCCATTGAATATCTATGTTATTATTAATTTTTCTACCTGCATAGAAATCATCACCCATCCCAAAGTAATTATCATACATATATTGATCATATGGAGACATTTCCTCGTTCTCTTGATCAACAAAAGCATATTCTCCAATGCCTTCATCACCTGGCGTAGCACCAACTTCATCTGCTAAAATTGCTAATTTTAATCTTACTGTTGAATCACGCACCCAATAAACGAATTGACGGTACTCTGCATTGGTGATTTCGGTTTCGTCCATGTAGAAAGAGCGAACTGTCACTGTCTTAGTTGGCGCATCGCCTACAGCTACAAAATCATCATCTGATTTACCCATGATAAACGATCCTCCAGGTACGAGTGTCATACCAAAGGGTTTCTCTGGATGCCACTGTTTTCCTTGAGTTCCTACCAATTCTCCACGATCACTGGTATTACAACTATATAATGTAAAAATAATCGCAGTAAATGCAATAAGCTTTTTCATAGATATTTAGGTTAAATTATCGAGATTTTTAAGGGAGTAAACCTATTTATAATATATTTAAAAAACAACATATTTCTTAAAAAACCCTTCAATTCTCAATATTAATTTAGTTTGTTTGTATTATAGTTCATTTTTTCGGCGGGCTTTAATCCACCTTTCAGGTATTTCCTGATTACAAGCACTCAAATAATCGCCATAAGTGCAAGGTAATAACGTTTCTCTTTTTAATTTATTATTAACATTTGAAAAAAAAGGCAATTCAATCCACCATCGACCGGTTTTATTGCTTTTTTTAAACATTAATATTTCATCTTCAATCGGTACTTTATAGATAACATACTGAGTTTCGTCACTAAAATCATCATCAGAAACTCTAAAGCTAAACCCTTCAATAAAATACCAAAAAATTTGTGCAATTAACATAGCAGCACTTTTTGAATTTTTTAAATCTTTTAATTCATATACACCAAAAGATGTTACCTTATTGCTTATTCCAGCATATCGAGAAATTGCACAAATCTCTCTACCGTCAAATCCATTTGGACTTCTACTGTTTTTATAACTTAAATCAGCGCTTTTTATTGTTCCAATATCTAAAAAAACCATATCAGAATTTCTTAAAATAGGTTCAACCAAAGTAATATCTGCCGTAACTTCTCCAAGTCGGTAACCATCAAAAAATAATTTTTCCATGAGCTGGATTTCTTCTGGAGAATTATAATAAGATTGATATCCAATGTTACTATAATTAAACAAACTATAAGGTTTGTCTACTATTATTTTCCCTACAAAAGACTTATTAGTCATTGGTTGATCCGCATCACCTAAATCAAACTTACTGTCTATATTAGTGATATTTACCATATTTCCTAAAAAATCGTAAGCCCTATATTGAGAATAGGCTAAATCTTGACTTCCGCAAAGTAAAAGTGGTGTTATGCCTTTTTTTAGAAGTTCCTCCATAACGGTCTTCATAGCAAAATGTGTGTCATTTACAGTTTCTCCCTTTTCAATATCACCCATGTCGATGATACCATAAGGCCAGTTACCTGGATATAATGAGTATAATGATTTTCTTATTTCATCAAAGCATATTTCTTCTCCAATAAAATCAACATCACTTCTATTTTCCTTAACTCCAAGTATTGCAAACTTGACATTTTTTAAATCTGGTAATTCCCCAGTATTGGCATGAACTCGAATGTTTTTTCCAAGAACACCATTTGGCAATACTTCTCTATGAGCAAGAACAGTTTTAGAAACTGGAGTAAGGAATTCTATCATTATTTTTTCTTAGCTGCTGGTTTTTTCTTNGCTGCTGCCTTTCTCTTTGGTTTCTTTTTTTCAAATATAGCCAAAGCGTTTTCTANAGTCATTTTATCAGCATTTGTCGTTTTAGGAAGTTCAATTTTAGTTTTTCCTTTAATAAGGTTAAAACGTCCCCATCTTGCTTTTTCTAGTCGAATTCCTTCATCAGTCCAGTTATGAATCAATTTATCGATTTCTTTTTGCTTTTTAGTTTCAATTAATTCAACAATATCAGTNTCAGTAAGATTCTCAAAATCATATTTTTTATTAACATTGATAAACAAATTATTCCATTTTATAAATGGTCCAAATCTTCCTGTTCCTTTTTGTACTGGTAGTTCTTCATACTCATAGATTGGAGCGTCTGCTTTTCTTTTTTCTTCGATAAGCTCTTTTGCACTATCCATATCTACATCTAATGGATCCATTCCTTTTGGAAGTGAAATAAACTTAGAGTCAAACTTAATATAGGGGCCAAAACGACCATTATTGATTTGAACTTCAAAACCATCATACATACCAAGATCCCTAGGAAGCTTAAACAAATCCATCACCTCTTCAAATGTNACTTGATGTAATTGTTGATCTGGACGTAGACTTGCAAATTTCTTTTCTTCATCATCTGGAGCCCCTATTTGAGCCATAGGACCAAATTTCCCTAAACGTACTAAAACTGTCTTTCCAGATTCANGATCNTTACCTAGNATACGTTCTCCACTTTCTCTNTCAGCATTTTCGGTCACATTTTCAATTTGTGGATGGAATTTTTTATAAAAATCCTTCATCATATGCTTCCANTCCTCATTTCCTTCAGCTATATTATCAAAATCTTCTTCAACTTTAGCTGTAAAATTATAATCTAATATNTATTCAAAATGTTCAACAAGAAAATNATTTACAATCATTCCAATATCAGTAGGCACTAACTTTCCCTTATCAGAACCAATCACTTCAGTCAGCATATTATCTTTTACATCATCCATTAACGTCAACTGTAAATAACTGCGCTCTACTCCTTCAATAGTTCCTTTTTCTACATAATTACGGTTGATGATGGTNGATATTGTTGGCGCGTAGGTAGAAGGTCTTCCTATACCTAATTCTTCCATTTGCTTAACCAAAGATGCTTCCGTATAGCGATAAGGTGGTCTCGTAAATCGTTGTGTAGCTGTAATGTATTTTTTTAACAAGCTATCGCCAACTGCTAATTTTGGCAACATACCCTCTTGTTCCTCATCTTCTAAATCNGTTCCTTCTAAATAAACCTTTANGAAACCATCAAATTTAATCATTTCACCATTTGCTACAAATTGCTCTGCAACCGACGCACTACTNGCAATNTTTACATTGGTACGCTCTAGTTGAGCATTACTCATCTGTGAAGCTATGGTACGTTTCCAAATTAGAGAATATAGTCTTTCTTGATCATAATCACCACTTATAGTATGTCTTGACATATCTGTTGGACGAATTGCTTCNTGAGCTTCTTGGGCTCCTTTGGCTTTACCTTTAAAATTTCTAGGNGTACNATATTCTTTACCAAAGGAATTTGATATTTCTTCTTCAGCAGCTTGTTTTGCATCATTAGAAAGATTAACACTATCGGTTCTCATATAGGTTATAAGACCCGCTTCGTATAATCGCTGCGCAATGGTCATTGTTTTTCCTACTGAATAATATAATTTTCTTGAAGCTTCTTGTTGAAGTGTTGATGTTGTAAAAGGGGGTGCTGGTGATTTCTTTGCTGGTTTTTTTACTAANTCTGAAACCTTATAACTAGCTCCTATATTCACAGTTAAAAAATCACGTGCTTCCTTTTCANTTTTAAAATTCTTTGGAAGTTTTGCTTTGAACTTACTTCCAGTATTATTGGTAAATTCTGCTACAATTCTAAAAGAAGCAATAGGTTTAAAAACTTCAATTTGCCGCTCGCGTTCAACAATTAATCGAACCGCTNCNGACTGAACCCTTCCTGCCGAAAGCCCTCCTTTAACCTTTCTCCATAAAACAGGAGATAATTCATAACCAACCAGCCTATCTAATACTCTTCTGGCTTGTTGTGCATTGACNATATTGTAATTTATTTTTCTNGGATTTTCAATCGCTTTTAGTATGGCTGTCTTNGTGATCTCATGAAAAACAATTCGCTTCGTATTGNTTTCTGTTAAATTTAAACTCTCTGATAAGTGCCAAGCAATTGCCTCTCCTTCTCGATCCTCATCACTTGCTAACCATACCATTTCAGCTTTTTTAGCTTGNGATTTTAATTCTTTAACTAAACTTTTTTTATCGCTTGGTATGATGTATTTAGGCGTAAAATCTCCGTCTACATCTACACCTANTTCCTTNGAAGGAAGATCGGCGATNTGGCCAAAACTTGACGCTACTTTAAAATCTTTTCCTAAATATTTTTCTATTGTTTTTGCTTTTGCCGGAGACTCAACAATCACTAAATTCTTTGCCATATTCAGTTTTATTTAGTCAACAAAAGTATATGAATTTTTTAAAATTCAATTTTTAAAAACCAAAAAAAGTAAATTTATTATCATATTCTAATTGTTGTACCGCATCAAAAAGGCTTCTATAAACACCTCCTTAACTCTAACAAAAACAATGGTTTATTTATAAAAATAACAAATAAAAACACTCGATAAATAAGCAGTGAAAAATAATCCAACAAAACAAAGTATTAGACCTAATTGGGCAATTANANCAGTTGTTTAGAAACAATGTTAAAAAAAATACTGCCATTATGTCATAATTATAATTAAATTGTATCTTTGTTACATCTTAATAAAACAGGCATATTANTTGAGAATTAATTATTCCCNTGTTTAATACGCAAAGAATAACATTAAAATGATCTCCGCTTAGCGAAGAAACCTATGGAAAAAATTATTGATGAAGAGAAACAAGGCGAAGCTTTAATTCTAGATACTAATAAAAAAAATAACCGTAATTTATTTATAGAAAGTTATGGTTGTGCAATGAATTTTAGCGATAGTGAAATTGTAGCTTCTATTCTAGCTAATGAAGGTTTTAATACTACTCAAAACCTTGAAGATGCCGATTTGGTTCTTGTCAACACATGCTCTATCAGAGATAAAGCAGAACAAACCATTCGAAAACGTTTGCAAAAATACAATGCTGTAAAAAAAATAAACCCAGGAATGAAAGTGGGTGTATTGGGCTGTATGGCCGAACGTTTAAAAGAAAAATTTTTAGAAGAAGAAAAAATAGTTGATTTAGTGGTGGGTCCAGATGCCTATAAGGATCTTCCTAATTTAATAAAAGAAGTAGATGATGGCAGAGATGCCGTAAATGTAATTTTATCTAAAGACGAAACTTATGGTGACATTGCTCCAGTGCGATTAGGAGGTAATGGAGTAACTGCATTTGTAAGTATTACAAGAGGTTGCGACAATATGTGTACTTTTTGTGTTGTTCCTTTTACTAGNGGGAGNGAAAGAAGTAGAGATCCTCAAAGCATCTTGGAAGAAGTNCATGATCTTTCACAAAAAGGTTATAAAGAAATTACTTTATTAGGTCAAAATGTAGATAGTTATTTATGGTATGGTGGAGGTCTTAAAAAAAATTTCAAAAAAGCTTCAGAAATGCAAAAAGCTACCGCAACAAATTTTGCTCAANTACTAGACCTAGTAGCAACAGCAGCACCTAAAATGCGTTTGCGTTTTTCCACATCCAACCCACAAGATATGGAGATTAACGTTTTGCATACCATGGCGAAGCATAAAAATATATGCGACTACATACATTTACCTGTTCAAAGTGGTAGTACCAGAATATTAAAAGAAATGAATAGACAACATACCCGAGAAGAGTATATAAAATTGATTGATAACGTCCGTGAAATTTTACCAAACTGTTCGATATCTCAAGATATGATTACTGGTTTTCCGACAGAAACCGAANAAGATCATCAAGATACTTTGAGTTTAATGGAATATGTAAAATATGATTACGGCTATATGTTTGCTTATTCTGAAAGACCAGGAACTTTNGCAGCTAGAAAAATTAAAGATGATGTCCCAGAAGAAGTTAAAAAAAGAAGATTATCAGAAATTGTTGCACTACAAAGAGCTCATTGCTCATATCGAACAGAAGCTTTTGTTGGTAATACTTTCGAAGTATTAATTGAAAAAGAATCTAAAAAAAGTGATCAGCATTGGGCAGGAAGAACATCACAAAATACCATGGCAGTTTTTCCTAAGAAANATTATAAAATTGGAGAGTTTGTNATGGTAAAAATATCAGATTGCACCAGNGCCACACTTATTGGCGATGGAATNGGATATNCTGATAATAATTAATGATCATCCTGAACTCGATTCAGAACCTTATAAGTACAACTAAAAAGATTTCCGCCTTTGTGGAAAAAAATTATGGAATCAGTACAAGCAACAAAACAACGTTTCGGAATAATTGGAAATGATCCAAATTTAAATAGAGTAATCGAAAAAGCAATTCGCGTGGCTCCAACAGATATTTCTGTTTTAGTAACCGGAGAAAGTGGAGTTGGTAAAGAAAGTATTCCTAAAATAATACATTCTTTATCACATCGGAAGCATGGNAAATACATTGCTGTTAACTGTGGTGCTATCCCTGAAGGAACTATTGATAGTGAATTGTTTGGCCANGAAAAAGGNGCATTTACTGGAGCAACTTCAACTAGAAATGGTTATTTTGAAGTTGCAGATGGAGGNACTATCTTCCTAGATGANGTTGGAGAACTTCCTCTTCCAACTCAAGTTCGTTTGTTGCGTGTTTTAGAAACTGGAGAATTTTTAAAGGTTGGTTCTTCAAAAAATCAAAAAACAGATGTTCGCATTGTTGCTGCTACAAATATTAATATGGCAGAAAATATTAGCAAAGGTAAATTTAGAGAAGATCTTTATTACCGTTTAAGCACTATTGAAATTAACTTACCACCGTTGCGAGAAAGAGCTGAAGACATTCATTTAATTTTCAGAAAATTTGCGTCAGATTTTGCTCAAAAATATAAGATGCCTACTATTAGATTAGACCAGCAAGCAACAGATTTACTATTAAAATACCATTGGGGAGGAAACATTCGTCAGTTAAGAAACGTTGCTGAACAAATATCAGTTCTAGAAAAAGATAGAACAATCAGNTATAAAACNTTGCGAAATTANTTAAAAGATGTTGGAAGCAATCTTCCCGCTGTTATTGAAACTAAAAAAAAGGAAAGTGACTTTAGTAATGAAAGAGAATTACTTTACAAAGTACTTTTCGANATGCANCGAGATTTAAATGATGTNAAAAAACTAACTTTAGAGTTGATGAAAACTGGNAATAACACTAAAGTNCAAGAAGAGCACTCTAACATNATTAANAAGATGNANAGCGACACTAAAAACNCNGAAGANAGCTTNGCAGATTTANTAGATCAAGACTTTGANACACCCANAGAAAACATAAANGTTCTTGGTATTTCNGAAAACCAATCAGAAAATTACANTCAAAATTCAGATTCTTCGAATAACTACGCTTATGCAGAAGATATTGAGGAGGAAGAAAATTTATCCATTCAAGAAAAGGAGTTAGAACTGATAAAAAAATCACTTGAAAAATACCANGGAAAAAGNAAAGATGCAGCAGAAGAATTAGGGATTTCAGAAAGAACACTTTATCGAAAAATTAAACAATATAATTTGTAAATTAGTNTCGTATTTATTTTAACCNATGAAAAAAATAAAAATAATTTTTGCTTTAATTTTAGTCTCTATCACTTTTNATAGTTGTGGNACTTATTCTTTTACAGGCGCCGATATAGATTATTCGACCACCAAAACNTTTCAAGTAAATTATTTTAAAAATGATGCTCCCATTGTAGAACCAGGAATCGGAAGAGATTTTACTTTAAAATTNCANGATCTTTTACTAAATCAAACCAATTTAGATTTGGTAAATAGTANTGGNGATTTAATTTTTGAAGGTGAAATTATAGAATATTATATTGCACCTATTACTGCTACATCAGAAATTACNGCAGCACAAAATAGATTGACAATTATTATTAATGTTCGTTTTTACAATACAAAAGAGGAATTAAANGATTTTGATCAGCGATTTAGATTTTATTATGATTATCCAGGAAGTTCGCAATTGGTAGGATCACAAAAAGACGAAGCAATTAATGTTATTTTTGANAGAATAACACAAGATATATTCAATACCTCATTAGCAAATTGGTAGCTAATAATTAAGACTCNTTTTAAGGGAACTATGAACACAAAAACCTATATATATCTTCTAGCAAATCCGGAAAAAATAANCCANGAGCATCAAGATGAATTNTCTGATCTTATTGNAGAATACCCTTATTTTCAATCTGCNAGAGCATTGCAATTAAAAGGCTTGAAAAANTCGAATAACTATTTATACAATGACTCTTTAAAATTAACNGCTGCTTATACTGCAGATAGAAATATTCTTTTTGAATACATCACCTCTGATCACTTTATCCAGAATAAAATATCGGAACTCATTCAGCAACATGACGAATCTGTTATTGAAATGGAGGTTGTTTCAGAGAATATATCGAATCAAGTAAGTATCGAAATTGACAANCAAATTAAAGGAGAATTAAAAAAAGCAGAAGCCATACTAAACCCAGATTTATTTCATAGAAAAGAAGGTTATATTAATGAATTAGTNAAAGCCAATAAGAGTGAAGCTAATTCTTCCATTAAAGAAATACAAAAAGTTGAATTAGAAGAAAATCAGCCTTTAGANTTTACAAAAGAAGACGGANATTCTTTTTCTGAATGGCTAAAATTAACTTCGGCAACACCTATAGTTCGAGAAGAAATTAAAGAAAATTCTTCAATAAATAAGCAGAATTTTGATTTAATTGACAAGTTTATTAAAGANAAACCCAAGTTAAAAAAAGGGGTAAACTCTACTAAAAGTGATGCGAACAATGAAGTGCAAAAAAATCTTGCAGGTCAATATTCACTTACTTCTGAAGCNTTAATGACTGAAACTTTAGCGAAGGTTTATTTGCAACAAAAGAACTTTAAAAAAGCATTANAAGCATATCATATTTTAAGTTTGAAATATCCCGAAAAAAGTGGTTTCTTTGCAGACCAAATTCGAGCAATAAATAAACAGATTAATATAAAAGACTCATGAGCACGTTTACAATATTCATAGGATTAATAATTTTTGTCGCATTTTTATTAATAGTAGTAATTATGGTACAAAATCCTAAAGGAGGTGGATTATCGTCTTCTTTTGGAGGTGGTGGAACACAACAATTAGGAGGAGTTCAAAAAACAACNGATTTTTTAGATAAAAGTACTTGGACTTTAGNTACTTTATTATTNNCATTAATCTTACTTTCCAATATTTCAATNATGGGAGACGCTAGAAATGCNGGTTCTAAAGCTTTNGATGAAAATGCTATAGAAAACGCATTATCACCAGCAAATGCTNCACCACAAGAAACAACTGAAGANACTAACTAGTATAANTTTTCATAAAATTTAAAAAATGCCAGCTTATGACAAGCTGGCATTTTTTATGGACACTTGTCACTTATATTCAAGTGGCATACTTTTAGCTTAAATNAATTNTAAATATAATATTAATAAAAAAACACTGATAATGGCATTAAAAATTCAACCTCTTTCAGATAGAGTTTTAGTAGAACCACAAGAAGCGGAAACAAAAACTGCTTCAGGATTATACATCCCAGATTCTGCAAAAGAAAAACCACAACAAGGCAAAGTTGTTGCAGTTGGAAAAGGAAAAAAAGACCACGACATGACTGTGAAAATTGGTGACCTTGTACTTTATGGAAAATATTCAGGAAGTGAATTAAAACATGAAGGTAGCGATTACCTTATTATGCGAGAAGAAGATATTCTAGCAATTATTTAATTANAANTATTAAAGTTTAATCAAAAAGATTTTNAAAATGGCAAAAGATATAAAATTTGATATTGAAGCACGTGATAGTATAAAACGTGGTGTTAATGCATTGGCNGATGCAGTAAAAGTAACCNTAGGACCTAGAGGACGTAATGTAATAATAGGAAANTCATTTGGTGGACCTCAAATCACCAAAGATGGTGTAACGGTAGCAAAAGAAATTGAGTTAGAAGATNCTCTTGAAAACATGGGAGCTCAAATGGTAAAAGAAGTTGCTTCAAAAACCAATGATTTAGCTGGAGATGGTACTACTACCGCTACAGTTTTGGCACAAGCTATCGTTAANGAAGGATTAAAAAATGTTGCTGCTGGCGCAAATCCNATGGACTTAAAGGCCGGAATCGATAAAGCAGTTGCTGCAATTACTGCAAACNTAAANAAGCAAGCTAAAAAAGTAAGTAACTCTTCAGGCATGATTAAGCAAGTTGCTTCTATATCTGCTAATAACGACGAATTAATCGGTAACTTAATTTCTGAAGCATTTGGAAAGGTAGGTAAAGAAGGAGTCATTACAGTTGAAGAATCTAAAGGAACTGAAACCTATGTNGATGTTGTGGAAGGAATGCAATTTGATCGTGGTTACCTATCTCCTTACTTTGTAACTGATAGCGAGAAAATGCAAACTGAAATGGAGAGCCCAATGATTCTCCTTTATGATAAGAAAGTTTCCACAATGAAGGANTTACTTCCTATTTTGGAACCGGTTGCACAACAAGGAAAATCATTATTAATTATTGCTGAAGATGTTGATGGAGAAGCATTAGCAACTTTAGTTGTTAATAAACTAAGAGGTTCTCTAAAAATAGCAGCTGTTAAAGCTCCAGGATTTGGNGATAGACGTAAAGCAATGTTAGAAGATATTGCAATTTTAACTGGAGGAACTGTAATCTCAGAAGAGTTAGGTTTTACTNTAGAAAATGCAACTTTAGAGATGTTAGGAACNGCNGAAACGGTAACTATTGACAAAGACAATACGACCATTGTAAAAGGTGCAGGAAACAAGAATGATATCAAAGCTAGAGTAAACCAAATAAAAGCTCAAATTGAAACTACTACAAGTGATTATGATAAAGAAAAACTTCAAGAGAGACTTGCTAAATTAGCTGGNGGAGTTGCTGTTTTATATGTAGGAGCAGCTTCTGAAGTAGAGATGAAAGAAAAGAAAGACCGTGTAGATGACGCATTAAATGCAACACGTGCTGCTGTTGAAGAAGGAATTGTAGCNGGAGGTGGTGTCGCACTAGTTAGAGCGATATCAGTTTTAGAAAAATTAAATGCCGATAGCCTTGATGAACAAACNGGAATCAACATNGTAGCAAAAGCTATTGAATCACCTTTACGTACAATAGTTGANAACGCTGGTGGAGAAGGATCTGTTGTTATCAATAAAGTAGTGGAAGGAAAAAATAACTTTGGNTATGATGCGAAANCAGATAAATATGTAGACATGCTGAAAGCAGGAATTATCGATCCTAAAAAAGTAACTCGTGTTGCTTTAGAAAACGCNGCTTCTGTAGCTGGTATGATTTTAACTACCGAATGTGCTTTNGTAGACATTAAAGAAGATGCTCCTGCNATGCCTCCTATGGGNGGAGGCGGTATGCCAGGGATGATGTAATAAACCAATTAATANCAAAAAAAACCTCTGAAATTCAGAGGTTTTTTTGTTNATTATTTTTTCTANTTNTCGTGANCCNCTATAATNTCATCACTNCTATATTTACAACAAGGATGTACNGAAGCATAGGCTTCATCNGTAGCTATGATCTCTNTTGTGTCATGACCAACTGCTGCAATTCCTTCTTGAATTTGAATTAAATCNGTTTTACGTTCNTCATAAANAAGACTTAATTCATGTGTTTCTACATTCCAAACAGCAGATTTTACTCCTTTTGTTTTAATGGAAGCTTTTTCAATTCGATCTTTACACATTAAACANACTCCATCNACTTCTATAANAGCTTTTGNATTTTTATTTTGTGCNCTAAGGGTANCTCCTATTAAAAANAATAGNCCNAATAAAATTGTTCTTTTCATTTTCATTTTTTTTAATTTATTTTATAACGTAANCCTGCGTAAANACTAANTCCAAAAATCGGNCCATATACAAATGTGGTATCAAAAGTATCCTCAAAAGGATTTTCGCTNTTNAATATTGGATCCGATTGTTTTTCATTTGTTAAATTTTCCCCACCCAAATATAACTCAAAAGAANTAGAAAATACTTTTGTGATTTGAGCATTTAAAGTNGCTANTNTNGGAGTTTTTTCAGGTAACTTATANGCTATTGGATTTCCATAAGTTGAAGAAAAACGTTGTTCTCCTAACCAATTAAAGGTGGCATCAAACTTCCATTGTGAAGCCTTTTCTTTTCTTTTTGTTTCATACGAAANATTCGNAAAAACCCGATNTTTTGGAATTAAAGGATTGTCTANNTTNCCATAACTNTAACTATAATCNGTTTTTACATCNTAATANTTATAAGCTGNTCTAACATCNANGCCTTCANNAATATTAATACTTAATTCCGCTTGAAAACTATTTGCATAACTTTCTCCCTTTAAATTNTAAAAATTCACTTCCCGTGGGTTCTCCCAATCCACTACAATTTGATTTACAAAATCGGTTCGNTAATAATCAAAAGTNACTTCAGNTTTTTTTCCAAAAANAGTAAATTTTTGTGAGAATGANACTCCATAATTCCAAGCAATTTCNGGGTCCAAACCATAAANACTTCCGTTGGTNTCTAAAATATTAATAGTNCTAGAAGATGCAAACATTTTTTGATTTTCGGTAAANATATTAGCACTTCTTTTACCTCTTCCAGCAGAAACTCTAAAGGCTGAATNNTCCCAAGGTGTNTANCTTAAGTGTATTCTTGGAGTTAAAAAAGTTCCCAGTAAATTATNCNTATCAATTCGCAATCCAGCAGTAAGATTTAAATCACCTAAATTATCATANGAATATTCAAAAAATGCTCCTAATGAGTTTTCANTNCGTTNATATTTAGTGGTATTNACGAGTTCATNATAGTCATCATAGGTTGCACTAATACCCGTTTTAAACTTGTTTCTAGAATCACCAATAATAGAATTAAAAATAGCATTGGCATACACACTATTATGAGTAATGTTATACACGTTAAATCCAAAGTAAGAATCTNGNANGTGATTNCTATATGCTGCTTGAACTCCNATACTTTGGTAAGGNATTTCAGGATTTACATAACCAAATTTTGCGGAAGCNTCAAAACGCCTNGTNTNAATTTCACTACCCCAATAATTAGTTGTAAACTTATCTNTTTTAGGATCAAAATCTATTTGACCTGTTTGTTTTTCATCATTTAAAAACTTAATATTTANAAAACTTACNAGGCCTTTTTCATTATTTATATATTGCCAACGGTTCATCAAGTTTAGTTGCTGTTGTAATGGCATGTCTAAAAATGAATCTTGATTTTTATCAAATTTTTGATTTCTTAAATCTCCATGCACATATAGTCCAGTATCCCATTTATCTGAAATTTTGNTATTTAAATGGGTGTTTAATTCTATTCGTCCGTTTCCATTTACATAAGCATTGACAAATAATCGATCGTCAGTTGAAGGTTTTTGCAGCTCTGCATTAATTTGACCAGCNATACTTTCAAAACCATTTACAACACTTCCCGCTCCTTTGGTAATTTGAATACTTGATACCCAAGTACCTGGAATAAAACTCAACCCGTAAGCTTGTGAAGCACCTCTTATGGAAGGAATATTTTCGGTAGTTATTAAAATATANGGNCTNGTTAAACCTAACATTTTAATTTGTCNAGTTCCTGTAACTGCATCTGCAAAATTTACATCGATGGAAGGATTGGTTTCAAAACTNTCAGAAAGATTACAGCAAGCAGCTTTTAACAATTCTGAACTACTTACNTTAATCACATTAGTAGCAGATAAAAAAGATCTTGTAGATGCTTTTTTTCTAGTACTAATTAGCACCTCATCTAACTGCCCTTTTGCTGTTAAGGTATGTTTTATCGGTTTCGTNTTTGAAATTAGTAGTGTATCNGTTTTATAACCTACATAACTAAAAACAAGTTTTTTATATTCCTTCTTATANGGAATCGTAAAGGATCCATCNAAGTCGGTGATCGTTCCCAAAGAAGNATTTAACCAGAAGACATTTGCTCCAGCTAAACCAATGATCTCGTTATTTCCATTTTTTTCTGATAGCACACCNTCTATTTTATTTTGAGAAATAGATACGAATGGTGTTAATAATAGTATNAATAATAGATATTTCATTTTNTAATTTTTTCTTATAAATAGATTGAAAATTGAAAACAGGTATTGCTTTCANTAAAATTTAAAAAAAGAAAAAATCAAATGGTAAATACNTGATAAAGGACAGATAGATTCTTGCCTATAGGTGGAGGTTTATAATTTGNATAAAAAAGTAGCCCTTGAGAAGGNTCACTAAACTGTTTAAATNTAAATATAGNNACGAANCTTGCAATAAAAGGAACATTNATTTGAAGATCAAATAATGATAAAGAATAATTATCGTCAGTATCTATATTTTCGTATTTATTTTTACAACAATGGCGGTCTTTTTGCGTTTCGTTATCACAACCTTTTACATCCATTTTNATTCCGCAGCTAAGGTTTTTTTCACCTAAAGTGATGGTAGANATAACCTCAAAATCTCCACAAAAATGTTTTGCATAAGTAACTCCAGTATTACTCGCTAAAATTAAAATGGTCAGTACTATTGAAATTATTTTTTNCATACTCNTCAAAAATACAACNTAAGCTTCAAAAAATCTAATTTAGTGTCCTTATTTAACTTAAATTTAGNTTNAAAAAAGTAAAAAAAAATGNANTTAAAACAAACACAATCAATAATTTAATTAAAAAAANTACTATAATACAGTGCGAATAAATTTGNAGAAGCTGAATAAAAAAAAAGAAAAAAATACAACATGTAAAATTGAAGATAATTTCACAATNCTCCTAATTTAAAAAACANCCAAATTAACGCTATATAAATANTTGTATTAAATATATATCTTAAAAAATAGCAACTCTTTTATTAACTTTGCTTTTCAATATTTTTTGATGCACTATAAAAATCTTCAGGATAAAATTAAAAAAATTATAAATCATGATCATTTAACNATCAACAATCGCCTTGTTGCAGTTTGTGAAGTTCTTCAAAANAATATTGATTATTATGATTGGGTNGGATTTTACTTTGCCAATCATAAAGAAAAAACCTTGCATTTAAAAGCCTTTGCTGGCGAACCAACAAATCATACGGTTATCCCCTTTGGAAAAGGTATTTGNGGCCAAGTAGCGGTCTCTAATCAAAATTTTGTAGTGGAAGATGTAAAAGCACAGGATAACTATATTGCCTGNAGTATTCATGTAAAAGCTGAAATTGTAATTCCTTTATTTAAAGATGNAATTAATATAGGCCAAATAGATGTTGATTCTAATTCCGTTNATCCTTTTTCAAAAAANGATGAACGTTTTTTAGAATGGATTAACGAACAAGTGGNTACAATTNTTTAATTTTTAACAAATTAAATCTGTATTACATTCCGGTTCTTATCGCTTCAACTGGATCTAGTTTTGATGCTGAAATCGCTGGAACAATACCNGCGACAAGTCCAATAATNGCGGATATTGCAGTTCCGATGAACATGTTCCAAGCAGATAATACAAAATTAAAATCACCAGTAAATGTAGATGCGAAAATCGATACTATAAAAACCAATATCAATCCAATTAATCCACCTATTACCGAAAGTATAACTGCTTCAAATAAAAACTGAAATAGAATAAACTTATTTTTTGCTCCTAAGGACTTTTGTATTCCTATCAAATTGGTTCGTTCCTTTACACTAACAAACATAATATTAGCAATACCAAAACCCCCTACCAATAAAGAAAATCCGCTAATTATCCAACCAATTCCATTCATGGTAGCCGTAATTCCATCAATNACATCTTTAAAGCCCTCTAAGCGATTGACAAAGAAATTATCGATCTCATCGGGTTTTAATCCTCTTGCCATTCTAATTTTTTGTTTTAATGAAGCGATATATCCCGCGTTATCAATTCCGCTTTCTGGTTTTACAATAATTTGTGGAAAGGTAGATTTATTATTATCTCCAAATATTTTTCTTGCCATATTTACTGGAATGAAAACCGCAGTNTCCTTTGACCCACCAAATANGCCGGAACCTTCTTTTTTTAGCACTCCAATCACCACAAATTTTCGCCCATACAAACGCACTTTTTTACCAAGAGCTAAGGTCGAAGGAAATAAGGTTTTAGCTATTTCATCTCCAAGAATAATTACAGGAGTTCCACTATTGGATTCAGATTCATTAAAAAAACGTCCCTCTGCAATTTGAAGCGCTTCAATATCATAATATTCATANGTAACAGCGCCAATTTCTACATTGGAAACTGAATTTTCTTCAAATTTTATAGAAGTTGACGGCACATTTAAAGAAAAAGAAGCAGCCTCCGTATCCGGCATATACTTACTTATATACTGATATTCATCATAACTTACATCTGGAAATTGTTGCCGTTTCCAACGAGGAACATCAGTGGGTCCAAAAGAAAAACGCATGACAATAATGGTACTATTATCTAGAGAACTAATACTGTCATCAATTTCCTTTTTAAGAGAATCTACCGCGGCTANAACAGCTATAATTGAAAAAATACCGATGGTTACTCCTAATAGAGACAAAAATGTACGCAGCTTATTGTTTTTAAGTGCACTGATTGCAAAATTGAAACTTTCTTTTAATACACGCAGATATATAAGCATCTTTAAAATTTAATATGGACTTTCTTAGATTGAAAGTTTTAAAACATAATTCTTAGCAAAATTTTAATGTTTTTTACAATCAAAAAAGTTTCACTAATATAGGACGTTTTCTATTAACATATGTTACAAATTTAAGAGGTAATTATGTACTTTTGTAAATGTCTGTTTTAAAGATTTAAAATCTATATTTTTNATGAGCAATAAAAAAATCACCTCTGCATTAATTTCTGTTTTTCACAAAGAAGGATTAGCGCCCATCGTCAAAAAATTAAACAATCTCGGAGTAACTATATACTCAACTGGTGGNACTCAAAAGTTTATTAACGATTTAGGAATCGATGTAATTCCTGTTGAAGACATCACCGATTACCCTTCTATTTTNGGNGGAAGAGTTAAAACATTGCACCCAAAAATTTTTGGAGGTATTCTAAACAGACAAGATAATGAAANTGATNTTTCTGAAATGAAAGCATATAACATTCCTCAATTGGATCTTGTAATTGTAGATTTATATCCTTTTNAAAAAACAGTTGCCTCAGGAGCNGATGAAGCCAGTATAATTGAAAAAATTGATATTGGTGGCATTTCATTAATTAGGGCTGCAGCAAAAAATTTCGCTGATACACTTTGTGTTTCATCAATGCAAGATTACAAAGAATTATTACACCTAATTTCAGAAAATAATGGTGAAGTTTCTTTAAAAGACAGAAAACAATTTGCTGCCAAATCATTTAATATATCATCACANTACGATACTGCAATTTTTAATTATTTCAATAAAGATCAACNCATTTCTTCTTTAAAAATTAGCGAACCAAATGGCAAGGTTTTACGGTATGGTGAAAACCCCCATCAAAAAGGGTTTTTCTTTGGAGATTTCGATTCAATATTTGACAAACTACATGGAAAAGAATTAAGCTATAATAATTTATTAGATGTAGATGCAGCGGTTAACTTAATGGCAGAGTTTANCGGAGAAGCCCCTACGTTCGCAATTTTAAAACACAACAATGCNTGTGGAATTGCACAACGCGAAACAGTACATCAAGCTTATGTTGATGCTTTAGCAGGCGATCCCGTTTCAGCTTTTGGAGGAGTTTTAATTAGCAATGTTGAGATTGATGAAGCTGCATCTGAAGAAATTCATAAATTATTTTGTGAAGTGGTAATCGCCCCATCTTTTTCTNAAAATGCTTTAGAGGTATTAAAAAACAAAAAAAATAGAATTCTNTTAATTCAAAAAAATATTGAATTACCAAAAACCACGNTNAGAACTTGTTTAAATGGAACTCTACTGCAGGATAAAGACAATTTAACAGACAGTCTTCAAAATTTAACATATGCAACTAACAATAAACCAAATTCTAACGAGTTAAATGATATGTTATTTGCTTCAAAAATTTGTAAAAACACAAAATCTAATACCATTGTTTTNGTAAAAGACAANCANTTATGCGCTAGCGGAACAGGACAAACATCAAGAGTTGATGCATTGACACAAGCGATTAATAAAGCTTCCTCTTTTAATTTTAATTTAAAGGGATCTGTAATGGCAAGTGATGCGTTTTTNCCATTTCCAGATTGTGTAGAAATCGCAAACAAAGCTGGNATTACTGCTGTAATCCAACCCGGTGGCTCTATTAAAGATGGTTTAAGTATTGATTATTGTAATACCCATGCTATGGCAATGGTATTTAGTGGAATACGACATTTTAAGCATTAATTTTTATTACATTTGTAAAGCACATGTTTAATTTCAANANACTAGNATAACATATGGGATTTTTTGACTTCTTAACTGAAGAAATAGCAATAGATTTAGGTACTGCCAATACTTTAATTATACATAACGATAAAGTTGTAGTAGATGCTCCTTCNATTGTTGCTAGGGACCGCAGCANTAGAAAAATAATAGCGGTAGGCACAGAGGCAAATTTAATGCAAGGTAAAACCCATAAAAATATAGAAACCGTAAGNCCTNTAAAAGANGGTGTAATTGCTGATTTTGACGCTAGTGAACAGATGATAAATATGTTCATTAAAGACATACCAGCGCTTAAGAAGAAATGGATCACACCATCGTTAAGAATGGTTATTTGTATTCCAAGTGGTATTACTGCTGTGGAAATGCGTGCTGTAAAAGAAAGNGCAGAAAGGGTNAATGGAAAAGAGGTTTATTTGATTCATGAACCTATGGCTGCTGCTATTGGCATTGGNGTTGATATCATGCAGCCCAAAGGAAATATGATTGTAGATATAGGTGGTGGAACTACTGAAATCGCAGTTATTGCCCTTGGTGGAATTGTTTGTGATAAATCTGTTAAAATTGCTGGTGATGTTTTTACCAATGACATTATCTATTACATGAGAACTCAACATAACTTATATGTTGGTGAACGTACTGCTGAAAATATTAAAATTCAAATTGGTGCCGCAACTGAAGATTTAGATTTACCACCAGAAGATTTAGCGGTTCAAGGACGTGATTTATTAACTGGAAAACCTAAACAAGTTCAAACTTCCTATAGAGAGATTGCAAAAGCATTAGATAAATCAATTTTAAGAATTGAAGATTCGGTAATGGAAACATTATCGAAAACACCACCAGAATTAGCAGCAGATATTTATAACACCGGTATTTATCTAGCAGGTGGCGGATCTATGCTTAGGGGGCTGGATAAACGTTTGTCCCAAAAAACAGATTTACCAGTTTATATAGCAGAAGACCCTTTAAGAGCAGTAGTTCGAGGTACTGGTATCTGTTTAAAAAACTTACCAAGATTTAAAAGTGTATTAATTAAATAATAATCAATTGATTATATTTAATTAAAATAAATAACGCTTATGCAGCAGATTATATTTTTCTTAATTCGGAATAAAAATTTCCTGCTGTTTATTGTTTTATTCTCTATTTCAATTTTTCTAACAATACAATCTCATTCTTACCATAAAAATAATTTTATTAATTCATCAAATAGTGTTACTGGAGGTATTTATACTATTAAAAGTTCAATTACTAATTATTTTAATTTAAGAAAAGAAAATGAAGTATTAATAGATGAAAATACCAGGATTAGAATACAATTAGAATCTTATAAGAGCAAAGTAGTGGATCAAAATATTGATACCAATTCCATCCTTTCAAAATATTATTTCGTTTCTGCAAAAGTGATTAATAATTCATTTTCAAAAACAAAAAACAAACTTACTATAGACAAAGGTGAAAGAGATAGCATACAATTAGATTTAGGAGTTATTACTTCTAAAGGAATTGTTGGGATCATAGACAATGTTTCAAATAAATATG
Source organism: Flavobacteriaceae bacterium (assembly GCA_002713705.1). Lineage (GTDB taxonomy): Bacteria > Bacteroidota > Bacteroidia > Flavobacteriales > Flavobacteriaceae > Marifrigoribacter. The sequence goes on from PAUJ01000009.1 coordinate 29,014, forward strand.
CAACAATTCAGTCAATTTTAAACACTAATAGTCAGATAAATGCGAAATTAAAAAATGCAAAACATTTTGGTTCCTTAGTTTGGAACACGCAAGATCCTAATGTTATTCAATTAATTGACATCCCTAGATTGGCTCCAGTAAAAATAGGAGACACAATTGTTACAGGAGGAAAATCTACCATATTTCCCGAAGGAATTTTAATCGGGGCTGTGGTCGATTTTGAATTAACTGAAGATAAAAACTCACAGAATTTAAATATTCAATTATTTAATGATATGACGAATTTACAACATGTGTACATCATTGATAATTTAGATTCTCAAGAAATTATCAACTTAGAAAAAGGATTATAAAATGTTGAATAACGAGATTTTAAAAAATATTATTCGATTCATATTGTTAGTATTAACACAAGTATTACTATTAAATCATATCAATTTTTTAGGTTATGTAAATCCATATATTTATATTTTATTTATAATAGTTTTTCCTTTTACAGGTAATAAAAGTTTATTAATTTTTTTAAGTTTTATGCTAGGCTTAACAATTGATTTTTTTTTAGATTCTGGAGGCATACACGCAGCTGCCTGTGTTTTTATAGCCTATATCCGACCACAGGTTTTAAAATATTCATTTGGAATTAGCTACGAATACAATACTATAAAAATAAGTAATACAGATTTCATGAAGCAACTTATCTATGTTGGATCGATGGTCTTTTTTAATCATATTGTATTATTTTCATTAGAAACTTTTAATACAGATCACTTATTATTATTATTAAAGTCAACGGTATTTTCAAGTATTTTTAGTACCATTATTATATTAAGTGCAATTACCATTTTTAGCGAAAAACCAAAGTGAGAAAATACCTGTTTTTACTTATTGTTATTAGTACTGGAATTTTAATTTCAGCAAGACTTTTTTACCTCCAAGTCTATGACACTTCTGCGCAAATTTCATCACAGAATAACGCAATAAAAAAAATATATGATTTTCCTCAAAGAGGATTTATTTTTGATAGAAATAGAAAATTATTAGTTTCGAATCAGCCATCTTATGATGTAATGGTAATTCCAAAAAATACCGAAACTCTAGATCCAAATTTGAAGCAAGAATTTTGTGATTTATTAAAGATAACCCAAGAAGATTATGATAGAATTTTAGAGAAAGCAATAATTTACTCACCAAGATTACCTTCTGTTGTGGTTCCACAATTCACAAAAGATGAATATGCTTATCTATCAGAAAAAATGTGGAAATACAAAGGTTTTTATATTCAAAAAAGAGCTTTAAGAGATTATCAAGTATCCAATTCAGCTAATGTTTTTGGCTATATCGCTGAAGTAAATCAAAGCATTATTAAAAAAAACCCTTATTATCTAATGGGTGATTTAATTGGTAAATCTGGAATAGAAATGGAATATGAAGAAGTCTTAAGAGGTAAAAAAGGCGTCAAGTATATTCAAATGGATAGATTTAATAGAAAAATAGGCCCCTATAAAGAAGGAATTTACGATACCATACCTATTAATGGAAAAGACATTACACTTACAATTGATGAAGATCTACAAGAATATGGTGAGCGATTATTAATTAACAAAAGAGGGGGTATTGTTGCTTTAGAACCCGCTACTGGAGAAATATTAGCATTGATAACAGCACCTAATTACGATCCTAAATTATTAGTTGGTAGGGAACGTTCTAAAAATTTCACGAAACTATGGTATGATACTATTTCCAGACCTTTATTTGATCGAGTTTTACAAGGAGAATACCCTCCTGGTTCGCCTTTTAAATCTTTAACTGCTTTAATAGGAATGCAAGAGGGAGTCATCAATAGTTCCGAAAAAATATCATGCTATAATGGATATAATTATGGTGGAAAGAAAATGTTAGGCTGTCATCCCCATGATAGTCCATTAACAATGATTGGAGGAATTGCTAATTCCTGTAACAGTTATTTTTGCACTATTTATAAGCGAAGTATTGAAAAATATCCAAGTCCACAGGAAGGAATTGATAATTGGAAAAAACATTTAGAAAGTTTTGGATTAGGTAATTACATAGGATATGATTTACCTCCAGGAAAAAAAGGGTTAATTCCATCTTCAGAATTTTATAATAGGTGGTATCAATATCCTAAATATAATTGGTATGCAACAGCAACTATATCAAATGCAATAGGTCAAGGAGAAGTCATTTTAACTCCTATGCAAATGGTTAATTTTACAGCTGCTATTGCAAATAAAGGCTGGTATTATAAACCGCATATTCTAAAAAAAATAAGTGACATAGATACTATTTCATCAAAATATACCAAAAGGTATAATACCACTATAGATGCTCAACATTTCGAACCTATTATTGAAGGAATGTTTGATGTATATAATGAAGGCACTGCAAAGCACATTCAAATTCCTGGTATCGAAATATGCGGAAAAACGGGAACTGCCGAGAATTTTACTAAAATTGACGGCAAAAGAGTACAACTTACGGATCATTCAATTTTTATTGCATTTGCACCTAAAGACAATCCAAAAATTGCAATAGCTGTTATCGTTGAAAATGGATATTGGGGTTCTCGCTGGGCAGGAAGAATTGCCGGACTAATGATTGAAAAATATTTAAAGGGAGAAATTACTCGAAAAGACATGGAAGAATACGTTTTAAACGGAAGTCTTTTAGAAGAATATGAAAAACCATATTCTGGAAAAACATTTAACATCAATTATTAATGTTAGGATCAAAAGGAACAAAATTTGATTGGCCAACTATTTATATATATATAACATTAGTAGTTATAGGTTGGGTGAATATTTATTCTGCATCTTATAGTACTACCTCAACTGCTTTTTTTGATTTCTCACAGGTCTATGTAAAACAATTGGTATGGATTAGTTTAAGTTTAGTACTTATTCCTTTTATTTTGACTGTAGAAGCAAAATTCTACGAACGTTTCTCGAGTATTATTTATATAATTTCATTAATATCATTAGTGGGTTTATTTTTTTTAGGTAAAAATGTGAATGGAGCTACTTCTTGGTATTTTTTAGGAGGATTTAGTATTCAACCTAGTGAATTTGCAAAAGCTGCAACAGCTCTTGCTTTAGCTAAATATGTAAGTGATATACAAACTGATTTAAAATCTTTTAAGGACCAAATTAAATCATTAATTATAGTTTTTTTACCAGCATTAATAATTATACCTCAACCTGACCCTGGAAGCGCATTAGTTTATGTGGCCCTCATATTTCCTTTATACAGAGAAGGACTGCATTTTATCTATTTACTATTAAGTTTTATAATTGCAGCTCTTTTTGTAGCAACTTTAGCATTTGGAACTTTTTGGGTATCCTTAGGTATATTGATAATTATAGCAATCATTTATTTTAAAAATTATAAAAAAAAAGCATTCTATTTTTAAATATGGATTTATTGCACTTGCTTGTATAGGCTTTTCAATTTCTGTAAATTTTATTTTTGAAAATGTTTTAGAACAGCGTCATAGAGATCGGTTTAATATTGTATTGGGTAAAGAAGTTGACACTAAAAGTATTGGATATAACACCAATCAAAGTGAGATAGCGATAGGTAGTGGAGGCTGGACAGGTAAAGGATGGCTTCAAGGAACACAAACAAAAGGAAAATTTGTACCAGAACAGGATACCGATTATATATTCAGTACTGTCGGAGAAGAATGGGGGTTTTTGGGAAGTATTGGTGTTGTTATTCTTTTTATAACATTAATTATTAGGCTATTGATTTTAGCAGAAAGACAAAAGTCACAATATAGTCGAATCTATGGTTATAGTGTTTCTTCTATATTGTTTTTTCATTTTTTTATAAATATTGGAATGGTCTCTGGCTTATTACCGACTATTGGGATACCATTGCCTTTTTTTAGTTATGGTGGCTCTGGTTTATGGGGATTTACAATTCTACTATTTATATTTATTAGATTAGATGCTTCCAATTATATTAATCGCTAAGACCTATCATAGAAAAATAATATTAATCTGTTTTCCATTCATATATATATTTTTATCTAGTTTTTACATCCATTGCATCTCTTAAAGCATTACCTATCAAAACAAACACAGTAACCAAACTCATAATAGCAAGTCCCGGAATTATTGCTAGATAGGGTTTTCCTAAAATTATATAAGAATAATGGTCCTTAATGATACCTCCCCAACTTGGCATTGGAGGCTGAGCACCAATACCCAAAAAACTAAGTCCACTTTCAATTAAAATAGCTCCTGCAAAATTAGCTGCAGAAATAATAATTACTGGTGCCATACTATTAGGTAATATATGCTTTAATATGATTTTAAAATCATGAAAGCCTAGTGCTTTTGCAGCTTTTACATATTGCATTTGTTTCACGCCCATAACTTGTCCTCTAACCACTCGAGCAACTTCTACCCACATAGTGAGACCTACAGCGATAAAAACCTGCCAGAACCCTTTCCCTAAGGCTAAGGTAATTGCTATAACTAAGAGTAATGTAGGGATAGACCAAGTTACATTAATCAACCACATAATTACGGCATCTATTTTTCCTCCGTAATAACCGGCAATAGCTCCCATTGTAACTCCAATAATCAAAGAAATAAAAACCGAAACAAAACCGATGGCTAGGGAAATACGAATACCAATAAGCATTCTACTTAGAAGATCTCTGCCGTATTTATCGGTTCCTAATAAGTATTTTTTTTCTGATATATATAATTCTGAAACCTCACTTATATTAGTGGCTTTAGGAAACAAAGAGAGATTAAATTCTTTTTTTAGACCTTCATTTCCTTCATTATTGTATTCAATAATTTGTAATGAATTATTTGCTACGGTATAATTAGAAATAGGAATTTCGGTAGCGGTATTATTCTTTCCAAAAAACAATTCTGAAATGGAATTATTTTCAGTTGCGGTATAAGGAATCGTTAGTATTTCTACCTTAAAACCTGGCGACTTAGATTGAATAGACAAATGCATTTGATTTGCATTTTTCGAGTTATCTGGCGCTAATACATAGGCGAACAAAGCTACTAAAATACAAGTACACAAAAAGAGAAAACTAAAAACGCCCCAACTGTTTTTTTTAAACTTCTGGAGCGTTAATTTTGTTAAAGATGTTGCTGTATTTTTCACTTGACTAATTTAGTCATTAATATATAAAATATTAGTTTTTAACATTAGCCACTTTTGTCCTTTTGATAGTATTTATTTCAAGGTCTTCTAGTACATTTACTGCCTCTTCTACATAAATATCTTTACTTAAACTTTTATGCCATCTCTTTCTTTTTTCAGTAAGACTAGTATCTTGCTTCATTAATTTAATCTCATGAGGAAGAGATTCATAACTTAATTTATTGTCGTACTCATCTATTAGATCAAACTTTTTAGTATCTTCTATTCTACTTTCTAAATCTCTTTTGTAATCATCATAATTTAAAGTTGCTGTTCTATCATCTCGACGGGTTTTAATCCATTTTGCATTTTCATCAATCAATCGGAGTTGCTCACTTTTTAACATTCTTTCGTTACTATTTTTAATAGTTTTTTCATAATCGATATACCCATTCCAAACTTCATAATCTGCAGCTTCTATTTTATCATAAGGCAAGGGATTATCATAATCACGTTCTCCTATATCGATATAACTATAACGATCTGGCATCACTACATCACTTTTAACACCTTCTAATTGGGTAGACCCACCGTTTACACGGTAAAACTTTTGGGTAGTTAACTTTAAGGATCCCATATCACCCATATCATTTTTACGGAGCCATTGATTTAAATCTAATAAATTTTGAACCGTCCCTTTTCCGTAAGTTTGTTTAGATCCAATAATAATAGCACGTTTATAATCTTGCATTGCAGCTGCTAATATTTCAGAAGCAGAAGCTGAAAGCTCGTTTACTAATATCACTAGAGGTCCATCCCAAACAATTTCATCATCCTTATCTTTTAAAACTTCTTTTTTATTACCCGAAGAACCTACTTGTACTATTGGTCCATCTTTGATAAAAAGTCCGGCCATGTCAACAGCTGTTCTAAGTGATCCACCCCCGTTACTTCTTAAGTCAATTATTAGACCATCCATTCCTTCTTTTTTCAAACGAACTATTTCTTTCCTAACATCACTTGCTGCATTTCGCTCTTTATAATTTTCCATATCGAAATAGAATTGAGGAAGGTTTATTAATCCAAATTTCTTATCATCTTTTTTAATTAAAGTAGATTTCGCATAGGTTTCTTCAAGCTCTACAACATCTCTCATAATAGTTTCATCTTCTATAGAACCGTCAACTCTTTTTATAGTAAGTATAACTTTTGTCCCTTTTGGTCCTTTTATTAATTTGACAGCATCATCCAATCGCATTCCCACCACACTTACCGCTTCCTTTTCATCTTCTTGCCTTACTTTCATTATTAAATCTCCTACTTCTATATGTTCACCACGCCAAGCTGGACCTCCACTAATTACGTCTATAATTTTTATATAATCACTTTTCTTTTGTAGCCTAGCTCCTATTCCTTCTAATTTTCCTGACATCGCTAACTCGAAACGATCTCTATCTGTTGGCGCAAAATAATTGGTATGAGGATCAAATTCTTCTACCATTACATTTAGGAAAATAGCAAAATAATCTTTACTCTCTAATTCATTTATAAAATCAAAATATTCATCCAATGACTTTTTAGAACTTTCTCTTGCTTCTTTTTCTAATTCAGATAAACTTTTAGGTTCTTTTAATTCAATTTCTTTATTCTTTTTAATTAAGTCGTTATTCTCCTTAATTAAATCGTAATAATTAGATATGGTTGTAAACTTTAATTGTTTTCTCCAACGATCTTTGAGTTCTTTTTTATTTTTTGAATAGGTTATGTCTTCATAATCTACATTTATTAATTCGTCTATTGTATAATCAAAAGGTTTTTCTAAAAGTTTAGGATATATATTTTCTACTTCCAAAATTCTTTCTGAAAGACGTGTATACACCAAATTATAAAATGTAATATCTTTTGTATTTATTTGATCATCAATCTCAAACTCATACTGACTAAATTCTTCTAAATCTGAAGCTAAAAAATATCGTTTTAGTGGATCAACAGCATCTATGAAGTTTTTATAAATATTTTTTGAAAACTCATCATCCATAGCTTTAGGGCTATAATGTCCTTTCTGTAATACAAATGTTATTAAATCTACAAGTAGTTTATCTTTATCTGGATCGTTAAACTCCTTGGCAGTAAAACTACATGAAGCAACTGCTACAAAAACTACAAGAAGTAAAACTTTAAAATTCTTTTTCATATCTCTTATTTTTATCCTCGACTAAATTATACAAAATATCGTGCCAATTAGCTAGATTGGATACTAATTTTTTGTTAAAGCAAATTCTAAAAGACATAAGAGGTTAATTTACTAAATCTGAAAAAATTATTATGTATTTTAGCTTTTGTTTTAAAACCATAACATGACTTCTAAAAGGCCCCTAATACTTGTGACAAATGACGATGGAATACATGCTCCAGGCATTCGTTTCCTAATTAAAATCATGAATACCTTTGGAGATGTTGTTGTTGTTGCACCAGACGCTCCTCAAAGCGGAATGGGACATGCCATTACTATAAACGACACACTTTATTGTGAAGCTATTAAAGTAATTAAAGAGGATCCACAAAAGGAATATAGTTGTAGTGGAACCCCTGTTGATTGTGTAAAGATTGCAATTAATGAGATTTTAAAACGAAAACCAGATTTATGCGTAAGTGGCATTAATCATGGTAGTAATTCCTCCATAAATGTAATTTACAGCGGAACTATGAGCGCAGCTGTTGAAGCGGGAACTCAAGGGATAGCAGCCATTGGATTTTCTTTATTGGATTACTCAATAGAAGCAGATTTTAAACCTTCTGAAAAATTTATTAAAAGTATCGTTTCACAATGTTTATCTAACGGAATGCCTAACGGTGTTGTTTTAAATGTCAATATTCCTAAGCTTTCAGAAAACAAAATAAATGGAATAAAGATATGCCGGCAAGCGAATGGACATTGGGAAGAGCAATTCGATAAAAGAACCAACCCTTTTGGTAAGGATTATTATTGGCTTACTGGCAAGTTTATCAATAATGATAGAGGAGAAGACACAGATGAATGGGCGCTTGAAAACGGTTATGTATCAGTAACCCCTACACAATACGATTTAACAGCATATCACGCAATAAAAGACATTAACAATTGGGAACTTTAAAAAAAGAAGTATTTATTGGATTGATCATCGGACTCCTTGCTAATATTGCAGGATGTTATTTGTATATTTATATATTTTCTACGCATAATTTAGAAGAAACTATTCAATATGCGCTAGCTCAAGATGTATTAGGAAATATCATCGCTTTAGGTGCTATTTTAAATTTATTTGTATTCTTTATTTTTATTAAAAAAAATCAAATTTATAGAGCAAGAGGTGTCGTATTTGCGACTATAGTTAGTGCATTAATTATACTTATATCCAAATTTTATTAATGTTAAACAGGCATTTTATAATTTTTCAAGCTCAAAGAAATGACTATTATCGAACTGCATGTGACCATACAAAAGCAATAAATACAACCACATGAAATATTATATCATAGCCGGAGAAGCATCAGGCGATTTACACGGAGCTAATTTAATAAAAGCAATTTATCAAGAAGATATAGATGCAACTATTCATTACTGGGGAGGTGATTTAATGCAACAAGCTGGAGGAACTTTAGTAAAACACTATCGTGATTTAGCTTTTATGGGTTTTATTGAAGTATTGTTCAATTTAAGAACCATTCTTAAAAACATCACTTTATGTAAAAAAGACATCAATGCGTTTCAACCCGATGTACTAATTTTTATAGATTATCCGGGATTTAACATGCGAATCGCTAAATGGGCTAAGAAAATAGGAATCAAGACTCACTATTATATTTCTCCTCAAATTTGGGCATGGAAAGAAGGTCGAATTAAAGACATCAAAAGAGATGTTGATGCCTTGTATGTGATATTGCCATTTGAAAAGACTTTTTATGAAGAAAAACATCAATTTCCTGTAAATTTTGTAGGGCATCCTTTAATTGATGAAATTGCAAATAGGAAACAGGTTACCGATATTACTTTTAGAAAAGAAAATGGATTGGATCAACGGCCAATTATAGCCATACTTCCCGGTAGTAGAAAACAGGAAATTTCAAAAATGCTAGAAGTAATGTTAAGTATAGTTGAAGATTTTAAAGACTACCAATTCGTAATAGCAGGCGCTCCAAGTCAAAATGAAAGTCTTTATCAAGCCTTTATTAAAAATCAAAATATTCACTTATTACTAAATAAAACCTATGATTTATTAAGCTTTTCTTATGCTGCCTTGGTTACTTCTGGAACTGCTACTTTAGAAACTGCTTTGTTTAAAGTTCCTCAAGTAGTTTGTTATAAAGGAAATCAAATATCTTATGAAATTGCAAAACGAATTATCAAATTAAAATACATTTCATTGGTAAATCTTATTTTGGATAAAGAAGTAGTAACTGAGTTAATACAATCTGATTTTAATAAAAAGCGACTTAAAGAAGAACTCTCTAATATTTTAGTTGATTCCAATAGAACTGAATTATTTATAGCCTATTACGATTTAGAAAAAAAACTAGGCGGAATTGGAGCCAGTAAAAAAACTGCTCAACTAATTGTCGAAGCTGCAAAAACTTAATTTAATTTGTATAATTACAAATAAATATAAATTAATTACTTTCAAAAGGAATTATTCCAGTTTTTCCATTAATTCCTCCTGTCATAACAAAACTACTTTTAACAATTCCAATACTGGTGTTAGTAATAACAATGTTTGTAGTACTTTGGGGGATGATTTCTTCTGGAGTTCCTAAATTAATGGGATTTGAGTTAGCCATAGATCCTGTTAAACCATTGCCAAAATCACAAAAACCTGAAGCTGTAATTCCAAAGCGTTGTATCCAATGACCACCATCATCTAAAGTGCTTTTTGCATCATAATAAGCTTTAGTATACCACTCTGATTTAACAATGACTACTTTAAAAACATCAGACCATGTAAAAGTCCAAGTATCTCCCTGTGCAGGACCTATAGCACCGTAATAGTCAGTCCAATTTGTATCGGATGGATTATAAACATGAAGTTCATCGTCTGCTAATTGTAATACAGGTTTATTATCCTTGTAAATTGTCCATGCTAAGTTTGCAGCACCAACGGCGGATCCACCTTGAATTGGACTTAAATTTGAAATATAGTTTATCAATAATGCAGTATTTCCATTATTTAAAGTGAAATAGTCGAAAAATGTTTTCATATCTATATTCTTTTCTTGACACATTTTAAAAAAAGTATCAAAAGTAAAACCAGAACTGTTTAATTCATTCATGAAAGTTTGAATATTTATACCATTTAGGTCAGCCCAGCTCCAAAAAAGAGCTATTTCACCATTTTCAGTTTGATAGTTATCTAAATGTTTATTAATAGAAATTAATAAATATTTAAATTCTGTAACAGATAAATTAGAATCTTTATACCATTGTATACAATGTGCTGCATCTAAACCAGTTAACTGAGTAAAATTGTGAAAATCAAAATAGAGTTCATTTAAACTTTGAGATGACCTTCCATCAAGAGTCCAAGTATTTTCTACAAAATTTTCTAAAGTATTTTGAGAGTTATCAAATCCTAGTGTTTCAAAACCTGGAGAAGTAACCTCATAATGATGTAAAACACTAAAAAGAACCTCTTTATTTTCGTCCCCTTTTGATATAATAGAATCAACCCTGTGAGCGACAATAGTATTATTCTTTTCCAAAATGCTATTTAATTTATCTCCCTTTTTAATAACACTAGATGTTGGTTCTGGATTAAAAGACGAATCATCGTCAGAGCAAGCAGTGTTTAACAATAAAATAGCTGCCAAAAATATAAAAAATGTTTTTTTCATTTTAAAAAATTTTTTAAACTAAGCTAATATAATAAAAAAATAAAAATTTTAAAACAAAACTATTAAAAAGTACTTTTAAAATTCTTTTGATATTCTTGCCATGATTCGCTAGTTGTTAACTTTTTATAATCATCATTGGCAATCATCTTTAAATACAACTCTAGTTGTTTGGGGGTTTTATAACCAACTACAGGTTGAATTAAATCACCGTTTTCTGCAAAAAAAACAATCGTAGGATAGCCTGAAATTTTTAATGCATTTGCTAAAAAATGTTGTGAATTTCTGCCTTTTCTTCCTTCTTGATAATTTGGATTGGTATAGTTAAAATCTTGATACATGATCTCTTCGGTACCTTCTGCGTTAAACTTAACTGGATAGTAATTTTCGTTTACAAATTTGATGACATCTTTATTTCCAAAAGTGTTTTTATCCAATAATTTACAAGGACCACACCAATCGGTATATACATCCATAAATATTTTCTTTGGAGTTTCTTTTTGAGCTTCTAAAGCATCATTCATAGACATCCACTGAATTTTATCTTGGGCATATAATTGAAAACTACCAAAGAATATAAAAGCAATAAGAAATAAGTTTTTCATTTTTAAATGTATTATAAACATTTCATTTTAAAAAAACGCCCCAATAGGGGCGTTTATTGTTATTTATACAATCATTTTTTTACTTAACACCGTGCATTAACTTTTTAACTATTGGAGTTAAACTTATAACAATTAGACCTGCAATTATTGGTATAAATGTGAATATTAAGAAAAACACACTCATGGAATATTCCGATGTAATCGAGTCAATCATTCCACCCATAGAACCAGCAGCTTTATTACCTAGTCCAATAGCAATATACCAAAGACCAAACATCATACCAATTTTTGTAGCTGGAACTAATTTAGAAACATACGATAAACCAACAGGAGATAAACTCAATTCTCCTAAAGTATGTAATAAATACGCTAAAATTAACCATATTATACTAACAGATGCTGTTTGTGCTCCTTGAGGAATACTTGCAGATCCGTAAGCTAATATTCCAAAACCTAATCCCAATAGTATTAATCCTATTCCAAACTTAACTGTTGCTGGAGGATTGAATTTACTTTCCCATATTTTAGAAAATAAAGGAGCAAAAGCAATAATGTAAAATGAATTTAAAATACCAAACCATGAAGCTGGAATTTCTGTTGATTCTTCATTAAATTGAGTATATAACATCCATAAAACTAAAACCCATATGATAATGAAACTAATTCCTAGGAATGTATTTGATAAAGCATATTTTTTAAATGTAATTTTAAATAACTGCAACAAAACATAAGTGATAATTATTAATGGAACTACAGTAAGTAGGGTATTTGCAATTCTAAATATTAATGCAGAATCTCCTTCTAACACCCTATTGGTGTAATCTGCAGCAAAAATAGTCATCGATCCACCAGCTTGTTCAAAAGCAGCCCAAAAGAACACAGTAAAAAAAGCTAAAATACCAACTACAGTATACCTGTCACGTTGTACTTTATTTGATACTGTTTTAGCAGCTGCTTCACCATTTGTATCTTCAACAGCATCTGACAAGTCTAGTGTTTTTGTGGGTGCTAAACCTACATTTCCAAAAATCCCTTGAGCAAACCAAAATTGCAACATCCCTAAAAGCATAAAGATACCAGCTAATCCAAATCCCCAATGCCATCCAACTGTTTCACCAATATAACCACACAGCATAATTCCTAAAAACGCTCCTGCATTTACACCCATATAAAAGATAGTAAATGCACCATCTTTTTTTTCCTGAGCATTAATGTATACACCGTTAATAATTGAAGTAATATTGGGCTTAAACAAACCATTACCAGCTACTAAACATCCAATTCCTATATATAAACCCCAAGGAGTATCCATAGCCATAGAAGCATGACCTAAGGTCATAATTAAAGCACCTAATGCAACCGCATTTCTATACCCCATAAACTTATCAGCTATTAAACCTCCTAATATTGGAGAAAAATAAACCAACATGGTATAGGTTCCGTATAAACCTAAAGCTTCTTCTCTAGACCAAGCCCAACCGCCTTCTAATAAAGCAGAAGTTAAAAATAATACCAATAATGCACGCATTCCATAATAGGAAAAACGTTCCCACATTTCGGTAAAAAACAAGACAAATAATCCACTTGGGTGTCCCATTAATAGTTTTTGATTCATTTCTGAACCTTCAAATTTAAACTTCGCTAAATCCATTTAATTTAATTTTAAAATTTATGTTAGTAATAAGAGCATAACAAAAGTCAGGCTAAATTTATTATTGTTTATCTGTTAATTCGAATCATAATGTCTGTTCTTAGTGCATTTCTATTTCTTCGTCTTCAACTCCATGGGTAAGAACTTCTAATTTTTTTCTTATCATTAACATTAATAGTCCGAATATTACACAAAAGACTGCAATCCCAGTAAATATTGCAAAAGCACCAAGACTTTCAGACCATTCTCCTAATAATCCTGCAAGCTTACTTCCAAACCCTGTCATTGCAAAATAAACACCCATCATAATAGACGCATATTTTACTGGAGCTAATTTTGTAATAAATGACAATGCTACTGGAGACAAGCATAATTCACCAATAGTATGAAACAGATAAGCCAATACTAACCAATACATTGCAGAAGTTCCTGTAGATTCAAGCTGAGCTGTTGCTCCAGTCATAAAAAAGAAACCAGTTCCCATAATTATCAATCCAATAATCATTTTATATAATGAAGTAGATACTTTTCCTTTTAATTTTCTATTTGCCCAATATGTTGCGACTGTAGTCCCAAGAAATATAATGAACATTGCATTTAATGATTGAAACCAAGATGCTGGAATTAGCCAACCCATTAACATTCTATCGGTCTTTTCCATGGTAAAAATATTCATTAACCCCCCAGCCTGTTCAAAGGCTCCCCAAAATACAATTACTAATAAAAATGAAATCATTAAAACTAAAACTCTATCTTTTTCAATTTTAGTTAATGGTTTTTTTAAGAGTGCTTTTTCTTGTTTATTTTGAGAATCTCCTAAAAAGTTTCCTACTTCTTTTAAATATTTCTGTCCAAGAACATATTGCAAAATACCTAAAAACATTCCTATTCCGGCAAGTCCAAAACCATAATGCCAACCGTATACTTCACCGACGTATCCTACAATTAAACTAGACAAAAATGCTCCTACATTGATACCTATATAAAAAATAGTAAATCCTTTATCCCTTCTAATGTCTCCTTTTTTATAAAGGCCACCTACCATAGTCGAAATATTAGGTTTTAGCATTCCTACCCCACAAACAATTAAAACTAATCCTGTATAAAAAGCCCACATTGCTTCAACTGCAAGAATACTATGCCCGAAAAGTAATAGTATGCCTCCTACAAGTACTGATTTTTTTTGTCCTAATAACTTATCCGCAATTATACCACCAGGAATGGACATTACATAGACCATCATGGTATACCAACCGTATAGTGCTAAAGCTTCTTGATTTGTCCACCCTAATCCTGCATTAACAATGTCTGTTTGAGAAACTAAGTATAAAACAAGAATAGCTCTCATCCCATAATAAGAAAAACGTTCCCACATTTCTGTAAAAAAGAGTACAAATAACCCTATTGGATGTCCAAATATTTCTTTTTGATGTGGTTGAAGTGTAGTTATTGACATATATTTATCTTATTATTTTTGATTTGCCAAGTTTACTAAAATTTAACGAATTTACCTTGCTTTTTTCTATTAAATAGAAACTATTGATGAACAAGAAAGCTCAAAAGAGGTCGTTTTAAATACTATATTTGTTTTTTATAAATTTAAAATTATGTTGCAACCTATATTGAGATTTTCAAAAAAAACAAAAGATGAAAAAATTGATTGGCTAGTCGCTAACTACCTCAACAATGACAAAAATTCAAAAAATGTTTTAAAACAATATTGGAATAATGACAAAAAACTACAAAAACTACACGATGGTTTTATAGAAAATACGGTGAGTAATTATTATTTACCATTTGCAATTGCTCCTAACTTTTTAATTAATAAAGAACTATTTGCAATTCCAATGGTAATTGAAGAAAGTTCTGTTGTTGCTGCCGCGAGTAATACTGCGAAATTTTGGTTAGAAAGAGGGGGCTTTAAAACAGAAGTAATTTCAACTACAAAAAACGGTCAAATTCATATTAATTTTTATGGTGATGATTTGGCAATTCAAACTTTTTTTTCTGAAACTAAATCTATTTTAATAGATAGTATTTCGGAAATTGAAAAAAACATGAAAAAACGAGGTGGTGGGTTATTAGACATTATTCTTATAAACGCTACCGACTCTCTTGAAGGTTATTATCAGCTTCATTGCACCTTTGAAACCAGTGATGCAATGGGCGCTAATTTTATTAACACTTGCTTAGAGGAAATCGCTAAAACTTTAGAAAACACGTCAAAATTACATACTGATTTTATTTTAAAAAACACATTCCCAGAAATAGTAATGAGCATACTTTCTAATTACGTCCCCGAATGTTTGGTTAAAGCTCAAGTAAGCTGCCCAGTTGAAGAAATGTCTGCAAATGGTATGGAAGGCAAAACATTTGTATCAAAATTCATTAGAGCAATTGAAATAGCGAAAATAGACAAAAGAAGAGCAGTCACCCATAATAAAGGAATTATGAATGGAATCGATGCCGTAATATTAGCCACTGGAAATGATTTCAGGTCTGTTGAGGCAGGCATTCATGCATATGCTTCAAAAAATGGGAATTACACCAGTTTAACGAATGCTAAAATAGAGAATGGTATTTTTATATTTTCTATAGAAATTCCTTTAGCTATAGGTACTATTGGAGGTTTAACAGGCCTACACCCATTAGTAAACTTTGGTCTTTCTTTATTACAAAAGCCATCTGCAAAAAAATTAATGCAAATTATAGCAGTAGCTGGTTTAGCACAAAATTTTGCAGCATTGCGTTCCTTAGTAACAACAGGAATTCAAAGAGGGCATATGAAAATGCATTTGGCTAATATTTTAAATAATTTAGTAGTAACACAATCAGAAACAGAAAAAACGCTTGCTTATTTTAAAGACCACACGATTACTCATAGTTCTGTAGCTAATTTCATTAAACAACTAAGAAAATAATTTTGAATCAAAAATATTTCAGTAACGGAAAATTATTATTTACAGGTGAATATGTAGTACTTGATGGAGCTAGTGCATTGGCTTTTCCAACTAAATTCGGGCAGTCTATGTCGGTAAAAGAAATTAAGGACCCAAAAATAATATGGGAAAGCTTTAATTGTAATGATGAACTTTGGTTGCACTGCGAATTTTCAATACATGATATTAAAATACCTCAAAAAAAAATTGATGATGAAAAAGATATGTTAATTTCTATATTAAGAGAGGTTAGTAAGTTAAATCCTAAATTTCTAAATCAAACAAATGGATATCGCATTATTACTAAACTAGATTTTGAAAGAAATTGGGGCTTAGGTAGCTCCTCAACTTTAATTAGTAATATTTCAAAATGGGCAAATGTTGATCCTTTTAAGCTATTGGAAGTAACTTTTGGGGGAAGCGGCTATGATGTTGCTGCCGCTCAAAGAAATACTCCTATTTTATANTCTAAGACTCTAAATCAACACCAGATAATAGAACCATCAATTAATTGGGATTTTACCGATCAACTCTTTTTTGTACACTTAAATAAAAAACAAAATAGTAGGGATGGAATTTTTAATTATCAAAAAATAAAAAACCACAATCAAGCAGCTATTGATAAAATTANTGAGCTGACAACAACTATTTGTCATTGTCAATCACTATCAGATTTTGAAATAGCAATTAATGAACACGAAGAACTAATTTCAAAAATAACTCAACAAAAGACCGTGAAAGAATNATTATTTANTAATTATAAGGGTTGTATAAAAAGTTTAGGAGCTTGGGGTGGTGATTTTATTTTAGTTACTGGTAATAAACAAAATTGGAACTATTTTAAGGAAAAAGGATTTAAAACAATTCTTTCTTTTANAGAAATGATATTATAAAAAAACCGTTTTAATATANTAAAACGGTTTTTTTATAATATCTAAATCTATNATTAATAGAATGCTGCNCTNTTGTCTTCGATATCTGCTTTATTTTTCAATGCATTAAACGCATCAGCATCAATAGAAACAGCAGAACTTGCATTTAATTNATTTGCAAATGCTGAATAATCTTGTAAGTCTGGCGCATTATTCACTGCGGTAACTTTAACCATAAATACTCCTTTAACACCATCTATCAAACTTGAGGTTTCNCCTACCTTCAATCCAAATGCAGTTCCAATTACTTTTGNTTCAGTCCCAGCACCTGCTATTGTTGGNTTTGCCATTGTTATGGCATTAGCTGTTTTTGTTGAAAGGTTTTGACTACTTGCAACTTCTTTAATATTAGCACTTGAGACAGANGCTCTTATTAGTTTTGCTTTTTTCTCGTTACGTAANATTGGTGTAACAGTTGCAGAAGACTCAGCGATACTCTTTAATCCTTTAGGGTTTCTTCTTGTAAGTTGTACAATTACATATCCATTAGTTGTATTTACACGCTTAATATCACCTACGTTAGTTTCNTCATTGAATGCCCANGTAACAATACTTCTATTTTCTCCAACACCTGGGATATTAGCATCCAATTCACCAATTTTATTTACAGGACTTGCTGACAATCCTTGTTCGTTTGCTAATTCACTAAAATCAACATCCTTNGCTGCAATTTCAAATTTTGTTGCTTTGGAAAANACATCATTAATTGTTTTTTCTGAAGCTTCAATTTTCTTNACGATTAAAGCAACTTTAACNGCTTTTTGAATATTTTTTTGATCCTCAATTTCTATCACATGAAATCCATAATCTGTTTCTACTACTCCTATATCTCCTGTTTTATTATCAAAAATNTAATCGTTAAAAGGTTTTACCATTCTTCCTGGCGAAAAATACCCTAAGTCTCCTCCTTTATCTTTATTTGAAAGATCTTCAGAATACTGGGCAGCTAAAGCATCATATTTNTTAGTGTTCCTTTTAATAACTTTTAAAAGACTGTCGGCTAATTTTTTTGCACTTTCTTTTGTTCTAACAACATCCTGAGGTGCAGAAGATAAACCAGCGAATCTTATTAATATNTGTTTTGCTTTAGCAGAATCAGCCATTTTTTTGGTATCAAAAACTCTAGCTATGTTATAAGTTTCATTGTCTTTAAAAGGGCCATAAATTTCATTTAAATTTTGAGCCATAACATCATCAGCTATTTCATCAGGAAGATCATTTTTTAAATACCATCTATCTGAATAAGTAATATCAGAATTAACATTTACAAATTCTGAAATATNATCGGCANTAGCGAAATCAGTAATTAACTTTGAGATTTCTAATTTAGCAATCTCGTTATCNTCTTCTGATGGNTTTTCTGAAAATGACACATATTGTATATCAACTTGTGGAGCTACTTCATAATCTTTTGAATTNGCTTTAATGTATTTTTCAATTTCTTTATCGGTAACAACAACATCTGAATCTGATATTTNANCATAAGGTATTTCCAAAAANTCAATGTTAATATTGTCATTTTGAAAATGATAATCTTGCTTAGCATCAGCAAGNGTAGTNATTAAACCACCTTTAATTAGATTAAAGTAANTATTTTCTAATATATTATTGACGGTGTTGTTTTCAAAATCTAACCAAGCTGAATAAGCTTGAGTGTTNCCTGTTTCTGCAGCAGCTTTTATACTAGCAATGTATTCTTGCATTTTTAAATCACTAAATGCTCCTAATTCATTTTGAAAAGCTGGGTTNGCGGATAATGCCGTTTTTAATGAATTACTAATCTGAGCTATTTCTGCGGTAAGACCTAAAGATTCATATTGTTCTTCTAATATAACTCGTTTTAACTCTCTATCCCATACAATATTCATTGCTTGGTTTGTCGGAGCATTGGGTCCCAAAGAACGTTGGACNGTTTCTACCTTTTTCATGAAATCTTCTCGAGGTAAATCTACTCCATTAATTGTTGCNACAATACTCTCACCTTTTGTAGCGGTATTACCATTTCCAATTACACCACTTAAGACAAAAGAAAAAAGCGCTAATGCTATGATAATAATTAAGAATATTCCGTGTTTTCTAATGTTGTTTAAAACTGCCATTTTTAATTCTTATTTTACCTTTTGTTATTATTGATTAAACGTAAAAGGTTTAGTTAATCTTTATTCAACATANTAGTTTTAGTAAAAAATGTTTAAAATAAAGAATTGGTTTAANTTATTTCAGTGGGCGAAAATACTATTTTCTTAGCAGTAATAAAAAGGTTAAATTGAAAATTTGAGGGAAAATTGAAAAATCTAATCAACAGGAGTGTATTTTACTTCTACTAGTTCTACTTTTGTATCAGANACTTCTAAAATATTAAATGTATAATCTTGAAATACAATCACTTCATCTTTCTTTGGAATGCCTTCAGTAAAACTAACAATCATTCCTCCTAAAGTCTCATAATTTTCATTTTCCGGAAGGTTNAATTTATAGGTTTCATTTAAATAATCTACATCTAATCTAGCAGANAACACGTAAGTACCATTATTTACTACTTTTTCAATAAGTACTAGTTTATCATGTTCATCCTCAATTTCTCCAAACAACTCTTCTATAATATCTTCAACCGTGAGGATACCTGATGTACCACCATATTCATCAATAACTACCGCAATACTTTTACTTTTTTTAGTAAGAATATTCAATACTTCTTTTATGAGCATCGTTTCTGGTACAAATACTACTGGTATTAATATACTTTTTATAGTAGTTGGTTTCTTAAACAATTCAAAAGAATGAACATAGCCTAAAATATTATCAATATTTTTGTTGTAAACTAAAATTTTAGAAAGCCCAGTTTTTATAAAAAGCTCACTTAATTCTTTTGGAGACTTATCAATAGTTACTGCGACAACTTCCGTTCTTGGGATTAAGACCTCTCTTGATTTTACCTCAGAAAAATCCAATGCGTTTTGAAATATTTGAATTTCACTATCAACTTCATCTTCCCTTTTAACGGTTTCCATTTGTTCAGAAATATAATTTCCTAACTCAACTTTACTAAAACTTAATTGAACTTCGTCGCCATCAGTTTTGAATATAAATTTTAAAATTTTATCTGTTATCCAAATAATAAATTCAGAAACCACTGAAAATACTATGTAGAAAAAATAAACCGGTAAGGCGAAAAACTTGACTAAATTATTTGCGTATATCTGAAAAAAAACTTTTGGCAAAAATTCGGCGGTTATTAAAATAACAAATGTTGAAATTATTGTTTGAATAAATAATGCCAAAAACATAATAGAATCAGAGGAAGATGAAGTGTTTTGAGAATCAATACCAAGATAGGGTGCTATATAACTCATTAACAAATCTCCCATAAAAAACCCATAAATAACCAAAGCAATATTATTTCCAATTAACATGGTTGCAATGAACTTAGAAGGCCGGTTTGTTATTTTCTGAAGAATTTTTGATAAAAATCCATCTTGTTGTTTTTCAATAGCTATGTGAACTTTATTAGAAGATACATATGCGATTTCCATGCCCGAAAAAAAGGCAGATAAAACCAACATACTTAAAATCATAATAATACTATAATCCATTGAGAACATATATGTGCAAAACAAAAATAGTTATTTATTATTTAAAACTATTCTTGCTTATTGCTGTTCTCAATTTTTTTTCTAAATTTTCTCTTGAAAAAAAACATAAAAATTGCAACAACAGTAAAAAACATAAATAAATAGGCTCGATTCCTATCTGTCTCCCATGTCGAAATTGTTATATAAATAGAAAATAAAGCCATTACGACATATAAGTATTCAAAAAGAAGGTATAATTTATTGCCCATTAATTGTTTCGTTTTTATCTATTAATTGTACTCCTTGATTTTTTCTAGAAAGAAAAGTTGTAAATTCTTGATTGGAATCAAATTGTGAACCATCATTATAGGAACCATCGGCAAATTTTATTTGATACGATTGATTGGTGAAAATCCATTTATTTACTTGATCCCAATATAATTGCTTTGCGTTTATGACAGTGCTATCTGAAGTTGTTATGATAACATTTCCTCTTAAATCCACCAAACCGGTTGACTTATATTCTACTGCATAATCTGATGATACCGTATTTTTTTCATCTTCGTCCCAAAAGTACAAGATAATCCCTTTAGGAAATTCTCTATACGGAAATTTAAAATTCGAATAATCCCTTAATAAAGGTGCTATTAAATTAACTGTTATTTTACCTGAATCTGTAAATTTTAGGTTAATTGTTTTTCCTACCGCAACTGGTTCTTCGTCTTTTAAGTTCATCTTTTGTATGTTTTTATAGTTCCCTTCACAAGAAAAAAGCGCAATGATAACTGACATTATCATTGCGCTTTTAAACATATAGTTAAATATACTCATATTTTAATAGATCATTTCTTATAAGTTAGGAACTTTTACACTTCCCCCAATCCAGCAATTAAAACTAATAGTTTTACCGGCCATTCCATCGGTAAAGATATCACTTTTACTAGGAGCTCTTTGTCTATAACTATTAGCTGCTGCTCTTGCTTCAGATTTAATTGAAGCATCAACAATTACAGCTTTATCTGCCATATTTGCTGCTAACCAATTAACCGCTCTTTTTTCGAAAACTGAATTACCACAATCATTAGAACTCTTAGAATACATTTGAGCAATTCTCAAATAACATCTGCCGTTGGAAGGATTGTATTTTAATGATTTATTATAATAAGATCGTGCCGAACGGTAAGAACCTTTATTCCTTTTTAATTCAGCAATTCTAAAGTAAATTCTTGATTTTTTTGAGTTATTACTTTGCATTTCAGCAGATTCTTCCAAATATTCAATTGATTTTGAAATATTTCCTTTATTCCGTTCTAATTGACTTAAATATAATTTAGATTCTGAAGTCGGCGCTAAATTATCTAATTGTTTAACAAGTTTTAAAAACAAAGGTTCTTCTGTACATTCTTTAACTGATAATCTACTCGCTGCTTTCTTTACCCAATCAATATCATCTTTATTTTTTTCAAAATCTTTTGAATACAAAGGAACTAAGTTTTCACAATCTGCTAGTTTTCCTAATTTACCTTTAAGACTACTTGTTACCATTCCATAGGCATTTAAATTAGTTCCGTAACCTTTTAATTTTTTGGCCTCTTTAGAAGATAATTGCTCACCGGCTTCTTGTTTATCATATAATTCAGTTGCCTTTGTAGCTAGTATATTTTTTTCATTTTCAATTTTTAAATATACAATTTCATATAAATCAAATACATCCTCAACAGGTTTTTCTCCAGCTTCATATAAATCTACCGCTAACGAAAAGTAAGTATATAAACTTTTTGGGCTTGTAAAAGTAGCAGCATCGTCCTTATAAGCATTGTCAAATGCTAAATACTGTTGCATTTTTGTACCTATTGAATTATCATATTTTACTTGCGCAATTTTTGCAAGTGTTTTGCCTTTTTTTGTTTTAGTTGGAAAATAAGACATTTGATAGTCGTAAGATTTAATTAAATCATTAATCTTAGATTTATCGCCTTCTTTTACAAAATACGAAAACATTTTTGCACCGTATTGATAGGTAGCTAAACTAAACTTAGGGCATTCATTAATAACTTTATCGTAATGAGGAAGAGCTCCCGCATAATTCTTTGCCTTTGCAGGCTCTACAAATAATGACAATGTTTCATAACAATCATTAGGTGCTTGTGCAAAGGTTTTATTTCCAAATCCTACAACTATAAAAATTAAAAGTAAAGTAAATTTCAATTTCATCATTTAAATTTTTAATTTATTAATCAATATATCTTTTTTCAAACCATTTATCATTTAATGAAAGGCTTATAAATGTATTAAAAAAGTTTTCTTTAACTAATCCATTTTTAGTGGTGCCCTTTGAACCTAATTCAAAACCAATATTAACATTGGAAAACAATCTTCCAATAGGTAAACCTACACCAAAAGATATGCCATATTCGTTTATATCTTCTCCTCTTAGATTAATTCCTGTTTCTTCATAACGCAAACCAAACCTATATGTTGCTCTATACCAATAACTTGAAAATGAATTGTACCTTGGAATAAAAAAACCTCCTATTCTATATTTATTTGCATCTACAAATTCTACAGTTCCAAAATTTAAAGTTGGATCATTATAATTACTAGCTTTATAATTCGTGTATTGTCCACCGACAAACCATTTTTTTGGACTTCCAATACCTGCTCCAAAAGTTAACTGTGAAGGAAAAGTCACCTCAACATCATCAAGGATTTCTTCTCTATTGTCAATCGGAATTACTACACCAGTAGATGAAATTAAGACACTGGTAATGTTCTGAACACCTTGAACCTCAAATTTAGTTGCTGGAGAATAGGTTGCTGAAGTTGTTAATTGTAAATCTTCAGAAATCATTGTTTTGTATTCAGCTCCAAAATTAAAATTAAAGCCTAAAAGATCAGATTTCACATTCTTTCTGGTTCCTAATAAAAAGCCTTCTTCCGATATTATTGATTTTCTCTCTACATTCCCAAAATTNTAATTTGCATCAATACCTATATTAAATTTAGGTGTTACTTGATAGGCTAATGCAANAAACACTTTATTCATTCCTCCAGTTCCTGTGTACTGTGTATCTGTACTATCAGTAATTGATTCCAATTTATATCCTACTGCCGTATAAGGCAAAATACCAAAAATTGCACCAAATTTACCCATAGGAATTCCCATTGCTAAATAATCTAAAGTAGTTGCAGATGCATATTGCGAGGCTGTTTCTGTTTCTTGATTTACATATTTATAACTACCTCCAGAAGTAAAATTAACCAATCTTAAATTAGCAACTGATGCAGGGTTTTGAATATTTAAGTGGATGCTATCTGAAAAAATATTTAACCCACCCATTGANCGATTTTCAGCAGTTCCTTTAAACTTTAACTCGCCAATNCCAAAATATGAATAAGGAGAGGTTGTGCCATTTTGGGCTATAGAAATACCAGATANNATTAGCATTACTGCAAAGACAATTTGCTTTAACATTGAGTTTTGTTATTTTGTAATATGTAGTTTAANCCTTCCAATAAAAAATTAGAGTTCGCAAAGATGTCATTTTTTAAGCTATCTACCAAGTAATGAGCACCTCCTCCTGTTAAAATAATTGTTAAATCTTTGTATTTTAATTTATAAGCAGCTATAAATCCATCAATTTCATTTACAACTCCCTGTATTACTCCTGTGTGTATAGATGNTTTTGTAGTGTTTCCTAATGTTTTTTTTATGATTTTAGGTTTTAATAAAGGCAGTTTATTTGTATAATTATGCAAAGCTTTATATCTTAAATCAATACCTGGAGAAATAGCCCCTCCTAAATACTCATTTTTAGAGTTTAAGAAATCATAGGTAATACAACTGCCAACATCAATAATAAGTACATTTTCTTTTGGATATTGAATAGCAGCCGAACTTACTATTGCAATGCGATCTGCACCTAATGTCTCCGGAGTTTTATATTGATTTTTAAAAGGAACTTTTGTCTGATGATTTAGAATAATTGTTTCGTACCGCTTCTGTATAAANAAGATCTCTTTTTCTGAAAAATCACCNACAGATGAAATTATAACATCAGTTATNCTAGGATAAATGATAAAAAGTGCTTCNAGAGTCGATATAAAATCAACTTTATCACAACTCCTTTTATCAGTTAGCATCTGGTTATCAAATACTGCTAGTTTCAAAAGAGTATTACCTACATCTATAATTAAATTCATAGTATTTTAGTAAAAAGCAAATGTACAATTTGAATTCATATNCTTTTGTTAACTGATTANNAAAACATTNGNAAACAAATATTTTTTTTTCATTTTTTACTTTGAACATTGCAAAATAGGTTTATATTTGCCATCGCTTAATAGCAGGTGCCTTAGCTCAGTTGGTAGAGCAATGGACTGAAAATCCATGTGTCCCTAGTTCGATTCTTGGAGGCACCACTTAAACCCGAAACATTTGTTTCGGGTTTTTTGTTTTTTTTATTGTAATAGTTCAAATACTTCACCTACTTTAACAGTCAATTTTACCTCACCAATTCTTACTCTTATTAATCGTAAAGTGGGAAAACCTATTGCTGCAGTCATTTTTCGTACTTGTCTAAACTTTCCTTCNGTTAATGTTATGGAGGNCCAACTTANTGGGCCATGACGTTCGTCTCGCACTCGTCTGTTTTCAATTGGNAAATGTTTTGGATCTTTAATTAATGANGCTTTGCAAGGCTTAGTGATGTATTTCTTTCCTTCAAAACCAATTTCAACACCTTTTTTTAATTGTTTAATCGCTTCCTTAGTNANGATTCCATCTACTTGAACGTAGTATTCTTTTTCATATTTACTACTTAATACTTCATAACTTACTTTTCCATCTGTAGTTAATAGTAATAAACCTTCAGAGTCTCTATCTAACCTACCAATAGCCATCGTCCCTTCAGGGAAATCATATAAATCACCTAATAGTTTGTTCCGTTTTTTTTGTTTTCCATTAACAATAAATTGACTTAGATAACCATAGGGTTTGTGCAGNGCAAAATGCTGATGTTTTGTTGNTTTAGTCAAAAAAGTCTATAATAGTAAATTCGTAATAACAAAGCTAANATTTTATTGAGTCAATCTTACCGCACTAAATTCAATCCTTATGGGTACAGGAATGTCATAATCATTTGAAATACTGGATCGAAAATAGAGNATACCNTCGTAGGAACCTTTGATGGTTTCACCCCAGATATAATTGCCATTTGTATAGTCAAGAGAACTTGGTGTCCCTAGGTCTGTNATATTAATATTTGATACTCTTCTGTTACCATCAGAACCATAAGGAGCCGGAGAATTTTCAACAAAATCAAATAAACCATTGTTGAGAACATCAAGGCTTTGTAAATAATTATCTACATATGGATATGAAAGGTTAAAAAATAAGCTTCCTTCATTGTTACCCAAAGTTGCGTTATCAATATTTATGATCATACCTATAGTTTGTCCTGAAACATAATTGCTTTCTGAAATATCATCAAGAGAAAGTTGAACCGAAGTAATACCTCCTTGTATTATACTAATAGATTGATTGTTTGGAAAACTAGTAAAAATATCATTTGCTAAATTCCCCTGAATTTTATGAATTTCTCCCCCAAATTCAATTTCAAAAGAATAATTTACAGCATTACTAGAAGAACTNTCATCACTAGTGCAAGACAATAAAAAATTCATTAAAAAAATAAAGAGCAGTTTTTTCATTATCAATNATTTTTNAAGAATTCAAATTTAATCAATTTTAATCAATATAAATTCNTGTTAAATAGTTGGGAGTAGTTCTTTCAGGGAATTCATATAAATCACCTAATAGTTTGTNGCGCTTTTTCTTTTTCCATTAACAATAAATTGACTTAAANNAAGTGTGGTTTAATAAAAATAAAATGACCATGTTTTTTTATTTCATTTAATAANAATATTTGTAGTTTTAAAAAACCTCNAATAAATAATCATATATAATATAAGGTATTGTTAAATATTAAAAGCTTTTTATATAAAAGCAGAATCTTAACTATATTTACAGTATTNATTTTTTACAATATAATACCATGGCAGACAATACNTATTACGATCCAAAAGATCTTAGAAAATTCGGAAAAATAACGGAATGGAGTGAAGAATTAGGAACAAAATTTTTCGATTATTACGGAAAAGTTTTTGAAGAAGGAGCACTTACAGCTCGTGAAAAATCATTGATTGCCTTAGCCGTATCTCATGTAGTTAAATGTCCGTATTGTATAGACGCGTACACTAAAGATGGATTAGAAAAAGGAATTACAAAAGAAGAAATGATGGAAGCTGTTCATGTAGGAGCTGCNATAGAAAGTGGAGCTACCTTGGTACATGGTGTCCAAATGATGAATAAATATGATAAACTAAGTATGTAAATAGTACGTATAGTTTTTTTACCTTAATANTTTATTAATGTTATAAAAAATAGTTTAAAAAACAAGCTTTTAATAAGGATGCAAACAAAATCTCTTAAGAAACAAAACAAAGAATTAGCGGATGCTCAGAGGCAGTTAGAAATNTTATCTAATGGGATTTTTAGTGATCAAGAACTTCCTACTTTTGCAAAAAAAATCGGAGAAACTGGTCAATTTCCATTGCGTCCAAAAAAACTGGAAATACTCCAAATTAATTTAGGTTATATGTGTAACCAAGTTTGTGAACATTGTCATGTAGACGCAGGTCCTGATCGTAAAGAAATTATGACTAAAGAAACAATGTTACAATGTTTAGAGGTGATAAAAAACACAAATGCGACTACATTAGATCTTACGGGTGGTGCTCCGGAAATGAATCCAAATTTTAGATGGTTTGTAAATGAAGCCTCAAAAGCAGGAATAAAAGACTTTATAGTTCGAAGTAACTTAACGATCATTAGAGCGAATAAAAAGTACTACGATTTACCTGAGTTTTTCAAAAAGCATAACATCCATGTAGTAAGTTCAATGCCACATTGGACAAGAGGTAAAACTGACAAACAAAGAGGAAGTGGTGTTTTTGATAAATCTATTAAAGCNTTACAAGATCTTAATGCGCAGGGATATGGATTATCAAAAAGTAATCTAAAACTTGATTTGGTTTACAATCCCAGTGGCGCTTTTTTACCAGGAGATCAAGTGAGTATGGAAAGGGATTTTAAAAATGCACTTCTAGAAGATTTTGGCATACAATTTAATAATTTATTTACNATTACTAACCTACCTGTTTCAAGGTTTTTAGATTATTTAATTGCCTCCGGAAATTACGAAGATTACATGTATAGTTTAGTCGATGCCTACAATCCTTCAGCAGTTCAAAATGTTATGTGTACCAATACAATTTCTGTAAGTTGGGATGGCTATTTATATGATTGTGATTTTAATCAGATGTTAAAACTTAAAGTAGCAAGTTCCGTAAAACACATTTCAGAATACAATGAAGAATTATTAAANAATAGAACTATAATTATTTCACAACATTGTTATGGATGTACTGCAGGTGCNGGAAGTAGTTGTCAAGGAACTGTAATTTCTGCAGNGGCAGGAATCTCATAAAATGAAACTAAAANTAATATCCATACTGGCTTTTTTTTTAGTGATTCAAATTGGTGCTGCACAANANTCATTAAATGAAGTTTTAAAAAANNATCATNAAAGTGATATNCCATATATTTCTGCAACGGAACTAAGGATGCAGCAATNCAAAAATGATGTNATAATTTTAGACAGTAGAGAACTCCAAGAATATAAAGTTAGCCATATTGAATCTGCTATTTCAGTTGGTTTTGATGTTTTTTCAATGGAAAATATTTTTAAGTTTGTCAAAAATAAAGAAACTCCTATTGTCATTTATTGTACTCTAGGAATACGGTCTGAAATGATAGCTGCTAAACTTAAAAAAGCGGGTTATAAAGATGTTAAAAATCTTTACGGTGGGATTTGTGAATGGAAAAATAAAGANTACAAGGTNATCGATTCAACCCAACAAAATACTAATAACATTCATACATATTCTAAACAATGGAGTCGGTGGTTATTAAATGGAAATCCTATTTATTAATATGATAGCATCAAAAAATGCATTAATAATATTTACTCGCAACCCAGAACTTGGAAAAGTAAAAACACGTCTTGCNGCCACTATAGGAAACCAATCAGCCTTGGAGATTTATAAATTATTAATCCATCATACTGTTAGAATAACCTCCACAATAAATGCAAATANATATGTTTTTTATTCAGAAAATATTCAACAAAATGATGCTTGGAATCCATCAATTTTTAAAAAAGAATTACAAAACGGAAANGATTTAGGAGAANGAATGCAAAATGCATTTGATTTACTTTTTAAAAAAGGATATCAAAAAATAGTCATCGTTGGAAGTGATATTTACGAACTTAATTCNCAAGATATAGAAGNTTCATTTATCACTCTTAAAACGAGTTCTTATGTTATAGGTCCTGCTAAAGATGGCGGATATTACCTATTAGGCATGAGACAATTAAATAAAAATATATTTGAAAATAAAAATTGGGGAACGGATACTGTCTTCAAAGATACCATCGANNATTTAAAAGAAAATGNAGTAGTTTTATTATCTGAAAAAAATGACATTGACATTTATGACGATATTAAAAACATGGAAGTTTTTAATCAATTTTTGATTAAAAAATAATTAACATAAATACTATGAAAAAACACATACAAGAAGCTGTAGCTTATTTAAAAGAAAAAGGGTTTGACACTCCTGAAATAGGGATAGTATTAGGAACAGGGCTAGGTNAATTTGTTGGTGAAATAAATAAAGAAACTTTTGCTAGCTATAAGCAAATTCCTAATTTTCCAACTACAACTGTTGAATTTCATCAAGGAAAGTTAATTTATGGAACTTTAGAAGGAAAAAAAGTGGTTGTGATGCAGGGTAGGTTTCATTTATATGANGGTTATTCAGCCTATGANGTTACATTCCCAATTAGAGTAATGNATGAATTAGGCATTACAAAACTATTGGTAAGTAATGCAGCAGGAGCTATCAATAGAGATTATAGCAAAGGGGAACTTATGTTAATTGATGATCATATNAATTTACAAGGAGGCTCACCACTCGCATTTAAGGGAATTGAAGAAATGGGAAATCGTTTTGTAGATTTAAACCAACCCTATGATGCAACAATGAATAAAAAAATAGAAGTAATTGCTAAACGAAATAATATCACTATTCAAAAAGGTGTTTACGCNAGTGTAATGGGTCCTCAATTAGAAACACGTGCAGAATACCGNTATTTAGGNATTATTGGAGCAGATGCCGTGGGAATGAGTACCGTGCCAGAAATTATTGTAGCAAATCATTTAAACCTACCAGTGTCTGCGGTTTCTGTAATTACCGATGAATGCAATCCAGATAACTTACAAGCAATAAATATTCAAGAAATTATTGAAATTGCTGGAAAAGCAGAACCCGATATGATCNTGATATTTAAAGAATTAATCAAAGANTTATAAAAATATTTTATAATAAAACTATCTATAAATTATTAATTAAAAAANATCCGCATTGGCGGCCAATAAATATGAGTTACTTACAAACTACNCACGATGTATACAAAGATGCAGCATTAACTCCAGATATTGGCTTNTGTTGCACTACCAATCCTATTTGGGAATTACCAGGGTTAAAAATCCCAAAAATNATGCAAGAAATGAATTACGGTTGTGGGAGTACTGTAAATGCTCGTGATTTAACAAATAATCCGAAAACACTATATGTTGGTGTAGGTGGTGGTATGGAACTACTTCAATTCTCCTACTTTTCTNGACAAAAAGGAGGGGTTATTGGAGTGGATGTAGTGGATGAAATGCTGGAAGCTTCTANTAANAANTTTAAAGTAGCAGAAGAATTAAACCCTTGGTTTAAAAGTGAATTTATAGATTTAAAAAAGGGCGATGCCTTAAATCTTCCAGTAANCGACAACACTATCGACGTTGCTGCTCAAAACTGTTTATTCAATATTTTTAAAGCTGACGATTTAAAACGTGCTATTGAAGAAATGTATCGAGTTTTAAANCCACATGGAAGGTTAGTAATGAGCGATCCTACATGCGAACAACCTATGAACGATGAGTTAAGAAATGATGATAGATTGCGTGCATTATGCCTAAGCGGTAGTTTACCAATTAAGGAATATGTAAAAGCATTGACCGATGCTGGCTTTGGAACAATTGAAATTAGAGCTCGCAAACCATACCGTATTTTAGATCCTAAAAGCTATCCTACGAAAGAATTAATATATATTGAAAGTATTGAAATTGCAGCGATTAAAGACCCNNTTTTACCTGANGGTCCNTGNGTTTTTACTGGCAAAGCTGCTATTTATTATGGAGAAGAAGATTATTTTGATGATAAAAAAGGACATATATTNTTAAAAAATCAACCCATTGCAATTTGTGATAAAACAGCAGGACAATTAGAAGATTTAGGAAGAAATGACATCCACATTTCAGAATCTACTTTTCATTACGATGGTGGTGGCTGCTGTTAATTAATTATTNTTAAACTTGATTGTANTTTTCCGACTTAATAATCANTAANAAATAATAGGTATGTNTTTTAGTATTTTAATNNTATCAATTGCATTGATATTCAATTCAATTGATATTCATAAAACGGAATTGAATCGACCAATTTCTGAAATTGTAATAGTGGAAAATTTTAATCATTCCTATTGGAATATTCTTCTTCAAAAACATGTTTCAGAAAGAGGAAATGTAAATTATAAAGCGTTTAAAAAAGAGGAATTAAAATTAACATCCTACTTAAACTCGCTTTCTAGTAATTATCCTTCGGAAACTTGGTCTAATGATGAAAAAATGGCCTACTGGATCAATGCATATAATGCATTTACAATTCAACTAATTATAGAAAACTACCCAATTTCAAGTATTAAAGATATTAAAAACCCTTGGNGAATTGAATTTATAAACCTAGGAGATAAAACGTTTTCTTTAAATGACATTGAACATGAAATTCTTCGGAAAATGAATGATCCTAGAATTCATTTCGGTATTGTATGTGCCTCTGTATCCTGCCCAAAATTGCAAAATACAGCTTTTGANGCNTCTAATTTAGATAGTAAATTAGATGCNGCGACAAAAGAGTTTTTAGCAGATCCAATGCGAAATAATTTAACTNAAAATAGTATTGAAATATCTAAAATATTTAAGTGGTTCTACAAAGATTTTACAAATGAAGGTTCAATAATAGATTTTTTAAATAAATATGCTGAAATTTCCATTTCACAAAATGCTAAAAAATCTTATAAAAATTATGATTGGAATTTAAATGAATAAAATATCCATTATTATTCCAATATTAAATGAATCGAAAACCATCGTTTCACTATTGCAATATTTAATTANAAATTCTTCTAGCACTAATATTTCTGAAATAATTGTTGTTGACGGAGGAAGTAAAGATGAATCATTTAAGTTGGTTTCAGATTTTAATTTATTGAATGATAAAGTNATTTTAATATCTTCAGATAGAGGTAGGGCAACCCAAATGAATTTAGGTAANCAAAAAGCTACTGGAACTATTTTATATTTTCTTCATGCCGACAGTTTCCCTCCCAATGGTTTTGACCAATTAATTATTAACGAGGTTAAAAAAGGGAATCTAGCTGGTTGTTTTAAAATGAAATTTAATCATCACCATTGGTGGTTAANATTGGCTTCTTGGCTCACAAAATTTAAATGGAGAGCATGTCGCGGAGGTGATCAAAGTCAATACATCACNAAGNAATTATTTAAAGAAATTGGAGGTTTTAATGAACATTATATGATATATGAAGATAATATATTGATTAATGAACTTTATAAAAGANATCAGTTTAAAGTAATTCAAAAATCAATTGTTACTTCAGCCAGACTATATGAACGAAAAGGTATCTGGACCCTCCAATATCATTTTTTCACCATCTATTTAAAACGTTGGATGGGAGCGTCCGCAGAAGATATTTATAACTATTACAAAAAACATATTGCTTCTTAATTATTTATCAAATAATTAGCTCTTATAATACTTTCTGCAGGTTTATTTTGGGGAGTAAACATATGNTTATCAAANCCTCCTACTCNTTCATGATCGATAAACCATTTCCATAAATATCCGCCAGCNAACCATTCTTCATTCCATAATTCTTCAAAAATTACNTTAAATAAATTAGACTGNGCTTTTAAATTAACATCTTTTAATGTGTGATNACTATTCCAAGGTTCTTTACCTGAAAAATCAACACTGCGATAACCAAATTCTGTAAATAATATTTTCTTATTTACAGAATCTGAAAGAATTTTCATTTCATTTTTCCATTGGCTCCATCCAGCTTTTATTTCATTAATCGGTGGAGTTTTCGATTCTGAAACAGGAAAATAACCATCTACNCCAATATAATCCAATTGAATCCAAAATGGCACTCTTTTGTATTCATCCCAGTTAGCAGCGTAGGTTAATTTACCNTTATAAATATTTTTTACTTCTAAAATTAATTGAGTCCAAAATTCTGGACGATGAACAATAAATTGATCTAACTCTGTTCCTANGCAAAATAANTCAACCTGAGTCTCCATTGCTAACCTAGCAAAATTTANAATAAATATNCGATAAGAATCTTCTAACAACTTCCAATCCTCTTCCGAATTCATTTTTAAATTACCTGTAAATTCTCCGTGCCAAATCCAGATTTGAGGCTTTAGCATAATTTTTAAATTATTTTCTTTAAGCTTATGAATGTATTGTTTTACTCCAGAATTTGTTTCTCCAAACCATTGACTGTTAGAATTGAAAATGAGTTTAGGATGTTCTAGATTCTTTATAAAACCAAAAGGCATTATGGCTGCATAATTAGAATTTAAACTAAGAATCGGATTGATATGGTTTTGAATCAATGTATCTCTTGAAGCTACAAAACTTATTCCATTTATTTTTGCTTCTTTTTGAGCACAACTATTTAAAAAANATATACTAAAAAATGAAATGCAAATAAATATTCTAAAGTTCATNTTATACTNATAAAAATACNATTTAAAATTACTCAATGTATCTTCTTAACAATAATTTATTGTNTCTTTTTTTTCTGTTTATTCTCACAAAGATTAAAAGATCCACCCANACTAAAATTATATTGGCCAAAAAAGAAAGATTGGCTCGCGCTATCCGATTTATTTAAAGTGGTTCGGATATTTGNCATATTAACATAACCACCTTTTAGTTCTGTTTTTATAATTAAATGTTTGAAAAATGTAAAACCAACCCCAAAAAGTGCATGNAAACCGTAACCTGCTAAATTAAATTGATCATAGCGATCGTTATTTAGTAAAAGAGAATTTGTTTTAGGATATATAAAACCAATACCNGTNCCATAAAAAAGNTTCATTTTNATACTTTTATGAANTGCAAATAAATCGTCAAATCTTCTAATCTCTGCATTAATATAGTTTAAGCCATCTGTATGTTCAAACTCCAAAAAAAACTCTTNTAGTAAAACTGTTTTATTATTATAAACTCCATCATAGATGGTCCCTGAGTTTTCAATAATTCCAGATATCTTTACAGCCTGACCAGATCTAGCAACATATTTCATGTGATCAATACCTATTGATACACTNTAGTTAGTTTTAAAATAATANCCTAATCTTAAATTATACTGTGGTATTGTAATAGAATTAAANCGAAAATACTTTTCAAAAGTAAAAGGAGTTTGTCTATCTGNTGCNTCTACACTTTTTAATTCAAAATTGTAGTTTTCTCCTTCAAATTTAATNTCAGAATTTGAATACCAAGACCAATTATAGCCCCAAGNAAAAAAAAATNCANCTTTTTTNTNATCCGTGTTTATGGGTGTGTTTATATCTTGAGAATAGCCATTAGTGATGAAAATCATCAGGGCTATAATGGAATAAAGCTTCATTAATATTTAAATAAATTTNAAAGACAAAATTAATCAAAAATTAAANTTTAAAGCTTGTTTAAATACCTTTGTGGTTGTTTTAACACTTTCTAAAAGCATATTAGTTAACTTTGAATTGTAAAAAGTAAAAAATATGGCTACTGAAAAAAAACCAAATCTAATTAAATGGAGCTTGAAATACTCAATCAGNGCTGCGATTGCAGGAATTTTATGTTGTGTTGCNCCNGCTGTTTTATTNATGTTTGGTCTAATGGGTGGTGTTTATGCTATATCATTTGCCGATTTTTTTTATAAAGAAGATGGAAGCTCNGGAATGGGAGCTTGGCTTTTAAANGGAATAGCAATTTGTATAGGTGCTTATGGTATTTTTTCTTTCAGAAAAAAACAAAATCAATGCGCTATTGATNCNAAAAGCAAACGAAAAAATTTAATTTTATTAATCATTATAATCTTATTTNTAGGTNTTGGACTATTTTTATCTCTTGAAAAATGGTCCTCNTGGTATTTTGATAAGCACATTGTTCCAGCACAGCAAAAAGAACTAAAAATTTAGATATAAGAACAGTTGAATAAAATAATCAAGGTCATCATTCCTGCTTACAATGANGAAAAATCAATAATAAAAGTTATTCAAGATATTCCTTCTATAGTTAATGAAATTATTATAGTCGATAATAACTCTTCAGATCAAACTGCAAAAAATGCCCAGGAAGCAGGAGCTAAAGTACTAACCGAAATAAAAAAAGGATATGGNAATGCTTGCCTAAAAGGAATATCTTATGTGAAATCTCAAANCCATAAGACCGATATCATTGTTTTTTTAGATGGAGATTTTAGTGATTATCCAGAAGAGCTGACCAAGTTAATAGCTCCTATNATAAATGATAATATTGATTTTGTAATTGGTGCTAGAGTNTCTAAATTTAGAGAAAAGGGTTCCATGACTAGACCACAAATTTTCGGAAATTGGCTAGCAACTACTTTAATGTCAATTTTATTTAATTCAAAATTTACAGATTTAGGACCTTTTAGAGCAATTAAATACCATAAATTATTGGCCTTAAAAATGGAAGATAAAACTTATGGNTGGACAGTTGAAATGCAATTAAAAGCNATAAAAAACAACTATTCTTATCAAGAAATTCCTGTAAAGTATAGAAATAGAATAGGAGTTTCAAAAGTTTCAGGAACCATAAAAGGCGCTATATTTGCNGGTGTTAATATTNTATATTGGATATTTAAGTATTCATTTAAAAAATGATTTTAGAAACCATCATTATTGTTCTTTACTCTATTGCTTTGCTGCTAATTTTCTTGTATGCTTTGGCTCAACTTAATTTATTATTTAATTTTTTAAAAGAAAAAAAGAAAAATTTAAAATGCAAAAAGTTCGACTTTTCTAAAGAAGAAGAAATCCCTTTTGTAACCATACAGCTNCCTGTTTATAANGAATTNTATGTAATGGAAAGGTTATTAAATAANATTTCCAAATTAGAATATCCAAAAGACAAATTAGAAATTCATGTATTAGATGATTCTACTGACGAATCTTTTGCAGCTACTGCTATTCAAATAAANACACTTCAAAAAAANGGTTTAGACA
Source organism: Flavobacteriaceae bacterium (assembly GCA_002713705.1). Classification (GTDB taxonomy): domain Bacteria; phylum Bacteroidota; class Bacteroidia; order Flavobacteriales; family Flavobacteriaceae; genus Marifrigoribacter. Next base: position 65,272 of record PAUJ01000009.1, read on the forward strand.
TTCAACAAATTACTAGATCAGATAGAAAAAATTATAAAGCAGGCGCTTTAAAAGAAGGTTTAAAAATTGCCAAGGGAGAATTTATTGCAATTTTTGATGCTGATTTTCTTCCTAAAAAAGATTGGTTACAACAAACCATCCCTTTTTTTAAAAACTCAGAAATTGGAGTTGTTCAAACTCGCTGGGGTCATTTAAATAGAAATTTTTCGATAATAACCAGAGTTCAAGCTTTTGCTTTAGATGCACACTTNACCTTAGAGCAAGTTGGAAGAAATAGTAAAGGCCACTTTATTAATTTTAATGGAACAGCAGGTGTATGGAGGAAAAAATGNATACTGGATGCAGGGAATTGGCAAGGAGACACCTTAACNGAAGATTTAGATTTAAGTTATAGGGCACAACTAAAAGATTGGAAATTTAAATATTTAGTTGACGTTGAAACTCCAGCGGAACTTCCATTGGTGATTAGTGCNGCAAGATCTCAGCAATTTAGATGGAACAAAGNAGGAGCTGAAAATTTCCAAAAATTAATATGGAGGGTTTTAAAAGATTCTAAACTCTCTTACAAAACTAAAGTACACGCTTTGCTNCATTTACTTAATAGCACTATGTTTTTAACTATTTTAATGGTAGGNATATTAAGNATTCCAATGCTNTATATTAAAAATGAATATGAGCATCTTAAATATTACTTTTTTGCGATGAGCTTTTTTATCATAAGNACATTTATTTTCTTTATCTGCTATTGGTATTCTTTTAAAAGTNTTTATGGAGGAGGCTTAAAACAATTTATAAAATACATTGGATTATTTTTTATGTTTTTCACTGTTGCAATGGGATTCTCACTTCATAATTCCATAGGTGTTTTGGAAGGACACTTTGGCAAGAAAAGTGAGTTTATTAGGACTCCAAAATTNAATGTTCAAAAGTTNAAAGGTTCTTGGAAAAAAAATAAATACATCTCAAAAAACATATCATCGAATGTTATTATTGAAGGTTTTCTTGCAATTTATTTTGCATTTGGCNTGTATAGTGCATTTNTCGTTGGAGATCAGNATGGNGACTTTGGTTTATTCCCATTNCATTTAATGCTTTTTATTGGTTTTAGTTTTGTATTTTTCAAGAGCNTAACTACTAAAGTCTAAATCTTAATCCACAAATTGAATTCATATAATTTANNCATTTTATTGTCTTTTTTTTATTCTTTTTCTATGGGTCAAAGTTTTAAATTAAATGATGAACCTGAAAAATTAGTTAAAAATCAAATTGAATTAAGTCATGACAATGATTTCCTTCAATTTACTGATCGGTATTATACAGCTGGAAATTTTATTACCTANAGAAGATTACTAAAAAACAAAAAGCATAAAAGGCAAAATAGTTTCTTTCTTGGACAAGAAATCTATACACCTTCAGATTTAGAAGAAACTGATATNTNGAAANTTGATAGGCCGTATGCAAGTTATTTAGGTTTTAATTTCCAACATACAGTAACTGGAGATGATTGGATTTTTGATTTTTTATATTCTTTTGGTATTACTGGAGAAATTTCAGGTGGTGAATGGATTCAAAATTCATTTCACAGTACNGCTGCAACAGACTCAAGAACAGCTTCTTGGATAGGTCAAATCAATAATAATTTTACTAATAATTGTTATTTCAATTANATAAAAGAATGGAAATTGAACGCTAATCCCTTTAATGCCTATTTCACTATTAATCCTAGTTTAGCAATTGGAATAAAAGATGTGTATATTCAAAATGATTTCGTTTTTTATTTTGGAAAAAGAAATCCAATACAACATACTGCAGCCTATAATCAATTAGGCGTTCTAAATAACGAATTGTTTTTTGGTATTAGGACAGGTTACAGGTATGTGGTTCATGATACAATGCTACAGGGAAATCTAATCGGGGATTCTTCCATTTTTTTAGTGGAGCCAAATCATCATTTATTCATAGTTAACACTGAAATCTATTTCAGAAGAGGTCGTACAGATATTAAAATATATTATAATTACAACAGTTCCAAAACCAGAAATACCGATTATCATTTAACAATGACATTATCAATAGCTAGAAATTTTTAAATTTATTATTATGCATCAAATAGAACTTTAATTTTACTATTTTTAAATTTAAATGCAAGAAGAATTAGACCGCATAATTTTAGATTTTAATTCAGAGAGTTTATTCTTTCTAAATCTTACCCTTGCGGTAATTATGTTTGGAGTGGCCTTAAACATAACCGTATCAGATTTTTTAAGAATTATTAAAAATCCAAAAAGCGTATTAATTGGGATTTTATCTCAATTTATATTGCTTCCAGCATTCACTTTTTTATTAGTGATTATCATACAACCTATTCCTAGTATTGCTTTAGGGATGTTCATGGTTGCTGCTTGTCCAGGAGGTAATATATCTAATTTTATGACCAGTTATGCAAGAGGGAATGCAGCACTTTCAGTTAGTTTAACAGCTATTGCTACACTCTTGGGAATTGTAATGGTTCCCTTAAATTTTCAGTTATGGTCTGGATTTTATGAACCTACTTCAAATTTAATAAACACCATATCATTATCACCACTAGCGATGATTAAAGTAATTTCTTTATTATTAGGAGTTCCTTTAATTTTAGGTATGTTAGTTCGAAATTACGTTCCAAATTTAGCTTTAAAATCAGCTCCTATTTTTAAAATAGGTTCAATTTTATTTTTTTTAGCACTTATTATCTTAGCATTATCAAAAAACATTGATATTTTTAAAAATTACATTCACTATGTTTTTATTATTGTACTAATTCATAATATTTTAGCATTAACTTTAGGCTATAGTATTGCTAGTATATCTGGCTTATCTAAAAAAGATAGACGTACTTTAGCGATTGAAACCGGAATACAAAATTCTGGTTTGGGAATGTTATTAATTTTTAGTTTTTTTAATGGTCTGGGTGGAATGGCACTTGTAGCTGCTTTTTGGGGAGTATGGCATATTGTATCTGGACTCATCATAGCAACTTATTGGTCTAAAAGACAAATTTAAATCGTATTTATTTTGAAATTACTTTGGTTAAATTTTGTTCAGTTTTACCTAACAATAGGGTTTAAATTTTATTACAAAAGAAAAGATGTAGTATACCAAGAAAAAATACCAAAGGATAAAGCTGTTATTTTCTTATCCAATCATCAAAATGCATTATTAGACCCTTTGTTAGTAAGTATTAGTAGTACTCGAAAAAATTATTTTCTTACGAGAGCAGCGGTTTTTAAAAATTCAACAGTTGCAAAACTGTTAAACAGTTTGCAAATGCTTCCTGTTTATAGAATGATAGACGGAGTTAATAACATTCAAAAAAATAGAGCGATTTTTACTTTCTGCACTGAGTTCCTAGATCAAAAAAAATCTATCATATTATTTCCAGAAGGAAATCATTCCCTTAAGCGAAAAGTTCGTCCTTTAAAAAAAGGAGCTGCTAGGATAATACAGGAAACCTTACAGAAATTTCCTAAAAGAGAAATTATAATCATACCTGTTGGAGTAAATTATCAAGCTCCAACTGAATATGGAGATTCCATGTCTGTTTATTTTGGCAAGCATATTTCTCCTACTAAATTTTGGGATGGCAGCCAGCTTGACATGCAAGAATTAAACAAAACTATCTCTACAGAACTCAAACAACTCACCAGTCACATAGAAAGTATTTCAGACTATGAACAAAATCTAAAAAACCTAAAAAATTTAAAGATAGATTTCACTTCTCCTATAGCAGTTAATAAATGCCTCCAAAATGATTTTTTAAAGACTGAAAATAAAATAAAAAAACCATCAAGTTTATATTTATTTTTTATTTTTTTAATAAAAGTTTTTTATTTTATACCTTATTTTATTTGGAAGAAAGTTGCATTTCCAAAAATAACAGAAGACGAATTTATTGGAACTTTCAGGTATGTATTAATCATAACATTAGCACCTATTTATTTACTTCTATTGGTCTTTAGCTCATTTTTATTTTTCGGAAAAACAATCGGTCTAACTCTCTTGGGAATAGGAATCATTTTACCTTTAGTCACTCTTCGGGTAAAATAAAAAAGGCATCTATTTTAGAAGCCTTTAACTACTATTTTAAACAAACAACTACCAGGTCACTTCTAATTCTAAAGGCGCTCCGTTTCGTTCAACGATCACTACTGTTTTTTGTCCTTTTTCAAATTTTGAAAGTGACTTCATATAACTCATCATATCGGTAACTTCGTATTCACCCACTTTAATTACTACATCACCTTTAATCATTCCCGCACGTTGAGCTGGTCTTTCTTCACTTATACCATCAATACGCATTCCTTTATCATCATATAAATAATCTGGAATTACTCCTAAAGTAACTTTAAAATCTGGTGCTTCTTCGCTTTCATTTTTAGTTTTTCTAAATGCTAACCTACCCTCATTATCTAAGTCAGTAATGATATCGAATATATAATTTGAAATAGCATTCATTCCTTCATAATTTAGCTTTTCTGCATCATCAGTTGGTTTATGATAATCCTCATGCTGTCCTGTAAAAAAATGTAGAACTGGAATATCAGCTAAATAAAATGAAGTGTGATCACTTGGTCCAATTCCGGATTTCTTTTCGATAAGTTTAAAATCAGAATTATTAGCAAATAAAGTTTGACTAAATTTAGGTGAAGTACCTACACCATATATGGCAAGCGATTTATCTTCTTTTAATCTTCCCACCATATCCATGTTAATCATATAATTTACTTTTTTAGTATCTATGGTTGGGTTTTTTACAAAATAATTAGAACCTAATAATCCTAATTCTTCACCTGAAAATGATATAAATAAGTAATTATTATTGATATTCTTACCTTTAAGACGTTTTGCTAAATTCATCATTACTGCTACACCACTAGCATTATCATCTGCCCCATTATGAATTTCTATTCCTTCACCCCTATACAAAGAACCTTCACTACCAAATCCTAAATGATCATAATGAGCTCCAATAATAACGATGTTTTCTGCATTATTATTGATATAAGCAATTACATTTAAACCCGTAATCGTACCATCTTCTTTGTTTGTGTTATAAGTAACTTCAGCATGTGGGTTGGTTTTAGCTTTAAAAGTAAAAGGTTGTAAATAACCATCCGATCCCTTTGGTGCTAAACCCATATTTTTGAATCTTTCAGCAAGATAATTTGCAGATTTTTTTTCTGTCTCAGATCCAGTTTCTCTACCTTCTTGAGAATCATCTGCTAAAAAATACACATCATCTTTCATAGAAAATTCCTTGACAGGTGTTTCGGTTTCACAGGAATATACTAAAAATAGTACCACAAATAAATAAAATACTTTTATCATTAACTTTAAATTTAATTTATTAGAAATAACCAAAATATTTATTGGCAAAGATTCTAAAGCGTTATTTTTGTCCAAAATTAACCTAATTATGAAACGAATACCAATTTTATTAATTGTTTTATTCACATTCGCTTGTAAAGAAAATAAAACTGAAACCGGTCTAACCGATGTTTCTAAGGCTAAAGAAATATCTAAAACAATAAAAAAAGACTCTTTAATCTTTCCTGAAGAAACTCATTTTAAATCGTTACGCCAAGTAACTTTCGGTGGTGATAATGCAGAAGCTTATTGGAGTTTTGATGATCAACAGTTAATTTTTCAATCCAATAATAAAAAATGGGGATTATCGTGTGATCAGATGTTTTTAATGAATGCTGATGAAACTTTTAATAAAAATATTCCACCAATGATAAGTACTGGAATGGGACGAACAACTTGCGCTTATTTTTTACCAGATAATAAAAGCTTTATTTATGGTTCTACTCACCTGGCAGATAAGGCATGTCCTGAAGTTCCATTGCGTAAAAACGGAAGGTATGTATGGCCAGTTTATGATAGTTTCGACATTTTTGTTGCCGATTTAGAGGGAAATATTACTGGACAATTAACGAATTCACCCGGTTATGATGCTGAAGCTACAGTTTCTCCAAAAGGTGATAAAATAGTATTTACCTCAACAAGAAGTGGAGATTTAGAATTATATACGATGAATCTAGACGGAAGTGATGTGCAGCAAATAACTAACGAATTAGGCTATGATGGTGGGGCTTTCTTTTCTCCAGACGGAACCAAATTAATTTTTAGATCATCAAGGCCTAAAACAGTAGAAGAAATTAGTAAATACAAAGGATTGTTAGCTGAAGGGTTAGTTGAGCCTACCAATATGGAACTTTACATATGTAATGCTGATGGTAGCGACATAAAACAATTAACCAATCTAGGAAATGCCAATTGGAGCCCATTTTTCACGCCAGATGGAAAAAAAATATTATTCTCTAGTAATTATGAAGCTGAAAGAGGATTCCCTTTTAATTTGTACATGATTGATGTAAATGGAAAAAATTTAGAGCGTATCACTCACGGTGAAACATTTGATGCTTTCCCAGTTTTTTCAAATGATGGAAAAAATTTAATATTCTCCTCTAATAGAAATAATGGTGGCGGACGTGACACCAATCTATTTATAGCAGAATGGCAAGATTAATTTTGGCGAATTCTTGATTTTAATTTCGATTGACTATTTTTAATGTTCTATATTTTAAAAACTTATACTATTCTTGTTTTTAACAAACACTATAAATGCTCATAACTTTAATAAAAAATAGAACAACAATATTGTTGGTTCTAACAAGTCTATTATTTTATTTAGTTTTCGCTTATGACCTAGACCGAAGTGATTTTATAAAACTCATCTCTCTTATTGGAACACTATTTTTTATTGCTTATAAAATCATCCAAATAAATAAAGATTGTTTTTGGTTATTAACAGGAATCGGAATAACTTTTAGATTACTTTTTATTGCAATACTCCCTAATTTATCACAAGATTTTTATCGTTTTATTTGGGATGGAAGATTAATTTCGCAAGGTATAAGTCCGTATTTATTTACCCCTGAAAGCTATATTGAAGCCGCTTCAAACTCATATGGGATAATTATCAATCAAGCACAGGAACTCTATAATGGAATGGGCAGTTTAAACGGAAGTCATTTTAGCAACTATCCACCTATTAATCAATTATGTTTTTCAATTGCTTCAGTTTTTACAGAAAAAAGCATTTTAGGGTCCGTGGTGGTGTTGCGAGTCATTATAATTCTGGCTGATCTAGGAATTCTATTCATAGGAAAAAAATTATTATTAAAACTTCATTTAAATCCAAATCAAATTTTTTGGTATTTCTTAAATCCTTTTATCATTATAGAATTAACAGGTAACCTTCACTTTGAAGGAGTTATGCTATTTTTTTTAATTGCTTCTCTATATCTATTAAATCAAAAAAAATGGCTTGGCGCTGCTTTTTTGTTAGGAATTTCTGTTTCTGTAAAACTAATTCCTTTCCTTCTTCTTCCTCTGTATTATAAATGGTTTATCAATAATCTTAATAAAGGTTATTTAAAGCTTGCTGGTTTTTATTTTATAGTCTTAGGAACAGTTACCTTAACTTTTATACCTTTTTTATCATCTCAATTTATTAATAATTTTTCTGAAACAATTTTTCTTTGGTTTCAAAATTTCGAGTTTAATGCAAGTATATATTATATAATTCGTTGGTTGGGCTTTAAAATAGTTGGTTGGAATATGATAGCAATCATTGGAAAAATTCTTCCACTATTTATAATTTTATTTATTTTATTCTTTTCACTTTATAAAAAAAATAAATCAACTCAGCAACTTATCACTTCCTTGCTATATGGAATTTCTATATATTTTTTACTTTCTACGACCGTTCACCCTTGGTACATTGCCAGTCCGTTATTACTTTCCGTTTTTACTAGATATAAATTTTCAATAATTTGGAGTTTAGCGGTAATGTTGAGTTATTTGGCATATAGTACTGAAGGGGTTTCTGAAAATTTATGGATAGTGGCTTTAGAGTATTTTGCAGTGCTCGGATTTTTTATATGGGAAGTATTGCAATTTAGAAAAAGACCTGTTATTTTTTAACATATAGCATATTCATTTACTTAACCTAATATAACTATTAATTCTTTTTTATTTATTTTTACAAGAATACTTAGATCTTAAATTATTAAAAAAATAGTTAGAAATACCTTCATCTTTATTAGCGTTTTACTGCTAATTCTTTCAATTTCTTTAATTGGGATACACTACTATTTTGAGAACCATAAAGAAGAACTTACAGCTAAAATAGAAAACACACTTAATGAAAGAAGTAATGGAGAAATTCTTTTTGACTCTATCACTATAAGCTCTTTAAAAGAATTACCTGCCATAAAAATAAAAATTTTCAACCTTTCACTAACTGACTCTTTATATACTCAACATAATAGAAAAACGCTATTTATAGAAGAATTAAGTGCTTCAATATCGGTTGTAGATGTATTTAAAGAAGAGTTAGAAATCAAATCGATTTCAGCGAAAAAAGGACATATTTCTATTTTTGTAGATCAGGATCATTTTAGTAATAATTATGTTTTTAAAACCAATTCTAAAAATAATAAAACACCAACTATTCTTAATTTCATTGATAACAATGTGGCTATTATAATGGAGGACATTGAATTTAGTTTCATTGAAAAAATAAAAAATAAAAAAATAACAGCACACTTAAATAAAGTAGATTTTAATATTGATTTAAAAAAAATGATAATCCCGAAACTGAACTTAGATGTTTTTATGAAAGAAATGGGATTGAATTTAAAAAATGGAACTTTCTTTAATAATACTAGGTGCGTTGGTAGTTTTAAGCCAATTATTAACACTTCAGAAAACATCCTTTTAATACCCGAATTTCAATTAAATATAGGAGAACAAAATTTTGACATCTCTGCATTTATTAATCTTAAAAATAAATATTTTAAATTCTTATTTTCATTAGAAAAAGCCAATTATAGTAAAAGTTTACATTTATTGCCGGAAAATATTAAAAATAAATTAGAAGGAATCACCATTAAAAAGCCTTTTAAGGTAAGTGCTAATATTTCAGGAAAGTTTGTCTATCATAATAATACCCTGGTAAAATTAAAATACGAAACTATAAATAATGAGATTTTCTATAAAAAAGATAGTTTGTATTTCAAAAATATATCTTTTGTAGGAAGTACTAAAAATCGAGTATTTAAAGATAGTTCTAAAGTTGAAAACAGAAAAAACCTCACAAATACTTTTGAATACCTCAATGGCATATATAATAATATACCATTTAAAATAACAAATCTCACCTTGGTTAATGAGTATTCAAAACCCAAGAATTTAACTACAGATTATGAAGCTGAAGGTGAAATTAATTATTTGAATACTATCATTAACAGCAAAGATTATAATTTTTCAAATGGTCGTTTTAAAATAGCTGGAAATTATAATGGTACTATTAATTCTATGTCAGATGTTATAAACTCATCTGAGGTTACTATTAATTGTGAAAAGTTGATTATTAAAAGTAAGCAAAGTAAGAGTCGTTATAATATTCCAATTTTAGAATTATATATCAATCATAATAATGCTGAAATAAAAGAATTTGTTGTTGATTTAGATTCAAAAGAAAATATTATTATTAAAGGAGACATTAAAAACTTTGGCTCTTTATTATCAAACGAAACGTCTAATCAACCTAGCTATTCTCGAATAGATATTTCTTCCAAATATTTAAACTATGAATCATTAATAAAAACTTTTGGAGCTCACGAAAAACAATCTAAAAGTAAAAATATAACTCAGATTAAACAATCCATAAACATTCTAACCAGTAAATTCAACCCAAATATTTCCTTCAATTTACAGCAATTAGATTTTTATGATATTCCTTTTAACACTATTAATATTGATGCCAAATATCAAGATCAAGAAATTTATATAAAAGAGATAAGTGGAAATTACAAAGAGAGCAATGCAACCGCAATTATAAAAATTGATTTAAATCCTAGGAAAAATAAGAATGGCTTAGAGACTTTACAAATGGATTTAAATCTAAATGCAACTGGAGCAATGGAAAATTGGGCAGAATTATTAAATTATGACAAGTTTTTTTTTAATGAAGCTACTTATAAATTTAATTTTCGTTTTAAGAATGAAGCTAGGAATCTGAAAGAATTGGTAAATAATGCTAAAATTAATCTAAATGTGAGCAAGGGAAGTCTGCTTTATAAATCTGAAAATCTAAACTTACCTTTTAATAATATATCTATAAGTATAAAAGACAAACATGCAATTTTAAATGATTTTGAATTGGGCTTAGCAGACGATCAAGCGATTCATTTAAAAGGTGAAATTAATAATTTTATAGAAATTTTTGATAATTCTATTTCAACAAAAAACATAAGTTCTTCTATTAGTATAGGTTCAAAAGATATTAATTTCAGCAATTTTATTGACACATTTAATCCTAAATCACAAAAATCTAAGAAGAAAAATAATGTGAAACTAATTTTGAAAGAATTGCATTCAAAATTTAATCCAACCTTAAATTTAAAATTGGAAAAACTTAGTTACAACAATGTAACATTAGAAAAGGTAAATGCAAACTTATTTTTTGATGAAATTAATACGTTAAACTTAAACAATGCCTATTGTTTTTATTATGACAAAAAAATGTCTGTAGATGCAGAAATTGATATGAGTAAGGACTTACTAACTCCTTTTAAAACCAATTTTAAAGTAGATGATTTTGCTATTGAAAACCTACTATATACCTTTAATAGTTTTGGCTACAATCAGCTAGAAGAACCCACTAAATTAACTGGAATAATTGACCTTAATGCAAGTATTAAAGGAGTTATGAATGATTCAATTGGTGTAAATCAAAAATCTCTTGAAGCAGTATTAAATTATAAAATAAAAAAATTAGATATAATTAACTTTCAACCAATAATTGATGCAGGCAGAATAATATTTAGTAAAAAACGTTTAGATTTAATCAAATTTGCTAATATAGATAATACTATTTTTTTAAAAAATAACATCATTTCTGTTCCAGAAACAAATGTTCAATCTACAGCTTTCGACTTTTTTATTGAAGGGGATATTGCCAAGTCTTCCTATACCGATTTATGGATTTCAATACCCTTATCAAATTTTAAAAAGAGAGACTTAACAACGGTTCCTAGTAGAAAGTCTTTTGACGAAGCAGGCAGAAAAATATATTTAGAGGTTCAATCTAAGGATAAAGATGAGCTGAGTTATAAAATACATTTAAGTGAAAAAAAGAATAGAAAATCTTCCAATAAAAATTAAATAATTTTCATTTTTTGCAACAAAAACGAGGCATTCATATTCTTACAAATTCCTGTTTTCAGGGTATAATCAAAATAAAGTTCCTCATTAACAATCTCAGCGTCAAAATAATAATTCTGCACTTGAGAAAGTTCTTCAGAAATCTTACAAAGACTTAAATCGTGAGTTGCAATGATACCAGTTGCATGAAAATTTACTAATTTTTTTACAAATTTCCGAGAACCTTTAGCTTTATCTATGCTGTTGGTGCCTTTTAATATCTCATCAAGTATGATGAAATACTTTTGATTTTTTATTGCATCTACAATATATTTCAATCGTTTTAATTCGGAAAAGAAATACGATTCGTCATCACTTAACGAGTCACTCGTTCGCATACTTGTAATCAATTTTATTGGAGTATACTCAAAATTTGTAGCACATACGGGAAGTCCAACATTAGACATTACTATAGCTAAAGAAACAGTCCTTAAAAAAGTACTTTTTCCAGCCATATTAGCTCCTGTAATAATAAAAAACTCCTCATTATTTATGTTTATAGAACTATTAATTCGTTTTTCTTCAGCAATTAAAGGATGACCTAAATTTTCAGCCTTTAGCCTTGTAGTATGATCAACAATAGTTGGAAATGTAAAGTTAGGATGATTAAATTGAAAATTAGCTAAGGAATTTTGAGCATCGAAAAAAGCAATAACTTCAAACCAACTATGAACCTTCTCTAAATAAGTGTCAATCCATTGTTCAATACGATGACAATGGTACAAGTCTCGTAAAGCAAAAGAATTTGCAAATACTCCAATTATCATATTATTTCGTTGATCAAAGGCATCTAATATTTTTGAAAGTTGCAGAAATATTTGAGAAGCTTTTTGATTTTCTATTTTTATTTCTGCCTGCTTTTGTTTTAATATATCAGAAATAAAAGTTTCATTTTCTATAAAAGCTAGTAATTGATGGTATTGCTTAAAGGTTTCTTTCGCTTTATTAGCATAAAGGTATAAAGTGTTAATTTTTTTTATATAAATACCAGTAATGGTCAATCCTACAAAAAACCAAATAACAATTAGTGAATTAGGAACAAAACTTAAATAACTCAAAAAAAACAACACTAAAGATAATCCACCATATACATTTGGCAAATAGCTCATAGATTTCGGTGTGAAAAATTGATGATTTTTTAACCATTTAACTATCGTTTCGATACTTTCATCAACTTTAATTAAACTTCCAGTAGCTGAAAATTGTTGACGCCATTTAGCTAAATTTGAAAGTTCTTTTATCGCATTTTGCTTTTCAATAATAGAATTAATGCCGTTCTGACAAAGAATAGCAGCTAATTTTTCTTTTCCAGTTTTAACGGTAGTCCTATTTAAATATTGAAAAAAGGAACCTTTTCCAAACAAATCAATATCATAACTGTAAAAATGAGTTGGATCTTTAAATTGATCACCATCGCTTAAATCGGATAAGTCACCATTTAAAACATTAATTTCAATTTGATTGATTTTAATTAACTCTTGTGTTTTTTGTTTTAATAATTTTAAATCTGAATAAATAGTTACCAAATAAAAGAACAATGCAATTCCAATAATTAAAACAGGAATAATCACCTTCATGTTTCCAAAGAAAACCCAGCCACAAAAAATGATAGATAGAAAAACAAATAATCGAGTCATACTAAGTTTGAAAAGTTTTTTATTTATTTGAACTAATTCATTTTCAAACAATTGCTTTTCCTCTTTATAAAACGATAATGGTTTATTTAAAATCATAAAGCAAACCTACTAAGTTTTTAAAAGTATTCGGTTTATTTTTAAAAAAATACTCAATTTTAGTTTTAACTATATTTTAGTTTTTAAACTTTATATCCGCTTTTGGCTGAAGCATTCTTTTTATCTCATTTAACTTCATTAAAGCTTCAACAGGAGTTAATGTATCAATATTAATTTCAAGAATTTCCCCTTTAATTTGTTCCAATAAAGGATCGTCTAATTTAAAAAAACTCAATTGCATTTCATCTTTTGCAATCGATTTCATCTCTTCCGTAAGCTCTTGAGAAGAATGCGACTTCTCTAATCGTTTTAAAATCTTATTTGCACGGTCTAAAACTGCTTGAGGCATACCTGCCATTTTAGCCACATGAATTCCAAAACTATGATGTGATCCGCCAGGAACTAACTTTCTAAGAAAAAGAACAGTATCCTTAAGCTCTTTTACGGAAACATTATAATTTTTTATTCTATCAAATGTTTCTGTCATTTCATTCAATTCATGATAATGAGTTGCAAACAATGTTTTAGCTCTTGAGGAATGTTCATGTAAGTATTCACTAATTGCCCAAGCAATAGAAATTCCATCATAGGTACTGGTTCCTCTTCCTATTTCATCTAACAAGACCAAGCTTCTTTCTGAAATATTATTTAAAATACTTGCTGCTTCATTCATTTCCACCATAAAAGTAGATTCTCCCATCGATATATTATCGCTGGCCCCAACCCTCGTAAATATCTTATCGACAATACCCAATCTTGCCTCCTTAGCTGGAACAAAACTTCCAATTTGAGCTAATAAAGTAATTAATGCTGTTTGCCTAAGTATTGCAGACTTACCACTCATATTAGGGCCAGTAATCATAATGACTTGCTGCATTTCCCTATCTAAATATACATCATTTGCAATAAATGGACTGTCTGGAGGTAATTGTTTTTCTATAACTGGATGTCTTCCTTCTTTAATATCTATTTCGAAAGTATCGTCTAATAAAGGCCTTGTATAATTAGATTCTTTAGCTAATGAAGCAAATGAACACAAGCAATCTAATTCTCCAATCAAGCGTCCATTTTGCTGTACTAGACTTATAAATTGAAGCATCCATGTCATTAATTTATTAAATATATCTAATTCTAAAGCTGCTATTTTTTCTTCAGCACCTAATATTTTCGCTTCGTATTCTTTTAACTCTTCGGTGATATATCGTTCTGCATTTACTAAAGTTTGCTTGCGAATCCATTCCTCAGGCACTTTATCTTTATGTGTATTTCTAACTTCTATATAATACCCATAAACATTATTTGAGGCAATTTTTAAAGATGAAATTCCTGTTCTTTCAGTCTCTAGTTTCAACATTCCATCTAGATAATCCTTTCCTCCCTTTGCAATGCTTCTAAGTCCGTCTAACTCTTCTGAAACCCCTGCAGCAATTGCATTTCCTTTTTTAATTAAAACTGGAGCTTCTTCCCTTAATGTTGCTGAAATTTTTTCACGAAGCAACTTACAATCGCATAATTGTTCTCCTATAATTTTTAACGATTTATTTTTTGCTTCTTGTGACTTTTCTTTAATTGGAAGAATGGCTTCTAATGAATGTTTAAGCTGCACTACTTCTCTTGGACTTACTTTTCCGGTAGCAACTTTTGATATGAGTCGCTCAATATCCCCAATTCGTTTAATGTTTAGTTGTACCTCTTCTAACACTATTGAATCTTTTAACAGATAACTAACTACTTCGTGACGACTAATGATTTTATCTTTATTTTTTAATGGAAGTGCCACCCATCTTTTTAATAACCTTCCTCCCATCGGAGAAATAGTTTTATCAATTACATCCAGAAGAGTTACTGCGTTTGCTGCGGATGAATGGTAAAGTTCTAAATTACCAATGGTAAAACGATCCATCCAAACATATTCATTTTCTGCAATTCGAGAAATTTTAGCGATATGCCGTAATTGGTCGTGACGTGTTTCAGATAAATAATGAAGTGCAGCTCCTGCCGCAATAATACCTGAAGTCATCTCTTCAATACCAAAACCTTTTAAGGTACTCGTATTAAAATGGTTATTTAAAGTGCTTCTTGCATAATCTGCCTGAAAAACCCAATCTTCTAGATGAAATACATGAAAATTGTCTCCAAAAGTTTCGGAGAATAATTTTCTTTTTTGTTTTGAAAACAATACTTCAGAAGGATTAAAATTTTGAAGTAATTTATCAATGTATTCAGAAGAACCTTGAGAAGTTAGAAACTCTCCCGTGGAAACATCTAAAAATGAGATCCCAATTTCTTCTTTCTTTTTTGATGTTGTATTAAAATGTATGGCTGCTAAAAAATTATTAGATTTGGATTGAAGAATATCATCATTAAATGCTACCCCAGGTGTAACTAATTCGGTAACACCTCTTTTCACAATCTTCTTCGTCTGTTTTGGATTTTCCAGTTGATCACAAATTGCAACTCGACAACCAGCCATTACCAATTTTGGCAAATAGGTATTTAAGGAATGATGAGGAAACCCTGCTAATTCTATCTTTTCTCCATTTCCACCATTATTCCTGGCAGTTAAGGTAATATTTAATATTCCTGCTGCACGTATAGCATCTTTTCCAAAAGTTTCGTAAAAATCTCCAACCCTAAATAGCAATAAAGCATCTGGATACTTAGCTTTTATGCCATTGTACTGCTTCATTAGTGGAGTTTCTGATTTTGCCATAACTGTTTTTCACTGAATAAGCTAAAGTAAAGAAAACTACATTTTATTTAAAATGCTTTTCTAAAGAATTCTTTTCTTTTATCAACAAAAAGAATTTAAATCAATCTAATGATTAATGAAATTTTATTTTAAATCAAGAATTGTAATTAAAAAATTACTTTTGCTTTATGAAAAACAGAAAGTTAAAAAATAGTGAGTTAGTTAGAATCAATAGTCATGAGTTTAAAACTTCTAATAAAACTCCGCTAATAATAATACTAGATAATATTAGAAGCCTAAATAATATTGGCTCTGTTTTTCGTACTGCAGATGCGTTCCTAATTGAAAAAATTTACCTCTGTGGTATCACTGCGAAACCACCACATAAAGACATCCACAAAACAGCCTTAGGCGCAACTGATAGTGTGAAATGGGAATACGTTGAAAATACCATAGAATTAATAAATCGATTAAAATCTGAAGGAGTGAAAGTTGCAAGTATCGAACAAGCCGAAGATTCCATTTCTCTTGAAAATTATCAAACGTATCCCAATAGTAGCTATGCCATCGTTTTTGGAAATGAAGTAAAAGGAGTTTCTCAAGAGGTGGTATCAATGAGTGATGCAGTGATAGAAATCCCTCAATACGGCACCAAACATTCCTTAAATATTTCGGTTAGTTGTGGGGTTGTTGTTTGGGATTTATTTCTGAAATTACAATTCCATGATACTCAGTAATCAAAAATTGATTTCATCCATATTAGTTTATAATTTGATTTAATACTTGAATATAATCAAATCTATTATTAACAAAATCCATTTCAGAAATATCAATAATTTTAATGGTATCAATATGCTGGTTTTTGATAAATTCCATATATCCTTCATTAATTTTTTGAAGATAGGAAGCTTCTATTTCTTGTTCAAAATCTCGACCTCTATTTTTAATATTTTGTAAAAGCCGTTCTGTATTTTGATATAAATACACATAAACATCGGGCTTAGGCAATTCTTTATGCGTTATTTGATATAACTTTTTATATAATATAAATTCTTGTTCTTGTAGTGTAATTTTTGCAAAAATTAATGATTTATAAGCATCATAATCTCCAATAACATTTTCTTTAAATAAATCGTATTGTGTTAAATCGTCTAAAAGTTGTTGGTACCTATCTGCTAAAAAGGACATTTCTAATGGAAAAGCAAAGCGATCTGGATCTTTATAAAATTCAGGCAAAAAAGGGTTTTCTTTAAAACGCTCCAATACTAATTTAGTATTAAAATCAGAGGCCAATTGAGTTGCCAAACTTGTCTTTCCTGCTCCTATATTTCCTTCGATAGCTACATATCTAAATTTAGACATATCGAAATCTAATATCGGATTTCGCAACCATTTAGAATATTTAATTAGCTCACTATTATCTAGAGTTACCTCTAAAATTTTAGATATACTTTTATTCAATATTGGGTGAATAAAGTCAGGTGAAATTAATTCTAAAGGTGCTAGTACAAATTTTCTATTTTGAATTTCTGGATGGGGAATAATTAAACTTTTTGTGTTTATAATAGCATCATCATAAAACAACATATCAATATCTATTTTTCTGGATGAATACCCGAGTTTTTCCTCCCTAACTCTGCCCAATTTAGTTTCTATTGAAAGAATAGTATCAAGAACAAGGATTGCTGGTTGATTAGTCTCCACTTGAATAACGCAATTTAAAAAGTTCTTACCTTCAAAACCCATTGCAGGAGTTTCAAAAATGGGTGCAATTTTTTTAATAGAACCTATTTCTTCAAAAATTGCATTTACTGCCAGTTGGAGGTTTTCAAATTTATTACCTAAATTGCTTCCTAGAGAAAGAAATATTTTGTGATTTGTTTTAATGAATTTATTTTTAGTTGATTAACGAAATTAAGTAAAAGCTTTATAAGTATCTTTAAAAGACTTAAAATCTTGTTTCGAATCTTATTAAAAGTTGACTTTTCCAATCAATGAATAGTTCCCTTTCTAACTATGGTGATTTTAACTCTCTTTATTTTTTTATTAGTTAACTTTAAGAGTAACTACAAAACCTTCATTGCTTCTTATATTAAAAATAGTATTGTCTTCAAAAATTAAGTATTGCCCTTTGATTCCTTTTAAAACCCCCTCAAAATTGGGTGTTTTTACTAAATTTAAACTTTTTGGCTTATGAGGATATTCTAATACTGGGAAATCCATATGGGTTTCTTTGTTGTTTTCAATAAAATAAGGTTTTGCTTCCTCAGGAATATATTGCTTTAATTTATCTCTCCATGCTACTAA
The DNA here is from genome assembly GCA_002713705.1 of Flavobacteriaceae bacterium. Taxonomy (GTDB): domain Bacteria; phylum Bacteroidota; class Bacteroidia; order Flavobacteriales; family Flavobacteriaceae; genus Marifrigoribacter. The sequence continues at coordinate 83,320 of PAUJ01000009.1, forward strand.
ATCTTCATCAGCTATTTTATTAGTAATCATAGTTCGCCAATTGGTCTTATCAGCTACATAATTTTTTAATGCAATTTCGGTGATTCCTGCCAAATACCTGTTTGGCACTTCAACAATTTCAATTGCCTCATGCGCACCTTGATCGATCCAACGTGTTGGAATTTGACTTTTACGTGTTACACCCACTTTTACATTACTACTATTTGCCAAATAAACAATATGTGGTTTTAATTGTACGGCTTTTTCGTAGTCTAAATCTCGATCTTCAATATTTAAATGAGCTTTACTTAATTCAGGTTTCATGATCCAATCTGCTGCTTGTGGGATCTCATAAAAACAATCATAACAAAAACCCTGACGGTATATTTTTTTTGCTTTTGCACAATTTAAACACTGATAACCGTCAAAATATATATTTAAATTTTTATCCAATAATTGATTGACATTCAGGAAATCATCCTTAAAAACTAAATAGTATTGTATAGGAGAGCCTAATTCGGTTTGCATTTTTTTAAGGACACCGTGGTAGTTCATAAATCTTCACTAATTGATTAAATAGTTTATATGGAACATTTTAATTCTTGATTTCATTTAAAAACAAGTTTTATTTACTGAGGTTTCATAGAAATAAAATGATTATTTTTATTGCATAAAGATACATTTTAAAAATGCCGATACCAATAGTAAATTCTATAGCCACTTGGTTTTTAAAAAAAAGAATACATCAAATAGATTTATTCTTAAAATACCCTATTGATGTTCAGGAAGAACTTTTAAAAGGGTTAATTAACAAGGCTAAGCATACTGAAATTGGCAATCAATACGACTTTAATAGTATTAAAACCTATACCGATTTTGCTGAAAGAATTCCAATAACTACCTATGAAGATAATGAATCTAATTATGAAAGGGCACGAAAAGGGGAAAGCAATATTTTTTGGCCAACACCTATAAAGTGGTTTGCAAAATCTAGTGGAACCACCAATGCTAAAAGTAAATTTTTACCGGTAAGCAATGAATCCTTAGAAGATTGCCATTATGCAGCAAGCAAAGATTTGTTATGCTTATATTTAAACAACAATCCAGATTCCGAGTTATTTCTTGGAAAAAGTTTACGCTTAGGTGGAAGCAAGGAATTATATAAAGAAAATGGAACTGTATTTGGTGACCTTTCTGCCATATTAATTGATAACATGCCTTTTTGGGCTGAATTTAGTAGCACACCAAGTAATGAGGTTTCTTTAATGCCTGACTGGGAAACTAAAATGCAAGCCATTGTTGATGAAACTATAAATGAGAATGTGACCAGCCTTTTAGGAGTTCCATCCTGGGTATTAGTTTTATTAAACCAAGTGTTAGAAACCACTGGAAGAAATAATTTATTTGAAATATGGCCCAATTTAGAAGTATATTTCCACGGAGGTGTTAGCTTTGACCCCTACCTAGAGCAATATAAAAAATTACTACCAAAGAATAACTTTTTATATTATGAAACCTATAATGCCTCTGAAGGTTTTTTTGCAATTCAAGATAGAAATAAACGTAAAGAATTGTTATTAATGCTGGATTACGGCATTTTTTATGAATTCATCCCAATGGATACTTATGATAGTCCTAAAGAAATTGTTATACCCTTAAGCGACGTTAAATTAGGAAAAAACTATGCCATAGTAATAACGACAAATGCAGGTTTATGGCGTTATAAAATTGGAGACACCATAAGGTTCACCTCTATCAATCCTTACCGAATAAAAGTAACTGGACGTACTAAACATCATATTAATGTTTTTGGAGAAGAATTAATCATTGAAAATGCAGAAGCGGCATTGCGAAAAGCAGCTAAATTAACTCATTCTGAAATTGTTGATTATACTGCAGGACCTATTTTTATGGAAGGAAAAGAAAAGGGTGCTCATGAATGGATTATTGAATTTAAAAAACAACCAGACGATAGCGCTACTTTTAATAAATTATTAGATGCTTTTTTACAAGAATCAAATAGTGATTATGAGGCTAAACGATATAATAATACAACCCTAAAACCTCCAAAAATACATTCTGCTAGAAAAGATCTATTTAAAGATTGGTTGAAACAAAACGATAAATTAGGTGGACAACATAAAATACCTAGATTATCTAATTCTCGAGAATTTTTAGAAAAATTACTGAAAATTAATTAACTATTCAAAACTTTACTATTTATTTGATTGCTTTCGAATTATCTTTGGCGACAAAAAAACTAAAGCCTTTATTGAAGGTTATACCTGAATAAGAAATAAACTTAATATAGGAATCTCACCACTTTTTGTAATTTAACTAATGTTTAAAAGCCTGTAAAGCGTAAAACTTTAGAGGCTTTTTTTGTGTATTTAATGAAATAAATTTAAGAAACTGCTTTTAATTTCTTGATGGTTGATTTATTAAGTTTCTGTTCTACATATTCTTTAGAAACTTCTAAAACTTTATCATTACCATCAGGCATTTCATACATGGCATCTGTTAAAATAGCTTCACATAACGATCGTAAACCCCTGGCTCCTAGTTTATATTCAACCGCTTTTTTTACGATAAAATTTAAAGCCTTTTCTTGAATGGTAAACTTAATATCATCCATCGCAAAAAGTTTTTCATATTGTTTGATAATTGCATTTTTAGGTTGCGTTAATATCGCTCTTAAAGTTGCCTCACCTAAAGGGTTCATGTAAGTTAATACTGGTAGACGACCAATAATTTCAGGAATCAATCCAAAATCTTTTAAATCTTTTGGTATAATGTATTTTAATAAATTATCACGATCAACCGAATCTTCTTGCATAGAAGCACTAAAACCGACTGCTTGTAAATTTAAACGTTTAGATATTTTTCGATCTATACCATTAAAAGCACCACCAGCAATAAACAAGATATTTTCTGTATTTACTTCTATAAATTTTTGATCTGGGTGTTTGCGACCTCCCTTTGGAGGAACATTGACTACAGTCCCTTCTAGCAATTTAAGTAGGGCTTGTTGTACTCCTTCGCCACTAACGTCACGCGTGATAGAAGGATTATCTCCTTTACGTGCAATTTTATCTATTTCATCAATAAATACAATTCCATGTTGTGCTTTATCTACATTATAATCTGCAGCTTGTAGTAAACGAGTTAAAATACTTTCCACATCTTCTCCAACATATCCCGCTTCGGTTAATACGGTTGCATCTACAATGGCTAATGGTACATTTAACATTCTTGCAATTGTTTTTGCCATTAATGTTTTTCCTGTTCCTGTATCGCCTACAATAATGATATTACTTTTTTCTATCTCTACATCATCATCTGTATTTTTTTGTAACAATCTCTTGTAGTGATTATATACAGCAACTGACATTATTTTTTTGGAATAATCTTGTCCAATAATGTATTCATCCAAAAATTCTTTAATCATTCTTGGTTTTTTTAGCATCAGTTCCTCCGACAAATCACTGATTGAGGAATGTGTAGTCTCTTCTGCAAAAATCCCATGAGCTTGTTCTATACAGCGATCACATATGTGTGCATCTATACCTGCAATTAATAATTTGGTATCTGGCTTTTTACGACCGCAAAACGAACATTCTAATTCTTCTTTTGACATAATCCTCTTCTTTTAATCCCTTTGTTATTTATGATCTTTAGTATAATTAAAATATTACCGAGTTAAAATCTCATCAATCATTCCATATGCTAATGCTTTGTCTGCTTTCATCCAATAATCACGATCACTGTCTTCATAGACTTTATCATATTTTTGTCCAGAATGTTTGGCTATAATATCATATAATTCTTTTTTTAATGCAAGTATTTCTCTTGTTGTAATTTCTATATCACTTGCTTGTCCTTGTGCACCACCTAAGGGCTGATGTATCATTACCCTAGAATGTGTTAATCCACTTCTTTTTCCAGGCGCACCAGCACACAATAAAACAGCTCCCATTGAAGCAGCCATCCCTGTACATATGGTAGCTACGTCAGGTTTTATAAATTGCATCGTGTCATAAATTCCAAGACCTGCATACACCCCTCCACCTGGAGAGTTGATATATATTTGAATGTCTTTTGAAGCGTCGGTACTTTCTAAAAATAAAAGTTGCGCTTGAACAATATTTGCTATTTGATCATTGATACCGGTTCCTAAAAATATAATACGATCCATCATTAAACGTGAGAACACATCCATTGCTACTGCATTCATTTGTCGTTCTTCAATAATATTTGGAGTGAAACCCATAGGATTCATACTGCTTGTTATTTGATCGTAGTATAAGCTATTGATTCCTTGGTCTTTAATTGCGAATTTTTTAAACTCTTTCCCGTAGTTCATAAATTTGATTATTGTTTATTAAAAAAAAGCGTTGAATTAATATAATTCAACGCTATAAATATAATGATTTTTAGACTTTTTTAAGTAAGACACATACAATCTTCTGATATTGTTCCTTCAACACCATTTGGATTGACACAAGGGTCACCAATATTGGCTTCTATTTCTGGACAAAGTGATTAAAAAACTATTTGTATTAACCAATTAAAATTTAACGTTATTTATTATACAACAACTTTATTTTTGTTTACCCTAAAAAAAAAGGTATTGAATTGCAGTTCAACACCTTAATACGCTTCGTATTGTACTAAATTAACTGTAAGCTTCTTTTATGAATTTATCATACGTTATTTTTTTAGCTTTTAATTTTGTCGTTTCCTTGAAAAATTTCAATAGTTTCTGACTGTTTAATTGTTCTGACAATTTCTTTACTTCTTCTTGGTTTGACATGATACGAGCAGCAATTGAGTCCAACTCCTCATCGGAGGGGTTCATTTGTCCATATTGAGCCATTTGCATTTTTATCATATTTTTTGAATAATCTTTTAATTCATCAAAAGAAACTTGTATATCATTATCTTTTCTGATTTTTCCTTCGATTAATTGAAAACGCAATCCTTTTTCACTCTTCTCGTATTCAGCTTTTGCTTCTTCCTCAGTCATCGGTTTTTCTCCTGAAAACTGGATCCATTTAGTTAAAAATTCTCCAGGCAAATCAAATTTTGTGTTCGAAATTAAAAACTCTACAACTTCATCCATCAATTTCTGATCGCTTTGCTGAACAAATTGCTTCTCAGCATCTTCCTTTATTTTAGCTTTTAACTCATCTTCTGATTTAACAACATCTTTACCAAAAATTTTATCAAAAAATTCTTGATTTAGAACCGCCATTTCACGAAGATTAACTTCTTTTAGTTCAAAATTAACTTCA